>NZ_JAAOLH010000015.1:0-172498 GCF_011602315.1 Micromonospora sp. CMU55-4
GGCCGTCACCTCACCGATCGAATGACCCGCCAGGAAATCAACCCGCACACCCCACGACGCGAGCAACTCCCACAACGCCACCTCGACCGCGAACAACCCCGCCTGC
This sequence comes from Micromonospora sp. CMU55-4, assembly GCF_011602315.1. Classification (NCBI taxonomy): domain Bacteria; kingdom Bacillati; phylum Actinomycetota; class Actinomycetes; order Micromonosporales; family Micromonosporaceae; genus Micromonospora; species Micromonospora sp. CMU55-4. The sequence goes on from NZ_JAAOLH010000015.1 coordinate 107, forward strand.
GCGAACACCGTCTGATCCACCAAGCCGGCATCGGAAGTACCCGCCTCGGCGAACACGACGTCGCGCAACGCACGCGGCAACAAACCGTCAAAACGGGCGCACACCTCGTCGAACGCCGACGCGAACACCGGGAACGTCTCGTACAGCTCCCGGCCCATGCCCACACGCTGCGAACCCTGACCCGTGAACAACACCGCCCGACGACCCGCCGACACCACACCCGCAGACCGGCCCTCAGCCACCGCCGACAGACCAGCAACCAACTCGTCCAGCGACGAACCCCACACCACCGCCCGATGCTCCAACGCAGCCCGAGTCGTCGCCAACGACCACGACACGTCCGCCACCGCAAGGCCGGACCGTTCCCGCACGAACGACGCCAACCGCGCCGCCTGACCCACCAGACCGCGCTCCGAACGCCCCGACACCACCCACGGCACCGGCAACCCGACCGGCGCGGCAGACCCCGCGGCGTGCTCCGGCTCCGCCTGCTCGATGATCACGTGCGCGTTCGTCCCCGAGATGCCGAACGACGACACGGCAGCCCTGCGTGCGCGGCCCGCACCCGGCCACTCGCGCGCCCGGGTCACCAGCTCCACCGCACCCGACGACCAGTCCACATGCGACGAGGGCACATCCACGTGCAACGACGCCGGCACCACCCCGTACCGCATCGCCAAGATCATCTTGATGACACCCGCCACCCCCGCAGCCGCCTGCGTGTGACCGATGTTCGACTTCACCGACCCCAGCAGCAGCGCGTCCCGGTCGTCGCGGTCCTGCCCGTACGTGGCGAGCAGCGCCTGGGCCTCGATGGGGTCGCCCAGCGTCGTGCCCGTGCCGTGCGCCTCCACGACGTCGACCTCGGCGACGCCCAGCCGGGCGTTCGCGAGGGCCTGCCGGATCACCCGCTGCTGCGACGGGCCGTTCGGCGCCGTCAAACCGTTCGACGCGCCGTCCTGGTTGACGGCCGTGCCCCGCACGACCGCAAGGACCCGGCGCCCGTCACGCCGCGCGTCCGACAGCCGCTGCACCAGCAGCACCCCGACGCCCTCGGACCAGCCCGTGCCGTCCGCCGCGTCGGAGAACGACTTGCAGCGGCCGTCGGGGGCCATGCCCCGCTGCCGGGAGAAGTCGATGAACGTCTCGGGCGTCGCCATCACCGTGACGCCGCCGGCCAGCGCCAGGTCGCACTCGCCGGACCGCAGCGCCTGCACCGCCAGGTGCAACGCCACAAGCGACGACGAACACGCCGTGTCCACAGTCACCGCCGGGCCCTCGAACCCGAACGAGTACGCCACCCGACCCGACAACACGCTGCTGGCCGTGCCGACGCCGAGGTAGCCGTCGAGGGTCTCGGGGACGTCGGCCAGCCCTGCGGCGTGGTTGTGGTACATCATGCCGGCGAACACGCCGACGGGGCGGCCACGCAGCGCGAGCGGGTCGATCCGGGCGTCCTCGATGGCCTCCCACGAGGTCTCCAGCAGCAGCCGCTGCTGCGGGTCCATGGCGAGGGCCTCGTGCGGCGAGATCTTGAACAGGTCGGCGTCGAAGTCGGCGGCGTCGGCCAGGAAGCCGCCCTCGCGGGCGTAGCTGCTGCCCCGGCGCGCGCCGGACGGGTCGTACAGGTCGTCGACGTCCCAGCCGCGGTCGGCGGGGAAGCCGGTGATGCCGTCGCCACCGGAGACGAGGAGGTCCCACAGTTGCTCGGGGCTGCGTACGCCGCCGGGGTAGCGGCAGCTCATGCCGACGATCGCGATCGGCTCGTCGAGCGCCGCGACGGCGGCTACCGGAGCCGCCCGGGTGCCGGCGTCCGTTGCGGTCTCGGCGTCCAGGTGGTCGGCGAGGGCGAGCGGGGTCGGGTGGTCGAAGACCAGCGTCGCGGGCAGGCGCAGGCCGGTGACCGCGCCCAGCCGGTTGCGCAGTTCGACGGCGGTGAGCGAGTCGAAACCGAGCTCGGTGAACGGACGCCCGGCCTCGACGGCGGCGGCGTCGGCGTACCCCAGGACCGTCGCGACCTGGTCGAGGACGAGCCGCAGCAGGGCCGCGGCGCGCTCCTCGCGGTCGAGGCCGGCGAGCCGCCCGGTCAGCGCGGCGGTCTCCGCCGGGCCGGACCGCGCGGCGCGGCGCCGGGGCGCCCGGACCAGGCCGCGCAGGACCGGCGGCAGGGTGCCCGCCTCGGCCTGGGCGCGCAGCGCCGGCCCGTCCAGCGCCATCGGCACCGTTGCGGGCAGGCCGGTGAGCAGGGCGGCGTCGAGGAGCGCGAGGCCGTCCGCCGCGGGAAGCGGCCGTACGCCGGCCCGGGCCAGCCGGTCGGTGTCGGCGCGGTCGAGGCCGGCGGTCATGCCGCCGCCCGACTCCGCCCACGGGCCCCAGGCCAGCGAGTGCGCCGGCAGGCCCGCGGCCCGTCGCCGGTGGGCGAGCGCGTCCAGGAAGGCGTTGGCCGCCGCGTAGTTGGCCTGACCGGGGCTGCCCGTCACGCCCGCCGCCGAGGAGTACGTGACGAAGAGCGCGAGGCGGCCGGCGGCGGTCAGCTCGTGCAGGTTCGCGGCGGCGTCCACCTTCGGCCGCAGCACGTCGCCGAGCGTCTCGGGGGTGAGCGAGGTCAGGGTGCGGTCGGCCAGCACGCCGGCGGTGTGCACCACGCCGGTCAGCGGGTGCGCCGGGTCGATCCGGTCCAGCAGCGCGGCGAGGGCGGCCCGGTCGGCGGCGTCGCACGCCTCGACAGTCGCGGTGGCGCCCAGGTCGGCGAGGGCGGCGACCAGGTCGGCTGCGCCGTCGGCGTCGGCGCCGCGCCGGCTGGTGAGCAGCAGGTGCCGGGCCCCGTACCGGGTGACCAGGTGGCGGGCGGTCAGCGCGCCGAGGGCACCGGTGCCGCCGGTGACCAGCACCGTGCCCTCCGGGTCCAGCGCCGGCGCCGGCGCGTCGGGTTCCGGGGCGGCGACGAGCCGGGGCACGCGGAGCGCCCCGTCGCGTACCGCCGCCTGCGGCTCGTCGGCCGACAGCAGGCCGGCGAGGACGGCCGCGCAGTTCTCCTCGTCGTCGACGTCGACGACGAGGAAGCGGCCGGGGTGCTCGGCCTGGGCGGAGCGGAGCAGGCCCCACACGGCGGCGCCGGCCAGGTCGGTGACCTCCGCGTCGTCGTCCACGGCGACGGCGCCGCCGGTGAGGACCACCAGCCGGGAGTCGCCGGTGTGCGGTTCGGCGGCGAGCCAGCCCTGGAGCACGGCGAGGACCTCGGCGAGCAGGTCGTGGACGGCGCCGGGGCCGGTCGCGCCGGCCACCGGGTACAGCACGGCGTCGGGTACCCCGGCGTCGCGGAGCGCGTCGAGGTCGGCGTACCGGGCGGCGGGCGGGCCGGACGGCAGCGGGGCGGGACGTTCGCCGAGCACCGCCCAGGTCGTGCCGTCGGCAGCGCCCCCGGCGACGGGGTGCCGGAGCCAGTCGAGGCGGAACAGCGAGCGCCGCCACGCGGACCCGCCGGCGGTGAGCTCCCCCGCCGGCAGGGGCCGCAGCACCAGGGAGCCGACCCGGGCGACCGGCGCCCCGGTGGCGTCGGCGACCAGCATGGACACCGTGTCCGGACCGGTGGGGGTCAACCGCACCCGCAGCGTGTCTGCGCCGTGGGCGGACAGCGTCACGTCGGACCAGGCGAACGGCATCCGGGCCTCGCCGGGGTCGACGATGCCCAGCCCGACCGCCTGCACGGCGGCATCGAGCAACGCCGGGTGCAGCCCGTACCCACCGGCGTCGCCGGCCGCCGGCTCGGGCAGCGCCACCTCGGCGTACACGTCGGCGCCGACGCGCCAGGCGGCACGCAGCCCGGAGAAGGCCGGGCCGTACGCGAACCCGGCCCGTGCCGCCCGCCCGGCCAGCTCCGACACGTCCAGGGAGGTGGCGTCGCTCGGCGGCCACTGCGCCAGCGTGCCGGTGTCCTCATCCGGCTCCTCGGTGAGCAGGCCGGTGGCGTGCCGTACCCAGATGTCGTCGGTGCCGGCGCGGCGGGCGTGGACGGTGAGCTGCCACGCTCCGCCGCCGGTGCGTTCGGCGGCGACCTGCACGTCGACGCCGCCGGTCTCGGGCAGCACCAGCGGCGCCTGGAGGGTCAGCTCGGCGAGCCGTTCCGCGCCGACCTCCGCGCCGGCCCGCATCGCCAGTTCCACGAACCCGGTGCCGGGCAGGAGCACGACGTCGCGCAGGGCGTGCTCGGCCAGCCAGGGCTGGGTCTCCACGGACAACCTGCCGGTGAGCGTCACCTCGTCGCCGTCGGCCGAGCGGAACACCGCGCCGAGCAGCGGGTGGCCGGTCGGGGTCAGCCCGGCGGCGGTCACGTCGGCGGGCTGCGGCAGGGGCAGCAGCCAGTAGCGTTCGCGCTGGAACGCGTACGTGGGCAGGTCGACCGGCACGGGCGGGCCGGCGAACAGGGCCGCCCAGTTCACCGGCACGCCCCTGGCCCACACGGTGGCCGCGGCGGCCAAGGCGGTGGTCGCCTCGTCGTGCTCGGCGCGCAGCACGGGGGCGCAGACCGCCTGGTCCGCGCCGACGATCTCCTGGGTGAGCGCGCAGAGCACTCCGCCCGGGCCCACCTCGACGTACGCGCCGACACCCAGCTCACGCAGCGTGGCCACGGCGGCGTCGAAGCGGACCGTGTCGCGGACGTTGCGCAGCCAGTACGCCGGGGAGCACACCTCGTCGGGGTCGAGCACCGATCCGGTCACGGTGGAGACCACGGGGATGCGGGGCGCGGCGAAGGTCAGTTGCCCGAGCACGTCGCCGAACGCGTCGAGCATCGGGTCCATGCGGGCGGAGTGGAACGCGTGGCTGACCCGCAGCCGCCTGGTGCTGCGGCCGAGGGCTGCGAAGTGTGCGGCGACCGCCAGCACGGCGTCCTCGTCGCCGGAGACGACGACGGACTCCGGGCCGTTGACGGCGGCCAGCCCGGCGCCGGGCGTCCCGCCGGCGGTGGCCAGGTGCGCGCGGACCTCCGCCTCGGTGGCGCGGATCGACACCATGGCGCCACCGGTGGGCAGCGCCTGCATCAGCGTGCCCCGGGCGGCCACCAGGCGGGCGGCGTCGGGCAGCGACAGCACGCCGGCGATGTGCGCGGCGGCCACCTCGCCGACCGAGTGCCCGGCCACGAAGTCCGGCACGACACCCCAGGACTCGACGAGCCGGTAGGCGGCGACCTCGACGGCGAAGAGCGCCGCCTGGGCGTACCCGGTCCGGTCGAGCACGTCGGCGGGGCCGTCGAGCACGCCGCGCAGCGGCCGGTCGAGGTGCCTGTCCAGCTCCGCGCAGGCGGCGTCGAAGGCGTCGGCGAAGGCCGGGAAGGCGGCGTACAACCGCTGGCCCATGCCGACGCGCTGGGCGCCCTGGCCGGTGCAGAGCACGGCGACGCGGGTGGGACTGGCGACCCCGCGCCGCACGGACGGGGCCGGAACCCCGTCGGCCAGCGCGCCGAGCCCGGCGAGCAGTTCGTCCCGGTCGGCGCCGAGCAGCACCGCCCGGTGTTCCAGGACGGACCGGCCGGTGGCCAGGGCCCGGCCCACGGCGGCCGGCGCGGCGTCGGGGTGCTCGGCGAGCCAGGAGCGCAGCCGGTCGGCCTGGGCGCCGAGCGCTGCGGCGCTGCGCGCGGAGACGACCCACGGCAGCGGGTCGGGGCCGGTGACGGCGTCGGTGGCCGGCTGCGGCGCGGGCGGGGCGGCCTCGACGATGACGTGGGCGTTGGTGCCGCTGACACCGAACGAGGAGACGCCCGCGCGCATGGGCCTCGTCGCGCGCGGCCACGGGCGCGGCTCGCGGAGCAGGCTCACCGCGCCGGCCGACCAGTCGACGTGCGGGGACGGCTCGTCGACGTGCAGGGTGCGCGGCAGGACGCCGTGACGCATCGCCATGACCATCTTGATGACGCCGGCGACGCCGGCCGCGGCCTGGGTGTGCCCGAGGTTCGACTTGATCGACCCGAGCCACAGGGGCTGGTCGTCGGCCCGGTCCCGGCCGTACGTGGCGAGCAGGGCCTGCGCCTCGATGGGATCACCGAGGCGGGTGCCGGTGCCGTGGGCCTCGACGGCGTCCACGTCGGCCGGGGCGAGCCGGGCGTTGGCGAGGGCCTGGCGGATCACGCGTTGCTGCGACGGGCCGTGCGGAGCGGTGAGGCCGTTGGAGGCGCCGTCGGAGTTGACCGCGCTGCCGCGCACGACGGCGAGCACCCGGTGGCCGTTGCGCTGCGCGTCGGAGAGCCGCTCCAGCAGCAGCAGCCCGGCGCCCTCGCTCCAGCCGGTGCCGTCGGCGGTGGCCGCGAAGGACTTGCACCGCCCGTCCGGGGACAGGCCACGCTGGCGGCTGAAGCCGACGAACGTGTCGGGGCTGGACATGACGGTGACACCGCCGGCCAGCGCGAGGGTGCACTCGCCGGAACGCAGGGCCTGGACGGCGAGGTGCAGCGCCACCAGTGAGGACGAGCAGGCGGTGTCGACGGTGACGGCCGGGCCCTCGAAGCCGAACGTGTACGCGATCCGGCCGGAGACGACGCTGCCGTGGTTGCCCGTGCCGACGAACGCCTCGACCTCCTGCGGCACGCCGTTGAGCCGGGAGACGTAGTCGTGGTACATGACGCCGGTGAAGACGCCGGTGCGGCTGCCCTTGAGCGAGTCCGCGGCGATGCCGGCCCGCTCGACCGTCTCCCAGGCGACCTCCAGCAGGAGGCGCTGCTGCGGGTCCATGGCCAGCGCCTCGCGGGGCGAGATGCCGAAGAAGCCGCCGTCGAACTCGCCGGCGTCGTGCAGGAAGCCGCCCTCGCGGGTGTACGACTTGCCGTGCGCCTCGGGGTCGGGGTCGTAGAGGCTCTCCACGTCCCAGCCCCGGTCCGCCGGGAAGGGTGTGACGGCGTCGACGCCGGACTCGACCAGCCGCCACAGCGCCTCCGGAGTCCGCACCCCGCCCGGGTAGCGGCAGCCCATCGCCACGATCGCGATCGGCTCGTGATTCTGCTCGTCGACGGCCCGCAGGCGCTCGCTGGTCTCGTGCAGGTCAGCGGTGACGCGCTTGAGGTACTCGCGGAGCTTGGCTTCGTTCGCCATCGGGTTGATCACCTGTCGCTAAGGGGCAAGCGGCGGACTCGTGGTCAGGATCGGCCGAACTTCTGGTCGATGAAGTCGAACAGCTCGTCGTCCGAGGCGTCGTCGAGGGCCTGGCCGACGTCGCCGGGCCGGTCGGTGGTGTCGCTCCACCGGGTGACCAGCGCCCGGAGGCGGACTGCCACGGCGGTACGCGTCTCGTCGTCGGCGGCCAGCCGCTCCAGCTCCTCCGGCGCGGTCGCGGCGAACGCGGCCTCCAGCCGGTCCAGCTCGGCGAGCAGGCCCGGTTCGGGCTTCGGCGGGGCGGCGTCGACCAGCAGGAAGTCGGCGAGGGCGGCGGGCGTGGGGCAGTCGAAGATGAGGCTCGCCGGCAGCCGGATGCCGGTGAGGGCGGTCAGCCGGTTGCGCAGCTCCACGGCTGTCAGCGAATCGAAGCCGAGGCCGGTGAACGTCTGCCCGGACGGCACGACGGTGGCCGGCGGGTAGCCGAGCACCTCGATGACCTGCGCCTTGACCAGGTCCTCCACCAGCCGGCCGCGTTCGGCCTCGGGCGTGCCGGCGAGGCGCTGCGCGAAGGACGGGCCGCCGTCGCCGCCGCCGTCGACGACGCGCCGCCGGGCCCGGACCAGGCCGCGCAGCGGCGCCGGGAGCTGGCCGGCGTCGGCCTGGCGGCGCAGCGCGGCGAGGTCGAGCAGCGCCGGCACCAGGTGGGGGCGTCCACCGTGCAGGCCGGCGTCGAAGAGGCGCAACGCCTGGCCGGTGCCGAGCGGGCTGAGGCCGTTGCGGCTCATCCGCTGCCGCTGTGCGGCGTCGAGTGCGCCCGTCATCCCGCTGTCCGCGGCCCAGAGGCCCCAGGACAGGGACGTGGCGGCGAGGCCGCAGGCGTGCCGGTGCCCGGCGAGGCCGTCGAGGAACGCGTTCGCGGCGGCGTAGTTGCCCTGCCCGGGGCCGCCGAGGACACCGGCGACGGACGAGAAGAGGACGAACATCGCCAGTGGCCGCGATCGGGTCAGCTCGTGCAGGTGCCAGGCGGCGTCGGCCTTGGCGGAGAGAACGGCTGACAGCCGGCCGGGGGTCAGCGCCGAGATCACCGTGTCGTCGAGGACACCGGCGGCGTGCACCACGCCGGTGAGCGGGTGCTCGGCGGGAACGTCGGCCAGCACCGCGGCCAGGCGGTCCCGGTCCGCCACGTCGGCGGCGACCAGGCGGGCCTGCGCACCCAGCGCGGTCAGCTCGGCGAGCAGCTCCGCCGCGCCGGGGGCGTCGGTTCCGCGGCGGCTGACCAGCAGCAGGTGGCGCACCTTGTGCGTACCGACCAGGTGCCGGGCCAGCAGACCGCCGAGGGCGCCGGTGGCCCCGGTGACCAGGACCGTCCCGTCGGGGTCGAGGGCGGCGGCCGGCGCCGGGTCGAGGACGGCTGGCGCGAGCCGGGGCGCCAGCACCTGCTCGTCCCGGACCGCCAGTTGGGGTTCGCCGGTGGCGACCGCACGGGCCACCAGGTCCACGGTGCAGGACTCCGGCTGCCGCGCCTCGTCGAGGTCCACGAGCACGAAGCGGTCGGGGTGCTCCGCCTGGGCCGAGCGCAGCAGGCCCCAGACCGCCGCGCCGGGCAGGTCGCCCGTACGACAGGTGTCGCCGGCGGCGACGGCCCCGCGGGTCAGCACGACCAGCCGCCGCTGTGCCAGCCGGTCGTCGGCGAGCCAGCCCTGGACGGCGGCCAGCACCGCCGTGAGCCGGCTCCGCGTCGCGGCGGGAACCGGGGCGTCCTCGTCGTCGGTGTACGCGGCGAGCAGCACCAGTTCCGGGTCGATCCGGCCGGAGTCGACCGCCTCCGCCAGCTCGGCGAGCCTGTACCTGGCGATCTCGGACAGGTCGGACGGCGCGTCGCCGAGGAGCACCACCCGGACGGTCGCCGGGGTACCCGGCCGCACGCTCTGCCAGTTGACGGCGTACAGCGGGTCGGCTGCGGAGTCACCGCCGCGCACCTGGTCGGCGGTGACGGGGCGGGAGACCAGGGAGTCGATCCGGGCGACGGGGGCGCCGGCCGGGTCGGTCAGGGTCAGGGCCACGCCGCCGCCGCTGCGCCGGGCGCGTACCCGCAGCGCGGTCGCGCCGACCGCCGAGAGGGTGACGCCGGTCCAGGCGAAGGGCAGGCGTACGCCGGAGGCATCCTCCGCGTCGGAGTCGAGCAGGCCGACGACGTGCAGCGCAGCGTCCAGCAGGGCGGGATGCAGGCTGAAGCCGGCGACCTCGGTGCCGTCGGGCACCGCCACCTCGGCGCACACCTCGTCGCCGGTGCGCCAGACGGCGCGCAGGCCACGGAAGAGGGGGCCGTATTCGACGCCCAGACGGGACAGCTCGGTGTAGATCTCGTCGACCGCGACGGCGGTGGCGGCGCTGGGCGGCCACGGCGCCGGATCGGACCGGTCGGGCTGCGGTACGGCGGGGGCGAGGACGCCCGCCGCGTGGCGGTCCCACTCGCCGTCCGGGTCGGCGGCGGCGCGGGAGTGGATGGTGACCGTCCGGCGACCGTCCTCGTCCGCAGCGCCCAGTTTCACCTGCACCGCCCGGGTGCCGTCCTCGGCGAGCGCCAGCGGGGCCTGGAGGGTCAGCTCGTCGAGGGTGTCGCAGCCGACCTGCGCGCCCGCGTGCAGGACCATCTCGACCAGGGCGGCGCCGGGCACCACCACCGAGTCCCAGACGACGTGTTCGGCGAGCCACGGGTGTGTCAGTACGGAGAGTTCGGTGCCGAAGACCCGTACGTCGTCGTCGGCGACGCGTACGGCGGCGCCGAGCAGCGCGTGGTCGACGGGGCGGACACCGAGCCCGGGCGCCGTCTCGACCCCCGCGCTGGCATTGAGCCAGTAGCGCTGCTGGTCGAAGGCGTACGTGGGCAGGGCGATGGCGCGGGGGCGTGCCTCGGCTGCCCGCTCGGGGCCGGCCCCGTCGAGGGCGGCGAGGTATCCGGTCCAGTCGACGTGGCCGCCGGTGACGTACCACTCGGCGAGGGCGGTGCGCAGCGTGTCGGCCTCGGATTGCCCGGCGCGCATCGTGGCGGTGAACCGGACCTCGCCGGCCGCCTCGACGCAGTCCTGCGCCATGGCGGTGAGTACGGCGTCGGGGCCGACCTCCAGGAACTGGGTGACGTCCTGCTGGTGGAGGGTGCGCACCGCGTCGGCGAACCGTACCGGCTGGCGCACGTGCCGCACCCAGTAGCCCGGGTCGGTCAGCTCCGCCGCGTCCGCGACCGCGCCGGTCACGTTCGACACCACCGGCACCCGCGGCGGCTGCCAGTCCAGCCCCGCCACCACCGACGCGAACTCGTCCAGCATCGGATCCATCAACCGCGAATGGAACGCGTGACTGACCGCCAGTTCCTTGACCCGCCAACCCCGCTCACGGCAGGCCGCCACCACCGAAGCGACCTCGCCGGCGGCACCCGACACCACCACCGACGCCGGACCGTTCACCGCCGCCACGTCCACACCCGACGACGCGATCAGCTCGGCGACAGCCTCCTCCGCCGCGCCCACCGCCGCCATCACCCCACCCGACGGCAGAGCCTGCATCAACCGGCCCCGCGCCGCCACCAACGTGCACGCGTCCCTCAGGGACAACATCCCCGACACGTACGCGGCCGTCACCTCACCGATCGAATGACCCGCCAGGAAATCAGCCCGCACACCCCACGACGCGAGCAACTCCCACAACGCCACCTCAACAGCGAACAACCCCGCCTGGGCAAAGACGGTCTGATCCACCAGGGCAGCCTCATCCGACCCCGCCTGCGCGAACACCACATCCCGCAACGCACGCGGCAACAAACCCTCAAACCCCGCACACACCCCGTCGAAGGCCTGCGCGAACACCGGGAACGTCTCGTACAGCTCCCGGCCCATACCCACACGCTGCGAACCCTGACCGGTGAACAACACCGCCCGACGACCCGCCGACACCACACCCGACACCACCGACCGGCCCTCGGCAACAGCCGACAGCCCGGCCACCAGCTCGTCCACGTCCGAGCCCCACACCACCGCGCGGTGCTCCAACGCCGCCCGCGACCTCACCAACGACCACGACACATCCCACGACGACACGCCAGACCCAGGCACGAACGACGCCAACCTCGACGCCTGCCCCACCAGAGCACGCTCCGAACGCCCCGACACCACCCACGGCACCGGCACACCCACCGGCGCCGCGACGGGCTCGGGATCGGCTTCGGCCTCCGGCTGTTCCAGGACCACGTGCGCATTGGTCCCCGAGATGCCGAACGACGACACACCCGCCCGCCGAGGACGCTCCACGCCCGGCCACTCACGGGAGGCCGTCACCAACTCCACCGCACCCGACGACCAATCCACATGCGACGACGGCACATCCACATGCAGCGTCGCCGGCACGGTCCCGTGCCGCATCGCCGAGATCATCTTGATGATGCCCGCCACCCCCGCAGCGGCCTGCGTGTGACCGATGTTCGACTTCACCGACCCGAGCAACAGCGGCACATCCCGGCCCTGCCCGTACGTCGCCAGCAACGCCTGCGCCTCGATCGGATCACCCAACGTCGTACCCGTACCGTGCGCCTCCACCACGTCCACGTCGGCGACGCCCAGCCGGGCGTTGGCGAGCGCCTGCCGGATCACCCGCTGCTGCGACGGACCGTTCGGCGCCGTCAACCCGTTCGACGCACCATCCTGGTTCACCGCCGAACCCCGCACCACCGCCAGCACCCGACGCCCGTCGCGCCGCGCATCCGACAAGCGCTGCACCAGCAGCACCCCGACACCCTCGGCGAGCGCCGTGCCGTCCGCCGCGTCGGCGAACGCCCGGCACCGGGCCACCGGGGACAGGTTGCCCTGCCGGGTGAAGTCGACGAACACCGCGGGAGTGGGCATCACCGTCACGCCACCGGCCAGCGCGAGATCGCACTCCCCCGACCGCAGCGCCTGCACCGCCAGGTGCAACGCCACAAGCGACGACGAACACGCCGTGTCCACAGTCACCGCCGGCCCCTCGAACCCGAACGAGTACGCCACCCGACCCGAGGCGATGCTGCCCGCGTTGCCGAGACCGAGGTAGTCCTCCACGCCCGCCGGCGGGGTCTCCGGCGGGTGGGCGTACCCGCTGTGGGTCATGCCGGCGAAGACCCCGACCCGGGCGCCCTTCAGGCTTGTGGGGTCGATCCCCGCCGTCTCGACGGCCTCCCACGAGGTCTGCAGCAGCAGCCGCTGCTGCGGGTCCATGGCGAGGGCCTCGCGCGGCGAGACCCCGAACAGCCGAGGGTCGAACTCGGCGGCGTCGGCCACGAATCCGCCCTCCCGGACCGAGGAGGTGCCCGGCCGGGACCGCTCCGGGTCGTAGAGCGCGTCGAGATCCCAGCCGCGGTCGGTGGGGAAGGAGGCGATCGCGTCACCGCCGGACGCGACGAGATCCCACAGTTCCTCGGCGGTGCGCACCCCGCCGGGGAACCGGCAGCCGATGCCGACGATCGCGATGGGCTGCTGCGCGTCGGCCTCGACGTCCCGGAGCCGTTGCCGGGTCCGCCGCAGGTCGGCGGTGACTCTCTTCAGGTACTCCCGGAGCTTCTCTTCGGTGTCCATCAACCCAGCCCATCGCGATTCACGGCGGAGACTCGACGTAAGCGACGGTACGAATGCGCAGAAGTCTCAGGCGACACCTGTATCTGTCGTTCGGCTCGCTCGGCCGAGAGCCACGCAGATCCCCATCTGCCGGGAGAAGTTATTGGTTGCGCGCGAGCGCGGACAACCCCTAACCAGGCAACCGACCAGCTAGGGGTGTCCGGTCCCGACCCGTCGCACTAGCGTCGCCTCGACCGGGTCCGCGCCGATCCGGTCGGCAACCGCAGCCGCCGGAAGGACCACCAGAGGATGACGACGCCAGATACCGACAACGGCTTGTGGGTGCGACGCTTCCACCCCGCTCCGGGCGGCGCGAGGCGGTTGGTGTGCCTGCCCCACGCCGGCGGGTCGGCAAGCTTCTACTTCCCGGTGTCCCGCGCTCTCTCCCCCGCCGTGGAGGTGCTGTCGATCCAGTACCCGGGACGGCAGGACCGGCGCCACGAGAAGTGCATCGGCGACATCCACGACCTCGCGCGCGAGGTGTTCACCGTGCTGCGGCCCTGGCGGGACGAGCCGCTGGCCATCTTCGGGCACAGCATGGGGGCCAGCCTCGGCTTCGAACTCGCCCGGCTCATCGAGCAGGACGGCGGCAGCGTCGCGCACCTGTTCGCCTCCGGGCGCCGGGCGCCGTCGAAGTCACGGCACGAGACGGTGCACCTGCTCGACGACGAGGGGCTGCTGGCCGACGTCCGGAAGCTGAGCGGCACCAACTCCGCCGTCCTCGGGGATCCGGAGATGCTGCGCGCCGCGTTGCCGGCGATCCGCAACGACTACCGGGCCGCCGAGCGGTACACCTACCGGCCGGGGCCGCCGCTGAGCTGCCCGATCACCGTCCTCACCGGTGACGACGACCCGAAGACGACTGTCGAGGAGGCCCGGGCGTGGTCGGACCACACCACCGCGGCGTTCGACCTGAAGGTCTACCCGGGCGGGCACTTCTTCCTCGCCGAGCACCAGCCGGCGATCCTGCGGGCCATCTCGACGGCACTGAGCGCGGCGCCGGCGGTCTGATCCCACCGGACGAGGGGCCCGTCCGCCGGTCGTCACGACCGGTCGGCGGGCCCCTCGTCCGTGCGCGGTGTCACCGCTTGTGGCCGACCGCGATCACGTAGTCCATCTGCGCCAGCTCACGCTTCATGAGGTCCTGGTTCTTCCAGTGGGCCGCCATGCTCTTGCGGACGGCCGGCTTGACGACGGCCCGGAACGCGGGGTCGTTGGTCCGCTCGGCCATGTACGCCCGCCAGCCCTCCCAGGTCTGCTCCTTGATCGAGCGGACCTCCGGGTTGGCGAAGCCGGCCTCGACCAACTGCTGCCGGTACGTGTCCCGGTCGTGCCAGTTCTCCTTCGGGATGCTGAACTTGACGAAACTCAGCGGGCCGGACTGGATGGCGGCGCGGACGACGTCGCCGCTGACCGGGATGATGTCGGCCGTGGCGAGCACGCCGCCCGGGCGCAGCACCCGCAGCGCCTCGGCGAAGAACGCGCTGCGCGGGTAGAAGTGGAAGGCGGACTCCAGGGCGACGACCCGGTCGAAGGTGTTGTCCTCGAAGGGCAGTTCGGTGGCGCTGCCGAGCCGGAAGTCGGTCCGGTCGGCGAGCCCCTCCTCCTGCGCCCGGCGCTGTGCCGCCTCGACGTGGTGCGGGGTGATGTTCAGGCCGTACACCTTGGCGACCTGGCGCTCCCGCAGCCACTTGAAGTCCTGGTCCCCGTAGCCGAAGCCGACGTCGAGCACGGTGTCGTCCGGCTTGAGCCCGGCGGCGTCGGCCAGCTTGTCGGCCAGCGCGTCGGCGGCCGTGTCGATGTCGGTGACCCCGTCGGACCAGTAGCCCACGTTCATGTAGTGGGTACGGCGGGCCGCGAACTCCACGTCGGGTGACTGGATCTCGTAGAAGCGCCGGACCCGGGTGATGGGGTCGGCGGTGAAGACCGTGCGGATCGCCCGGCCGGCGATCTTCAGGTTCTCGAACATGTCGGTTCCTTCCGGTGGGTGGATGCCGATCAGCCGCGCCGGATCTGCCGGCGCAGATCCTCGACGAGCGCGGGCACGACGGCCGGGTCGGCGGCGGTGCCGAAGACGTAGAAGTCGGGCCGGACGAGCACCGCCACCGCGTCGTACCGCTTGAGGTGGGGCAGGTACACGTCGTCGAGGTCGAAGGCCATCGGCGCGGCGCCGGATCCGGGTACGGGCGCGCCGGCGGGAACGATCCGGACGACCCGCGTGCCGAGCGTGTCCAGGAAGGCCCGGGCGTCGGCGTCGAGCAGGTCGTCGGGGTCCTCGGCGCAGAGCAGGACGAATCCGGTGCCGACGACCTCGTCGAAGAGCCCGGCGCGGCCGTCGACCTCGACGCGGCCCTGCGGCATCGGGGCGCCGGCGGCCTCGCAGCCGCTGTGCAGGATCCCGCCGGACAGGGGCTCCAGCAGGGACCGGGTGCGCGGGCGGGCGGTACGCCGGCGCAGCTCGGCGAGCATCGCGGCGTCGCGACCGGCCGCGGCGGCGCGGTCGGTCTCGCAGATCACCGTGCCCGAGTCCATGGACATCCGGATGGCGTGCTGCACGTGCGCGCAGCGCTCCTCCTGGTAGGTGTCCAGCAGGGCCTCGTCGGCGAGGCCGCGGTGCACCAGGTCGAGCTTCCAGGCGAGGTTGAGTGCGTCGCGGAAGCCCGAACTCATCCCCTGCCCCATGAACGGCGGCATCACGTGCGCCGCGTCGCCGGCGAGCAGGATCCGCCCGGAACGCCAGCGCCCGGCCGAGCATGCCTGGGTGGTGTAGACGCCGTACCGCTCCAGGGTGGCGTTGTCGGGGGTGATGTCGAAGAGGCCGAGCAGCCGCCACACGTTGGCGGCGCTCTCGAACTCCTCGCGGCTCTCCCCCGGCACCCGCATGAACTCCCACCGCCGGTGCCCCGGGCCGGCCGACACGGCCGTGCGGGGCCGCGCCGGGTCGCAGACCTGCAGGTTGTTCGGCTTGAACTCGCGGGCCTCGTGCGGGACCACGTCGCAGACCAGCCAGTCGTACGTGAAGCCGAGGTCGGTGACGCCGCTGCCCAGGTGCTCCCGCACGAAGCTGTTGGCCCCGTCGCAGCCGATGACCCAGCGGGCCGCGCGGACCTCCTCGCCGTCCGGGCCGGCGATGGTCACCTCGACCCGGTCGTCGTGCTCGACCAGGCCCGTCACCTGGTACGGGCGCAGCACCGTGACACCCGGCAGCTCCGCGCCCCGCTCGGCGAGCAGCGCCTCCAGTCCCGGCTGGTAGAACGAGACCGAGTCGGGCCAGCCCATCGGGCCGTTGCCGGTGACCTTGACGTGCAGCAGGGTCCGGCCGAAGCCGTTCTTGAAGGTGTACTCGCCGGACGACTCCACCACCGGCCCGAGGCGGTCGGCGACGCCGGCGGCGGCCAGGACACGGCTCGCCTCCCCGTCGTACGACACCGCGCGGGGGAAGTTGTAGGGAGTGGCCCACCGCTCGACCGCCGTGACGGTGAGCCCTCGCTGCGCCAGCAGGATCGTGAGCATCTCACCGACGGGGCCGTAGCCCACGATCAGGACGTCGGTCGTCAGCATCGGTATCGGTTCCTCAGGGGTCGGTCGGACACGGGGTCGGCTTGCGGCGGGCGGGGCGGCCGGACGGCCATCAGATGCCGAGTTCGGAGTCGATGAGGTCGAACAGGTCGTCGTCGCTGGCCAGTTCGAGATCGAGGTCGGGATCGCCGCCCGTGCCGGCGCGCATCGTCCGCCACTTGGCGATCAGCACCTCCAGGCGCGACCCGATCTGGTCGTGCAGCTCCGGTTCCACAGTGGCCTCGGTCAGCGAGCGCTCCAGGTTCTCCAGGTCCGCGAGGACCGGCGGGGCCGCCGGTCCGGTGTCCGGCGCCAGCTCGGACACCAGGTACGTGGCCAGCTCGTTCGGATCCGGGTAGTCGAAGATCAGCGTGGCCGGCAGGCGCAGGCCGGTGGCCGTGGTCAGCCGGTTGCGCAGCTCGACGGCGGTCAGCGAGTCGAAGCCGATCTGGCTGAACGCCCGGCCCGGGGTCACCGCCACCCGGCTGCCGTGCCCGAGCACGCTCGCCGCCTGCTCGCGTACCAGGTCGACCACGAGGGTGTGGCGCTCGGGCCCGTCCAGCGCCGCCAGCTCGTCGGCGAGCGTACGCCCGCCGCCGGCCGGGGTGGCCGCCCGCGCCGTCGGCCGCTCCCGGCGCAGCAGCCCGCGCAGCAGCGCCGGGGGCCGCTCGGCCCGCTCGCCGAGCGCGGCGACGTCGATCCTCGTCGGCACCAGCACCGGCTCGGCCAGCCGCAGGCCCGCGTCGAACAGGGCCATCCCCAGCTCGGACGGGATGGCGAGCTGCCCGTCACGGGCGGTGATCCGGGGATCGGTCCGGTCCAGCTTGGCGGTCATCTCGCTGGCCTGCTCCCACAGCCCCCAGGCGAACGACCGGCCCGGCAGCCCCTGCGCACGGCGGGCCAGGGCGAGCGCGTCGAGGAACGCGTTGGCCGCCGCGTAGTTGGCCTGACCGGGGACGCCGAAGACTCCGGCGCCGGAGGAGAAGAGCACGAACCCGGCGAGGTCAAGGTGGCGGGTGAGCTCGTGCAGGTGCCACGCGGCGTCGAGCTTCGGCGCGAAGACCGTGTCGACGCGCTGCGGGGTGAGGGCGGTGACCACCCCGTCGTCGAGCACCCCGGCGAGGTGCACGACGGCGGTCAACGGGTGCCGCTCCGGTACCGCCGCCAGCACCCCGGCGAGGTTGTCGCGGTCGGACACGTCGGCCGCCACCACCGTGGCCTCGGCCCCCAGGGCCCGCAGTTCATCGAGCGCCTCGGTCGCGCCGGGGGCCCGCTCGCCGCGGCGGCTGACCAGCAGCAGCCGCCGTACGCCGTGCGTCTCGACCAGCCGCCGGGCGACCAGCCGGCCCAGGGTCCCGGTGCCGCCGGTCAGCAGCACCGTGCCGTCGGGGTCCCACGCCCGGGGCATGGTGAGCACCACCTTGCCGACGTGCCGGGCCTGGCTGACGTGCCGGAACGCCTCCGGCGCCTGGCGGACGTCCCACACCTGGGTGGGCAGCGGGGTGAGCGTCCCCCGTTCGAAGAGCCCCAGCAGAACGACCAGCATGCGCTGCACCTCGTCGGGCTCCTGCAGGGTCAGGTCGAAGGCGGTGTAGGCCACCCCCGGATGGTCGACGGCGACGCGGGCGGCGTCGCGGATGTCGGTCTTGCCCATCTCGACGAACCGCCCGCCGCGCGGCAGCAGCCGCAGCGAGGCGTCGACGAACTCGCGGGCCAGCGAGTCCAGCACGACGTCCACGCCCCGGCCGCCGGTGGCGTCGGTGAAGCGGGTCTCGAAGTCGAGGGTCCGGGACGAGGCCAGGTGCTCCTCGTCGAGACCGAGCGCGCGCAGAGCGTCCCACTTGGCGGGGCTGGCGGTGGCGTACACCTCGGCCCCGAGGTGGCGGGCGAGCTGCACGGCGGCCATGCCGACGCCGCCGGCCGCCGCGTGCACCAGCACCGACTCGCCCCGGGTGAGCCCGGCCAGGTTGACCAGCCCGTGGTACGCGGTCAGGAAGACCACCGGCACGGACGCGGCCTCGACGTACGACCAGCCGGCCGGCATCGGGGCCAGCAGGCGGCGGTCGGTGACCGCGACGGGTCCGAAGCAGCCCACGAAGACACCGAAGACGCGGTCGCCGGGGCGCAGGTCGGTCACCTCGGCGCCGACCTCGACGACCTCACCGGCGCCCTCGCCGCCGAGCGGGCCCGCGTCGCCCGGGTAGAGACCGAGCGCGTTGAGCACGTCGCGGAAGTTGAGGCCGGCGGCGCGGACGCGGACCCGGACCTCGCGGGGGCCGAGCGCGGCGTCGGCGGCGTCGGTGGCGACCAGGGTGAGGTTCTCCAGGCTGCCGCGCACCGGCGCGTCCAGCCGCCACGCGGCGGCGGGCGGTGCGGGCAGCTCGCCGGCCGACCCGGCCCGCGCCAGCCGCGGCACGTACGCCGCGCCGACCCGGATCGCGGCCTGCGGCTCGTCCGCCGCCAGGAGGGCGGCCACCTCGTCCGGGCCGATCCCGTCGCCGTCGACGTCGACGACGACGATCTGGCCCGGGTTCTCCGACTGGGCGGAGCGCACCAGGCCCCACGCCGCCGCGGCGGCCGGGTCGGTCACCTCGCCGGCGTGGTGCACGGCCACCGCGCCCCGGGTCACCAGCAGCAGCCGCGACGCCGCCCAGCGGGGCTCGGTGAGCCAGCGCCGGACCAGGTCGAGGGCCTGCACGGCGGCATGGCGCGCCGCGCGGGGGGTGGGCTGCGCGGGGTGCGCGCCGAGCGGCACGAGCACCGCCCCGGGCAGGGCCAGTCCGGCGTCCACCGCGTCGGCGAGCCCGTCCAGCCCGTGGTGCAGCGGGAACCCGTCCAGGCCGGGGGCGACGGCCACGGCGTCGACCGGGGTGGCCGTCTCGACGGGCGGCAGCGGCGTCCAGTCGACGCGGAACAGGGCGTCGCGGGTGGCCCGGTCGTCGGTGACGGCCAGCTCGGTGGTGGAGATCGGGCGCATCGTCAGGGCGGCCACCTCGGCCACCGGGGCGCCGGTCGGATCGGCGACGGTCAGCGCGATGGCGTGCGGCCCGACCCGGGTCAGCCGTACCCGCAGGGCGGTGGCCCCGGTGGCGTGCAGGCTGACGCCGTTCCAGGCGAACGGCAGCAGGAGCTGGCCGGCCCCGGCCCCGGCGAGACCGCCGAAGTGCGCGGCGTGCAGGGCGGCGTCGAACAGGGCGGGGTGCAGGCCGTACCGGTCGGCGTCGACCCGCTGGGCCGCCGGCAGCTCCACCTCGGCGTAGACCTCGTCGCCGCCGGTCCACACCGCGCGCAGGCCCTGGAACGCCGGCCCGTACGCGTACCCGTCGGCTTCCAGGCCGGCGTAGAAGCCGGTCAGGTCGACGGGCCGGGTGTCGGGCGGCGGCCAGGCGGTGAGCTGCGGCGACACCGCGGGCTGGTCGGCGCGGAGGGTGGCGCTGGCGTGCCGGGTCCACGGCTGTCCCGCCGGCGCGTCGGCGGGCCGGGAGTGCACGGTCACCGGCCGGCGTCCGTCGCCGGCGCCCGCGCCGACCGCCACCTGCACCTGCGTCGCGCCGTCGGCGGGCAGGGTCAGCGGGGCCTCGATGACCAGCTCGTCGAGGAACGGGTGGCCGACCTCGTCGCCGGCGCGCAGGCAGAACTCCACCAGGCCGGTGCCGGGCACCAGCACGCTGCCGGTGACCCGGTGATCGGCCAGCCACGGCTGCGCGTCGGCCGACAGCCGCCCGGTGAACAGGTGGCCCCTCGTCTCGGCCAGCACGACCGACGCGCCGAGCAGCGGATGACCGGCGGCGTCCAGACCGGCGGCGCCGACGTCGCCGGGGCCGGAGACCGGCCGGGGCCAGTAGCGGCGGTGGGCGAACGCGTACGTGGGCAGGTCGACGCGCCGGCCGCCGGCCAGCGCGGGCCGCCAGTCCACCGCGGCCCCGGACACGTGGAGCTGCGCCAGGGAGAGCAGGAACCGCTCCCGGCCGCCCTGGTCGCGTTGTACCGAGCCGACCACCACGGCATCGCCGTCGTGGTCGGCGAGGGTCTCCTCCACGCCGACGGTGAGCACCGGGTGGGGGCTGCACTCGATGTACGCGTCGTGGCCCTCGGCGGCCAGCGCGCGGATCGCCCGTTCCAGCTCGACGGGCCGGCGCAGGTTGCGGTACCAGTAGTCGGGCCCCATCTCCTCGCCGTCGAGCCAGCGCAGGTCGGTGGTGGAGAACAGCGGCACGGCGGCCGGGCCGGGGGCGATGCCGGCCAGCACCTCGGCCAGCTCGTCGCGGATGCGTTCCACCTGGGCGGAGTGGGAGGCGTAGTCGACGGCGATGCGCCGCACCCGGGCCTGCTCGCCGGCCAGCTCGGCGAGCAGTTCCTCGACCGCCTCCGGCTCGCCGGAGACCACGACGGCGGCCGGCCCGTTCACGGCGGCGACCGAGATCCGCTCACCGAAGCGGGCGATCCGATATCGGACCGTGTCGGCCGGCAGCGCGACGGAGGCCATCGCCCCGTGCCCGGCCAGGGCCCGTAGCGCGCGGCTGCGCAGCGCCACCACCCGGGCCGCGTCGGGCAGGGAGAGCACCCCGGCGACGCAGGCGGCGGCGATCTCGCCCTGGGAGTGGCCGACCACGGCGGCCGGCTGCACGCCGTACGAGCGCCACAGCTCGGCCAGCGACACCATCATCGCGAACAGGGCGGGCTGCACGACGTCGACCTCGTCGAGGCCGGGCGCGCCCGGCGCCTGGCGCAGCACGTCCAGCAGCGACCAGTCCAGGTACGGCCGCAGCGCCGCGTCGCAGGCCGCCATGCGTTCGGCGAACACGGGGGCCTGGTCGAGCAGGTCCAACCCCATGCCGAGCCACTGGGAGCCCTGCCCGGGGAAGACGAAGACGCACCGACCGGTGGGCCGCGCCTCGCCGCGCGTGACCGCCGGGTCGGGCCGGCCCTCGACCAGCGCGTCGAGGGCGTCGGCGACCCGCTGCGCGGACGCGGCTACCAGCACCGCTCGGGAGTCGAAGGCGCCCCGGCTGGTGGCCAGCGACCACGCCACGTCGAGGGGCCGCTGGTCGGGCCGGGCGGCGAGGTGCTCCCGCAGCCGCCGCGCCTGGCCGGCGAGCGCCTGCGGGGTACGCGCCGACAGCAGCCACGGCAGCGCGCGCTCCTGCGGCGGCTCGGATTCGGCGGCCTCCGGCGGCGCCTCGGCGACCGACTCGACGATCACGTGGGCGTTGGTGCCGCTGATGCCGAACGACGAGACGCCGGCGCGCACCGGCCGGTCCGCCGCCGGCCACGGGCGGGCCTCGGTGAGCAGCTGCACCGCTCCCGAGTCCCAGTCGATCCGCGAGCTGCGGCGCTCGGCGTGCAGGGTGCGGGGCAGCCGCCCGTGCCGCATGGCGAGGACCATCTTGAGCACGCCGGCGACGCCGGCCGCGGCCTGGGTGTGCCCGAGGTTCGACTTGACCGAGCCGAGCAGCACCGGCGCGGCGCCGGCCGGGCGCTGCCCGTACGTGGCGAGGATCGCCTCCGCCTCGATGGGATCGCCGAGCGACGTGCCGGTGCCGTGCGCCTCCACCACGTCCACGTCGGCGGCACTCAGCCCGGCGGCGCCCAGCGCGGCCTTGATGACCCGTTCCTGCGACGGCCCGTTCGGGGCGGTCAGCCCGTTCGACGCGCCGTCGGAGTTGACCGCCGAGCCGCGCACGACGGCCAGCACGGGGTGGCCCCGGCGGCGGGCCTCGGAGAGCCGCTCCACCACCAGCATCCCGACGCCCTCGGACATGCCGAAGCCGTCGGCGTCCTCGGCGAACGCCTTGCACCGCCCGTCGGCGGCGAGACCGCGCTGGCGGCTGAAGCCGGTCAGCCCGGCCGGGGTGGACATCACCGACACCCCACCGGCCAGCGCCAGGTCGCAGTCGCCCTGGCGCAGCGCCTGGACGGCCAGGTGCAGCGCCACCAGCGACGCCGAGCAGGCGGTGTCGACGGTGACAGCTGGCCCCTCCAGCCCGAGCGCGTACGCGACCCGGCCGGAGAGGACGCTGCCGGCGGTGCCGGTAAGCAGGTGCCCCTCGTCGGCGGTGACCTCGCCGTCGTCGGAGACGACACCGGGGGCGACCCGGTCGGCGTAGTCCTGCCCGTGGGTGCCGGCGAAGACGCCGGTGCGGCTGCCCCGCAGGGTGGCCGGGTCGATGCCACCGCGTTCCAGCGCCTCCCAGGAGGTCTCCAGCAGCAGCCGGTGCTGCGGATCCATGGCGAGGGCCTCGCGGGGGCTGATGCCGAAGAACTCGGCGTCGAAGTCGGCGATGCCGGGGAGGAACCCGCCGGAGCGCACGTACGTCCGGCCGGGCGTGCCGGGCACCGGGTCGTGGAGGTCGGCCAGCGGCCAGCCCCGGTCGTCGGGCAGGTCGCCGATGACGTCGTCGCCCGCGTCGAGCAGCCGCCACAGCTCCTCCGGGGAGCCGATCCCGCCGGGGAAGCGGCAGGCCATCGCGACGATGGCGACCGGCTCGTCCAGGGCGACGGTGCTCGCGTCGGCGACCTCGGTGGCGGCGGTGCCGAGCAGCCGGGCGTGCAGGTGCGCGGCGAGCAACTCGGGTGTGGGGTGGTTGAACACGGCGTGCGGGGCGAGCCGGACCCCGGTGACGGCGGTGAGCCGGTTGCTCAGCTCGACGGCCATCAGCGAGTCGAAGCCGAGGTCCTTGAACGGGCGACGCGGCTCGACCTGCTCGGGGCCGGTGTGCCCGACCACTGTGGCGCACCGGGCGCGTACGAGGTCCAGCAGCAGTTCGGCGCGCTCGGGCTCGGCGAGTTCGGCCAGCCGGTCGGCGAAGCCCTTCGCGGC
This sequence comes from Micromonospora sp. CMU55-4, assembly GCF_011602315.1. NCBI lineage: Bacteria > Bacillati > Actinomycetota > Actinomycetes > Micromonosporales > Micromonosporaceae > Micromonospora > Micromonospora sp. CMU55-4. Next base: position 23,206 of record NZ_JAAOLH010000015.1, read on the forward strand.
GGCGGGCGCGGAGGCGGCGTTGACCGCCCGGCGGGGCGGCGGGGGCAGCAGCGCCCGCAGCAGGGCGGGCACCTCGCCGGAGGTCCGTACGGCGGCCAGGTCGAGCCCGATCGGCACGAGCGCCGGCCGGTCCACGTGCAGGGCGGCGTCGAACAGCGCCAGCCCGGCGGCCGTGTCGAGGGGGCGGGTGCCGCCGCGGGCGAGCCGGGCCAGGTCGGCGGGGCTGAGCCGGCCGGCCATCCCGTCCTCGGCGGCCCACAGCCCCCAGGCCAGGGCGCTCGCCGGCCGGCCCTGGGCACGGCGGTGCGCGGCGAGCGCGTCGAGGAACGCGTTGCCGGCCGCGTAGTTGCCCTGGCCGGGGCTGCCGAAGGTGGCGGCGGCCGAGGAGAAGAGCACGAACGCGGCCAGGTCGAGGCCGGCGGTGAGCTCGTGCAGGTGCCAGGCGCCGTGCACCTTGGCGCGCAGGGTCCGGGCCCAGCGGGTCGGGTCGAGGTCGGTGAGCAGGGCGTCGTCGGTGGCCCCGGCGGCGTGCACGACGGCGACGAGCCGGTCGGCCAGCGGGGCGATGACCTCGGCGAGCGCCGCCCGGTCGGCGACGTCGGCCGCGACCACCCGCACCGTGACACCGGCGTCGGTCAGCGCGGTCGTCCAGTCGCCGGCCCGGCCGCTGCGGCTGACCAGCACCAGTTCGGTGACGCGGTGCGCGGTGGCGAGGTGGGTGGCGACGTGCCGGCCGATCCCGCCGGTGCCGCCGGTGAGGAGCACGGTGCCGCCGGCCAGGGCCGCGAGCGGCGCGCCGGCCGGGGGCCGCTCGACGGGGCGGAGGCGGGGCAGCAGTGCGCGGCCGTCGCGGACGGCCACCTCGGGTTCGTCGTCGGCGGCGGCCAGCGCCGAACGGATGGCGGCGTCGTCGGTGGTGTCGAGGCTGAGCAGGAGGAAACGGTCGGGCTGCTCGGCCTGGGCGACGCGGAGCAGCCCGGCCACGGGGGCGTGCACCGGGTCGCCGTCGCGCACGGCGAGGGCCAGGCGGGTGGTCTCCGCGCGGGGGTCGGCCAGCCAGGTCTGGAGCACGTCGAGCACGGCGAGGCCGACGGCGTGCGCCCGGTCGGGCACCGGCCGGCCCGGCTCGCCGTCGCCGACCCGCAGCACCAGCAGCGGCGGCAGCGGCCCGTCCGGCGGCGTGCCGTCGGCGAGCGTCCAGGAGGGCGCCGGGGTCGCCGGGAACGTGGCGGGCAGCCAGTCGACGGCGTACAGCCCGGCGGGGGTGGTCGCCGGCGCCGGCGGGTCGGCGGGCGGCAGGTCCACCGGCCGCAGCACCACCCGGTCGGCGTCGAGCACGGGCCCGCCCGCGTCGTCGACGGCGCTCAGCGTCACCGCGTCCGCCCCGGCGGGGGCCAGGCAGACGCGCAGCGCGTGCGCCCCGACGGCGTGGCGGCGCACGCCCGCCCACTCGGTGGGCAGCAGCCGGGCGGTGGGCCCGGCGTCGGCGACCGACGCGAAGCCGGCGAGCGGGAGCAGGCGCAGGGCCGCGTCCAGCACCAGCGGGTGCACGCCGTACCGCTCGGCGTCCGGGTCGCGGGCGTCGTCGGGCAGGCGTACGTCGACGTAGAGCCGGTCGGCGGCGACCCACGCGGCACGGGCCAGTTCCCCGGCCGGCGCGCGGTGCGGCGGGGCGCTCAGGTCCACCGGCCGGGCCCCGGCAGGTGGCCAGACGGGGGCGAGGGCGCCCCGGCCGCTCTCCGGGTCGACGGGTGCGAGCAGGGCCTCGGCGACCTCCCGCCAGGGCAGCCCCTCGCCGGCCCGGACGTGACAGTGCGCCACCCGGCGTCCGTGCTCGTCCGGCGCGCCCACGTCGATCTGCACCTCGAGGGTTGCCTCGGCGGGCAGCGGAACCGGCTCGGGCACGCGCAGCCGCCGCACGCTCGGGGCGCCGAGCCGGTCGCCGAGGTGGGTGAGCATGTCCAGCAGGGCGGTGGCGGGCAGCAGCGGCGCCGTGCCGTCGCCGGGCGCGGCCAGCCACGGCGAGGTGGCCGTGGCGATCTGCCCGGTGCAGACCACCTGCCCGGTGCCGGCGACCGCCAGCAGGCCACCGAGCAGCGGATGCCCTGCGTCGGCCAGTCCGGCGCCGACGGGACCGCCGGCGCCGGTGGGAGCGGGCAGCCAGTAGTGCCGGCGCTGGAAGGCGTACGTGGGCAGGTCGACGCGGCGGTGCGGGCCGGGGCCGGCGAGGGCGGCACGGTCCACCGCGACGCCCCGCACGTGCAGCCGCGCCACGGCGGCGAGCAGCGCCTCGGCCTCGCCCGCGGTGCCCCGTACGGCGGGGACGAAGGCCAGCTCGTCGGCCTCGGCGACGAGGCAGTCCTGGGCCATCGCGGTGAGCACACCGGCCGGGCCGATCTCCAGGAAGGTGGTGACGCCCTGCCCGTGCAGGGCCCGTACGCCGTCGTGGAAGCGGACGGTGCCCCGCACGTGCGCCACCCAGTGCTCGGGCGAGCAGAGCCGGGCCGGGTCGACGGGGTGGCCGGTCAGGTTGGACACCACCGGCAGGTGCGGGGTGCGGTACGTGAGGCCGGCCGCGACCGCGCGGAACTCGTCGAGCATCGGGTCCATGCGCGGCGAGTGGAACGCGTGCGACACCCGCAGCCGGCTGGTGCGGCGCCCGGCCGCGCGCAGGGTGTCCGCGACGGCCAGCACCGCGTCGGTGTCGCCGGACAGGACGACGCTGGTGGGGCCGTTGACGGCGGCGAGGCCCACCCGGTCGGTCAGGTGCGCGGCGACCTCGGCCTCGTCGGCCTCGACGGCGACCATCGCGCCCCCGGCGGGCAGCTGCTGCATCAGCCGGGCGCGGGCGGCGACCAGCGCCGCCGCGTCGGCGAGGGAGAACACCCCGGCCACGTGCGCGGCGGCAAGCTCGCCGACGGAGTGGCCGAGCACCGCGTCGGGGCGGACCCCCCAGTGCTCCAGGAGGCGGTAGAGCGCCACCTCGAAGGCGAACAGGCCCGGCTGGGTGTACAGGGTCTCGTCGAGCAGTTCGGCCGGTGCGGTGCCCTCGGCCGCGAGGACGACGTCCGCGACGGGGAGCGGGGCGTGGCCGGCGAGGCAGCGGTCGAGTTCGGCGCAGGCCGCGTCGAAGGCGGCCGCGAAGACGGGGTACGCCGCGTGCAGCTCGTGGCCCATGCCGGCGCGCTGGCCGCCCTGTCCACCGAAGAGCAGGCCGAGTCGGCCGTCGACGACCCGGCCGGTCAGCACGCCCGGCAGGTCCGGGTCCGGTCCGCCGCGGGCCAGCGCGCCGAGCCCGGTCCGGGCGGACTCCGCGTCGCCCACCAGCACCACGGCCCGGTGTTCGAGAGCGGCGCGGGTGGTGGCGAGGGCGTGCCCGGTGTCGGCCGGGTCGGCGTGCGCCCCCGGCCCGTCGAGCCAGGCCAGCAGGCGGGCCGCCTGGTCACGCAGCGCCTCGCCGGAGGCAGCCGCGAGCAGCCACGGTACGGGCGGCCGAGCGGTGGCGGGCGGCGACTGCCGGGCGGCGTCCCCGGCGGCGGTCGGCGGATCGGCGGGGGCCTCGACGATGACGTGGGCGTTGGTGCCGCTGATGCCGAACGACGAGACGCCGGCCCGGCGGGGCCGGCGTACGTCGGGCCACGGGCGGGCCTCGGTGAGCACCTCGACCGCGCCGGCGGACCAGTCCACCTCGGACGTCGGGGCGTCCACGTGCAGGGTGCGCGGCAGTGTCCCGTGCCGCATCGCGAGCACCATCTTGATCACCCCGGCGGCCCCGGCGGCGGCCTGGGTGTGGCCGAGGTTGGACTTCAGCGAGCCCAGCCGCAGCGGTTCGGCGTCACCGCGGCCCACCCCGTACGTGGCGAGCAGCGCCTGCGCCTCGATCGGGTCGCCGAGGGACGTGCCGGTGCCGTGCGCCTCGACGGCGTCCACGTCGGCGGTGGAGAGCCCGGCCGCGTCCAGCGCCCGGCGGATGACCCGCTCCTGGGCGGGCCCGTTGGGGGCGGTCAGCCCGTTGGACGCGCCGTCGGAGTTGACGGCGGAGCCGCGCAGCACGGCGAGGACGGGGTGCCCGTGCCGGCGGGCGTCGGAGAGCCGTTCCAGCAGCAGCACGGCGACGCCCTCGGACCAGCCGGTTCCGTCGGCGCCGTCGGCGAACGCCTTGCACCGGCCGTCCGGGGCGAGCCCGCGCTGCCGGCTGAACTCCACGAACGCCTGCGGGGTGCCCATCACCGCCACGCCGCCGGCCACGGCGAGCGAGCAGTCCCCGGCGCGCAGCGCCTGGGCGGCCAGGTGCAGCGCCACCAGCGACGACGAGCACGCCGTGTCGACGGTGACAGCCGGCCCCTCCAGCCCCAGCGCGTACGCGACCCGGCCGGAGACGACGCTGCCGGCGGTGCCGACGCCGAGGTAGCCCTCGGTGCCGGGCGGCGCCTGGCGCAGGTTCGCGGCGTAGTCGTGGTGCATGACGCCGGTGAAGACGCCCGTGGCGCTGCCGCGCAGCGAGGTGGGGTCGATGCCGGCCCGCTCGAACAGTTCCCAGGACGTCTCCAGCAGCAGCCGCTGCTGCGGGTCCATGGCGAGCGCCTCGCGCGGGCTGATCGCGAACAGGGTGGCGTCGAAGTCCGCGGCGCCGGTGAGGAAGCCGCCCACCCGGGCGTACGAGGTGCCGGGGCGGTCGGGGTCGTCGGAGAACAGGTTCGCCAGGTCCCAGCCCCGGTCCGTGGGGAACTCCGTGAGCCCTTCCCGGCCCTGGTCGACCAGCTCCCACAGCTCCTCGGGGGAGGCGACGCCGCCGGGGAGCCGGCAGGCCATGGCGACGACGGCCACCGGATCGTCCCCAGTGGACGGCGCCACCGCCGGGTCCGTCGTGGGAGCGGCCTGCGCGGCGGCACCGCGCAGCCGGGCGGCGAGGTGCCGGGCGAGGGCCTGGGGGCTGGGCCGGTCGAACGCGGCCGTGGCGGAGAGCCGTACCCCGGTGGCCCGGGCCAGCCGGTCGCGCAACGCGACCGCCGCGACCGAGGTGAAGCCGAGTTCCTTGAAGGCGCGGCCGGGGCGGACCGCGGCCGGGCCGGGCAGCCCGGCCACCTGCGCGGTGGCGGCGCGGACCAGGTCGAGCAGGAGCCGGTCCCCCTCGGCGGTGGTGAGCCCGGCCAGCCGGCGGCGCAGCTCGGCGGCGTCCCGGTCGTCCGTGGCGTCGCCGGGCTCGGCCACGGGCCCGCGCCAGGCGGGGTGCGCGGCGTCGGCGTGGCCCGCCGGGCGGGCGAGCACGACCAGGTCGGCGCCGTCGTGGGCCACGTCGAACGCGGCGAGGTCGGCACGGACGGCCGCCGACGCGGTGCCCGCTGCGGGTCCGGTCGCCGCCGGCCCGCGCTCGGCGGGCGCGGTCGTGCCGACGAGCCGGGCCGGGTGACCGGCGGCCCGGCGGCGGGTGGCCAGGGCGTGCAGGGCGCCGACGGCCGAGGCGGCCCGTTCCCGGCCCGCGGCGCCCAGCAGGAGGGCGGACGGCGCGAGGACGGTGAACGCGGCCCCCGGGTGCCGGCTCGCGGCGTCCAGCGTCGCGGCGAGGCCGAGCAGCCGGGCTGCGGCCTCGGCGTCGGCCAGGTCGTCGTCGCATGGGCAGAGGAAGACGGCGCCGAACGCCTCGTCGCCCGCCCGCTCGGCGGGCAGCGGAACGGCTTCCGCACCGGCGGAGGTGAGTTCGGCGGCCAGGTCCGCCAGGGCCGGGGCGGGCGTCGCGCCAGTGTGCAGCAGCCGCAGCCGGCGGGCGCGGTGCGCGGCGACGAGGTGCCGGGCCAGCGCGGCGCCGGTCGGTCCGTCGGCGCCGGTGACCAGGACGGGGCGCTCCGGGTCGGCCACGGTCGCCGGCCGTCCCGGCACGGTCGCCGGGGCGGGCACGAGGGCCGCGTGCCGGGCCGCCCCGGCCCGCAGGGCGACCTGCGCGGCGCCGGCGTCCACGACGGCGGGCAGCAGGGCGAGCGAGCGGTCCGCGGCGTCGTGGTCGACCAGCACGATCCGGTCCGGGTACGCGGCCTGCAGGCTGCGCCCGACCGCCCAGACGGCGCCGGCCGCCGGATCGGGCCCGGCCCACCCGGCGGCGTCTCCCCCGGCGGCGGCTCCCCCGGCGACGTCTCCCGCAGGGGTCTCGCCTGCGGCGGCGTCTTGCGCGGGGGCGTCGCCCGCGCTGCCGGCACCGCTCGTGCCGGGGCCGTTGGCCGCGTCGCCGGCCGGGCCGGTCAGCAGCATCAGCCGGGTGCCGGCGAAGCGGTCGTCGTCGAGCCAGCCACGCAACCGGTCGGCGAGGTCCGCCGCGTCGGCGTCGGCCGGCCCGGCCAGCAGCACCGTCACGTCGGGCGCGTCGGGAGTCTCGCGCAGGGTGGCCAGATCCCGGTGGGCCCGGAACCGCTCCCCCGGCGACGCCGCGCGCAGCGGCTCCACCAGCGGTTCGCTCCCGGCGCCGACGAGCGCCCAGCGGCGGGCCGGGGCGGCGGCGTCCTGCGCGGCCGCCGGGACGGGCGCCGCCACCGGCGGTACGGCCGCCAGGTCCAGCGGTCGCCAGGCGAGCAGGCTGAGCGCCTCGTGGTGGCTGCCGTTGACCGCCCGCAGCCGGGCCGGCCCGTCGAGCAGGAGCCGGCGGGTGACCTTGCCGGACGCGGTGCGGGGCACCTGCCCGATCTCGTACAGCGCCTCGGGGACCTTGTGGTAGCTGAGCCTCTCCCGGCAGGCCGCGTACCCGGCACGGGGGTCGAAGCCCTCCGGCCCCGGCACCACGAACGCCACCGGCACCTCGCCGAGCACCTCGTGCGGCCGGCCGGTCACCGCCACGTCGGCGACGCCGGGCACCGCGCGCAGCGCCTCCTCCACCTCGCCCGGGTGGATCTTCTCCCCGCCCCGGATGATCAGCTCCTGGTGGCGGCCGGTGACGAAGATGTTGCCGTCGGCGTCGCGGCGGGCCAGGTCGCCGGTGCGGTACCAGCCGTCGCGCAGGGCGGCGGCGGTGACCTCCGGCAGGCCGTGGTAGCCGAGCATGACGCTCGGACCGCTGACCCAGACCTCCCCCTCGGCGCCGGTCGGCACGTCCAGACCCGTCTGCGGGCTGACCAGGCGCACCTCGACGCCGGGCACCGGGCGCCCGCAGGAGCCCTCGACCCGGGGCTGCTCCGGCCGGGTGACGGCGATCGAGCCGCAGGTCTCCGTGCTGCCGTACGCGTCGAGCAGCGGCGCGTCGAAGACCTCGTCGAACGCCCGCCGCAGCGCGCCGGTGGTGATCGCCCCGCCGACCAGGCAGACCCGCAGGGCCGGGGCGCGGAAGCCGGTCTCCCGGGCGGCGGTGACCAGGTGGTGGTACATGGCCGGCACACCGGCGAGCACTGTGGCCTCGTCCTCGTCGACCGCGCGCAGCACGTCGTCGGCGGAGAAGCCGTCGATGAGCCGGGCCGTGGCCCCGACCGCCGTCACGCTGAGCACGCACCCGATGTGCGAGAGGCTGTGGAACAGCGGCAGTGGCCAGACCACCCGGTCGGCGGCGGTGAGCCCGGGGATCGGCACGTAACAGGCGGCGACCGACCAGAGGCAGGTGCGCTGGGTGGAAAGGACACCCTTGGGCCGGCCGGTGGTGCCGGAGGTGTAGAGCATCCAGGCCACCTCGTCGAGGCCCAGGTCGTCGCGGGCCCCCACGGACGGCTCGGTGTCGACCAGGTCGCGCCAGGCGACGACCCCGTCCGGAACCGGGTCGTCCCCGGTGACCACGATCCGCAGGGCCGGCCGGCCGGTACGCAGCCGCAGCATCTGGTCGAGGTGACGCGGGTCGGTGACCACCAGCACCGCGCCGGAGTCGTCCAGCAGATGGGCCAGTTCCGCGTCGGTGCTGTGCGGATTCACCGGCACGCCGACCGCGGCGGCCCGCGTGACGGCCAGCCAGGTCTCCACCGTCTCCACCCGGTTGCCGAGGCAGAAGGCCACCCGGTCGCCCCGGGCGACCCCGGCCGCCGCCAGGTGACCGGCCAGCCGACGGGTCCGCGCCGCCAGATCGGCGTATCCGACCGCCCGGCGGTCGTCGCGGAATGCGACCTTGTTCCCCGACCTGGCGGCGTGCGCCTCGATCAGATCGGACAACGGCTGGATCAGGTCGCTCCGAAGCATGTCACCACATCCATCCGTCGGCGAGACTCCTCATCCGCGGCGTAGACCTCGCTCGCCGTAGCGGCCCAAGTCTTCCGAGCACCCTGCCGGTGTCCTACCCCTGTCACCCCCTAAGTCGTCCCCAGTTCGGAGCGCCGATCGGGTGGTGGAACGGGCCCGCAGGCCGATGATGGGGCGACCCCCGCGGACCGTCGAATCCCGTGCTCCACCCGCCCGTCAGCCGAGGTGCCGTCGTTGGAACGCTGCTGGTTGTTCGCCCGTTCGGCCGTACCGGCCGGCGGCTGCCCGGGCACGCGGCTGACCGAGTTGGTCGGCACCGTCCTGACCGGGCTGGTCGCCGCCGCCCGCCGGGCCGATCCCGGCATGGACTGGTTCTTCGACCCGGAGGACTCCCCCGCCGGGCGGCTGAGCCTCGGCTTCCATGCCGCCCCCGCCGCGCTCGACGCGGTACGGGCGGGACTGCTCGCGTACGACCCGGGAGCTTCCCTCGCCGAGGACCGGTACGTCGTGCGCGACCCCGCGCGGGGCGGCCCGCTCGCGTTCGCGGGCAGCGAACTGGCCCTCACCCTGCTCGGCGGCGACGTGCCCTGGCTGGCCGGCGGCGAGTTGCCGCTGGCCGTGGCGCACCTGCGGCACCTGACCGGGCTGATGCCGGCGGCCGACCGCCTGGCGTTCCTGTTCCTGCACTGGCAGGAACGCAGCCAGCGGCTCACCGGCGCGCAGCGGCGGGACCTGGCCGCGCAGGCCGACGCCGGGGCGGAGAAGATCGTCCTGTCGGCCGGTGACCTACCGCTGGGCGGGGACGTGGCAGTGGCGTGGCAGCGCTACCTGGACCGGGTGACCGACGTGGTGGGCCACGACCACCCGACGGCGCCTCCCGGGTTCCTGCTGGCGCACCACGCGCAGCTCACCCACGATCGGTGGGGCATCCGGCCGGAGGTCGACTCGCTGGCCGCGCTGGCGCTGCGCCTGTCGATGGTGCGGGGCAGCCCGGCCGCGACCGCGCCGGCCCGCGTTCCGCAGAGGAGGCAGCAACCACATGCACACGCCGGTACCTGACCGTCCCGCCAGCGAGCCGGCCCGCGTCGAGGTGGCACTCGGGGAACGGTCGTACCCGGTGCTGATCGGTCCCGGCGTGCGCCACCGGCTCCCGGCGGAGGTGGCGCGGATCGGCGCCCAGCGGGTCGTGGTGGTCTCGGCCCGGCCACCGGAGTGGACGCCCGACCCGGGCGTGCCGCACCGGGTGGTGCCGGCCCGCGACGGCGAGCACGACAAGAACCTGACCACTGTGGAACAGCTCTGCCGGGCGTTCGCCGAGTTCGGGCTGAGCCGGACGGACGCGGTGGTCTCGTGCGGCGGCGGCACCACCACGGACGTGGTCGGGCTGGCCGCCGGCCTCTACCACCGGGGCGTACCGGTGATCCACCTGCCGACCTCGCTGCTGGCCCAGGTGGACGCCAGCGTCGGTGGGAAGACCGCCGTCAACCTGCCGGAGGGCAAGAACCTCGTGGGCGTGTACTGGCAGCCCCGGGCGGTGCTCTGCGACACCGAGCACCTGGGGACGCTGCCGCAGCGGGAGTGGCGCAACGGGTACGGGGAGATCGCCCGGGCGCACTTCATCGGCGCCGGTGATCTGCGTGACCGGCCGGTGGCGGAGCAGATCGCCGCGTCGGTGGCGTTGAAGGCCCGGGTGGTGGCCGCGGACGAGCGGGACTCCGGCCTGCGGCACATCCTCAACTACGGCCACACGCTCGGGCACGCGTTGGAGCGGGCCACCGACTTCGGCCTGCGCCACGGTGAGGCGGTCGGCGTCGGCACGGTCTTCGCGGGCCGGCTGGCCGGCGTCCTCGGCCGGATACCGGCCGACCGGGTGGCCGAGCACCACGACGTGGTGGCGGGCTACGGGCTCGACACCACGCTGCCCGGCGGCGTCGACCACGACGAGCTGATCACGCTGATGCGCCGGGACAAGAAGGCCACCTCGGGCCTGTCCTTCGTCCTGGACGGACCGGGCGGAGTCGAACTGGTCGCCCGCGTCCCCGAGGCCGCTGTGCGTACCGCGCTTTCCGGCATGTGAGGCCGACACCGCCGGGTGCCCGTTCGCCGGCCGGCGCCGCGGGGGCAGCCGGGCCGGCGAACGGATGACGAGCCGCCGGAGCCGAGCCCCGGACCGGCGCGTCAGGTGCCCAGGGCCCGCTGGATCTGCGCCACCAGCACGCCGCAGGCGTACCGGTCCGCGGCCCCGACCATGCCGACGATGGTCGCCGGCAGCGGGCCGTTGTCCGTCTCCGCCGGGTCGTGGTGCATGAACACGACGAACTGCCCCCGGTCGATGAACGGCGCGAGGATCGGTTCGGCGTCGACGCCGGGGGCCAGTGAGAAGAACGTGGTCATGGCGCACGGATGCCGGCCCAGCAGCGAGCTGCGGTGCAGCAGCGAGGTGGTGGCCCCGCTGACCCGGAAGTTCGGGTCGATGACCCGCAGGGCGCCGTCGCGGCCGATCCCGGCGTCGAAGGAGCAGTAGCCCCGGTACCCGAGCGCGCTGGCCTTTCGGACCCCTACGGTCAGCGCTTCGACCAGTTCCTCCGGGGGCTGGTCGTCGTCCATCACACAACCGACCCACGTCGAGGTGGGCTGCGGCAGGTGTACCGACGATCCGAAGTAGTGCACCGATCCGCTCTCGGTCACGCCGAACTGGATACCCCAGATCGTCTGGAAGGGCACCTCCTCCTCGACGATCCACTGCTCGCTCACCTGTTCCAACTGGTTGAACAGGGAACGGTTCCGCCGGTCCGCCAACCGACGGGTGAAGATCGCAATTCCGCTGGACACCTCGACCCCGGCCGGTTTGATGACCGCCGGCCGGCGGTCCCGCGCCACGATCCGACGCACTTCGGCGGGGGTGGCGACCTGCCGGCGGGGCAGGTACTCCGGCGCGACCAGAGTCTCCAGCACGGTCTTGTTGTTGAGGCGGGCGACCAGATCCGCGGGCACCCGGGCGCGAGCGGCCCGCAGCAGCGGGTCATGCGGAGGAAACTGGAACTCCAGCGTTTCGCCCCGCTCGACGGCTTCCCGCGCGTACCGCACCGCCTGCGCGCCGGAACGGAACTTCCGCAGGTCGCTGGGCGTCTTCAGACCACTCCGGCTGAGCAGACGCAGCGACTTGTCCGCGCTGGAGCCGGTGCTGCAGATCGCCGCCGACTGGTGCGGAAGGGTCAGGTGCAGACCCGTGATCATGTCCAGGCCGTTGTGGAGAGCGGCGCCCGCGCCGGCGAGATAGGGGCTGTCGGCGGTGGCCGACGGGTCGGGCGGTCGGGCCAGGACCACCCCGTCGTGTGCGAACACCTGTACCTGGATGGGCGCCTGCATCTAGTCTCCTGACATGCCGGCCCGGTGCGGGCCTCGGGGTGGCGGTGAAACCGGTGCGCCACAGCCACGAACAGCGGAGAACGTGGCCGAAGGGGTGGGCTCCCGGTCCTGATGCGGCCGCTCGGCCGCGAGAGCCGGGCGTGCCGCGTGCACCGACCGGACGGTCGTGAGCTGGACCGGCCGGGGAGCCGGCTGGCTCATGGCCAGCGTTGCGGCGGCGAGGTGCACACCGCCGGTCAGCGGTTGAGTTTCCAGCCACCGACCGGCGTCATGATCGAAAGATCATAGTCACTATGCACTGCCCCGGGATGGGCCAGACAGGCGAACGCGGACGGCTCTTTCGCCGCCGAGGCCGCCGATACTCCTAGCGGGGCCATCGACTCGGGTTGACCGAAAAGCTGTTCTTCAAAAGGGCTGGAGTCGCCGGACGGCGCTGTCGCAGCCTGCGCTGTCGAGTGCCCGGATTCCGACGGCCACGCCCCCTGCCAGCTCACATCGCCGGCCCGGCCTCGACGCGGCCGGCGGGCACCGCCGAAACGTCCCGGGCCTGCCCGGGGAGGAGATCTCCGGCTGATGCGCTAGGGGTCGACGTGCCGATCTCTAGGGGTGTACGTCACTGCACAGCGCTTCGTATGGTCGGGCCCCGTCGGCTCGTCGTTGCCACTCTCAGCGCACCGGATCGGGTGGCCCGCGAGCGGTGCCGCCCGTCGACGCGCCTCGCGCCAACCCCCGCCGTCCGGCGTACGGCATCCCGGCTGACCGATCGTCGCGGCCCTGAGCCTTTCGGTCGTCCCCTTTCGATCGGAGGTCGAGCTGTTGTCTGTCGGGTTCGATGGCGCCCAGGCCGCGGACGGCGCGGTTGCTCTGGAACTCGTGGGGGACCTGCGGAGGCCGGCGGTGTGGCCCGCGCGGGCGGCCTCGGTGCACCGGGTGCTTCCCGCCTGGCCGTCGCGCGTGACACCGGCCGGGCACGTCGTGGTGGCGGGGCTCGTGGCGGTCCTGGCCCGCTGGACCGGCCAGGACGAGGTGGTGCTCGGGCTGGCCCCGGCCGGTGGGTCGGTGGCGCGGGTGGACGTCTCGGGCGACCCGGGATTCGGGGAGTTGGCGGCGCGGGTGGGACTGGCGTGGACGGCGCCGCCACCGGGCCCGGACCGGCCGGACCCGGTGGCGGTGGAGTTCACCGACGGTCCGGTGGCGGAGACGGGACCGGCCGTGGTGGACGTCGACATGGTGGTGCGCGTGGCGGCGGACGGGTCCGTGCTGCGGGTGGACTACGCGGTGGAGGGATTCTCCGCGCAGTTCGTGCGGGGACTCGTGGATCAGGTGGTGGTGCTCGTCTCCGCCGGGACGGCGGCGCCGCAGGTCGCCCTGTCGCGACTGCCGTTGCTGGACGCCGCGGAACGGGAACGGTTGCTGACGTGGGGGCGCGGCCCGGTGCGGGAGATCCCGGGTGAGCCGATCCACGAGCTCGTGCTGAGCTGGGCGCGGCGGTCGCCGGAGGCGGTGGCGGGTGTCGCGGGCGACGAGGTGCTGACGTACGGGGAGCTGGATCGCCGGTCCGGGCTGCTGGCGGCGTACCTGCGGTCGGTGGGTGTCCGTGCCGGTGACGTGGTGTCGGTGGCGTTGGAGCGCGGGTTGTGGTCGCTGGTGGCGGCGATGGGCGTGCTGCGGGCGGGTGCCGCGTACACGCCGATGGACGTGTCGTGGCCCGCGGAGCGGATGCGGGTGCTGCTGGCCGACCACGGCGCGCGGGTGGTGTTGACGGTCGGTGCGGTAGCGGCCCGGATTCCCGCCGGGGACGGGGTCACGGTGGTGGCGCTGGACGACGGCTGGCCCGCGGTACCGGCCGGTGCGGTGGCGGATCTGCCTGCGGTGCCGGTGGACGCGCCGGCGTTCGTCATCTACACGTCGGGTTCGACAGGCACGCCGAAGGGTGTGGTGCTGTCACACGAGAGGCTGGCGAACTTCCTGGCGTGGATGACCGGCGAGTGCGCCATCGGCCCCGGCAGCCGGATGCTGCACTCGGCGGCACCGGTCTTCGACGCCGCGTTCGGGGAGATCTTCGCCGCGCTCACCGGCGGGGGCCGCGTCGTCGTGTGCCCGCGCGACGATCTGCTCGACGCGCGCCGGCTCACCGACCTCGTCAACACCCAGGGCGTCACGCACACGTTCGGACCGGCCACCAACATCGCCCCGCTCGACCCGGCCGCCTGTCCCGGCCTCCGCTGCGTCATCTTCGGCGGCGAGGCCGTCCCGCCGCGGCTGGCCCAGCGGTGGCTGACGGCGGGCACGCGGGTGGTCAACGCGTACGGGCCGGCCGAGATCGCCGTGGCGTGCACCTGGTTCGACGCGTCGGCCGGGTGGGGTGGCGCGTACGTCCCGATCGGCTGGCCGATGCCGAACCGGCAGGTCCGCGTCGTCGACGCGAACCTCGACCTCTTGCCGGCCGGGGTTCCCGGGGAGATCCTGATCGCCGGCTTCGGCGTCGCCGACGGTTACCTCAACCGCCCCGAACTGACCGCCCAGCGGTTCGTCACCGACCCGTACGGCGGCGGGCTCGCCTACCGCAGCGGCGACCTGGGGAGGTGGAACAGCGCCGGAGCGCTGGAGATCCTCGGCCGGATGGACCACCAGGTGAAGGTCAACGGCATCCGCATCGAGCTGGGCGAGATCGAGAGCATCCTCGCCCAGCACCCGGAGGTGGAGACCGCAGTCGTCGTCCGCCGCGAGGACCGGGGCGTGGCCCGGCTCGTCGCGTACGTCACCGGGCGCGACGGCCGCACCCCGGCCACCGGCGATCTGCGCGACCACGCCACGGCCCACTTGCCGAGCTACATGGTCCCCGCCGCCGTCGTCGTCCTCGACCGCTTCCCCCTCGGCGGCACCGGCAAGATCGACCGGAGTGCCCTTCCCGCACCCGGCGCCCAGCGCCCCGACCTCGGCGTGCCGTACGTCGAGCCGGCCACCGAGGGCGAGCGCCTCGTCGCGGAGGTGTTCGCGAGCGTGCTCGGCATCGAGCGGGTCGGCGCCCGCGACAGCTTCTTCCACCTCGGCGGCACGTCGTTGCAGTCCGCCGCCGTCGCCGCAGGCATCGACGAGGCCGCCGACGTGGTGGTGCCCGTCTCGCAGATCCACCGCACCCCCACCCCGCACGAGCTGGCCCGGTGGCTCGCCACCGCCCCCCGCCGTACGGACACCGGCTCGACCGCGGGACAGGCCCGGCAGCGCCCGGGACCGGTCCCGCTCGCGCAGCAGGTGGCGAAGTGCCTGATGTCGCCGCTGGAGGTCGTCGTCCCGGTCACCTGGTGGATCGAGGGTGAACTGGACCTACGAGCCCTCATGGCCGCCCTCGGCGACCTCCACCACCGCCACCAGGCCCTGCACGCCCGCTACCGGCGCACCGACCCACCAACCGCAATCATCCCACCCAACCCCGGCATGCCCCAGCTACGACTCCTCGCCGACGCCGCCACCGAACACGACGCCCTCGACCAACTCGCCGAAGCAGTACAACAACCCCTCGACTACACCCAAGGCCGCAACTGGCGCGCCGCCCTGATCCGAAACAAAACCACCAACCGAATCCTCTTCGGCATCGGCATCCACCACATCGCCTTCGACGGCTGGTCATACGGACTACTCGTCCGAGACCTCACCCACGCCTACACCGCACGACACACCGGCCACACACCCACCTGGACCCACCCCGCACCCACACTGCACCAGTCCCACGACGAATACACCCGCCTCCGCAACGCCGCCGACCTGCAAACCCAACGAACCTACTGGCGCGAACAACTACGCGACCTACCCCGCCAAGGCGAAGGCCCGGCCACCGCGCCCCTGGAGCAGGCCCTCGCCTGGGGACCGAAGGCGGGCCACACCGTCACCGTCACCCCCGAGGTGCTCGACCGCTGGGACCGGGCCGCCCGCGACCAGCGCTTCAGCCGCTCCAGCTACTTCGTGGCGGCCTTCGCCTCGGCGCTGCGCGCCATCCATCAGCAGGACGACATCGCCCTGCTGATGGTGGTCGCCAAACGCGGCAGCCGCGTCCTCGACTCCGCGTTCACCACCCGGCTCAACCTCAACTGCGTGCGGGTGCGCTTCGACGGGCCGCACGACGACAAGCTGGTCCTGCGGGTCGACGAGACGATCCGCGATCTCATGCGGGCCCAGGACGTTCCCTTCGCGGAGACCGCCGACGATCCCGCCGCCGGGCTCTCCGGCGAGGTGGTCGCGAGCCTGCCGACGTTCGTGTTCCAGGACAACGTGGTGGTGCCGCTGGAGCTGCCCGGCTGCCGGGCCGAGGAGGTCGTCGACCCGTACGCCCGGGAGGTGCCCAACGGGCTCACGGTCGAGGTGCTGCCCCGCGTCGACCATGCTCTCCTGCGCGTCACCATCCGCACCGACTACCTGCCGTACAGCTTCGCCGAGGAGCTGAACCACCACATGCTGCGCTTCCTCGAAGACGGGCCGGCGGGTACGCCCACCGCCGGCTGACCGTCCGCCCCTGCGTACCGGACCGCTCGTTGCCGCGTGGCACGCGGCCCGTTGTCCCGAGAGTTCGTGGTTGTCCCTTCCGGCGCACCCCTCTGGGTGGCGCCGGCCCTGATCGGAGGCTGGCTCAATGTCTGTCGGAATCGTCGGTGCGCAGACCACGGATGTCGCTGGGCCCGGCTTCGAGGTCCTCGACCTGATGGGGGACCTGCGCCGGCCGGCCGCGTGGCCGGCCCGGGCGGCCTCCGCGTACCGGCGGGTCGACCTGCCCGTCCCGGCGGGGGCGCCCTCCCCCGGCGCGGTGCTGCTGGCCGGTCTGCTGGGGGTGCTGGCCCGGTACACCGGCCAGGCCGAGGTGGCGGTCGGTCTGTCGTCGGGCGGCGTGCTGCGGGTCGACGTCGCGGACGAACCGGGCTTCGGCGAGCTGACGTCGCGGGTGGCCACGGCGCTGGCCGGACCGGTCGCGCACAGCGCGGGCGCGGCGGGGCCGGTGGTGGTCGGGCTGGTGGACGCCCCGGTGGCCGAGGTGGGGCCGGACGTGGTGGACGTGGACATCGTGGTGACCGTCGCGGGGGACGGGTCGGCGCTCCGGGTGGACTACGCCGCCGACGGCTTCTCGGCGGACTGGGTGCGGGGCCTGGTGGACCAGACCGTGTCGTTGCTGTCGGCCGGGATCCGGGAACCCGGGGTGCCGCTGGGCGCGCTGCCGCTGCTGGGCGCGACCGAGCGCGAGCGGCTGCTCGCGTGGGGCCGGGGCCCGGCCCGCCCGGTGCCGGGTGCGCCGCTGCACGAGCTGGTGCTCGAATGGGCGCGACGCACGCCGGACGCGGTGGCCGGCGTCGCCGCCGGGGAGGTGCTGACGTACGCGGAGCTGGCCCGCCGCTCGGGGGAGTTGGCCGCGCGGCTACGGTCGATGGGCGTACGGCCCGGGGACGTGGTGTCGCTGGCGCTGGACCGCAGCATGTGGACGCTCGTCGCCACCCTGGCGGTGCTGCGGGCGGGGGCGGCGTACACGCCGATGGACGTGTCCTGGCCGGCGGAGCGGATGCGGATGCTGCTGGCCGACCACGGCGCCCGGGTCGTCCTCACCGTCGGCGAGGTCGCCCCGCGTGTCCCCAGACCTGACGGCGTACGGGTCGTCGCCCTCGATGCCGACTGGCCCACCGTGACGGCGGCCGAGGCGGCCGACCTGCCGGTGGTGGCACCCTCCCGGCCGGCGTTCGTGATCTACACGTCCGGCTCGACCGGGACACCGAAGGGTGTCGTGCTGACCCACGAGCACCTGACGAACTTCGTCACCTGGATGCGGGAGGAGTGCGCGGTCGGGCCGGACAGCCGGATGCTCCATTCCTGTTCCCCGGTCTTCGACGTGGCCCTCGGCGAGATCTACACCGCGCTGACCTCCGGTGCCCGCGTCGTCGTCAGCTCCCGCGACGATCTGCTCGACGCCCGCCGGTTGACGGAGCTGATCGCCAAGGAGCAGGCCACCCACGCGTTCTGCCCACCCACGAACCTCGCCGCCGTCGATCCCGCCGACTGCCCCAGCCTGACGTGCGTGACCCTCGCCGGGGAGCCCATTCCGCCCCGCATGGCGCACCGCTGGACGGCCGCCGGTGCCCGCCTGATCAACGCGTACGGGCCCGCGGAGGCATCCGTCGCCTGTACCTGGTACGACGCGTCGAAGGGCTGGCCCGGCGCGTACGTGCCCATCGGCCGACCCATGCCCAACCGGCAGATCCGCGTCGTCGACGCCAATCTCGACCTCGTCCCCATGGGCGTCCCCGGCGAGATCCTCATCGCCGGCGCCGGCGTCGCCGACGCTTACCTCAACCGCCCCGAACTGACCGCCCAGCGGTTCGTCACCGACCCGTACGGCGGCGGGACCGCCTACCGCACCGGCGACCTCGGCCGGTGGAACGCCGCCGGAGCGCTGGAGATCCTCGGCCGGATGGACCACCAGGTCAAGGTCAACGGCATCCGGATCGAACTCGGTGAGATCGAGGCGACTCTCGAACAACACCCGGACGTCGGCACCGCCGTCGTCACCCGTCGCGAGGACCAGGGCACCGCCCGGCTCGTCGGCTACGTCACCGGACGCGACGGCCGCGTCCCCGTCACCGCCGACCTGCGGGCACACGCCGCCGCGGTGCTCCCGCCCTACATGGTCCCCGCCGTGATCATGGTCCTGGACCGGTTCCCCACCGGCGGCACCGGCAAGATCGACCGGCGGGCGCTACCAGAGCCGGGCTCGCGCCGTCCCGACCTCGACGTGCCGTACACCGAACCGGCCACCGACTCCGAACGCCTCGTCGCGGGGATCTTCGCGACGGTGCTCGGGCTGGACCGGGTCGGGACACTCGACGGGTTCTTCCACCTCGGCGGGACCTCCCTGCAGTCCGCCGCCGTCGCTGTCGCCCTCGACGAGGCCGCCGACGTCGCCGTGCCCGTCTCGCAGATCCACCGCACCCCCACCCCGCAAGGGCTGGCCCGCTGGCTCGCCACCGCCCCCCGCCGCCCCGGGGCCGAGCCGGCGCCGTCCGTCACCGGCCGTCCCGGCCCGTCGAAGCCCGTCCCGCTGACCCCGTCCGTCGCGAAGTGCGTCGTGCTCCCCTTCGAACTGGTCTGCCCCACCACCTGGTGGATCGAGGGTGAGCTGGACCTACGAGCCCTCATGGCCGCCCTCGGCGACCTCCACCACCGCCACCAGGCCCTGCACGCCCGCTACCGGCGCACCGACCCACCAACCGCAATCATCCCACCCAACCCCGGCATGCCCCAGCTACGACTCCTCGCCGACGCCGCCACCGAACACGACGCCCTCGACCAACTCGCCGAAGCAGTACAACAACCCCTCGACTACACCCAAGGCCGCAACTGGCGCGCCGCCCTGATCCGAAACAAAACCACCAACCGAATCCTCTTCGGCATCGGCATCCACCACATCGCCTTCGACGGCTGGTCATACGGACTACTCGTCCGAGACCTCACCCACGCCTACACCGCACGACACACCGGCCACACACCCACCTGGACCCACCCCGCACCCACACTGCACCAGTCCCACGACGAATACACCCGCCTCCGCAACGCCGCCGACCTGCAAACCCAACGAACCTACTGGCGCGAACAACTACGCGACCTACCCCGCCAAGGCGAAGGCCGGCCGCAGGAGATCCTGGAACAGACCCCGACCTGGGGCCCCAAGACCGGGCACATCGTCGCCGTCCCGCCCGAGCTGGTACGGCGCTGGGACCGGGCCGCCGCCGAACACCGCTTCAGCCGTTCCACCTACTTCGCCGCCGCCTACGCCTCGGCGCTGCGCGCCATCCATCAGCAGGACGACATCGCCCTGCTGATGATCGTCGCCCAACGCGGCAGCCGCGTCCTCGACTCCGCCTTCACGAGCAGGATCAGCAGCAACTGTCTCCGGGTCCGGTTCGGCGGCCCGGAGAAGGACCTGATGCGCGCCCTCCAGCAGACCGCGGACGAGCTGATGGCCGCCCAGGACGTCTCCTTCCTGGAGATGGTCACCGACGACCCGGTCCTCGACCTGCCCCGCGAGGTGATCAACAGCCTGCCCTCGTTCGCCTACCAGGACAACCTCGTCCTCCCGCTGGACCTGCCCGGCTGCCGGACCGAGGAGGTCGTCGAACCGTACGCCCGGGAGTGGTCCGGTGCCTGCGTCGCCGAGGTGCTGCCCGGCGACGAGAGTGTCCTCCTGCGGGTCACCATCCGTACCGACCTGGTCCCGGCCCCCGCCGCCGAGATCCTGGCCACCGGCATGCTGCGCTTCCTGGAAGCCGGCCCCGAGGCGGTCAGCGACACACGCTGACCACAGCCTGGCGGCAGCGCGCCGGGCTGCTCACGTGAGCAGCCCGGCGCGCTCCGGTCCGGGTCAGTGGACGAGGGCCGCCGGGCAGTGCGCCAGCAACTCCGCCGGGGCGTGCACGACCAGGTCGGGGCCGGCGGCGAGCAGCGCGGCGATGTCCCCGCCGTGCCACGTCGTGGCGACGGCCGTCGCCCCGGCGTCCCGGCCGCTGAGCAGGTCGATCACCGCGTCGCCCACCATCATGGCCTCGTGCGGCGGCACGTCGAGGTTGCCCAGTGCCTGGAGCACGATGTCCGGGGCAGGCTTGGGACGGGCCACCTCGTCGGAACCGATCACCTGGCCGAAGAGGCCCAGCACGCCGAGTTGGTCGAGCAGGGAGCGGGCCCTCGGGCCGGCCTTGCCGGTGGCGATCCCCATCCGGATGCCACGCGAGTGCAGGGTCTCCAGGGTCTCCCGGACGCCGGGGAAGAGCGGCACGAGGTGGGCCATCCGGTAGCTCTCGCGGACGAACGGCCCCTCCATCTCCAGGGGCAGCCCCATCAGGCGCATGATGTCCGGGAAGTACCGGCCCATGTGCCGGTTGTACTCCTCGAACGGTGCCGGCCCGTCGCCCACCACCTCGGCGTACGCGATGCTGAACGCCTCACGCATGACGGCCGAACTGTCGACGATGACGCCGTCGAGGTCGAACACGACCGCGCGGATCGGGCCGCGCGCCGGCGACGGCGGGGTCACCTCGACTGTGGACGATGGACGGCTCATGGCTGCTCCCGGAAGGGGTTGGGGCCGACGGTGGTTCTCACCCGGCGCGATGGCCCACCAGTGCGTGCTGGCGCTCCGGCCGGGTGGGCCGGGCGCACTGGTAGATCCGTTCGATGATGTCGATGGTCCGGCGGGCCTCGGCGACGGCCGCGCCCCGGGCGGCCGGGTCGGCGAGCAGCCCGGGCAGGGCGTCGAGCTGGTGGTCGTACTCCGCGCCGATCGGCTCCCCGGGCAGCGGCAGCTGCGCGGTCCGGCCGTCGCGGGTACGCGTCAGCACCGGCGTGGGCTCCCGGTTGGGACTGAAGCCGAACGTGCAGCGCAGCGTCGCCGACCCCGCGGCGCCGTGCACGGTGACGGTGGTGCGGTCCAGCGACTCGTGCGAGGCCCAGCAGGCGTGCAGGGCGACGGAGGCGCCGGTGTCGGTGAGCAGGAACCCCCGGGCGGTGTCCTCGACGTCGCCGGGAACATGGCCTGCGGTGTCGGCCCCGCCGCGCCAGGCGGCGTGGGCGGCGCTGTCGTTGACGAAGTCGTCCGAGACGCTGCCGATCGCGTGAGTGACCCGGGCCGGGCCGAGCAGCGGCAGCACCGTGTCGAGCAGGTGCCAGCCGAGGTCCACCAGCGCGCCCCCGCCGGACTGGTCGCGGCGGGTGAACCAGCCGCCCGCGTCGGGCACCCCTCGGGCGCGAACCCAGGCCACATCGACGTGCCGGATCGGGCCCAGCCCACCGGTCACGTCGGCCAGCGCCCGGACGTCGGCCCGGTAACGGGCAGCGCTGCCGGCCAGCAGCACCGCGCCGCCGTCGCGCTCCGCGTCGGCCAGGATGCCCGCCTCGGCGGAGGTCAGGCAGACCGGCTTCTCCAGGAACACCGGTACGCCCCGGCGCAGCAGCCGGACGGCGACGACCGCGTGCAGGTGGTTCGGTACGGCGACCACCGCCAGGTCGACCGTTCCGGCGGGCAGGTCCTCGACGTCGGCGTACGCGGACGCGACGGCGTGCGTGTCGCGGGCCTGATCGCGCACCACGGGCTGCGGGTCGACCACGGCGGCCACCTCGAAGCCGGGGTGTGCGGCGAGCCGGGGCAGCCAGATCTCCCGCCCGGCCCAGCCGAGGCCGACCACCGCGACCCGCACCGGCCGGCCGGCCGCGGCCGGGGGCCGGGCCGTCATCCGGCGAGGATGTCGGCGAGCACGGCGGCGATCTCGTGCATCTGCTGCTCCGTGCCGAGCAGCGTGCGGTGGTGCAGCCAGAGGCAGTCGGAGTGGATCTGCTCGGTGTTGGGGCAGCGGGCCGCGATCTCCTCTACCGACTCGTCGGGCGCGCCGGCCTTCCAGAAGCCCTCGCACCGGTAGATCGCCCGGAACGCCACGAACGCCGGGACGCCCCGGGCGATGAGCGCGTCCACCACGGCACGGCGACGCTCGATGCCGATCCCGGGGATACGGAACATCGCCATGTAGTGCGGGTTGCGGTCGGTGCGGGGGTCGGTCGCCTGCGGCACGACGCCCGGGATCTCGGCGAGCAGGCTCGACAGCAGCGGCCAGCGCTGCTCGCGCAGCGCGATCTGCTCGTCGAGGCGGGTCAGCTGGGCGCGTAGCACAGCGGCGGTGAACTCGCTCATCCGGTAGTTCGAGCCGGTGGTGCTGTGCAGGTATTCGCGGTCGGTGCGGGGACGGCCGCAGCTGTGCACGAGGAATGCCCGCTCGCGCAGTTCCTCGTCGGGGAAGACGACCGCTCCGCCCTCGCCGGCGGTCATGAGCTTGCCGTTCTGGAAGCTGAAGGCGGCCACCGAGCCGAGCGCGCCGGCCCGCCGGCCGCGCCACTGCGCGCCCTGGGCGTGTGCCGCGTCCTGCAGCAGAGCCACCCCGGCGTCGGCGGCGAGCTTGTCGAGCGCGTCCATGTCGGCGAACTGCCCGGCCATGTGCACCGGCATGATCACCTTGGTACGGGGGGTGATCGCGGCCTCGACGGCGGCGGGGTCGACGCAGTAGGTGTCCAGGTCGACGTCGACCGGCACGGCGACCGCGCCGAGACGCTGCGCGGCCAGCGAGGACGAGATGAACGTGAACGCCGGGACGATCACCTCCGTACCGGGGCCGACGCCGAGCACCTCCAGCGCGACTTCCAGCGCGTGGGTGCCGTTGGTGACGGCAAGCGCGTGGGGGCTGCCGTGGTAGTCACCGAACTCCCGCTCGAAGGAGTCGACCTCACTGCCGCCCATCCGCCACCACTGACCCTGTTCGAGGGCGCGGATCAGTCCGGTTCGCTCCTCGTCGCCGTACTGCGGCCACTCGGGGAACTCGGACACCGTCGAGGGCTGACCACTCATGACTTCCCACTTCCCAACTCGGGCAGACCAGGGGCTTGGGCGGACCATCGGGCGGGACGACCCGAGACCGCCGGTGCGCGGGCCGGGCGCAGCGGAGCACCGGATGGCCGCGCGGTACGTGACGCCTCCGTCTGGAGCCGGCGGCGTCGCTTCAGCAGGGAGGACGGTAACCGACGCGGATACGCGGTCACCGCCCCTAACAGCCCCTAGCCACCCCTTAGTCCGCCGTGCGTCGGGCGCCGCCGGTTCGCCGGGAGCCGTCGGCGTAGTAAGACTGCGGTGACCAGTCATCAGGCTCTGCGGGACCAGGGCCGTGCCCCACGAGGTGAAGCGTGTCGGACGTGCTGCTGCTGAACGGCCCGAACCTGGGCATTCTCGGCCGGCGGGAACCGGAGATCTACGGCACCGACACCCTGGACGACATCGAACGCGCCGTCGGCGAGGAGGTCGCCGCCCGGGGCTGGGGTGTGGTCGCCGAGCAGCACGACTGCGAGGGTGCGCTGATCCGTACGATCCAGAACAGCTACGACACGGTGGGCGCGATCGTCAACCCGGGCGCCCTGATGATCGCGGGCTGGAGCCTGCGCGACGCGCTGGCCAACTACCCCCGGCCCTTCGTCGAGGTGCATCTGTCCAACGTGTGGGCGCGGGAGAGCTTCCGGCACGACTCGGTGATCGCCCCGCTGGCCAGCGGGGTGATCGTCGGGCTCGGAGCGCTGGGCTACCGGCTGGCCGCGCGCGCCCTCACCGCGACCGTCCGATGACGACCGGGCACCCCGCCGTCCGCTGCCGTGGGCGCCGGCGTGCCGGCGGTACGGTCGTCCGCACGTCCCGACTCTTCCCGAAGGACCTCACGTGGAGATTCCCGTCCTCGTCCTGACCCTCGTCCTCGCGGCCGTGTTCGCGGGCACCGCCGTGCCGAAGCTCACCGGGCAGGCACAGATGCGCGAGCGGATGGACCACCTAGGCGTCTCGCCGGGGCTGACCCGCGTGCTGGGGGTGCTGGAACTCGCCGCGGTCGCCGGGCTGCTGCTCGGCCTGCTCTGGCCGCCCCTGGGCATCGCGGCGGCGATCGGTCTCGCCCTGCAGATGACGGGCGCGGTCGTCTACCACGCCCGGGCGAAGGACCCGGCCGCGACGATCCTGACGCCGGTGATCTTTGCCGTCGCCGCCCTGGCGCTCGTCTACCTGCACGTGCGGCTGGGCTGAGGCCGGCCGTGTCCGGTCCGCAGCGCCACGGCGGCGTCCTCGGCATCGACGTCGGCGGCACCAAGGTCGCGTTGCACGCGGAGGCACCCGGGCGGCCGGCGTACGACCGGACCTTCCGCTGGCCCCGGGGGGCCGCCGACCCGGCCGACGACCTGACGGTGCTGGCCGTCGAGGTGGACCGGCTGCTCGACCGGTGGGGGCCGGTGGACGCGGTCGGGGTTGCCATGCCGGCGACCACTGACACCGGGGGCACCGTCACCACCTGGCCTGGGCGCCCCGGCTGGGCGGGCCTCGACCTCACCGGCGCGCTGCGCCGCCTCTTTCCCGACGCGGCGACCGCCGTCGCCGACGACGGTGATCTCGCCGCCCTGGCCGAGGCGCGCTGCGCCGGCGCGGACGACGTGGTCTACCTGGGCGTCGGCACCGGGATCGGCGGCGGCGTCGTGCTGGCCGGCCGGCCAGTGCCGGGCCGGTCCTCCGCCGAGATCGGCCACATGGTCGTCGCCCTCGACGGTGAGCGCTGCGACTGCGACCGGCACGGCTGCCTCCAGTCCGTCGCGTCCGGCCCCGCCACCCTGCGCCGCGCCGCCGCCCGCCGGGGCGGCGAGGTGGGCTTCGACGACCTACGGGCCGGACTCGACGGGCGCGAGCCCTGGGCGGTGGCTGCGGTCGAGGAGAGCTGCCGGGCGCTGGCGGCGGCGGTGGTGAGCCTCGGCGAGATCCTCGATCCGGCGCTGGCGATCGTGGGTGGCGGGTTCGCCGCCGGCCTGCCCGGCTTCGTGCCGCTCGTCGCGCAACGGGCACGTCGCGCCGGCCGGCCCGGGCGCCCGGCGCCACCGGTGCGTCCCGCCGCCCTCGGCGGGCTGTCGTCCCTGCACGGCGCGGTGGAGCTGGCTCGTGACCTGACCGGCACGTCGGCTCCCGCGCGCCCCGTCCCCATCGCCTAGAGGAGAGCAGCATGGTCAGGATCGGTGTCATCGTCGGCAGCACGCGACCCGGCCGCAAGGCCGACGCCGTGGCCCGCTGGGTGCGCGACGTCGCCGCCAAGCGGGGCGACGCCACTGTCGAACTGGTCGACATCGCCGACTACGCCCTGCCACACTTCGACGAGGTGCTGCCGCCGTCGATGGCGCCGTCGCGACGCCCGGCCGTACGCCGCTGGGCGGCGACCGTGGCCGGGTTCGACGGCTTCGTCTTCGTCACGCCGGAGTACAACCACTCCATCCCGGGCGCGCTGAAGGATTCCCTCGACTTCCTCTACCAGGAGTGGCAGCACGCCGCCGCCGGCCTCGTCAGCTACGGCGTGCACGGCGGCACCCGGGCGGCGGAGCACCTGCGGCTGGTCCTCGGGCAGCTCGGCGTCGCCGACGTCCGCTCCCAGGTCGCGCTCTCTCTGACGACCGACTTCGTCAACTTCCGCGACTTCCGGCCGGCCGCGCACCACGAGCAGGCCCTCGGCACCATGCTCGACGAGGTGGTCGCCTGGGCCGGCACACTGCGGACGCTGCGCCGGGCCTGACGCCGGTGCGGCTGCGCGGGCCGGCGACCGTGGTCGGGCACCGGCATCGACCCGCTGGCACGGCACGGCGGGAAACGAGTTCGCGCCGGCCACGGCGGAGGACGAAGGGACACCCTGGAGGGACGCCCGCCGTCGTAGGCCGGGCCGGCCCGCGCAGTGCGGCGACCGCCACCGCGAGGACCACCGGCGGTGGTGGCTTCCACCCATGATCGGCTGTCCTCTGTCGTCGCTGCGGCATGACACGATGGCCGTGCCCTGCGCCGCCGGTGGCCGGGCACGACACTGATGGAGTCGGGATGTCAGAACTGGCCGGCACGCCGGTGCCAGGATTGGCGAAGCTGTGGACGCACGACCCGGTCACCGCCGGCCGGTATCGGCTGCTCGGCCGGCTGGGCGCGGGTGGGCAGGGGGTCGTCTACCTCGGTGAGGACGACGCTGGTGACCGCGTCGCGGTCAAGATGGTCAACGTCGACCTGACTGATCCACGGGCGCGGTCGCAGTTCGTGAAGGAGATCGCCGCCGCGCGCCGGGTCGCTCCGTTCTGCACCGCGCAGGTGCTCTTCGCCGAGGTCGACGGCGAGCGTCCCTACGTGGTCAGTGAGTTCATCGAAGGCCCGACCCTGCACCGGCACGTCCGCGAACGCGGCCCGGTGACCGGTAACGCCCTGCACCGGCTCGCGGTCGGCACTGTCACCGCGCTCGCCGCGATCCACAGTGCCGGCGTGGTGCACTGCGATCTGAAGCCGGACAACGTGGTGCTGGGCAGGGACGGCCCTAGGGTGATCGACTTCGGCATCGCTCGCGCGCTGGGCGTGACCGAGACGGCGTCCAGCCGGGTCATGGGGACCACCGCGTACATGGCACCCGAGCGGTTCCGCAACGACGCGGTCGGTCCGCCATGCGACGTCTTCGCCTGGGCGGCCACGATCGCGTTCGCTGCCGGTGGCCGGCCACCCTTCGGCGATGATTCGCTCTTCGCCGTGATGCACCGGGTGCTGCACGATCCGCCCGACCTGCCGGCGTTGCCTCCGGTGCTGGACGAGCTGATCCGGGAGTGCCTGGCGAAGGATCCGGCGGATCGGCCGGGTGCCGAGCAGGTGCTGGTGCGGCTGCTGCGGCAGGACGCCACGGCCACCGTGCCGCTACGTCGGGAGAGCCTGCTCGAGGTCGGCAACGAGACCGCGGGCACGCCGACGCCGAACCATCCCCTTCCCCGGATCACGCCGACGGCACCGCAGCCGCGCCCGACGCAGCCACAGCCACAGCCGACGGTGCCGACCCAGGCCCGGCCGACGCAGCCGGCACACCCACGGATGACGACCCAGCCGGCGTACCTGCCGGCGACGGAGCCCGGCGTCGGCGCCGGGTCCGGCGGCGCGTTGCGGCGACTGCGTCGTGAGGCCCTCGACGCCTGGGGCATCTCGACAGCGCTCTTCCTCGGCTCGGCCGGCGCCGCCGCCGGCTACGTCGCGTCGAGCGCGATCGGCCCGGCCGCCGCAGTCGGGGCGGTCGCCTTCGTCGTGGTCTACCTGGTCCGGCTGCTGGTCGCTACGGCGGTCGGGGGACGGTCCGACCGCCCGTGACGCCGCGGCAGGGGTCCGGGTCGCCGGCTGGCGCCGGATCGATAGGTTGACGGCCACCAGCCGCCCGCCGAGGAGGACGCCCCGATGACCCCATCCGTTACCCGCACGCGGCAGTGGTTGCCCTACACCGCCGCCGTCACCGCCGGGCTGGTGGTCATCGCCGGGGCGTTCGTGTTCGTCCAGCAGCGCGATGCGGGCAGCGAGGTGCCCCGCACCGACTGCGCCACCACCCTCCAGGTCAACTCGTCGACGGAGAAGGCGGCGCTGCTGGTCGACCTGGCCGAGCGCTACAACCGCAGCAGCCGGTCGATCGACGGCGGTGGCTGCGCCGAGGTGCACGTCAGCGCGCTCAACTCGGGCCAGGCCGCCGAGGCGCTGGCCACCGGCTGGACCCACACCGGCCTGCCGCGACCACAGGTCTGGCTGCCGACGTCGAGCCTGTGGACCGGCCAGCTCCGGCTGCTCGACCAAGCCGCCGGGCGAGCACCGCAGACCCCGGACCGCTACCCGTCGATCGCCAACAGCCCACTGGTGATCGCGATGCCGCAGCCCAAGGCCGAACTGATACGCCGGCGCGGGCCGCTGGGCTGGGGGGAGATCCTGGGCCTGTCCGGGCGGGACGGGTGGGCGGGCTTCGGCAAGCCGGAGTGGGGCCGCTTCACCTTCGGCAAGGACAACCCCAACCTGTCCACCTCCGGGCTGGCGGCGACCATCGCCACCTACTACGCGGCGGTGCAACGGTCCAGCGACCTGACCCGGTCCGACCTTGCCGACCCCGCGGTCACCCAGTTCGTCCGCCGGATCGAGGCCAATGTGTCGCACTACAGCGACGATTCGGTGGACCTGCTGCGCAGCCTCGCCGAGGCGGACCTGGCGGGCGGCGCGGGCAGTACGGACGACATGAGCGCCATCGTCCTCCAGGAGGAACTCGTGGACCTCTACAACACGGGTGCGCTGAGCCCTCGGCAGGACGGGCAGGAGCGGGGCCGCAGGCCGAACGTCCCGCTGGTCGCCGTCCACCCCAAGGAGGGCACGTTCAACCTGGACCACCCGTTCGTGGTGCTGCCCTCCGCCGACGAGCGGCAGCGGGCGGCGGCGGCCGACTTCCTGGCCTTCCTGACCGAGGACGCCCAGCAGGAGAGCTTCGCCCGCCTCGGCTTCCGGGACCACGAGCGCCGAGCCTCGGCGGAGCTGCTCGCCAACGTCGGCGCCGAGCCCACCGGTGGGCTGAGCTACTTCGAGCCCCCGGACCCGCAGGTGGTCGGCGCGATGCTGGACGGCTGGCGGACGCTCCGCAAGAAGGCCAACATCCTGATAGCCCTGGACACGTCCGGGTCCATGCAGGCGATGGTCGGCACCCGCACCCGCTTCCAGGTCGCCTCAGCAGCGGCGGGCAAGGGCCTCGCGCTGCTCAACACCGAGGACCGGGTGGGTCTCTGGTCGTTCTCCTCGGAGACCCGGAAGCGGCCGAAGAGCCCCTACCGGGAGGAGATCCCTCTCGGCGAGTTCGACCAGAAGCGGATCAACAGCAAGATCGCCGGCCTGCACGTCGATGGCGGCACCGCCCTCTACGCGACGGTCCGGGCCGCACACCGAGAGCTGCTCGACCGGTACGACCCGCAGCGGATCAACGCGATCGTCGTGCTGACCGACGGCAAGAACGAGTACCGGCAGGACAACGACCTGGCCGGCCTGCTCGCCGAGGTCGCCCTCGACCCGCGGCGTCCGGTGAAGGTGTTCTGCATCGCCTTCGACCGGGAGTCGGACTTCGCCACCCTGGACCGGATCGCCAAGGCATCATCGGGCAAGGCCTTCGACGCGACCGATCCGGCCAAGATCGACGAAGCGTTCGTGAAGCTGGTCAGCAGCTTCTGACGCCGACGCGCGCCGCTCGCCACGAGCCCGCGGCGCGACCGACGGTCTCCGCAGCCCCGCCGGTGAACAGCGCCGGCCGGAGTAGGGAGCACCCCGACACCGGTCCGGTCCGCCGACGCCCTAACCTCGGCGTACAACGAGTGCCGGGCCTCCGAGATGACCAGCAGGTCGCCCTCCCCACCGGTCCACGGCTGATCCGGCGCGACCAGCCGGACCCGCCCCCGCAGTACCTGGAGCGTCGCCTCACCGATCAGGCTCCCGGTGCGACGACCAACCGCTCCGCGGCGACCTGCGCCGCGTCGGTGCGTACGACGCCGGCGAACTCGCGGGCGCGGGCGGCCACCTCCGGCCGCAGCGCGGCGCCCAGAGCCTCGGTCAGTGACTCGACGGTCGGCACGGAGCCGGGGTGTGCGGTGCCGATGCCGAGCGCGGGCACCCGGCGCGCGAAGTAGTGCTGGTCGTACACCTGCGGTACGACGACCTGCGGCGTCCCGGCCCGCGCGGCCGTGGTCGTGGTGCCCGCGCCGCCATGGTGGACCACCACGGCCACCTCCCGGAACAGGTCCTGCTGGTTCACTTCGCCGACCACCAGGCAGTCGGGGGACCGGTCGACCGGCGAGAGCGGTGCCCAGCCCCGGGAGGCGACCAGCCGGCAACCGACCGCGCGCACGGCCCGCACGGCCGTCTCCAGCAGACCCGGGGGTGCGGCGACGCTGCCGAATCCGACGTAGACGCACGGCCCGCCGGCGTCCAGGAAGGCCGTCAGCTCGGCGGGCAGGGCCCGCTTGTCGGGCAGGAGCCAGGCGCCCGGTTGGTAGACGGCCGGATCGGCGACGTCCGGCCAGGGTGCCAGGGCCGGGTCGGCGGCCAGCCACGGCCGGTCGGTGTGGATGTGGTCGCTGACGTCGTCGACCGTGCCCAACCCCACCGCCGACCGCAGCGCGTTGAGGGGCGCGGCGAAGGTGTCGTTGACGTGCCGCAGGTTGGCGGCCCACAGGTCGCTGTTGTCGGCCGACGCGGGCGCCGGGACCTCCCCGAGCACCGGCAGCGGCAGCGGGGGGTGGTGGGGTGAGGGAAGGGCCGCCGGGCAGAGCGCCGCGAAGACGTACGGGATGCCGCGCTTCTCCGCCACGGTGCGGGCGGCGATCTGGAGGCCCGTCGACGCGACGAGGACGTCACAGTCCCGGGCTGCGGCCGACAGCACCTCGAACTGGATGCCGATGGAGGACTCGGCGAACTTGCGTACCTGCGAGGGCGAGGGTTTTGGCACGGCGGCCCGCGACCTGGGCGCCGCCGACCTGCGCCAGGGCGGGCCGACGGGCACGAAGGGAATCCTGAAGCTGGCCACCCAGCGGGCGAAGTCGGGCGGGGCGCAGAGGCGGGCCTGGTGGCCGAGGGCCGTCAACCGCGACGCGAGCGCCACCAGGGGTTGGACATCGCCACGCGACCCGAGAGTCGACAGCAGTACGCGCACAATACTCGCCTTTCCGTCTTTTACGCCGGATCCGGGCACGGCTGGGCCAGGCCCGACAGCGTTGTCGGGCCTGGCCGCACCGTTGATCTGCTATCCCCGCGTCGTGGAGCGCCCCGGCACCAGGGCAGCGGGGCGCGCCCCGGCGGCGGTCTGAGCGGGTACCCGGCGCGCGGCACCGGGCGCGGGTCGGAGGGGCCGCAGGATCAGTACGTGGCCGAGCCCCTCGACCGCGCGCAGCTCGGCCGTGCAGGCCGCGGCCTGCGCCTGGCGCAGGTAGTCCAGCGTCTGCGGGTCGGCGGCGCACATCCCCGGCGTCGAGTCGGCGGTGGCGACCAGGTGGACCTCGCCGGCCAGCAGCAGCGAGGCCGAGATGAACTGGCAGAGCTCCGGC
This sequence comes from Micromonospora sp. CMU55-4, assembly GCF_011602315.1. Taxonomy (NCBI): domain Bacteria; kingdom Bacillati; phylum Actinomycetota; class Actinomycetes; order Micromonosporales; family Micromonosporaceae; genus Micromonospora; species Micromonospora sp. CMU55-4. The sequence goes on from NZ_JAAOLH010000015.1 coordinate 54,181, forward strand.
CACAGCAGGTACCGCCAGAAGTCCACGCTGATCACCGCGTCCAGGCTGCCCGGCGGCATGGGCGGGGCGACGCCGAGCAGGTGGAAGTTGGTCCGCCCGATGGGTGCGGCATAGTCGAAGGTCAACGCCGAGGCGGGCAACCCGGAATCGGCACGGCCGGTGCCGATCCAGAGCGTGCGGTGCCCCCGCACCTGGCCGGCGAGGCGCGCGGCGGCGGGCCCGATGGCGCAGGCCGACCGCTCGACGCACTCGTCGATGAGCGCGCGATAGTGCAGGATCCGCCGGATCGCCTCGTACCCCATGACGGCGGTGAGGAACTCCCACTCCAGGCACGGATAGAGCCGGGCCGCCTGCTGGAAGTTGGCCTTCATCTCCATCCAGTTGCGGGTGATGTTCTTGTGGTGCGGCAGGTGGACGATCCGGGCGTCGTCGTCGTAGCCGAAGTTGACGCCGCCGGGGAGGCTTCGGTCGACGCGGTAGAACAACTCGACGTCCTCCACGCCGTAGCTCAGACCGAACGCCTCGCGGTAGCCACCGACCTGCGCGAAGTGCGCGCTGGACAGCGAGATGTTGTGCGTGTAGGCGATGACCCAGCCGGCCCGGAGCCACTCGCCCCCGTCGTCGGGAAGCCCCGTGGCGAACCGCAGGTCGCCGCCGTGCGGGAAGGCGCGTGCGACCGCGTGCGGCTCGCCGGCCAGCACTGCCGGCAGGTCAGCGAGGCCGATCTCGTCCCGCCGGCCGATCAGCACCGCCGCGTTGCCGGGCACGCTGTGCCAGGCCAGGTGCCGCTCCAGCAGGTCGGGCACCGCCCACGAGTCGGCGTCGAGGAAGACCAGCAGAGGTGCGCAGGAACGGCGCGCCCCCTCGTTGCGGGCGACGGAGCGGCCCTTGCGCTCGGCGAGTTCCAGCACGCGCAGGCGGAGACCGGCGCCCTCGGCGAGCGCCTCGGCGTACCCGTCGGACGAGCCACCGTCCCGGACCACGATCACCTCGAAGCGTTCCGGCGGCAGCGTCTGCCGGGTCAGCGCCCTGAGGGTCAGCGCGAGGCACTGCGGATCCTGGTAGGTCGGCATCACCACGCTCAGCGCCGGAGGGTTGGTGGGCAGCGACATGGCGATCCTCTCCGTCAGACGATCTTGCCGTCAGAGGGCGGCGACACCGTCAGACGATAACGCTCCGCGACGACATCACTACGCATCAATAGGGGTCTATAGGGGTGCACTGTCCCGACACGACAGTCGCCGCCCGACCGGAACCCACCCACGCGCAGGAGCAGCAGCCGCGACAGGAAGCAGCGGGTTAGATCAGCCCGATTCGGCTGGCGAACTCACGTACGCCTGGCAGGTTGCGGCTGTCGCGGCCGACTGGACGTGTTCGATGAGGTTGGTTCGGGATTCGCGTACCAGTTCGCTGGCATGCTGACGGCCCGGCGCTGGGCCGGGTTCCTCCGTGCTGCTGGTCGGGGCGTGGGGTTGCTGGGTCAGCCGGCGGGTCGCGGCAGTGCGGCGAGGCGGTTGAATGCGCAGGCCCCGCCGACCTGGCCCCGGATCATTCGCGCCACCGCCGGCCGCGACCTCGCCCAGGCACGGGTGTGACGCTCAAGGCAGGCCCGGTTGCGGGGTCGGTGACAGCGACTCCGGCAGCAGCGACCGCGAGCAGCAGCACGATCCAGAGCGGAACGGCGCCGACGTCGCGCGGTTCGGGTCAGGTGGTGCCGCGGACGACGAGCGTCGTCGGCAACACGGTCGGCTTGGGCGGGTCGTCGCCGCCGTGCAGCATGGCGACCAGCGCCTCGGCGGCGGCCGTGCCGAAGCCGGGCTTGTTCTGGGCGACGGTGCTGAGCCCGGGCGGGATCAGCGCGGCCACCTCGATGTCGTCGAAGCCGACAATCGCAATGTCGTCGGGGATCCGTAGGCCGGCCGCCTGGGCCGCCCGCATCGCGCCGACAGCCATCTCGTCACCGGCGACGAACACCGCGGTAGGGCGGTCGTCGAGGGCGAGCAGCCGGTCCATCGCGGCGTGACCGCCGTCGAGATAGAAGTCTCCCTCGACGACGTGGCCGTCGGCGAGCGGCAGGCCGGCCCCGGCCAGCGCGGCCCGGAAGCCGACGAGCCGTTCGGCTCCCGGCCAGGTTCGCAGCGGGCCGGTGATGGTGGCGATGCGCCGGTGGCCGCGTTCGACGAGGTGGCGGACGGCGAGCGCCGCGCCGCCGGCGTTGTCCGAGGTGATGTAGGTCGACGTCGGGCCGTCGACCCGCAGGTCGAGAGCGACGCACGGCACCTGGGCTTCGACGAGGGCGAGCACGGCCGGGTCCCGGGTGCCGTTGTCGATGATGACCGCGCCGTCGAGGTTGTGCTGGCGGACGGCGCGCACGTATCGCTGCCCGTCGTCGGGCCCCGCCGCGTCGTGGCCGGCGAGCATGAGCAGGTTCAGCCCGTGCGCGCTGAGCGCCGTCTTGAGCGCGACGAGGATCTCCTGCAGGAATGGGTGGCGCCATCCAGGGCGGCGATGGTCGGTGTCCCATACCAGGCCCACCATGTTGGATTTCTTCGTGGCGAGCGTGCGGGCCGACCCGTTCGGCAGGTAGCCGATCTCGGCGGCCAGGTCGAGGATGCGCTGGCGGGTGTGCTGGCTGACGACCTCGGGGGTGTTGAAGACGCGGGACACGGTGGCGACGGACACGCCGGAGCGGCGCGCCAGCTCCCTGATAGTGGCCAATGTGGTGCCTTCTCTGTAACCGGTTTCACGACCGTAGCGCCAGCGATGTCCGCCGGTCAACCCGCATCGACCGTTATCGTTTCGTAACTTGACACCCCCTAGCCGAACCCGTTCACACTTCCCAGGAAAGGCGCTCGCCGGGCGGTCACCCGCAACTCGGCCGGCATCCGATCTTCATCCAACTCCACCCACCCCCACCACCATCGCTTCGCCGACAATGTAACCGGTTTCAGGTAACCGGTTACATCGCACGAAAGGGTTCCCTGGCATGCACCCAAACCGACTGTTGCGACTGGCGGCGGCCACCCTGGCCGCCGGAGTACTGCTGACCGCGTGTGGCACCGGCACCGAGGGAGGCTCCGGCGGCGGCAACGAAAAGATCACCCTGAACGTCAACCTGTTCGGCAACTTCGGGTACCAGGACCTGTACGCCGAGTACCAGAAGTCGCACCCGAACATCACGATCCAGGAGCGCACGGCCGCCTACAACGACCATCACCGCGACCTGATCACCCACCTGGCCACCGGCTCCGGCGCGGGCGACATCGAGGGCGTCGACACGGGCTTCATCGCGCAGATGCGCGAGCGGGGCAACCTCTTCGTCGACCTGGGCAAGGACCGCCAGTCCGAGTACCTCGACTGGAAGTGGGCGGCGTCGCTGGCCAAGGACGGCAAACAGATCGGGTACGGCACCGACGTCGGCGGCCTGGCCATCTGCTATCGGCGTGACCTGTTCGAGAAGGCCGGCATGCCCTTCGACCGCGACCAGGTGTCGGCCGCCTGGGGCAGCGGCTGGGACCAGTACATCGAGTTCGGCAAGCGGTACGCGGCGAAGGCCCCGGCCGGCAGCGCCTTCTTCGATGGCGGAGGCCAACTGTTCAACGCCATCATCGGCCAGGCCCCGGTCGGGTACTACAACGAGGACAACGCCATCGTCGTGGGCACCAGCCCCGATGTCCGAAAGGCCTGGGACCTGACGGTGAAGGCGATCCAGAGCAACCTGTCGGCCAAGCTGATCGGCAGCTCGCAGGAGTGGAACAACGGCTTCGCGAAGGACCAGTTCGCCACCATCGCGTGTCCGGCCTGGATGATGACCAAGATCAAGGACCAGGCGAAGCACGCCGCCGGCAAGTGGGACGTGGCGAGCGTCCCGGGCGGCGGCGGCAACTGGGGCGGCTCGTACCTCACCGTTCCCAAGCAGGGCAAGCACATCGAGGAGGCCAAGAAGCTCGCGGCGTGGCTGACCGCCCCGGAACAGCAGGCCAAGGTGTTCACCGCGCGGGGCAACCTGCCGTCCATCCCGGCTCTGTACGACAAGCCCGACATTGCCCAGTACAAGGACGCCTTCTTCAACAACGCACCGGTGGGCCAGCTCTTCACCACCGCGGCGAAGCAGCTCAAGCCCCAGTACCAGGGCCCGCGAGCCGGAGACGTACAGACCACCATCCGCGACGCCCTCGTCCGCATCGAACAGGGCAAGCAAAGCTCCGACGAGTCCTGGAAGCAGATGGTCAGCGACGTCGAGCGCCTCGCCAAGTAACTCGACCCGCGCCGCCGGCGGTCGCCCCTGACCGCCGGCGGCGCCCGGCGACGAAGGATCGACGATGGCCACCTACCTCCACCAGGCCCGGCGGGCCGGCCTGAGCCGGCTCGACACCAAGGGCTCGCCCTACCTCTACATCCTGCCGTTCTTCCTGCTGTTCGGCGCGTTCGGGCTGTTCCCGCTGCTGTACACGGCGTACGTCTCGTTCAACGACTGGGACCTGCTCGACTCCGGGTCGCACCGCTGGGTCGGCCTCGCGAACTACCGCGAGATGCTGCAGGACGCGTACTTCTGGAACGCCCTGGGCAACACACTCAGCATCTGGGTGCTGTCCACCGTGCCGCAACTGCTCGCCGCGCTCTGGATCGCCCACCTGCTCAACCACCGGCTGCGGGCCCGCACCGCGCTACGGATGGGCGTGCTGCTGCCCAACGTCACCTCGATCGTGGCGGTGACGATCGTCTTCACCCAACTTTTCGGCCGCGACTTCGGCATGGTCAACTGGGCGCTCGGCCTCGTCGGCATCGGCCCGATCGACTGGCAGGCCAACACCTGGAGCTCCCACCTGGCCATCTCGTTCATCGTCGCCTGGCGGTGGACCGGCTACAACGCCCTCATCTACCTCGCCTCGATGCAGGCGATTCCGCACCACCTGTACGAGGCCGCCGACCTCGACGGCGCGTCGCAGGCTCAGCAGTTCAGGCGGATCACCGTCCCGATGCTGCGGCCGACGATCATCTTCACCACGGTGATCTCGACGATCGGCGGCCTGCAGATCATGGCCGAACCCCTGCTGTTCGCCAGCTCCCAGACGCCCACCGGCGGCTCCGACCGGCAGTTCCAGACCGTCGCCCTGTTCATGTACGAGCAGGGGTTCCGGGAGTTCCGCTTCGGCTACGCCTCGGCGGTCGCCTGGACGCTCTGTCTGGTCATCGCCATCTTCGCGATCATCAACTTCCTGCTCACCCGGCGCATCGCCAAGGACGAGGACTGAGGAGAACGCCGTGACCACCCTCGCGGACCCCGTACAGACCGGCACCACGCCCTCGCCGCCGCCACGCCGGTCCCACCGGCGCCGGAGCTTCGGGTACCCACGCAAGGCCTCGGTCTGGAGCTACGGCGCCCTGCTGGCGGTCGTGGCCGGGTCGGTCTTCCCGCTCTACTGGTCCATCGTCGTGTCCTCGCAGACCAGCGACGCCGTCACGAAGGTGCCGCCGGCCCTGGTGCCCGGCGGGCACCTCTTCGACAACATCGCGCGCGTGTTCGACACGACCGACTTCGGCCGGGCCCTGGTGAACTCCTTCATCGTCAGCGGCTCGATCACCGTCTCCGTGGTGTTCTTCTCGACCCTGGCCGGGTTCGCCTTCGCCAAACTGCGGTTCCGAGGCCGAAAGGCGCTTCTCGTCGTGGCCATCGCGACCTCGATGGTGCCGCACCAGCTCGGCATCATCCCGCTGTACATCCTGATGGCCGACCTCGGCTGGACCGGGCGCCTCACCGCCGTGATCGTGCCCGGGCTGGTAACCGCGTTCGGCGTCTTCTTCATGACCCAGTACCTCGGCCGCGCCGTGCCCGACGAACTGCTGGAGGCCGGCCGCGTCGACGGGTCCAGCACGTTCGGCCTGTACTGGCACATCGTCCTGCCGGCGGCCCGCCCCGCCGCGGCGGTGCTCGGGCTGTTCACCTTCATGCAGGCGTGGAACGACTTCTTCTGGCCGCTGGTCGTGCTGCAGGACAACGCGACCGTGCAGGTGGCGCTCTCCGCACTGGCCAGCGGCTACACCACCGACTACACCCTGACGCTGACCGGCACGTTGCTCGCCACGCTGCCGATCCTCGTCGTCTTCATGCTCCTCGGCCGGCATCTCGTCGACGGCATCATGCAGGGGGCGGTGAAGGGATGACCACCACATCCCAAGGCGCCGCCGCGGCCGCAACCCGGCCGCACCTGCCCGAGCTGCCGGACCTGCCGGCCGGCTTCATCTGGGGCGCGGCCACCGCGGCGTACCAGATCGAGGGGGCGGTCGACGAGGACGGCCGCGGGCCGTCGATCTGGGACACCTTCTGCCGCCGCCCCGGTGCCGTCGACGACGGCACCTCCGGCTCGGTCGCCTGTGACAGCTACCACCGCTGGCGGGAGGACGTGGACCTGCTGGCCGGCCTCGGCGTGGACGCCTACCGTTTCTCGGTCGCCTGGCCACGGGTCATGCCGGCCGGGCGGGGCGCGGTGAACCGGCGAGGCCTCGACTACTACGACCGGCTAGTCGACGCCCTGTGCGGGCACGGCATCCGGCCGTTCGTCACGCTGTACCACTGGGATCTGCCCCAGGCGCTCGAGGACGAGGGTGGCTGGCGGGTACGGGACACCGCCGAGTGGTTCGCCGAGTACGCCGCCGCGGTCGCGGGCGTCCTCGGCGACCGGGTCCAGGACTGGATCACGCTGAACGAGCCGTACTGCTCGTCGATGGTCGGCTACGCGGAGGGCCGGCACGCTCCCGGCACCGCCGAAGGACATGGCGCTCTGGCCGCCGCCCACCACCTGCTGCTCGGGCACGGCAGGGCGGTCGCCGCAGTCCGGTCCGCCGCCGGCCCGCGGGCGCGCGTCGGCATCACGCTCAACCTCTCCCCCGCCGTGCCGGCCAGCGATACCGAGGCCGACCAGGCGGCGGCGGATCGGCAGGACCTCATGCTCAACCGGCAGTTCACGGATCCGGTGCTGGGCGGCGCGTACCCGCCCGGGTTCGAGCGGCTCTACGCCGGGGTGAGCGATCTGTCGTTCCGCCGGGACGGTGACCTGGCGGTGATCTCCACGCCGCTGGACTTCCTCGGTGTCAACTACTACTACCGGGTGCACGTCGCCGACGCCCCGTACGAGCAGCCCGACCCGGCGCTGCGCAGCGCGTTCGACATCGGGGTCCGGCAGCTACGGCCGGACGGGTTGCCCACCACCGACCTGGGCTGGCCGGTGGAGCCGCAAGGGCTGTTCGACACCCTGACCGGGCTCGCGGACCGTTACCCGGGCCTGCCTGCCGTGTACGTGACGGAGAACGGCTGCGCCGACCTGCGGGACGGACCCGAGCCGGACCCGGAACGGATCTCGTTCGTGGCCGGGCACCTGGCGGCGGCGGCCCGTGCGGCCGCCGTCGACGACCGGCTCGATCTGCGGGGGTACTTCTACTGGTCGCTCATCGACAACTTCGAGTGGGCCCGCGGGTACGGGCCCCGCTTCGGTCTGGCCCACGTCGACTACGCCACCGGATCCCGTACGCCCAAGGCCAGCTACCACTGGCTGCGTGATCGCTTGCGGGCGTGGCGGGAACGCACCTCCGCCTGAAGCGCCGCCCGCGGCTCGTGGCGGCAACGGTATGCGCGGTCACCCGGCACCGAACCGCCCCGGTTTCGGTGGAGTCGGGCTCTTCGATCATGAAGGCGGGGCGTGGGCGCCGGGCTCGCCTGGCGGGGCGTCGAGGGCCAGCCTCAGCGCCGCCTCGACCGGATAGACCGGGCAGTACAGCGGAGTGTCTGTGGCCGGCGGGGCCGCGTCCTTCGCCTCGAACGCCTTGCGGGCCCGGCCGAGGTCCGCGAGCAGGTCGGCCACTGACGGTTCCTTCTTCGGCTCCGGGGGCGCCGCCTCGACGGGTGCCTCCGTCTTCGGCGCCGTGATCGAGACGCCGAGCGCCGCCGCGGCGGCGTTGAGCCCGTCCTTCGGCATCGCGGCGGCCAGCGCCGAGAGGCGGCCGACGGCCTGGTCGGCGTACGCGGCGTCGACCGGCACCGCCGGCAGCTCGAACCGGGTTCCGGTCTGCGCGCCGAACGGGGCGTCGCGGAACACCCGGTCGCGGTTCTCGGCGTCGACGAGCACGTGGCGGCCGTCGTGGAGGTCGGCGTACAGGTTGGCGGCGAGCACGTTCCCGTCGAGCAGCAGGTTCTGGTCGGGCACGGTCGCGCGGACGGCGATGCTGTCGGCGAAGGCGAGCACGTTGGCCTCGACCCGCATGACACCCCGGCCGGAGAGGTCCAGCAGGCAGCCGGTCGTGGACTGCCCGGTCGAGGCCCGGCCGGTGGGGTCGGCGGCGAACAGGACCGTGTTGCCGCGGATGGTCCAGGGGCCCGCGCCGGGTGCCTGGACACGGACGGCGGTGCCGCTCGTGTTGACGACCACGTTGTTCTCGAACGTCCCGTACGCCGCACTGAGCTGCACGGCGCAGTACGCCGCGTTGGCGAAGACGCAGTTGCGCACGGTGATGCCGCCGCTGCCGCCGCGCAGGTCGAGCAGCGCCGCCGACTGGGAATGGCCCGCGTCGAGGGCGCCGCTGTCGGCGTACGCGTTGTAGGTCGCCCCGTCGAACATGAACCCGTCGAGGATGAGGCCCTCCCCCGAGTCCTCGCCGGTGAGCACCGGATCGCCGAAGATGCCCTTCGCCTTGGTCTCCGGGGTGAGCACGAAGCGCACGGGGTGCCGCCAGGGGTCGCGCGCGGCGAACTCGGCGTCCCACCCGCCCAGCAGCGTCAGGTTGCGTACGGGGATGCGCCACGTGCCCGACCGCAGGCGGCCCGTGTACTCACCTGCGGCGACGAGGATGCGGTCGCCCTCGGCGGCCTTTTCGAGAGCCTGGAACGGGTCGCGGAACGGCGCCTCGCGGCTGCCGTCCCCGCCGGAGGATCCGGCCCGCACGAACCAGTCGCGGCCGGCCGGCCGGGGCGGCTCGGGGGCCGTGACGTCGAGCACGGGCGCGAGGGAGTCGAGGACGATGGTGGCGCTCTGACGCCCGCCGGGCGGCGTGAGACGGTACGTGCCGCGGAGCAGGTACGTGGACTCGACGTCGAGGCCGCGCGAATACCGTACGGCCTCCTCGGTCTGGTGATGGACGAGGCCGTAGCGCGGGGCGAGCGCCCACCACGGGCTGTTGTCGGTGCCGGGCTCGTAGACGGCGACGCCGATGTGCGTCTCCGCGAGCTCGGGGAGGATCTGCGTGTTCTGGTCGAAGCCGACCCCGGCCCGCACCTGCACCGGGGCTCCGGCGAGCGCCGGGTCGGCCTCGTAGAGCCGCGCCCAGTCGACGGCCTGGTACGACGGGCCGGCCGGGAGCTCGGTGAACGGCTCCGGCGCCGCCAGGTCGGCGGGGTGCGCGCCCGGCGCCGCGCCGACCGCGAGGGCGAGCACCTCGGCCGGGGCGAGCCGGCGCATGACGGGCCGCTGAACATCACGGTCTGATGCGGACGACAGCTCACCGAGGCCGGCCGATTCCCGCAGCGCGTTGAGGGCGGCGATCGGCGGGCGCTCGTACGTGACGGCGACGTCCACCGTGTACGTGTCGAGCCACGCCGCCGGGAGCCCGGTCAGCTGTGGGTCGCCGACGGTGTTGCCGGCCGCCGAACGCAGGCCGACGTCTTCGAGCTCCGCGGCGTACTCCTCGGTGAGCTCGGCCTCCGCGCCCGGCACCCGGCTGCGCACGATGTCGCGCGGTGTGGCGAAGAACAGGTTGCGGTCGATGGCGATCTGCCCGACGTCGCGCAGGCAGGCGACGGCCGCGTTGCCGCAGCCGACGAACACGTTGTCGGAGATCGCGGCAGCGCCGTTGACCCGTACGCCCACGGCCCGGTCGGCGCCGGAGCCGCGCGGTGGGTCGGAGTCGTCGTGGGCGAAGGCGAAGGTGTTGCGGCTGACCGCGGCCGGGGTCTCGGGGGCGCCGTCGCGGACGGTGAGCAGGCTGAGGCCGACGCAGTTGACGACGATGTTGTTCTCGAAGACCACGGAGTCGCCGCCGAGCTCGACGGCGCCGGAGCTGCCGTTGGCGAAGCAGCAGTCGCGGACGGTGATGCGCTCGCCGCGCAGGCTCACCAGCGGGCCGTCCCCGTAGGAGGCGCGCTGCAGGCCGCCCTGCTCGTCGTAGTCGTCACGCCCGGCCCCGTCGAAGAACAGCCCGTCCAGGACGAGGCCGTCGTGGCCGCCGATGCCCTGGAGCATGTTCGGCTCGTTCGGGACGCGCAGGCCGGTCTTCGCCGCGAAGACCGTCGGTGTCTGCCAGGGGGTACGGCGGGCGAAGTCGGGGCTGTATCCGCCGAGCAGGGTCAGCTCGGGGGTGTCGACGACCCACGAGAAGCGCTCGCCACGCCCGGTATAGGTGCCCGCCGCGATGTGGATGCGGTCGCCGGGCGCAGCCTGCCGCAGCGCGAGCCACGGGTCGTGGAACGGCCGGGCCCGGGTGCCGTCGCCGACCGGGCCGCCCGCCGCGACGAAGAGGTCGGTCATGACTTCTTCACCTCGTCGTCGGCTTCCTCCGTCTTGTCCGCGAGCAGCTTGAAGCCCACCTTGACCGCGTCTCTGACCTGTGCGAACGCGGCGAGGCCCGTCTGCTTGTAGGGTCCCTCGGCCAGGTCCTTGACGTATTCCTCCTCGGTCGCCAGCAGCGACTCCAGGGATTCCGAAGCCTTCTCCAGCTCCTCGTTGAACTTCGCCAGCGTGCCCGGATCATCGGTCAGCTGGGCGAAGGCGTTGGTGCTCTCCTCCACGAGCGTGGGGAAGAGCTCGTCGTAGAGCTTGCTGGACTGCTCCTTGGCCGCCTCGGCCCGCGTGTCGAGCCCACGGTCGAGGACGTTCTCCTTCATCCAGTCCCAGTCGGTGGCACGGTAGTCGCCGGACGCGCCGATGCCGCGCCAGTTCCCCGCCGCCTCGGCGCCGCGGGCGAAGAGCTTGTCGATCCAGTCCTCGTCGAGCTGTTCGCGGGCCGCGGCCAGCAGCTTGATGTTGTCGACCACCGTCTGCTTCGCGGCACGCTTCTGCTTGGCCGCCATGAGGTTCTCCGCGGTGAGCTTCTCGAAGTTCTTGATCGCCTCGTTGGCGGCTTCCTTGGACGACGGGTCCTTCATGAAGAGGACGATCAAGCGGGCGCCCGAGGTCGGGAGGTATTTGACGAGCAGGCTCTTGACCGTGTCCTGGATGGAGCCGAAGTTCTTGAGGAGCAGCTGCTCGACGATCGCGTCGTTGCTGCGCGCGTTCTTGAGGTCCTCCTCGCACTTCTTGATGAGCGCGAGGTCGGCCTCCAGGACCTTGCTCATCAACGTGGCGACCTCGGGCACGTCGAGCCGGGCGACCTGCGCCCAGATCTTGCGCTCACCGGCGAGGAAGTCACGCGGGCCGACCGCGGTCCACCGTTCGTCGACGGACATCGCGTTGGCCTGGCTGTCCTCCAGCACCGACCGGATGTCCGATTCGAGGCGCTCCATCAGCGCCTCGGCCTGCTCGCAGTTGGTCTCCCACCGGTCGGTCAGGCCGTCATAGCCCGGATGCTCCAGCTTGGAGAGCATCTCCTCGAACAGCTTCTCCCGATCGGTGTCGAAGCGTTCCAGCAGATCCAAGACCCTGTCGAGGATGTCCTCCTCGAACCCCGTGGCGCGCATCCGCTGCTCAACGAGCTCGCGGGCGTCATCGACATCTTCCACAAATTTCAGCGTAGGAGCCCTCGGGCACCCGAGGCAGTCGTGAACCCGATCCCTGCCAGATCAAGGATCCGACCTATGCCGCCGCTCGGTGAAGACTGACTCCGGAAGTCGTCGACTCTTCGGGAGTGCACCATGTCATCCCTGTTCAGCGGACCGATACTTGGTGTTCGTATGCGTCTTTCCTCTGGCACCGGGGCGCAGCCGGCTCATAACGGCATGAGGTGCCCGCTCCGTGGCGGCCACCCCATGCCTTACCGTCCCGTGCGGTCACTCCCCCGGGAACGCACGGACGAGCCTCAGTTGAGGGCGTAGATCTCCGCGGCCGACGTCCACGGGTTGCCGGCGACCTGACTCACGGCACGCAGTCGCAAGTGCTGCCCGGTCTTCGCGGCGTACCGGACGTCCTTCTGGCTCGCGTCGTTGGCGAACGCGCCAGTGGCCACGGCCGTTCCCCAGTTGGTGCCGTCGGTGCTGACGTACACCTCGTACTGGCCGATGCGTCCGTTGACCGCGCCGGAGCCGCCATCCTGCCGGGGCAGGTAACGCAGGCCCGAAACGGAGTAGCTCGCGCCCATGTTCCGGCCACTGCTGTCGAGGGTAGCCAGGCCGTACACCATCGTGCCGCCGCGTGACGTCGGTAGCACAGGCAGGGGCAATGGTGGACGACGAGTGGCTCCACCACGCGGCCGATGCGGGCTCTGCTCCCGGCCCGACAGGCGCACGGGGAGGGATGACGGGAGCCACGGAACGATCAGCCACGACAATCGCCCTCGATCAAGACAGGCTCGATCGAGGGGGTCGCTGCGTTGGGATTTGCGTGGTCAAGCGCGCTTGACCACCAGTACGCGAAACACAGCATGGATGCTGCAAGTTGGTGTCCGAGGGGGGACTTGAACCCCCACGCCCTATACGGGCACTAGCACCTCAAGCTAGCGCGTCTGCCATTCCGCCACCCGGACCTGCACGTACCAGCCTACCCGGTCGGCCAAGGTGATCATCTCACCGCATCGGCCGGCCTGGCGGGCCGCACGGGGCATTACTGTACACGGCCCGGAACGATCATGCACATCAGCACCAACGCCGCACGTTTGCGCAGGTCAGAGGCCACAACAATCGGGTGGGTAGCGCGCAACTGACGATTCCGGGCAGCATTGCTCCCGTGTCCCACCCCTCCCCGTTGATCGCCACTCAGCACCAGGCCCTCGCGATGCGGGCCGCCGGCGACCTGACCAGCGCCCGCCGCCTGCTCGCCGACGCGATCGTCGCGGCCCGCCCGGCGTACGGCGAGGACCACCAGGACGTCCTGGCCACCGGTCACCTGCTGGCCCGGCTGCACCGCGAGGCCGACGACCCGGCCGCCGCCCGGCGCGTACTCGAAGAGGCCTACGCCGCCGGCGAGCGCCGCCGGGGCGACGGCGACCCGCTGATGCTCGCGCTCAGCTTCGACCTCGCGGGGGTGGCCGAGGAGCTGGGCAACCGGCACGAGGCCCGCCGCAACTACAGCCGCGTGGCCACCGCCGGGTCCGCCGTGCTCGGTCCGGACCACCCCGCGGTACGCGCAGCCCGCCAGTACCTCGGCGGCTCCGCCGCCGCTCCCGCCGGCTACGGCCCACCTCACGGCGGCTTCGCCGCCGCTGCCGGCACGCACCCCGGTCCCTACCTGCCCGGGCACCCCGGTCCGTCCCTGCCGGGACACCACAGCCCGGCCCCGCCGGCACACTCCGGTCCGCCCCTGCCAGGACCTCCCAACCCGGCTCTGCCGGGGCACTCCGGTCCGGTCGTGCCCGCACAGCCTGGACAGGTCCTGCCCGGTCCCGCTTCCCCCGGGCACTCCGGTCCCGCTCTGTCCGAGCCCACCGTGTCGCTGCCGGCGACCCCGCCGCCGTACCCGCCCGCGCCGACCCGACCCGCTGCCCAGGGAACGCCTGCCGCGGCTGCGCCGGTATCCGGCGCACAGTGGGCGCCCCGCCCCGGCCCGGCGTCCCCGGCGCCCGGCGCCGTGCAGTCGCCGTATCCCGTGCCGAACCCGCAGGGCACTCCCCCGCAGCCCGCCCCTCCGGTCCCGCCGCGCCAGCATCCCGCCGTGCGGCCGGACGGCTCGACGAGTCCCTGGGCGCCGCCCTCGCCGCCCTCTGCGCCATCCGAGGAGGCGACGACCCGCTTCGCGCCGATCTCGGAGGAAGCGACCTCCCGGTTTCCGGTAGTGCCCGCCGAACCCACCACCCCGCTGACGCCGCAGTCGGCCGCCGGAGCGGCCCCGCAGATTCCCGGTGTCCGGCCGGTCCCCCCGGCCCAGGGTGTCACCCCCGTCGCACCCGGAACGTACGGTCGGCAGCCCGCCGCCCCCGGAGTGACGCCGGTACCGCCCCGTCCTCCGGTCGCCCCACCACCGCCGCCGGCGGCGGTCCCCGGTGCCGTGGTGCCCCCAGCGGCACCCGGAACACCGGTGGCAACACCTGGAACGCCGACGACAGCGTCCGCGGCCGGGACGCCGGGGTACGGGCGGCCGGTGGCGCCGCCCGTACCCGGCCCGGCGTCCCCGCTACCGCCCCCGCCGGTCATCCCGCCGCCACCCGCGAGGCCGAGCGCCGAGGCGCCTCCAGCGTCCGTCACCCCGCCGCCGTCGCGGATGCCGTCGGCGGGAGTCGTGCCACCGCCGCCACCGCCGACCGTCCTGCCGCCGGCACCGAGCATCCCCGCACCGGCGAACGTTGTCCTGCCACCACCGCCGGCAGTCACTGTCGCTCCGTCGACCCCCGTGCCGCCACGGCCAGCAGCCGTCCAACCGGTGGCCGGGGCCGCAGCCGCTCCCCCGTACGCCGCCACGGACCGTACGGCCGGGACCGGAACGGCAGCAGCCTCGGAAGTCCACCCCGCAGCGATCGAGGCGAACGCGAGCGGCCCCGGCGCGGGTACGCCACCGACCGTCCCGGGTGGACCGGGATGGGACAAGCCGACGATCCAGGTACAGCAGATCGGCCCGCTGCTGGAGGAGGAGTCGGAGCGCCAAGCCGCGACAGCGGCCACCGGCACCACGGCCAATCCTGCGGCATCCGGGTCCGTCAGCGGACCCCCGGTCGGTGCGTCTCCGGTGGACGGTCCTCAGAGCAGCGGACCTCCAGCCGACGCACCCGTGATGAGCGGGCCCCCGGCCAGCGCACCACCCACCAGCTCACCGTCCACGCCCACGCCGCCGGCGAGCGCACCGTCGATCGGCACGCCCACGCCGCATCCCGTCAGCGCACCGCCCACGCACCCGGTCAGCGGCCCTCCGGGGCAACCGGTGAGCGGAGCGGCCGCGTACCCGATCAGCGGAATTCCGGTCAGCGGCTTCCCACCACTGGTCAGCGGACCACCCGGTCACGGCGACTACCCGTCACTGGCCGGCCAGCCACATGCGGCGCCCGTCAGTGCCGCGCCGGTCAGCGGCGGCTCCGTGCCGCCGTGGGGCATGGTCGCGCCGCCGTGGAGCAGTGTCGCCCCGTCCCAGCCGGTCGACCGGCCCGCCGACCCCGAGCAGGACACGGACGAGCCTGACCCGGACGAGCCGACGGCCGGCGACGCGGCCGGACAGGCGGAAGGGGACGCGCCGGAACGGAACCGGCCGATGCCGATCTACGAGGATCTGCTGGACTTTCCCGAGTCCACGCGACCCGAGCCGCCGGCGCAGCCGGAGCCGGGTGCCTGGCCGGTGAACCCGCCGGTGTTCCACCAGCCGGCGCCGGTCCAGCCGCCGGGCGCGTACCCGATGGAGCCGGAGCGGCCGGGCCGCAACCGCACGGTGCTGGCCCTGGTGGCCGGGGGCGCGGTGCTCGCGGTGGTGGCGGCGGTCGGTGTCGGCGTGGTGTTGCTGAACCGGGAGGCGGCGCCTCCGCCTGCCCCGGTGCCCGCGTCCGGCGCCGCGTCGCCGAAGGTGGCCGGTCCGCCGCCGGGCGACTTGCAGCTACGGGACGACACCACCACTGTCACGGTGACCTGGACCGACCCGACGAACGGCGGGGTGCCGTTCGTGGTGGCGGGTGGCCGGGCCGGGCAGAAGCTCGGCGTGATGGCCACTGTGGACGCGGGGCAGACCCGCTACACGGTGAACGGGCTGAGCGCGAAGCTGGACTACTGCTTCACCGTGCTGGCTGTCTACGCGACCGATTCGTACTCGACCTCGGGTCAGGTCTGCACGGACCGGGAGGGCGGCGCGACGCCGAACTGACGGTCCGGGGACGCCACGCTCGGTGTCCACAGGGGGACGGTGCGGGTTTCACCGGCACCGGGCGGCACCTATGATGGCTCCCGGCTCTGGGGAGGGTCGACCTCGCGCGGGTGCGCCTCCCCCACCGACACGGGGAGGCAGCCGGCAGTGACCACCATCGAGGACGTCACGGGCACCGGGCCGGAGCAGGCTCGTCCACGATCGCGTATGCGGGGCGGGCTGGTGACCATCGGCACGGTGGCTGCGCTGCTGGCCGCGATGGGCCTCACGGTGCTCGGGCTGGGCGCCGCGGACAACGCGGTGGCGAGCTACGACGCCTCCTCCTGGTTGTGGAGCACCACCCGCGGCGAGCTGGCCCGGGTCAACGGCGTCACCGCGCGGGTGGACACCCGGATGGAGGTGCCGGGTGGGCGGCGGCACCAGATGCAGGTGGCCCAGACCGACCGGCTGCTGATCCTGCGCGACCTCAAGACCGGCCAGGTCAGCTCGCTGGACCTGGCGACGTTGCAGATCACCGCGACCACGCCTACCGCGCCGGGGCTCGGGGTGAGCGTGGCGCTGCACGAGGACGCGGCGTTCGTGGTGGACGCGGTGCAGGGCATCGTCCGGCAGCTCGACCCGCGGGCGCTGACGCCGGTGGGCGAGCCGGTCCGCTACCCGCCGGGCATCGCCGGCGGCACGTTCGACGGCGCCGGCAAGCTGTGGATCGCGGTGCCGAGCGAGGGCACCGTCTCGGCGGTCACCGCCGCCGAGCTGCCGGAGACGCCCGGTGACGCGCCGCCCGCCGGGCTCAGCCCGAAGCGCGTCGAGACGTACGACGTGGCCGAGCCGGCGCACGAGCTTGTGGTGTCCACGCTGGACGAGGGCGTGGCGGTGCTGGACCGCACCTCGGCGTCGCTGGTCACAGTGGTCGGCGGGCAGACGCAGCGGGCGGCGCTGACCATGACCGCGCCGGGCTACCTGCCGACCCGTACCAGCGGGCAGCAGGTGCCGGTGACGGTTCCCGGTGAGCGGTCGGTGCACGTGGTGCGGGACAGCCGCGAGGTGAAGCGGTTCACGGTGCCGGGCGACGGTGTGCGGCTCAGCCCGGCGGTGGCGTGGGCGGGCCGGTTCTACTGCGCCGACGAGACGACCGGCACGGTCTACGCGTTCGACGCCGAGGGGCAGCTCGTGCAGACCGTGAAGGGCGCCGGCCGCCCCGGTCCGGTCGAGCTGGAGGTGCGCGAGAACCACCTGTTCATCAACCCGCCGGACTCGTCCACCGCGCAGGTGGTCGACGACCGCAACCAGGTGCGTGAGGTCGACAAGTACGCGAACGACGTGCTGGGCGGGGATCCGCCGCCGGTGGCTCCGCCGCCGCCCCCGCCGAAGAAGCCGAAGGTGTCCAAGCCGGGCGCGCCGAAGTCGGTCACCGCCGCCGCCGGTGACGCCTCGGCGCGGGTGAGCTGGCAGGCCGCGGCGTCGAACGGCGCCGAGATCACCAGGTACGTGGTGGAGGGCGCCGGTCAGACCCGCCAGGTCGGCGCGAACCAGCGGTCGCTGGAGGTGACCGGCCTGACGAACGGCGAGACGTACACGTTCTCGGTGCACGCGGTGAACGCCAAGGGTGAGGGGCCGGCGCGGCGCAGTAACCCGGTGGTGCCGACGGCTGAGGTGCCGGACCCGCCGGCGTCGGTGACCGCCGAGGCGCGGCCGGACGGCACGGTGCGGGTGAGCTGGCCCGAGGCCGACGGCCAGGGCAACAAGATCGCGAAGTACGCGGTGACGGCGACCTCGGCGGGCGCGAGCGCCCCGGCGGGCGAGTCGGCGAAGACGGAGCTGGTGGTGGCGGCCGGGCAACTGGAGTACGGCACCCAGTACGCGTTCACCGTGACGGCGGTGAGCGAGAAGGGCGCCGGGTCGAAGGCGTCGCCGGTGAGCAACACGGTGGTGCCGTTCACGGCGCCGAAGGCGCCCGGCGAGCTGCGCGCGTCCACTGTCGCCGACCAGCCGGGCACGGTCGCGGTGCAGTGGTCCCCGGCGGTGGACAACGGCCGGCCGGTGACGAAGTACGTGGTGGAGGCAGCCGGGAAGTCCGTCGAGGTGACCGATGTGCGGGCCACTGTGGGCGGGCTGGGCAACGGCCAGAACGTGACGGTGAAGGTCAAGGCCGTGAACGAGGCCGGGGCCGGGCCGGAGGCGAGCACCACCGCGCGGACGGTGGCCGAGCCGCGGATCACGGTGACCGGCTCGTCCGCGGACGCCACGTCGGTGACCGTCACGTTCACTGTGGACGCGGGCGGCGGGCGGGCCACCTGCACGGCGGCGACCGGCGGGAAGACTGCGAGCGGCAGTTGTTCCAGCCTGCGGGTGACCGGGCTGACGCCGGGTACCGCGTACACGGTGACGCTGACCGCATCCAACGCCGCCGGTAAGGGCACCGCTTCGCGCGCCCAGACCACGGACGCGCTGTACGGGATCGCCACCTGCCGCAACGGCTCCTCCGGCGCGGAGGCGACCTACTGCTCCCGGGACGTGCCCGGCGAGCGCAACGGCAACGAGATCTTCTCGGTCACTCAGCAGGACAACAGCAGGCAGGCAGGCTGGGAGCCCAACGGCGCCCGGCTGAAGGCCTACTGCAAGAAGAAGGGCGAAGAGGTCTACGCCTACATCTACAACAACGACAAGCGCAGCACCTGGTGGGTGCGCGTCGACCACAGCAAGGGCCGCGACTACATCCCGTGGGCCTGGCTGAACCTGGAGGGCGGCGACGACCTCAACCTGCTGCCCACCTGCTGACCGCACCACTCCGAGAGGCGCATCCGTGAACACGCACGAACCGCTGAGCCAGCCGGAGGTGCAGGGCTTCGCCGCCCTGGCCGCCCGGCTGGCCGACAACGTCAACGCGGTCGTGCTGGGCAAGCCGCAGGTGGTGCGGCTGGCGCTGACCGCGCTGTTCGCGCAGGGGCACGTGCTGCTGGAGGACGTCCCGGGCGTCGGCAAGACCACGCTGGCGCGGGCGATCGCGGCCACCGTGAAGGGGCAGTGGCGGCGGATCCAGTTCACGCCGGACCTGCTCCCTTCCGACGTGTCAGGGGTGACGATCTTCAACCAGGCCAGCCGGGGTTTCGAGTTCCACCCGGGGCCGGTGTTCGCCAACATCGTGATCGCCGACGAGATCAACCGGGCGTCGCCGAAGACGCAGTCGGCGCTGCTGGAGGTGATGGAGGAGCGCACGGTCACGGTGGACGGCGTACGGCATCCGGTGCCGCAGCCGTTCCTGGTGGTGGCCACGCAGAACCCGGTGGAGATGGACGGCACGTACCGGCTGCCCGAGGCGCAGCTCGACCGGTTCCTGGTGAAGCTGTCGGTCGGCTACCCGGACGAGGCGGTCGAGGTGGAGGTGCTGCGCGGCGCCACGGTCCGCTCCCCCGACTCGCTGACCGCCGTCACCGACACCGCCACTGTGGGCGAGATGGTGAAGATGGCCCGGCGGGTGCACATCGCCGAGCCGTTGTACGCGTACGCGGTGCGGCTGGCCGCTGCCACCCGTACCCATCCGCAGGTGCGGGTCGGGGTGAGTCCGCGCGGCGTGATCGCGCTGACCCGGGCGGCGTGCGCGTACGCGCTCATCGACGGCCGGGGCTGGATCATGCCGGAGGACCTGAAGGCGCTCGTCGAGCCGGTGTTCGCGCACCGGCTGCTGCTCACCCCCGACGCGCAGGTGCGTGGTGTGACGTCCGCCGAGGTGCTGCGTCAGGCGGTCGCGTCGGTGCCGGTGCCGTTGCCGACGGGCCAGGCCACGCCGGTGCACGGCTGAGCGTGGGGATCACCGCCCGTGGCATCGGGCTGCTCGTCGCCGCCCTGGTGCTGCTCGGCGTGGGGTTCCGCTACGCGTACCCCGAATTGACGGTGCTGGGCGCGGCAGCCGGGGTGGCGGTCGGCTACGGCGTGGTGAACGCGGCCTGGCGGCCCCGGCTGAGCGTGGCGCGGCGGGCCGACCCGGACCGGGTGGCCCGGGGTGAGCCGGCGGCGATGGAGCTGACGGTGCGCAACACCGGTCGGCTGCGGGCGGCGAACCTGGTGGCCGAGGACCGCTGCGCCGGGGCGCTGGTGCCAGTGCCGCTGCTGCGGTTGCGCCCGGGCCGCGACACGGTGGTGCGCTACGACGTGCCGACGCACCGGCGTGGGGTGGTGCCGGTGGGGCCGCTGCGGGTGGTGCGCCGGGATCCGCTGGGCCTGGTGGCGCTGGCGCGCGGCTACGGCGGCACGGTGCCGGTGTGGGTGCACCCGCGCATCCATCCGCTGTCCGCGGTGCCCACCGGTGCCGGGCGCAGCCTGGACGGGCGCACCGACAGCGTGCCGCACGGGTCGATCACGTTCGACTCGCTGCGGGAGTACGTGGTGGGCGACGAGTTGCGCCGCGTGCACTGGCGCACCAGCGCCCGGGTGGGTGAGCTGATGGTGCGGGAGAACGTGGACACCAGCCTGCCGCGCCTGGTGGTGGTGCTGGACAACCGCGCGTCGGCGCATCCGGGCCGGGTGGGCGGGGTCGCGGAGTCGTTCGAGTCGGCGTGCGAGGCGGCCGCGTCGGTGGTGGCCGCCGCGGTGCGGGAGGACCTGCCGGTGCAGCTGCTGCTCGTCGTACCGGGAGAGGTGGAGCCGGAGGGCGCGGCCGGGCCGCTGGACCGGCTGGCCGCGGTGGAGCTGGCGGACGCCGGGCCGGACGTGCTGCCGGCCGCGACCGGGCGGCTGCGCCGGGACCGGCTCGGTGACACGCTGGTCTTCCTGACCGGGCCGGGTGGCCGCGACGAGCTGGGGCACGTCGGCGCGCTGCGCGGCGCGTACCCGTCGGTGGTGGTCGGGATGTTCGGCACGGACGGGCCGACGGCGGCCGGCGCGACGGGCCTCACGGTGCTGGACGCGGCGGACGGCGCGGCGTTCGCCGCCGAGTGGGACGGGATCCGCCGGTGGTGACGCCGCCACGGACCCAACCGGCGGCGGAACGCGCGGTCCGGGTGCTGCGGGCCGTGCCGGTACCGGCCGCGCTGATCGTGCTGGTCGCGCTCTCCGGCGTGGTGCTGGGCCGGGTGTACGCGGATCCGCTGCTGACCCGCCTCATGGCCGGCGCGGCCGTCGGATCGGTGCTGGTCGGCGTGGCCGCGCGGCGGCTGCCGTCCTGGCTGGTCGCGCCGCTGTCGGTGGCCGCGATGGCCGGGTGGACGCTGCTGTCGCTGCGGCTGGCCGCCGCGCACGCGGCGCTGCCGGGCGGGCTCGGCGAGGTGACCGCCGACGCCGCCCGTAACGCGATTCCCCGGCTGCTCACCGCGATGATTCCGGTCGAGCCGGCCCCGGACACGGTGCTGGTCCCGGTGGTGGCCGCGTGGCTGACCGGGCTGACCGCCGCCGAGGTGGCGCTGCGCGCCGGGCGGGTGCTGCTGGGCTACCTGCCGCCGGCGCTGCTCTACGCCGGGGCGCTCTACGTGGTCGGGCCGAACGCGGATCCGGCGGTCGGCCCGACGGTGGTGTTCGCCGCGGTCGCGGCGGCCGGCCTGGCGACGCCCGGGCGTCGCGACGGCCCGGCGCCCGATCCGGTCGCCGGTCTGACCCCTGCGGTACGCGCGGCGGTGCGGCTGCGGCTGGTGGCGGCGAGCGCGGCCGGGCTCACGGTGGTGGTGGCGCTGGCGGCGCTGCTCGCCCCGGTGGTGGCCGCCCAGGTGGACGAGCGGCCGGTCGACCCGCGCCGCTACGTGGAGCCGCCCCGGGTGGAGTCGCTGGACGAGAACCCGCTGATCCGGATCTCCGGGTGGGCGTTGAACCCGGACCAGCGGCTGCTGGACGTGCGCACCGTCGACGGCGCGAGCGCTGACGGGCCGCCGCGGATCCGGCTGGCGGTGCTCAGCGACTACGACGGGGTGACCTGGCGGGTCGGCGCCACGTACCGCAACGCGGGGCGGATCCTGCCCGCCACCGAGCCGGCCCCGAACGCGGCCACCGACGAGGTGCGCCAGGAGATCACCGTCGGCGACCTGACCGGACGGCTGCTGCCCGCGGTGCCCACGCCGCGCGAGGTGACCGGCGCGCGGGTGGCGTACGACCCGGCGACCGGGACGCTGATCCGCCCGGAAGGGCTCGGGCCGGGGCTGCGGTACGAGGTGTCCTCGGTGCGGGAGCGCCCGGACGTGAACCTGCTGCCCACGGCGAACGTGCCCGCCGGTGACGAGGTGGCCCGGGTGCTGCGGGTGCCCGACGGCGCCCCGGAACCGCTGCGCCGGCTGGCCACCCAGCTCGCCGAGTCGAACGGTGCTCCGTACGCGCGCGCCGACGCGATCGCCACGTTCCTCGCCGAGCACTACCGGGTGACAGCCGACGCGCCGAGCGGGCACGCGTACCCGAATCTGGCGTTCTTCCTGTTCGGGCCGCGCAACGGCGGCGGGCAGCGGGGCACGTCGGAGCAGTTCGCCGCCGCGTTCGCGGTGCTCGGCCGCCTCGCCGGCCTGCCGACCCGGGTGGTGGTCGGGTTCGGGCCCGACGGCGACGGGCCGGTGCGGGCGGCCGACGCGTACGCCTGGCCGGAGGTGCTGTTCGACGGCGTCGGCTGGGTGCCGTTCGATCCGATGCCGCGCCCGGACGAGGAGCCCCGTCCGGTGGAGGAGGACTTCCGGCCGCAGCCGGAGGACCCGCCGCCGTCGGAGGTGCCCGCGCCCACCGAGGAGCCGAGCGCCACGCCTCCGGCCGCCGCGCCCGCACCCGGCGGGCACGAGGGCGGGCTCGGCACACCGGCGCTGGTCGGCGGCGGTGTCGGCGGACTGGTGTTGCTGGTCGGCGCGGTGCTGGCGGCGCTGGTCGCGATGCGCCGGCGGCTGACCCGCTCCCGTCTGGCGGTGGGCGATCCGGGCGAACGGGTTGCGGGAGCGTGGCGGGAGCTGACCGACGCGCTGCGTCTGGCCGGGCATCCGGTCGGGCCGGACCTGGCGGCGGCGGAGGTCGCCGAGCGGGCCCGCCGGACGCTCGCCGAGGCCCGCGCGGCGCGGCCCGGAGAGGGCGCGGCGATCGACGGCCCGGACGGCGCAGCGGTGGACGAGCTGGCCGCTCTGCTCAACCAGGCGGGTTTCGCGCCGGGCAGCGTCACGCCGGAACAGGCGGATCGGGCCGCACGGCTGAGCGCCGGCTTCGCCGAGGCGCTGCGCGCGGCCCGGTCACGGTGGCGACAGGTGCTGTGGACGATCCATCCGGGGCCGCTACGGTGGCGACGCTGACCGGACCGCCCGCCTCGTGAGGGCTCAGCGGTCGGCGGCGCGCAGCTTGCGGACGAGTTTGCGCAGCCCGGCCTGCCAGCCGTCCGGGTCCTCGGCGCGCCGGCGGGCGTAGTCGGCGACCTCGGGGTGCGGCAGGATCAGGAACCGTTCCTCGGCCAGCCCGGCGATCACCGCGTCGGCGACCTGATCCGGGCTGAGGATCGTCCCGGACGCGGCGATCACCCGGGCGCCCAGGTGCCCCTCGGTGAGGCCGTCGGCGAGCATCGGGGTGTCCACGCCCTGCGGGCACAGCGCGCTGACCCGGATGCCGGCGTCCCGGTAGGTGATCGCCAGCCATTCGGCGAGACCCACGGCGGCGTGCTTGGTGGCGGTGTACGGCGCGTCGCCGACCGCGGTGAGCACACCGGCCGCCGAGCAGGTGAGCAGCAGGTGCCCCTGGCCCCGGCTGAGCATGCCGGGCAGCACCGCGCGGGCGCTGTGCAGGTGCCCCAACACGTTGACCCGCCAGGCGCGGTCCCAGTCGGCGTCCGGCGCGTCGATGCCGCCGCCGGTGGCCACTCCGGCGTTGGCGCAGAACAGGTCGATCCGTCCGTGGCGGCGCTCGGTCTCCTCGACGAGCGCGCGTACCGCCGCCTCGTCGGTGACGTCGAGGCCGACGCCGGTGGCGACCGGGCCGATCGCCTCGGCCGTGGCGCGGGCCGCGTCGGCGGCCAGGTCGGCCAGCACGACGGCGGCGGCGCCCTCGGCGGCGAACCGTCGGCCCAGTGCCGCGCCGATCCCGCCGGCCCCGCCGGTGATCACGACCACCCGGTCGGTCAGGTTCATCTCAGGCCACCTTCCCGGGGCCGAGCCGGGGCAGCAGATCCATCCAGGCCGCCGCGCCGCCCTCGGTGATCTCGGGCGTGGGCAGCACGGCCAGCACCGGCACGTCGACGCCGTTGTCGGCGTAGCGGCGGACGGCGGCCGCGCACTGCTCGGGTGAGCCGTGCAGCAGCAGCGCGTCGACCACCTCGTCCGGTACGGCGGCGGAGGCGCCCCGCCGGTCCCCGGCGGCCCACGCCTGCCACATCGGACCGAGCGTGTCCTCGCGGCCCAGCCATCTGTGGAAGGCCGCGTACGCGGGGACGGTGAGGTAGCCGGTGATCATGCGGCGGCCCAGCGCGCGGGCGTACGCGGCGTCCTCGGTGGGGCAGACGAAGATGCGGGCGGCGACCTCGAACCCGGGGCGGCGCTCGCCCACCTCGGCGAGCGCTGTCGGCACGTCCTCGGCGGCCAGCCAGTTGAGGATCACCCCGTCGGCCTCGGCGGCGGCCAGGCGCAGCATGCCGGGGCGCAGCGCGGCCAGCACGACCGGCGGCGGCACGCTCGGCGGACGCTCCAGCGCGAAGCGCCGTACGGCGAAGGTGTCGAACGCGCCGTCGACGGTCTCGCCGCGCAGCGCGGCCCGCAGGAAGCGCAGCACGTCGCGGGTCCGCTTGAACGGCTCGTCGAACGGAATCGCGTTCCAGTCCCGCACCAGCACCGGCGACGAGGCGCCGACGCCGAGCGCGAATCGGCCCGGCGCGGCCTCGGCCAGCGCGGCGGCGCTCATCGCCAGCAGTCCCGGGCCACGGGTGAACACCGGCGTGATCGCGGTGCCGAGGCGCAGCCGCGGCGACCAGGCGGCGGCCAGGGCCAGCGGGGTGAACGCGTCGGCGCCGGCCACCTCCGACGACCACACGTCGGTGAATCCGGCGTCGTCGAGCGCCGCGTAGACGGCGGCGTGGTCGGCGAGCGGAATGCCGCCCAACGGCACTGTCATGCCCCATCGGTTCGTCACCCGTCGATGGTGCCCGTCCGGCACCGCCGCGAGCAAGATCCAAGGCGATATGGGTGATCGGTGACGAGAAGCCGGGAAAGAGTGTTACGACTGCCGCATGAGTCGGACCGGGGACGGAGCTCGGCGGTGAGGACCGCCGAGCCGGCCGCGCTGCGCGGCTCCGGCGACGGGCCCAACCGGGCCACGTTCCTGGAGCTCTTCTTCGACCTGGTGTACGTGTTCGCGCTGACCCGGATCTCGGCGCGCGCCTTCGAGGACCTGGTGCTGGAGGGCGGGCAGACCGGCTGGTCGGCGGTGACCGGCGGCGGCAAGACGCTGCTGCTGCTGGTCGCGCTCTGGGCCGTGTGGCAGGGCACGGCGTGGACGACCAGCCGCTACGACCCGCACCACCTGTGGTTGCAGATCATCGTGATCACCGCGCTGATCTCGGCGATGGTGATGGGGGTGGCGATCCCCCGCGCGTTCGGCCACAGCGGCCTGATGTTCGCCACCGCGTACGTGGTGGCCCAGGTGAGCCGGCCGGCGATCCTCGTGCTGGTGCTGCAGAACCAGCAGTACCGGCGGCTCAAGCGGCGCATGCTGATCACGTTCTGCGCCACCGGTGTGCTCTGGCTGGCCGGCGCGCTGCTGCCGGTGAACGCCCGGGTGGCGCTCTGGACCGCGGCGCTGGTGCTGGAGTACCTCGCCGCCCGGTTCGGCTGGCCGGTGCCGGGCCTGGGCCGGTCCACGGTCTCCCGCTGGGACATCCACGGCGAGCACCTGGCCGAGCGCTACCAGCAGATCTTCCTGGTCGCGCTCGGCGAGACGATCCTGCTCGCCGGCCTGTCGTTCACCCGCTCCCCCACCAGCCCCGGCATGGTCACCGCGTTCGCCGTCGCGCTGGCCACCTCGGTGCTGCTGTGGCGGATCTACGTGCAGCGGGCCGGGCAGATCCTGGGCGAGGCGGTGACCCGGGCCGCTCACCCGGCCACCGTCGGCCGGTCCGCCGCCGACACCCACCTGGTCATGGTGATCGGCGTGGTCGCCACCGCGATCGGCTACGAGCTGGTGATCGAGCACCCGATCGGGCACAACGAGCTGCCCTGGCTGGCCGTGATCCTCGGCGGGCCGGCCGTGTTCCTGGCCGGCCGGGCCCGCTTCGAGTACGAGGTGTTCGGCCGGGTCTCCCCGTCCCGGCTGGTGGGGATCGCCGCGCTGCTGCTGCCCGTGCCGCTGCTGGTGCGCCTCGCGCCGCTCGTCGCGTCGGGCTTCGCCGCGGCGGTCCTGACGGCGGTGGCGGTCGCCGACGCCCGGCGGGCCTGGGGCCGGCCGCCGGAGGACGCCGCGCCGCCGTTCTGAGCGGTGCCGCCGGAGCGGGGCCCCGTGCCCGCCCTGCGGGCTACGATCCGCGCGTGACCTTCTCGCTCGTCGCCCGCTCCGCCGACGGGCGCCTGTTCGGAGTGGCAGTGGCCAGCCGGTTCCTCGCCGCCGGGGCGCTGGTGCCGGCCGCCGAGGCGCTGGTCGGGGCGGTCGCCACCCAGGCGCACGCCAACCTCGCCTACCGGGCGCAGGCGCTCGCGCTGCTACGGACCGGCGTCAGCGCCACCGACGCGGTGGCCGGGCTGGTGGCCGCCGATCCGGGACGCGACGACCGGCAGCTCGCCGTGGTCGGCGCGACCGGCGACGGGGCCACCTGGACCGGGCCGCGCTGCCACCCGTGGGCCGGTGGGCAGGCCGGCGACGGCTGGGCCGCGCAGGGCAACATCCTGACCGGCCCGCAGGTGATCGACGCGCTGCGCGACGCCTGGCTGGCCCGTGCGGAGCTGCCGTTCCCGCAGCGGCTGCTGGCCGCGCTCACCGCCGGCGACGCGGCCGGCGGCGACCGGCGCGGGCGGCAGAGCGCGGCGATGCTCGTGGTGCAGCGCCACGGCGGCTACGCCGGGACCGGCGACGAGCTGGTGGACCTGCGGGTGGACGATCATGTGGACCCGGTCTCCGAGCTGCGCCGCCTGCTCGGCATCCACCACATGCTGTTCGGCCGCCCGGACCCGGCCACGCTGCGCGACCTCACCGGTCCGCTCGCCGCCGAGGTGGCCGAACTGCTCGCCGCCACCGGGCACCCGGTCGGCCCGGCCGGACTGGACGAGGCGCTGGCCGCCTGGACGGGTCTGGAGAACCTGGAGGAACGCTTCGTGCCCGGCCGGATCGACCCGATCGTGCTGGATCACCTGCGGCGCTGCGCGGCGCGCTGAGGAGGCTCAGCCGCCGAAGGCCAGCCGGCCGATGCCGGCGCGGGTCAGCTCCGCGCGCTCGTCGCCGGTGACCGGCAGCCGGCCGGTGGCCTTGCGCAGCACGGTGAGCGCGTCCCAGCCCAGTCCGGGCGGCACCGGCGCGCCGCCGGTGAGCACGCCGATCACCACGTCCGCGGCGGCCGGGGTCAGCCACGGCGTCCGGTCCAGCGCGTCGGCCAGGTCCAGGCCGTGCACCGCGACCTCCACCACCCGGGTACGCAGGAACTCCGGCAACGCCATCGCGTCACCGTGGCGGGTACGCACCACCCGTGCGGGCGGTTCCGCGGCGACCGCCTCGTCGGTGGCGCGCCAGGCCCGGCCGAACTCCGCCGCCACCTCGGCGGCGCCCGGGTGCTCCCGGGCCGCACGCTGCGCGCCCTCGACGCGGTCCCGGTCCACCGGCGGGCTGAACTTGGCCGCGCCGAAGTAGGCGGCCGCGTCCACCTCGGCCCGGGGCGGCGCGGGCTCGGCGAGCATGCCCGCCAGGCGTCCGGCCCCGGTGCTCACGTGCGCGATCAGGTCGCGCACCCGCCACGGCGGGCACGGCGTGGGCCGGTCCAGCGCCGCGTCGTCCAGGTCGCGCAGCACCCGCTCCAGGCGGTCGCACTCGGCCCGGAACGCCGCCCGTACCGTCTCCATCCGCCGGATCAGCCCTTCCACCGGGGCACCAGCCGGTGCACCACGACCAGCACCAGCGCGGCCACCACGGCGATCGTGCCGGCGATGCCGGCCGCGCTGCCCGCGTACCCGACGAAGAGCTGGCGGCGGCTGAGCGCCTCGACGGGGATCGTGGAGCGGTCCACCAGCCAGGACAACGCGAGCGCGGAGGCCAGCAGCGCCACCGCGCCGGCGCCGCCGAGCACGGCGGCGGTCACCCGGTGCGCGTCGCCGGGCTCGACCACCGCCTGCTCCCGCTGGAAGACCAGCAGCACCAGCCCGGCGACCGCGGCCCACGCGCCGACCACCAGGTACGCGGCGACCGCGTCGCTGGGCCGGTGCCAGCCGGCGGAGAGCGTGGCGACGCCCGCGGCGGCGGCGTACCCGGCGCCGAGGAACGCCCCGGCCGCCCGCAGCTTGCGCGGCAGCACCAGGATCAGCGCGACCGCCACCGAGGCGGCCACCGAGGTGTGGCCGCTGGGCAGGCTGTTGCCGGCGGCGGCCCGCTCCGGGTCGATGCCGAAGTCGGGCCGGACCAGGAAGTGCTTGAGCAGTTGCGTGGTCACGTTCGCGCCGGCGATCAGCAGCGTCGCGGTGACGGCCAGCGCCTTGCGGCCCCGGATCAGCGCGATGAAGCCGATCACCGCGGTCGCGGCCAGCAGCGACACCACGGACATGGCGTTGAGGAGCGTGTCGACCGGACCGTCGATGCGGTCCTGGCCGATCTGGTTGCCGGTCAGCGCCACCGTGTCCAGCCACTGGCCCAGTTCGGTGTGCACGGCGAAGCGCCACACCAGCACGAACGCAGCCGTCTGCAGCAGGGCCAGTACGACCAACCAGACCGCCGTCCAACCCCTTGCCGTCTCCCGCACCCGGACAACTTAACGGTAGGGCCGCCGACGCGCGCGGCGGAGCGCCATCGGCTTCGGCGTACGGTGAGGCGGGCGATCCGAGGAGGTGGGGCGTGACCGGCACGCCGCAGCGGGAACCGCAGGCCGGGCCACGGCCGGAGTCGCTGGCCGACCTGCTGGGCGGCCGGCGCGGGGCGGTCGACGCCACGCTGCCGCCGCTCGCGTTCGGGCTCGGCTGGGTGCTCGGCGGGCTGCGCGGCGGTGTGCTCGCCGCGCTGCTGACCGGCACGGCGGTGGCCGGCTGGCGGTGGCGGCGCGGGGACCGCCCCCGCTCGGTGCTGATCGGGCTGCTCGCGGTCTGCGTGGCCGCGCTCGTCGCGTTGCGGACCGGCCGGGCCGAGGACTTCTTCCTGCTGCAGATCGCCGCCAACGCGGCGAGCGCGCTGGCCTGGGCGGTGAGCATCGTGGTGCGCTGGCCGCTGCTCGGCGTGGTGGTCGGCACGGCGCTGGGCCAGCGGACCCGGTGGCGGCGTGATCCGGCGCTGCTGCGGGCGTACGGCCGGGGCAGCTGGGTGTGGGCGGGCACCTACGTGCTGCGGTTGGCGGTGTTCATCCCGCTGTGGCTGGACGGGCAGGTGGTCGCGCTCACCGTGGCGCGGGCGGCGCTCACCTGGCCGCTGATCGCGGCGGCGCTGGCGTCGAGCTGGGTGGTGATCCGGCGGTCGCTGCCGGCCGGGCATCCGGGACTGCGGCACCCGGTGACGGCGCCGGTGCCCGGCGGTGAGCCGGTCCGGGAAGAGTAATGGAGAGGCCGCCACGGGGGGAGCGGCCTCTCCGTCAAATACGTTACTCCGTCCACGGCCCGGATGTGATCCCGTGGACCGCTGAATTTTGCGTGCCTTTTCGCGCCATGGGTCGTCACCGGGCGGAGTGGTGGGCCGGCCGGTCCGCTGCGTCGGCCGGACGGCCGGCCCACCCGGCCTGACCGTGGGCGTCAGGCCGTCCGCCGACCCGGCCGCTCCGTTCCCCCATCGGCCGGGTCGGCCTCCTTCGTGGGCGGGCGCGAGCCCGCCCACGAAGGAGGGGTCACCCCTGCGGGAAGTAGGTGCCGTAGTCGGCGTACGCCATGGCGATGTCCGCCTGCGCCCAGAACCGGTGGTAGTTGAAGACCGGCTCGGGACCGCCGTCCAGGTACGCCTGCACCTTCGGCCAGTCCGGGTCGTTCTTGTAGAACGAGCGGATGTCCAGGAAGCTCTTGCCCGGGGCGATCACGTCACCGTTGGGCATCTTCCCGGTCCAGCCGTTGGGGATGTAGAGGCCCTGGCCGTCGGCGGCGTTGTAGACGTCGTCGAAGCGCTTGTAGTCGCCGCGCTTCTCCGGCGTCGAGACGCCCTTGCTGTCGGCGGCCGCCGAGAGCGCGTCCAGCAGGCCCTTGGCGGTGTCCTTCGCCGCGGTGTTGCCGGACTTCGCCGCGTACGCGATGAGCGTGCGGGCGTAGGCGCCGGCGACGCCGACGTCCTGGCCCTTGACCGTCACCTCGACGTGCAGGTTGGTGTTCGGCTGCGGGCTGCTGGGGTTCCAGTTGGCCGGCTGGCCGGTCCACTTCATGTCCGACGGGATCGACCAGTCGGTGCCCAGCGTGGTGTTGGCGATCGCCCACGGCACCCACTTGTCCAGCAGCGCCTTGGCCTTCGCGTTGCCGGTCTCCAGGTACAGCTCGGCGATGCGCTGCATCGACCAGGCCTGCATGCCGAACCACTGGTTCGACGGCGGGTCGTTGTAGACCGGGTCGACGTCGTAGAACATGCCGTAGAAGGTGGCGGTGCCGGCCGGCGGCTGGGCGTAGCTGCCGTCCCAGCTGTTGGTGGCGCCACCGGCGATGCCGCCCTCGGCCGACTGGAGCCAGGTGTAGAACTCCAGCTGCCGGTCGAGGCTCTTCTGCCAGTCGGAGGCCGCGGTCGGCGACTTCGGCTTCAGCTCCGCGACGTTGGTCATCACCCAGGCCGCGAACGGGTTCTGGTAGCCGAAGTGGCTGTGGCTGGACCCGATCCGCCACGACCAGTTCTGCGAGGCGTCGTACGCGCCGCCCCAGGCGTAGTACCAGGAGAGCAGGTAGTGCGCCGAGTCACGGCCGCTGGCGGCCGGGCAGGTGCTCGCGCCGACGCAGTTGCCGATCTTCTTGAAGTACTTGTCGAACAGCGCGTAGCGCAGGTAGTCGCCCATCTTGGCGGCCTTGGCCACGGTGGCCGCCACGTCGCCCGCCTTGCCCTGCGCCTTGGCCCAGGTCAGCGCCCAGTAGGCGGCCTGGACGGCACGCGCGTCGGCGTCCGGGGCGTTCGTGTACTTCCACTGCTTGGCCGGGGCGCTGGACTCCTTGACGAACAGGTCCAGGTAGCCGTTCGGGCCGCCGTGCTTGAACGTGTCGCAGGACGGCTGCGGCACGGTCTCCCACACCGACTCCTGGGTGCCCCGCTGGAAGGTGTTGATGTACGCGGGCCGGGTGGTGCCGTCGCCGCAGCGGCCGTAGCCGTACGTGTTGTCCACGTCGAGCAGCCAGTGCATGCCGTAGATGTCACCGGTGCCGTAGGTGGACTGCAGCTCCGAGCGCAGCGGGTCCTGGCCGACCGGGACGTTGGCGTCCAGCGTCGACGGGTACTGGCTGGGCAGGTTGTGCTCGGCGGCGTACTGCGGGGTGCCGGGCGAGCCGGCCGTGGCCTGGTCGGCGTGCGACGGGATGATGTACTTTTCCATCACCGTCCAGGCGTTGTTGAACGGGGCCCAGTTCTGGGTGACCCGGCCGTACTGCGCCTCCAGCCAGAGCCAGAAGCTGAACGCCTCCGAGGTGGTCTCGTGGCCGTGGTCGGGCGCCTCGACGATCAGCGTCTCGATCGAGTGGTACGGCACGCCCTCGGGGCTGAAGTACCCCGAGTTCTTGATCTTGCCGTACTGGTCGAGGAACTTCTTGATGTAGGCGTTGTCGCCGCCGGGGCTGTCGTTGTCCGCCTCGGTGGCCACGACGGAGACCGGCGCGTAGCCGGTGGCCGACGCGGTGATCGTGGCGGTGCCGCCGACCGTGTCGGCGTCCTCCGCGGCGGAGACCGTGGCGGTGACGCCGGTGCTCCAGTTGCTCGGGGTGAGCGTCAGCGTGGTCGGCGACACGGTGATGTCGCTGTCACCGGTGACAGCGAGGGTCACCGGCACGTTGGCGCTGGGCGCCGCGCTGAGCGTGTACCGGACCGTGGCGCTGCCGCCCTCGCTCACGGTGACCGCGGACGGGGTGGCGACCAGCTTCGGCCCGGTGGCCGCGGTCACTGTGAACGACTTCTCCGAGACCGCCGAGGCGCCGGCGTTGTCGTACGCCTTGGCCTGCACCGTGTAGCTGCCGGCCGGCAGGTCGAGCAGGTCGTAGCCGTACGGCGCGGTGGTGTCGGTGTTGACCAGCAGGCCGTTGCGGTAGAACTCGACCTTGCTGATGGTGCCGTCGGGGTCGCTGGCGGTCGCGGTCAGCGGGACGTCCGCCGGCGCCTCGAACGGGCCGGACGGCACGCTCAGCGAGACCGTCGGCGGCTGGTTGGTCTGCGCGCCGTTGCACGCCACCCCGTTGAGGGTGAACGCGGTGGGCTTCGGGTTGCTGCCGCTGAAGCTGCCGTTGAAGCCGATGCTGGTGGACGCGCCGGTGGGCAGGCTGCCGTTCCACGACTCGTTCGTGGCGGTCACCTCGCTGCCGGACTGGCTCCACCGGGCCGACCAGCCCTGGACCACGCGCTGGCTGCTGTTCGGGAAGGTGAACTTCAGCGACCAGTTGTTGAGCGCGTCGCCCAGGTTCTTGATGGTCACGTTGGCGGTGAAGCCGTTGTTCCAGTCGCTCGACGCATACGTCACGTCGCAGGCGGGCGCGGCCTGGGCGGCGCCCGCGGGCAGGGCCACCCCGCCTATGACGAGGGCGGCGGCGGCGAGCATCGCCGTACGGCGACGTCTGGCCAGA
The DNA here is from genome assembly GCF_011602315.1 of Micromonospora sp. CMU55-4. Classification (NCBI taxonomy): domain Bacteria; kingdom Bacillati; phylum Actinomycetota; class Actinomycetes; order Micromonosporales; family Micromonosporaceae; genus Micromonospora; species Micromonospora sp. CMU55-4. The sequence continues at coordinate 86,912 of NZ_JAAOLH010000015.1, forward strand.
AGTCTCATGTGGGCGGTGTCTCCTCGGACCGGGCCGGGACCTCGGGGTCCCGGCGGGGCGCCTCCACGCGTCGACGGGGCGTACGCGGGGGGACGGAGGCGTCCGGAAAGGTGGTCGTCCCGGCCGTGCCGGGGATCGGGGCGCCGCACCGGTTGTCACCGGGTGCCCTCGGCGGCCCGCGCTCGCGTCACTGGCTCCGCGTGGCGTGACGAGAGTGTGACATGGAAGCGCTCCCACCACAACGGCCAGCGCAGATACGCGCTTCCATGTTTCGATCTCGTTTAGGGGCTTTTCCAAACCCGTGACGGGCGTTACAGTCGCAGCATCGCCGATGGGAGCGCTTCCATCGACGGTGATACAAGTACTGGATCGCCGGGTACGCCCGTGCCCGGCGCGTCGGCCCAGAGGCCGGCGGCGGACCAGCCCGGACGCCGCCACCGGCCGCCACCCGCCAAACGGAGGGAGGTGGAACCAGAGCCACTCGCGTGGCCCGGCTCCCGCGCGACGCGCACGACGGACGCCAATTCCACTTCGTGCGTGTGTGCACCATCGGTGGGGACGGGGGTTGCCCTCCCCCGTCCCCACACTAAACCCCCGTTGTCGACGGCAAAAGAGGCCGACGGGACAGGCGTGACACGCCACCCGGACGGCCTTTCTCGCTATCCACCCCACCCCTCGCCGCTCACGCCGCCCCGAGCGGCGTTCCCGAGCGACGCCCCCGCCCACCCACTTTCCGGCCGCCCGCCGGCCGCGCCGCACCTCGCCGCGACCGCCGGATCAGGGCCGGCCGCTCCCTGGCTATGATGGGAGCGCTCCCGGCCCAGGGCGGCCCGTCACTCCGAGGAGAAACCTCATGTCGTTACTCACCCGACGGCGCCTGCTCCGCCGCGCCGCCCTGTCCGCGACCGCGGCCGGCGCGGCCCGGACCGGGCTCGCCGGCGCCACCGCGACGGCGACCGCCGCGTCGACAGTCGCGCTCGGCGGCTGCGACAGCCCGCCCGAGCGCGCCACCGACCCGGAGCAGGACCGCGGACTGCGCTTCCCGGACGGCTTCGGCTGGGGCGCGGCGACCTCGGCGTACCAGATCGAGGGGGCCGCCAAGGAGGACGGGCGGGGTGAGTCCGTCTGGGACACCTTCAGCCACACGCCGGGGCGCATCCGCAACGGCGACACCGGCGACGTCGCCGCCGACCACTACCACAGGTACGCGCAGGACCTCGACCTGATGCGCGACCTGGGACTGCGCAGCTACCGGTTCTCCATCTCCTGGCCCCGCATCCAGGCCGACGGCTCCGGCCGCCCCAACCAGCGCGGCCTCGACTTCTACCGCCGCCTGGTGGACGGGCTGCACGAGCGTGACATCGCGCCGATGGCCACGCTGTTCCACTGGGATCTACCCCAGGCCCTCCAGGACGCCGGCGGCTGGGAGAACCGGGACACCGCCGAGCGCTTCGCCGAGTACGCCGACGCGGTGTTCCACGCCCTCGGCGACCAGGTGCCGGTCTGGCTGACCGTCAACGAGCCGAAGACCGTGGTGCAGAACGGCTACATCTTCGGCCACCACGCCCCGGGCTTCCGGGACGAGGACGCGGCGTACCTGGTCGCCCACCACCTCCAGCTCGCCCACGGCCTCGCCGTGCGGGCGCTGCGCGCCTCCGGCCTCACCGGCCGGATCGGCCCCGCCCTCAACCTGCACCCCTGCTACCCCGCCGACGACAGCGCCGAGGCGGCCGCCGCGACCAAGCTCCACGACGGCTACGAGAACCGCCTCTACCTCGACTCGATCTTCAAGGGCGCGTACCCGCAGGACGTGCTGGACGACCGCGGCCCGGACAGCCGGATGGTCCGCGGCGTCCGCGACGGCGACCTGAAGATCATCTCCAGCCCGGTCGACCTGCTCGCCGTGCAGTACTACACGCCGATCTACGTCACCGGCGACGGCAGCACGGTCCGCAAGTGGCCCACCTCCGAGGCGGAGTGGCAGCAGATCTACCCCGAGGGCATGTACGACATCCTCACCCGGGTCACCCGGGACTACGGCCGGGTGCCGATCACCATCACCGAGAACGGCCTGCCCTGCCCCGACGTGCCCGGCGCGGACGGCAACGTCGACGACGCCGGGCGGGTCAGCTTCCTGCGCGACCACTTCGCCGCCGCCCACCGGGCCATCGGCGACGGGGTACCGCTGGAGAGCTACCACGTCTGGTCGCTGCTGGACAACTTCGAGTGGGCCGAGGGGTACGAGCAGCGCTGGGGCCTGGTCTACGTGGACTACGCGAGCCAGCGGCGGGTGCTCAAGCGCAGCGCCCACTGGTACCGCGACGTGATCCGCCGCAACGGGCTGTAGGCGGTGGCGGCCCGGCCGGCTGCGCGCCGGCCGGGCCCCCGCATCGGCGGATCAGCGCGGCAGCGCCTGCTGCAGCTCGGCGCGCAGCGCCGGGGTGAGCATCTCGCCGGCCTGCTTGGCCAGCCGCGCCATCTCGTAGCCGACCACGCCGATGTCGGCGTCCGCCCCGGCCAGCGTGGCCAGGATCGAGCCGTCCCGGATCTGCATCACCAGGAAATAGCCGCGCCCCATCTCGACCACTGTCTGCTTGACGACGTCGCCGTCGAACATCTGGGCCGCGCCCGCGGTGATGCTCATCAGGCCGGAGGTCACCGCGGCGAGCTTGTCCGCGTGGTCCCGGGGCAGATGCGCCGAGATCGCCACCAGGAGCCCGTCGGAGGACACCACCACCGCGTGCGCCACCCCGGGAACGCGCTCCGCGAACGCGTTCACCAGCCAGCTCAGGTCGCGTGCCTCCTGGCTCAACGTCGTCACTGTCGTCGTCCTCCTTCGTCGCGCGGCAGGTACATCTCGGTGGTCTCCTCGGCCTCGGCGCGCCGCACCCCGCTGTAGAGGCGCGACAGCATGCCGCCGACCGCCTCCGGGTCCGGCTCGTGCCGCATCACCGGGCGGTCGGCCACGGAGGCCGGGGCGAGCTGGGCCATCGGCACCCGTACCGGAAGTCCCCGCTCGTTGGTCCCTCCGGTCACCGGCGTCGGCGCCGGGGCGGGCGTCACACCCAGCGGCGACGCCGTCGGCCCCTGCCGGCTGAACCAGCCACCGCCGGCGGGTCCGGCGACAGCCGGGGTCAGGACGTCCTCGGCCCGGGCCGGCCGGGGGCGCGGCACGGCGCCGGCCGGCGCGGCGGGCGCCGGCGATCCGGACGTCGGCGCCTCCGGCCCGTCCCCGAGCGGACGGCCGGTCAGCGGCGACAGCGGCAGCGCCGCCGGCTGACCGGGCGCCGGACGCCATCCCGCCACCGGCAGCTCGGCCGTCGGCGCCGCGAGCGCCCCGGACGCCGCGACCGGACCGGTGGGCGTGCGGACGCTCCGGTCCACCCCCGGTACGGGCCGACCCGCCGACACCGGCCGGCCCGCCTCCGGCGCGGGCGCCTCGGCCAGCAGCTCGACCGGGATCCGCACCAGGGCGACCAGGCCCGCGCCGCCGGCCTGCAACCGCACCCGTACGCCGTTGCGGGCGCCGAGGTGGCTGACCACGAACAGACCCATCCGCTCCGAGGCCGACACGTCGGCGGCCGGCGGCTCGGCCAGCACCGCGTTCGCCTCGGCCAGCGCCGCCGGGCTCATGCCCAGCCCTTCGTCGACGACCCGCACCAGCGCGCCCCGGCCGTCCGGCTCGACGACGACCCGCACCGTGGTCTCCGGGCGGGAAAAGGAGGTGGCGTTCTCCAGCAGCTCCGCGAACAGGTGCACCAGGTCGCCCACCGCGTGCCCGACGACGTGCAGGTCCGTCCGGTTCTCGTGGCGTACCCGCTGGTACTGCTCGATCTCCGCGCTCGCGGCCAGCAGCACCGCGCCCAGACCCACCGGGCGGTTCCACCGCCGGGTCGACTCGCTGCCGGCGAGCACCAGCAGGCTCTCGTCGTTGCGGCGCATGCGGGCGGCGAGGTGGTCGAGCTTGAACAGATTCTCCAGCTGGTCCGGATCGCTCTCCTCGCGTTCGAGGTCGTCGAGCAGCTCCAGCTGACGCTCGACGAGCACCTGGCTGCGCCGGGCCAGGTTGACGAACATGGCGTTGACGTTGCGCCGCATCATCGCCTGCTCGACCGCCACGTCGACGGCGCTGCGGTGCACCGCGACGAACGCCTCGGCCAGCTCGCCGATCTCGTCCTGCGAGTCGATCACCGCGGGCGGCACGTCGATCGCACCGACCGGACGGTCCACAGTGCGCAGCCGTTCCAGCGTCAGCGGCAGATCCACCTGCGCGATCCGCAGCGCCTGGCCGCGCAGCTGCCGCATGCCGCGGGCCACCGACCGGCCGACCAGCAGCGAGATCGCCACCGCCACCAGCAGCACTGTGGCGATGCCACCGGCCACCAGCAGCGTGTCGCGCAGCTGCCGGGCGCTGGCGTCGTCGGCCCGGCGTACCGCGTCGTCGACGACCCCGCTCTCCATCTGGCGCAGCAACTCCTGTCGCTGCTCACTGGCCGACCACCACTGCTCCGCGTCGAGCAGCGCCGGCTTCGCGTCGCCGCCGCCGGGCAGGGTCCGCTCCTCCATCCGGGTGGCCGCGACGAAAGCAGGGTCGACCGAGGTCTGGTCGTAGCGGCGGATCTGGTCGGCGGTCGCCGCGACCCGGAACGCGCCGAGCGCGGTGAGCTGCTGGGCCCGCAGGTCGCTGAGCGTCACCTGGTCGTCGGCCTCGTACCGGCCGGAGCGGGCGGCGGCGTAGAGCTCCGCGCGGATCCGCGAGGACAACTCCTTGACCCGGGACAGCTGCACGTAGCGCAGCACCGCCTCGGTCAGCTCCTGCCGCCCGCCGCCGGGCGACGGCTCGGCCAGCAGGTTCAGCAGCGCCGCGACGGACCGGTGGTAGTTGCTGAGGACGGTGTCGCTGGACAGCACCGCCGGCGCCACCGCGGCGCGGATGTTGACGACCTGGTCGTACGCCTCCAGCGCCTCCGAGTAGGACACCCGCCAGGCCGCGTCGGCGTCGGCCAGCGGCGCGGCCGCGGTACGCAGGTCCGCCACCGCGCGGTCGGTGGCCGCCTGCAGCGGCTTCAGGGCGGCGACCGCGGCGTCCCGGTCGGCGCCGGTGCCGGCGCGGCGCAGCCCCGCCAGTTCCCCGGCGGTACGGTCCCGCTCGTGCTGGAGCCGGTCGACGGCCACGGCGATCTGCCGGCCGATGCCCACCTGCTCGGCGAAGGCGCTCAGCGTGGTGGTCTGCCCGACCAGACCGCGCGTCTGGATGCCGGCCAGGACGAGGAACGCCAGCGACGGGATCACCAGCACGGTGGCGAGCTTGGTGCCCATCCGCCAGTCCCGCAGCCGGAACCCGGAGCGCCGCCGGTGCGGCTGCGGGACCGCGCCACGAGCCGGGTCGGGACCTGCGCCCACACCTGCCTCCTCGTTCCACTCCACCACGTCGGGGAGCGGAGTCCATCCAACCAGGCCGGCGGTCCGTGTCAACGGCCGCCCGGACGGCACGAGCAGGCCGGTCAGCGCTTCGGGCGGACCGTCACGCGTGCGAGGCGGTTTCGTCCGTCCGGCCGATGCCGCCGATGTGCGCCGCCTCGGGCAGACGTCCCAGCGCCACGAGCGCCGCGCCGGCCGCCCCGATCTCCGGGTTGCGCTGCCACCGCACCTCGCGCGGGGCGAGCGCGTCGGCGAACGCCGCGCGCCACCACGGCGAGGCGGTCAGCGCCCCGCCGCCGAGGACCACCTCCATCGGCTCGCCGACGCCACCCTCCAGCAGGACCAGGTCGTCGGCGACGAGCCGGCACAGGCCACCCATCAGCCCGGCGAGGACGTCCACGGCGGTGGTGCCGAAGCTGAGCCCACGCAGCTCGCCCGAGCCCGCCGGGGCCGTGCCCGGCGGCCGGTCACCGCCCAGCCGCGGGTTGGCCCGCACCGAGCCGGTGGTCCGGCGCAGCGCCGCCTCGAGCGCCGCGCCCTCGGGCAGCCGCAGCTCCCGGTTGGCCCAGGCGAACAGGTTGCCGCCACTGGAGTACGCCGCGCCGGTCACCACATGGTTGTGGTCCACCCGGTACCGCCAGAGCTGCTCCGGCAGCGGCGGCGGCTCCGCGCCCGCCGGCACGGCCTGCATCATCCGGACCGCGGCGGAGGTGCCGACGGTCACCGCCGCGCGCGTCGGGTCGACGCAACCCGACCCGACGTTGGCGGCCGCCCCGTCGCCGACCGGCGCCGCCCACCGCGCCCCGGCCAGCTGCGGCCAGCGCCGCGCGTGCTCCGCGTTCAGCCGGCCGTGCCAGCCGTCCGGGGCCAGCCGCAGCAACTGCTCCGGGCGTACGCCGGCCAGCTCGCACGCCTCCGGGTCCCAGTCCAGGCGCCGCAGGTCGAGCAGCCCGGTGCCGGAAGCCATCGACATGGACATCGGCACGTCGCCGAGCAGCGCGCCGAGCACGTACTCGGCCAGCCCGGTGAAGCGTGCGTTCCGCGCGCCGTGCTCCCGCAGCCAGGGCAGCCGCACCGACCAGAAGCAGCGGTGCCACCACGTGCCGGTACGCCTGTGGAAGTCCGCCGGGTCGGCCGGGCCGACCGCGCCGGCGAGCGCCTCCGGCCGGGTGTCCAGCCAGGTCAGCACCGGTCCCGACGGGGTGCCGTCGGCGGCCAGCGGCAGCACCGAGTGCCACTGCGCGGAGGTGGCCACCAGGTCCACGTCCCGCAGGTGCCCGCCGGCGGCCAGCTCGTCCAGGCACTCCGTCAGGCACGCCAGGTAGGCCGGGCCGTCCAGCGTCCCGGTGCCGTCGTCCCCGGTGACCAGATGCACCCGGCGACGGGCCAGCGCGCCCGGACGCGGCACCGCGTCCGCGTCGAGCACCAGCCCACGCACCGAGGAGGTGCCCAGATCGAGAGCGAGGATGTCCATCGCCGATCAACCTACCCGGCGCGACCGGCTTACCGGAGGCGGGCTGATCGCGTACAGTGACGGTCATGCCCGCGCACCTGTCCTGCTGGTGGCCCGCCGACCCGGCGGCCCACCCCCGCGCGTAGCTTCCCCACGCGGCCGCCCGACGAGGCGGCCGCCGGTCTTCCCCGGCATCCCGGGTCGCCCACGTCGGCGGTCACCGGCCCACCGAGGAGACCCGATGACCCGCCCGTCCGACCCGCTCGCCGCCGTCGCGGCCGGCCACGACCCCGGCCCGTTCGCGCTCGTCCGCCGCGAGGGCGCCGACCACGTCGACCTGTTCACCGGCCCGGTACGCACCGCCGACCGGCTCGCCGACCTGCCGCTGCCCGACGACGGCGCCGGCCCGCGCACGCTGGCAGTGGTGCCGTTCCGGCAGGTCACCGAGCGTGGCTTCGAGTGCGTGGACGACGGCATGCCGCTGGAGTTCCTGACCGTCGAGGCGCACCGGCGGATACCACTGGCCGAGCTGCTCGGCGCGCTGCCCGACGCCGCCGTACGCACCACCGACGCCGGCTTCGACATCGCCGACGACGAGTACGCGGCGGTGGTGGACCGGGTGCTCGCCGACGAGATCGGCCGGGGTGAGGGCGCGAACTTCGTCATCCACCGCACCATGCGCGCCACGGTGCAGGGCGACCCGCTGGCCGCGGCCCTGGCCGCGCTGCGCCGGCTGCTGCTGCGCGAGCGGGGCGGGTACTGGACGTTCCTGGTGCACACCGGCGCCCGGATCCTGGTCGGCGCCAGCCCGGAGCGGCACGTCAGCGTCGCCGACGGCCTGGTCGAGATGAACCCGATCAGCGGCACGTTCCGGCACCGGGGCGAGACCGTCGACCGGGCTGAGCTGCTGCGCTTCCTGCACGATCCGAAGGAGGTGGAGGAGCTGTACATGGTGCTGGACGAGGAGCTGAAGATGATGGCAGTGGTCGCCGAGCACGGCGGCCAGGTGGTCGGGCCGTACCTGAAGGAGATGGCGCACCTGGCGCACACCGAGTACCTGCTGGCCGGGCGCTGCTCCCGGGACGTGCGGGAGGTGCTGCGGGAGACCATGTTCGCCCCGACCGTGACCGGCAGCCCGATGGAGAACGCCTGCCGGGTCATCGCCCGGCACGAGCGCGCCGGCCGGCGCTACTACGCCGGGGTGCTCGCACTGCTCGGACGCGACGAGCAGGGCCGGCAGACGCTGGACGCGCCGATCCTGATCCGGACGGCCGAGATCTCGCCCGAGGGCGCGCTGCGGGTGCCGGTCGGCGCCACGCTGGTGCGGCACTCGACGACCGCCGGGGAGGTAGCGGAGACGCACGCGAAGGCGGCGGGCGTGCTGGCCGCGCTCGGTCTCGGCCCGGACGCACCGGGCGCCGGCGCCGAGCCGGCCGTCAGGTACGCCGACGACCCGGAGGTGCAGGCCGCGCTGGCCGCCCGCAACGCGCCGCTGGCCCGGTTCTGGCTGGAGCAGCGCCGGCCGGGCGCGCTGGCGCTGCGCGGGCTCGCCGGCCGGCGGGCGCTGATCGTCGACGGCGAGGACACGTTCACCGGCATGCTCGCCCACCAGCTCGGCGCGCTGGGGCTGGCGGTGACCCGGCGGGACTGGCCGGACCCGGGCCCGCTCGACGGGTACGACCTGGTGGTGGTCGGCCCCGGGCCGGGCGACCCGCGGGACCCGGCAGCGCCGAAGATGGTGGCGCTGCGGGCGCTTCTGGCCGAGCTGCTCGCCTCCGGCCGGCCGGCGCTCGCGGTGTGCCTGGGCCACCAGCTGCTCGCCGGGCTGCTGGGTCTGCCGCTGCACCGGCGGGACGCGCCGTACCAGGGGTTGCCGCGCGACGTGCCGGTGTTCGGGGTGACCCGCCGGGTCGGCTTCTACGCCAGCTTCACCGCCCGCGCCGACGCCGACCGGATGACCGGCCCGTACGGCCCGGTGGAGCTGTCCCGCGACCCGGCCGACGGCGCGGTGCACGCACTGCGCGGGGCGGGTTTCGCCGGGGTGCAGTTCCACCCGGAGTCGGTGCTGAGCCAGGACGGCACCTCGGTCCTGGCGGATCTGCTCGGACATCTGCTCGACCGGCCCGCGCTGAGCGCGCATGGAGCGGCCGATCGCGGGTAGGGCGAGGGGCGACCGGTGGTCCGGACGGGTTCGAGAGCCCCCGTCCGGCCACCGGTCGCCATCCGCCGGTCAGCCGGCCATGCCCCGCTTCAGCGCGGCGCCCATGAGCGTGGCCCGCTTGGCGGTCAGCGCGGTGGCGGTCAGGGCCACGTGGTCCGGGGCCACCTCGCCGTTGTTGCTGGTGTGCGAGGCGCCGTACGGGTTGCCGGCGACGAACTGGCTCGGGTCGGTGTAGCCGGGGGTCACCACGATCCCGCCCCAGTGGTAGAAGATCGTGTACAGCGACAGCAGCGTCGCCTCCTGGCCGCCGTGCGAGGTGGCGGTCGAGGTGAAGCCGCTGTACACCTTGTCGGCGAGCGCGCCGGCCGCCCAGAGCGGGCCGGTGGTGTCGATGAACTGCTTGAGCTGGGCGGCGACCATGCCGTACCGGGTGGGCGAACCCATGATCACCACGTCGGCCCAGGAGAGGTCGTCCGGCTGGGCCTCCATCACGTCCTGGGTCTCCAGCCGGTGCGCCTGCCAGCCCGAGTTGGAGCGGATCGCCTCGTCGGGCGCCAGCTCACGCACCTTGCGCAGGCGCACCTCGGCACCGGCTTCCTCCGCCGCCTCGACTGCCGACTGCGCCATCTGGTAGGTGATGCCGGTCGCGCTGTAGTAGATCACCGCGACCTTGACCTGGCCATCCATCAGACGATCCCTCCTCGTTTGGGGTCAACTCCCGCGACTACCCGTTACTTGTCGCGTCAAACGGCGGGCGTGGCATGCTCGCCAGGTGGAGATCCGCACCGCCACCGCCGCCGACTGGCCACTGATCTGGCCGTTCCTGCGCGAGATCGTCGCGGCCGGCGAGACGTACACCTGGCCCCCGGACGTCACGCAGGAGCAGGCCCGGCGGCTCTGGGTGCCGGGCCCACCGGCGCGGACGGTGGTCGCGGTGGCGCCGGACGGCGCGGTGCTCGGCTCGGCGAAGCTCGCGCCCAACCAGGGCGGCCCCGGCGACCACGTGGCGAACGCCTCGTTCATGGTCGCCCCGGCCGCCGCCGGGCACGGCGTCGGGCGGGCACTGGCCGGGCACGTGCTCGCCGCGGCCCGGGCCGACGGCTACCGGGCCATGCAGTTCAACGCGGTGGTGGCCACCAACACCCGGGCGGTCGCGCTGTGGCGGTCGCTGGGCTTCGCGGTGATCGGCCGGGTGCCGGAGGGCTTCCGGCACCCCACCCGGGGGTACGTCGACCTGCTCGTCATGCACCGGCGGCTCGACTGACCGAGGCTCAAGATTTGCGCAAGTTCCGCGCGAAAACGCTTTCCCGGCCCAGCTCAGCGAGGATCCTGGTCGGACCGGCGCCAGCCAAGTCGGCTGCCCCCGCGCCGGGAACCTGAACGGGGGATCGCGCTTCGTCGGCAGCGCGGCCGGCGCAGCGCGATCAGGGGCTGTCGGACCCCGGGCCTACGCTGACGCCCGTGACCGTTCGCCTCAGCCGCGCCGAGGCGCTCGCGCTACGGATGACCGGCCTGCTGCTGCGCCCGCACCCGACGGCCCGTCCCGAGGGCGTCGCCGACGTGGTCGAGTGGTTCGGCGCCATGCAGGCCCAGGACGCCGCGAGCGGGTTGTGGTCGCTCGGCGTACGCCTTCCCGGCGCCACCCAGAACGACGTCCGCGCGGCGCTGGAGCGGCGGGAGGCCCTGCGCACCTGGCCGATGCGCGGCACCGTGCACCTGGTGCCGGCGCGCGACGCGCGGTGGCTGCTGGAGCTGACCGGGGTGCGGACGCTGGCCGGCATCGCCGCGCGGTGGCGGCAGCTCGGGCTGGCGGTCGCCGACGGTGAACGGGCCGGTGAGGTGCTGGGTGCGGCGCTGGCCGGCGGCGGCCGGCTCACCCGCGCCGAGTGCCTGGCCGCGCTGCGCGCTGCCGGGCTGGACACGGATGGTCAACGCGGCTACCACCTGCTCTGGTACGCCAGCCAGCGCGGCGTCACCTGCATCGCCCCGCACGTCGGCAACGAACAGACGTTCGTGCTGCTCGACGAGTGGGCGCCCGATCCGCGCTGCCCGGAGCGCGACGAGGCGCTGTCGTTGCTGGCGCACCGCTATGTGCGCGGCCACGGCCCGGTGACCCGGCACGAGCTGGCCCGGTGGACCGGCCTCACCGTCACCGACGCGACCCGGGCGATCACGCTGGCCGGTGACCTGCTCGCCCCGGTCGAGGTCGACGGCGAGCCGGCGGTGGTCGACGCCGCGCTGCTCGACACGCCCCGCGCGCCCGTCGACGACGTGCACACGCTGCCCGGCTTCGACGAATACCTGCTCGGCTTCAAGGACCGGTCGCTGATGCTCGACCCGGCGCACGCCGCAGCGGTGGTCCCCGGCAACAACGGGATGTTCCGGTCGACCGTGGTGCGCGGCGGGCGCGTGGTCGGCACTTGGACGCGGACGATCGGCGCGCGGGCGGTGACAGTGACAGTGCACCAGCTCGTGCCGTTCGACGCCGCGCTGCGCACCCGGGTGGACGCCGCGCTGACGGGTTACGCCCGCTTCCTCGGCTTGGAGCTGCGTCACTCCTGGTGAGCGACGGCTCCCGCCGTTGCCTTACCTCATTCTCCTCTGCTGCCGAGCATCCCCTTCGCTCTGCAGCCATCGGCGCATCGGGTCGCCGCGCTCGTGCTCGGTGGAACGCCATGGGTGTCAAAACCGCGCCGAGACACCCGTGGCGTTCCACTCACGCCGATGGCCGACTACGGAGGAGGGTGAGCTGGCCGGACAAGGCCGAAGGGCCGGCGGCACCGCGTGCCACCGGCCCTTCGCGCGTCCGGGGTCAGTCGGCCAGAGCGCCGGCCGAACGGCCCTCGTGCAGCGTCAGGTTACGGCCGCTGCCCGGGTCGAACAGGTGGATCTTCTCCAGGTTGAACCACACCCGGCGCGACTCGCCCTCGCGTACCGGGGACTCCGCCGACAGGCGGGTGACCAGGTTCGAGCCGCCGCCCGCGAAGTCCGCCGCGCCCGCGTCGGCGGCCAGCTCCTCCAGTTCGGCGGCGGTCGCCCGCTCCCCCTCGACGGTGAAGTAGACGTACTTGTCCGAACCCATCGACTCGACGATGTCCACCGGCGCCTCGAACTCCATGCCCCGGCGGCGGGTCTCGTCGTCGATCAACGCGGCGTCCTCGAAGTGCTCCGGCCGGATGCCGAGGATCAGCTCGCGGGGCGCGTCACCGGCCTCCAGCTCGCGGCGGACCCGCTCGCCGACCGGCACGTCTCCGAGCGCGGTCCGCAGCTTCCCGTCCTCCACCGCGGCGTGCACGAAGTTCATCGAGGGCGAACCGATGAACCCGGCGACGAAGAGGTTGCGCGGGTGGTCGTACAGCTCCTGCGGCGGGCCGACCTGCTGCACCGCGCCGCCGCGCATGATGACCACCCGGTCGCCGAGCGTCATCGCCTCGGTCTGGTCGTGGGTGACGTAGACGGTGGTGGTGCCGAGTTGCTTCTGCAGCCGCGACACCACGGTGCGCATCTGCACCCGCAGCTTGGCGTCCAGGTTCGACAGCGGCTCGTCCATCAGGAACGCCTTGGGCTGGCGGACGATCGCCCGGCCCATCGCCACCCGCTGCCGCTGGCCGCCGGAGAGGTTGGCCGGCTTGCGGTCCAGCAGCGCGGTCAGCTCCAGCACCTTCGCCGCCTCGTCGACCTTCTGGTTGATGGTCTCCTTGTCCAGCTTCGCCAGCCGCAGCGGGAACGCCATGTTCTCCCGAACGGTCATGTTCGGGTAGAGCGCGTACGACTGGAAGACCATGGCGATGTCGCGGTCGCGGGGCGCCTTGTCGTTGACCCGCTCGCCGCCGATGCGCAGCTCACCGGAGCTGATGTCCTCCAGCCCGGCGATCATGTTGAGCGTGGTGGACTTCCCGCAGCCGGACGGACCGACCAGGATGACGAACTCGCCGTCGGCGATCTCCAGGTCGACGTCCTGTACGGCGGTGGTCCCGTCCGGGAACCGCTTGCTCACCTTGTCCAGCACGATGTCGGCCATTGCTACCACCTATCCCTTGACTGCGCCGGAGGTCAGACCGGAGACGATGCGGCGCTGGAAGAAGAGCACGAACAGGATGATCGGCACGGTGATCACCACAGCGGCGGCGCAGATCGCCCCGGTGGGGTCCTCGAACTGCGACTCGCCGGTGAAGAACTGCAGCGCCACCGGGACCGTGCGGGACCGCTCGGTCGAGGTGAGCGTGATCGCGAACAGGAAGTCGTTCCAGCAGAAGATGAAGACCAGGATGGCGGTGGTGAACACGCCCGGCGCGGCCAGCGGCGCGATCACCCGCCGGAACGCCTGGGCCTGGGTGGCGCCGTCCATCTTCGCCGCCTTCTCCAGGTCCCACGGGATCTGCTTGAAGAAGGCCGACAGCGTGTAGATCGCCAGCGGCAACGCGAACGTGATGTAGGGCAGGATCAGACCCGGCCAGGTGTCGAACAGGCCGAGCTGCCGCTCGATCTCGAACAGCGGCGACACCAGCGACACCTGCGGGAACATCGCGATCAGCAGCGAGACGCCGACCAGCAGCTTCTTGCCGGGGAAGTCCAGGCGGGAGATCGCGTACGCGGCCATCGCCCCGAGCACCACCGCGATGGTGGTGGCGATCAGCGCGATGCCGATGGAGTTGATCAGGGCCCGGACGAACTGGTCGGTGTCGAAGATGGTCCGGTAGTTGTCCAGCGTCCACTCGCGCGGCCAGAACTTGCCGTCGGTGAGCGTGGCCGGGGTCTTGAACGACAGCGAGGCGATCCAGAGCACGGGGACCAGCGCGAAGACGACGACCACGACGTCCAGCAGGCCCCAGCGCACCTTCGCCCGCGTGGTGGATTCCACTGCCATGTCAGCGCCTCTCCCCATCGTCGCTGCCCGGGGCAGCGGTGCCGAACAGCTTCACGAACACGAAGGCGATGATCGCCACGGTGATGAAGATCAGCACCGACATCGTGGAGCCGATGCCGAGGTTCAGGCCCCGGATCAGGTTGTTGTAGGCGAGCATCGACACCGACGACGTCTCGTTGCCGCCGTTGGTGAGCACGAAGATGTTGTCGAAGACCCGGAACGCGTCGAGCGTGCGGAACAGCAGCGCGACCAGGATGGCCGGCTTCATCACCGGCAGCATCACCTTGGTGAACCGCTGCCACGCCGTCGCGCCGTCGGTGGAGGCCGCCTTGAGCAGGTCCTCCGGCACCAGCGCCAGCCCGGCCATCAGCAGCAGCGCCATGAACGGGGTGGTCTTCCAGATCTCCGCCAGCATGATGATCGCCAGCGAGCTGGCCCGCTCGGTGAGCGGGGCGCTGCCGTCGAACAGGTTCGCCAGGTAGCCGGTGCCGGGCGTCCAGGCGTACCGCCAGGAGAACGCCGCGACCACAGTGACGATGCCGTACGGGATCAGCGCGGCGGTGCGGACGATCCCCCGGCCGACGAGCGTCCGGTGCATGATCAGCGCCAGGCCCATGCCGAGCACCAGCTCGACCGCGACGGTGACCACGGTGATCAGGGCGGTCACCCCGAACGCGGTCCACCAGAAGTCGTTGGTGAGCACGGTGACGTAGTTCTCCAGCCCGACGAACTGCCGCTCGTCGGGGAAGCGCAGGTCGAAGCGTTGCAGCGACAACCAGACGGAGTACAGGATCGGGTACGCGGTGACCAGCACCATGACCAGCGCGGCCGGTGCGCACAGCAGCCAGCCGAGCCGCCGTTCGGCCCGCTTGTTCTCGCTCAGCGGGGCGCGGGAGCCGCGCCGCGACCGCTGCTGCGGCACTGCGGCGTGCCGGCCGCCGGGCTGCTCGGACTCGGCCTCGGCGGCGGCCTGCGCGCCGGCCGGGGTGGCGTTCACGCTCATGGCAGAACCCCCTTGGACTCCAGCGCGTCGGAGATCGCCTTGCGCAGCTCGTCGGCGGTCTGCTCGGGCCGGATCGCCGACGGCGGCGACAGGATCGCCGACATCACCGTGGAGATGCTCTGGTACGCCGGGGTCAGCGGTCGCACCGCCGGCTCCTTCAGCTCCTCCAGGATGGTCTCCTTCATCGGGTACGCCTCGGTCATCTCCGGGTCGTCGTAGACGGCCTCGATGGTGGGCGGCACGCCGTCGTTGACGGCGGAGAACTTCTGGTTCTCGGCGTTGCGCAGGCAGCGGGCCACCTCGAACGCCTCCTCCGGGTGCTTCGAGTAGCTGCTGACCGCCAGGTTGACCCCGCCGATGGTGACCTTGCTGGGGATGCCCGGTTCGATGCCCGGCACCCGGGCCCACTTCACGTTCTTCGCCAGCTCCGGGTTGGCCTCCTGGAGCGCCGGATAGACGAACGGCCAGTTCACCTGGAACGCGCCCTTGCCGGACTGGAACTCCAGCCGCACCGGGTCCTCCAGCGCGTTGCTGAACGACGGCGACGTCACGCCGGACGTGGCGAACTTCTTGAGCTGGTCGAGCGCGCGTACCGCGCCGGCGTCCATCTCCGCCTTCTTGCCGTCGTCACTGAGGATCTTGCCGCCGGCGCTCTCGGCGAGCGTGTTGTAGAGGACCACCAGGCCCTCGTACTGGGCGCCCATGGTGAGCACCTGGTACGGCTTGCCCTGCTCCTTGAGCTGCTGGGCGGCGGAGATCATCTCGTCCCAGGTCTTCGGCGGCTGCGACACCAGGTCCGACCGGTACCACAGCAGCTGCACGTTCGTGTTCTTGGGCGCGGCGTACAGCTTGTCCTCGTACCGGGCGGTGTCCAGCGGGCCGGCCAGCGTGCCCCGCTCCGCCTCGGCCTTGTCCTCGCCGGTCCACTCCCGGATCCACTTCGCGCTGGCGAACTCCTGGGTCCACGTGACGTCCAGGCCGAGCACGTCCATCCCGCTGTCCTGCGCGGCGAGCCGCCGCACCATCTGCACCCGCTGCTCGTCGGCCTCGCGCGGCAGCACCCGGTAGTCGATGCGGTACCGGCCCTGCGCCGCCGTGTTGCAGGTGTCGACGACCTTCTGCAGGTTCTGCTCCGGCGGGTAGTACAGGTTGATCGTGGGGACGCCGCCGTCGCCGCCGGATCCGCAGGCTGCCAGCGGGGCCACCAACGCGAGCGCGGCGGCTGCCGCCACCGCGCGTCCGGCCGGCCGTCGTGCGGCCGTGTCGGGGACTGTCGTCATCACCCTCCCCCTCTCTTCGGCGAAGAACCGGGGAGTGACCCGTGCCCCGGCGCACGGCGAGACGGCGGGGTTCTCGGTCCGATCACCGAACGCCCCGGGCGTGTCGTGCGGCTGAACGTGCCCGACCTGCGACGGAGCGAAACATCACGGACATGTGACGGTGACGGCGCGCACACCGTCGGCAGCGCGACGACGGGGCGCGGCCGACACGCCGTCCCACGTCGTGAAACGGCGAGGCTACCGAGCGTCAGCGGTCGTGCATTAGCGTGGGGCTGGCTCCGTAGCCGGCGCGTCGCCGTCGACGTCGATACGCCTCCGGCCGTCCCCCACTGCCCGCCCGATCGGTTGGTTCTGTCGGGAAAGTGCCGTCCGCTCGTTCCCCGGTTGGGCAGGATTCGCCCCGAGGAGGTGCTTCGTGCAGGACACCCGCGCTCTCGCCCTGACGTTCGAGGTGAGCGGCCTGCCCCCGGTCAAGACCGAGGCCCTGTCCATCTTCGCCGCCGGGCACCGGCAGGCGACGAGAGTCCGTACCCTGCTCCAGGCCGCCTGCACGGCGGCCCAGCGCACCGGGTGGACGCCGCTCACCGGCCCGGTGGAGGTGGACCTCACCCTGCGGTGCCCGCCCGGGCACCGCACCTCCGACGCCAGCACGCTGCTCGGCGGCGTGTGCGCGGTGCTCCAGGACAAGAAGCGGGTCGCCAACATCGGTCTCGCCCACCTCGGGGTGCTGGTCGACGTCGCGCTCTGGTCCGACGACCGGCAGATCCGCCGGCTGTCGTACGTCGAGGAGCCGGCGGAGGAGTTCTCGTACCTGGTCCGGGTGTCGGCCGTACCGACGATGGTTTGACCGACGTTCGCGGTGGGGTACCGCGGACGCCGACGAAGGGAGCGCCGATGTCGGAGCCACATGTCACGCTCGACCCGAGCGGGCTTGACCCTGTGCAGCAGAAGCTGCGTGGCCCGCTGGAGGATCAGCTGACCTCGGCCCTGCAGGCCGCCGCGGACCGGGTCCGCTCCGGCTACGCGGGCGAGCCGGTGGAGGACGTGTGCCGCCGCCTGCTCGACGAGACCCGCTCCGGCCTGCACCCGGACATCGCGGCCGGCTTCCAGCCCGACATGGACGAGTTCTGCCGGGTGGCGGTGGCGATCGTGCGGGGCGAGCTGACCTGAGCCCGGGCCGCACCCTGGAATTGAGTACGCGTACCGATGGCGGGCCCGCCCGGGGCGGCGAGAATTCTCCCCGTGCGAACTCGAATCATGATCGTTCTTGCCGTGCTCGGACTGGCCGGGCTGATGGCGACCACCGGCTGTTCCCTGCGGCAGAGCATCTGCGGCAGCGACGAGTACCCGGTGATCGCGGTCGGCCCGCAGGGCGGCAGTTCCTGCGTGCCGGACGGGGAAGAGCCGTCCCCGCCGTACGTGCGCTACCCGGAGGGCAAGGTGCCGCAGCACGTCGACGACGAGTGGGACGTCTACTGGCGCACCCACGGCATCGACGAGAACAACAACATCATCGACCGCTGATTCCCGGTCGGCCCGCGCCGCTCCCGCCGGCGCGGGCCGGCCTCAGCTGCGGCGCACGTCCACGGCCACGACGTGCGTGCCGTCCGGGCGGGTGGACTCCCCCAGCCGCACCGGCAGGCGGCCGTCGTCCGGCGGCAGCAGGCCGAGCCCGAAACTGAGGTGCCCCTCGAAGTCGCCGGCCACCGCCCATCCACGCAACGTCGGGAAGCGGATCGCCGCCGGCGGCAGGTCCGCCGTTCCGCCGCCGCGCGCGTCGTGCGCCTGGGCCGGCTCGAACCGCACCGACAGGTACGCCGTACCGGGCAGCGCGACCGGCGCGCCCCGGCCCTCGGTCACCACCCGCGGCACGTAGGCGACCTGGTAGGACGGGGTGGGCCCGCGGAACGCGAAGGTGATCCGGCTGAAGCCCTCCGCCGGGTGGTCACCGACGTCCACCGCCACCAGGACGGGCAGCGGCTCCCCCGGCGGCGGCGTGACCGGCACCCGGACCCGGTGGGCGACCCGGGCCGGCTGGCCGGGCACGGCCCAGTCCCAGGTGACACGCCACGAGCCGCCCGTCGGGGCCGCTTCGGTCGGCACGGGCGGGGTGGGCGTGGCCTCCGTCGCGGTCGCCGCGGGGGCCGCCGCGGCCGTCGGGGTGGGCGCCGTGGACGCGCCGTCGTGGCCGGTCGCCGTGCAGGCCGCCGCGAGCAGCACGACCAGGCCGGCGAGCAGCGGTACGCGCTGAGGAGTCATGACTCAGTGTCGCTCCGTGACCGGCCCGCGCACCAGAGGCGTCCCACCCGATTCCGGCGCCTGTTTCCGGGGCCGGACGGGTCAGGACCGGGTCCGCAACTCCCCGGCCCTGACCCCGGCCGTCCGGTTGGGTAGCGGTCTGCGCCGCGGGAACCCGGCAGGCGTGGCACGACGCCGTTCGCCGGGCTCCGCGCGGCGAGCCGGTATGCCCGCACTCAGCTCCACGGTGCTCTTACCACCGGACTCCGGTGCGCCCCCGTCTCACCCCGACGAGGCGTGGACGCCGGCTCAGGTTAGGCGCGTACGCGCAGGCCGGACAAGCGATGACCGGTGGCCGCGCCTGTGATTGATGTCTATGCGGAATTGCGGCATGTCGGCGTAACGGGGTCAGCCGGTTTCGCGCTGTTCGACTTCGAGACGCGGACTGCGCCCGGCCTGCCCCGGCGGGACGCTCCGGGCCGCGGCGGCCCCGGCGACGAGCGCCAGCGCGGCCACGTGCAGCGCCCGCACGCCGGCCGGGGCGGCGACGTCCGCCGCCGGCAGCGCGGGCAGCAGCAGCGCGCCGAGCCCGGTGACCGCCAGCGCCACCCGCCAGAACACGGCCGGGTTCGCCGCCGGCAGCGGCGGCGCGACGCCCCGGGCCGGCTGTCCCCGGCGGGCCTCCCCCACGGCCAGGACGACCACCAGCAGCCCGCCGCCGAGCCCGGCCGTCACGTCCACGAACTGGTACCAGTACACGCCGGTCAGGGCGTGGAAGTCGGTGACGCCGAACAGCCGGGGCAGGCGCTCGCTGTGGCTGACCCGGTCCCACGCGACGTGACTGAACGCGCCGATGAGCGCCGAGCAGACCGACACCTGCCAGGGATGCCGCACCGCGGCCAGCGTCGCGTACCAGGGCCAGCCGAAGAACCGCCGCCCCGGCAGGTGCGCGACGACGCCGGCGACCACGCGGCGCGCCACCCAGGCGTACGCGAGCGCGACCGGCAGCCCCCACCAGAGCAGCCCGCCGAGCGTGTGCGTACGCATGCCGAGCGCCAGCGGCGTGCCGGTGAACAGGTACGCGGCGTCCGGCGCCACCGCACCGGCGCACAGCGCCACCCCGTCGAACCAGCGGGGCCGCCACAGCTTCAGCGGCAGCACCGGCGCCAGGTGCGACGGGAAGGTGAGTGGCACCTCCCGGACGTTACCGGCCGCCTAGAAGTGCTGGACCAGGTCGGGAAACGCCGCCAGCCGGATCACCTGGGAGTCGGACGGGTCCAGCTCGTCGTGCTCCAGGATCCAGGTGTTCTCGTTCGGGATGAAGACCGCGTTCATCCCGGCGGCCCGGGCGGGCAGGATGTCCGAGCGCGGGGAGTTGCCGATCATCCAGGCGGCGGCCGGGTCGAAGGCGTGCTCGCGGGCCAGCCAGCGGTACGTGTCGGCGTCCTTCTCCGGCACGATGTGCGCGGCGCGGAAGTGGTGCAGCAGCCCGCAGGCGTCCAGCTTGCGCTGCTGCTCCTCGCGCTCGCCCTTGGTGAGCAGCAGCAGCTCGTGCCGGCCGGCCAGGTCGTCGAGCGTCTCGGCCACCCCCGGCATCAGCTCGACCTGGTGCCCGATCAGAGCCGCCGCGAGCTGATCGATCTCGGCGCGTTCCCGGTCGGTGGCCGGACGCTCGCGCAGCTTCTCCAGGCACTCGCCGAGGCTGCGCAGGAAGACCTTGCTGCCGTAGCCGTGCGCGACGGCGTTGGCCCGCTCGATGTCGTCGAGCACCGCGCGGATGCGGGCCCGGTCCAGCGTGGGATGGTCGAGCCAGGTGAGGAAGTCGTCGATCACCCGCTCGAACAGGACGTTGTTCTCCCAGAGCGTGTCGTCGGCGTCGAAGACCAGCACGGCGGCATCCCGGCGCGGCGGCATGGGGCTCCCTCCCTCACGGACCTCGCACACCGTACTGCCCGGTCGCCGGACGGACCACGCGGATTATCCGGTCGGCGGGCGGTTACCGGCGGCTACCCGACTGCGCGATCCCTGGTCGGGCGACATGCTTCGGCCATGACGATCTCACCCGATCATCCACCCGGGCGCAGACGGGGCGCGGCCGTCGCCGTGGCCGCGGCGCTCGCCGTCGCGGGCGCGGCGCTGCCGGGATCCCCGGCGCTCGCCGTCAACGCCGCACACACCACAGTCGTCGGCACGAACCCGGTCGACTGGACGCCGCACGCGCTGGACGGCACCGTGCACCGCATCCTCCAGATCGGCAACCGCGTGTACGTCGCCGGCACGTTCACCAAGGTGCGCAACGCCGGGCAGTCGGCCCAGCTGGCGATGCCCCGCCTGGTGGCGCTCGACGCGACCACCGGCCGGATCGACACCGCGTTCCGGCCGCAGGTGAACGGCGCGGTGAAGGCTCTCGCCGCCGCGCCGGACGGCCGCTCGCTCTACATCGGCGGCGCGTTCACCACTGTCAACGGCGCCGCGGCGTCCCGGCTGGCCCGGATCGACGCGGCCACCGGCGCGCGGGTCGCCGGTTTCACCACGCCGGCGCTGAACAACCAGGTCAACGACATGCGCCTGGTCGGCAACCGGCTGATCGTCGGCGGCGCGTTCCAGACCGTCGGCGGGGTGACCCGGCGCGCCCTGGCGGCGGTGAACGCCACCACCGGAGCCGCCGACCCGTCGGTCAACCTGAACCTGGCCGGTCCCCGCACGACCACCTCCGGCGCCACCGCGCCGGTGAAGATCGAGGCGCTGGACGTCTCCGCCGACGGCCGGCGGCTGGTGTTCGTCGGCGGCTTCAGCAGCGTCGCGGGCGTGGCGCGGCACCAGATCGCCGTCGCCGACCTGAGCGCGTCGGGCGCCACGCTCTCCGGCTGGGCCACCGACCGCTACCAGCCGCAGTGCGCGCGGACGATGCCGGTCTACATGCGCGGCGTCGACATCTCGCCGGACGGCACCTGGTTCGCGGTGGTCACCACCGGCGGCCCGTTCCCGGCCACGCTCTGCGACACCGCGGCGCGTTTCGAGTTCGGTGCGGCCACCGGCGGCAAGCAGCCCACCTGGGCCAACTACACCGGCGGCGACACGCTGCTGTCGGTGGCGGTGACCGGCGCGGCCGTCTACGTCGGAGGCCACCAGCGCTGGCTGGACAACCCGCAGGGCCGCAACTCGGCCGGTCCGGGCGCGGTGTCCCGGCCGGGCATCGGGGCGATCCACCCGGTCACCGGCAAGGCGCTGCCGTGGAACCCGACGAAGGACCGCGGGGTGGGCACCGGCGAGCTGTACGCCACCGACCGGGGCCTGTGGGTCGGCAGCGACACCGTGACGGTGGCCGGCGAGTACCACGCCCGGCTGGCGTTCCTGCCGCTGGCGTGACCGTTCGGGGCGCGGCGGGCTCTCCCGTCGCGCCCCGCACACACGGTCAGCGGCGCAGCGTGAGGATCAGGTCGGCGACCAGCGCGGTCCACCCGGTCTGGTGCCAGGCGCCCAGCCCGGCGCCGTTGTCGCCGTGGAAGTACTCCGGGAAGCAGATCAGATCGCGCCAGTCCGGGTGGGTCTGGAACAGCTGCGCGGCGCCGTAGATCGGCCGCCGTCCCCACCCGTCGCGGGTGAACAGCGAGATCAGCCGCGCGGACAGGTCGTCGGCGATCTCGTCGAGCGTCCGCTTGACCCCGGAGCGGGTCGGGTACTCGACCTGCAGGTCGTCGCCGAAGAACGCGGCGTAGTCGCGCAGCGCGCTGATCAGCAGGAAGTTCGTCGGCATCCAGATCGGGCCGCGCCAGTTGGAGTTGCCGCCGAACAGGCCGCTGGTCGACTCGGCCGGCTCGTAGCCGACGCTGAACTCCTGCCCGCCGAGCGTGACGGTGAACGGCTTGTCCAGGTGGGCTCGGGACAGCGTACGCAGCCCGTACTCGGAGAGGAACTCGTCGGTGTCGAGCATCCGGGCCAGCAGCCGCACCACCTGGTCCGGGGCGACCATCGACAGCAGCCGCTGCTGCCGGCCGTCGGGGCCGATCCGGCGGCCGCCGATCACCTCGGCGTACTCCGGGCGGTTGGTGAGGAACCAGCGCAGCCGCGCGCCCAGCTCGGGCAGGCGGCGCATGGTGCGGGCGGTGAGCCGGGTGACGGCTGCGAGCGGCAGCAGCCCGACCACCGAGCGGACCTTCAGCGGCACCTTCGTGCCGTCGGCCAGGCGCAGCACGTCGTAGAAGAACGCGTCCTCGGCGTCCCAGAGCCCCTGGTGGTACGCCGCCGCGGCGATGTACGCGAAGTGTTCGAAGAACTTGGTGGCGGTGTCGGTGTACGCGCGGTCGTGCTCGGCCAGCACGATCGCCATGTCGAGCAGGTTGAGCGCGTACATGGCCATCCAGCCGGTGCCGTCGGACTGCTCCAGCACCCCGGCGACCGGCAGCGCGGCCGACCGGTCGAACGGGCCGACGTTGTCCAGCCCGAGGAAGCCGCCCTCGAAGACGTTGTTGCCGCCGGTGTCCTTGCGGTTGACCCACCAGGTGAAGTTGAGCAGCAGCTTGTGCATGACCCGGGCGAGGAACTCGTGGTCGCGGGAGCCGTCGATCTCGAAGACCTTCAGCGCCGCCCAGGCGTGCACCGGCGGGTTCACGTCCCCGAACGCCCACTCGTACGCCGGGATCTGCCCGTTGGGGTGCAGGTACCACTCGCGCAGCAGCAGGAGGACCTGTTCCTTGGCGAAGCCCGGGTCGACCCGGGCGATGGTGACGCAGTGGAAGGCCAGGTCCCACGCGGCGTACCAGGGATATTCCCACGGGTCCGGCATGGAGATGACGTCGAAGCTGTTCATGTGCCACCAGGCGCTGTTGCGCCCGTGCCGGCGGCCGGCGGGCGGCGTGGAGCCGGGGTCGCCGGTGAGCCAGCGCTCGACGTCGAAGTGGTAGAACTGCTTGCCCCACATCAGCCCGGCGATGGCCTGGCGGGCGACCAGCGCCTCGTCGGCGGTGGCGGCGGCCGGGATCACGCTGTCGAAGAACCGGTTCGCCTCGGCCCGGCGCGCCCAGAGCACGGCGTCGAACCCGTCACCGAGGTCGGCCGGGGCGGGCGGCGCGGCCGCCGGGGGCGGCGCGGTACGGGTCAGCCGCAGCCGGATCTGCCGCTGCTCGCCGGCCGGCACGTCGAGCACGTAGTGCAGCGCGCCCTTGGTGCCGGTGCGCTCCGGGTTGACGGTGGCGGCGCCGTTGACCACGTGGTCGTTGATGCCGTCCTTGGGGTACGCGGACCGCCCCGGCAGCCCCCACAGCCGCTCGGCGTTCGTGTCGTTGTCGCACAGCAGCGGCACCGGGTCGCCGTCGCCTTCCAGCAGCAACTGCCCGAGCACCCAGTGCTCACCGACGAGCCGGGAACCCGTGCCGACCAGCTTCGGCACCCGGTCGGCGCCGGGCAGCCCCCACGCCCAGGTGTTGCGGAACCAGAGCGTGGGCAGCACGTGCAGCGTCTCGTCGGTGTCGGCCCGGTTCGCCACGGTGATCACCACGCACATGTCGGTCGGGGACGCCTTGGCGTAGTCGACGGTGACCGCCCAGTACCTGTCGTCGTCGAAGATGCCGGTGTCGACCAGCTCGTACTCGGTGTCGTCCCGGCCGCGCAGCGCGTTCACCGCGACCAGCTCGTCGTACGGGAAGGCGGCCTGCGGGTAGTGGTAGCGCCAGCGCATGAAGGAGTGCGTGGGGGTGCTGTCGAGGTACCACCAGTAGTCCTTGGCGTCCTCGCCGTGGTTGCCGCCGTCGCCGCCGAGGCCGAACATCCGCTCCTTGAGGATCGGGTCGCGCCCGTTCCACAGCGCCAGGGCGAAGCAGAACGTCTGCCGGTCGTCGCAGACGCCCGCCATGCCGTCCTCGTTCCACCGGTAGGCTCGGGACCGCGCGTGATCGTGGGGGAAGTAGTCCCAGGCCGTGCCGTGCTCGCTGTAGTCCTCACGTACCGTGCCCCACGCCCGCTCGGACAGATAGGGGCCCCATGCGCGCCAGTCCTGCTCCCCGGCGTCGGCCTGGGCGAGCCGGTGCCGCTCGGGGTCGGGGGACGCGGAGGTCGACCGGTCGGTGATCACTGGCACATCTTCGACGCCGCCGGGGTACTTCTCCACAGCGGCCATTGTCGCCGTGGCATGTCACACCTCGCTGCCGGTGGAGGAAAGTTGATCGACATCCGTTTCGGGCCGCGCGTCTGCGGTGAGCTGTCCGCCGCCGCCACGCGGGAATGGCTGGTCACCGACGGGCTCGGCGGATACGCCATGGGCACCGTCGCCGGGCTGCGTACCCGCCGGTATCACGGGCTGCTCGTGGTGGCCGGCGACACGCCCGCGTCCCGAAAGGTGGGACTGGCGAGCGTCGACCCGGCGGTGACGTTGCCGTCGGGGCGGCAGGTCCGCCTCGGCGCGCACGAGTGGTCCTCCGGCGTGGTCGACCCGCGCGGCTTCGAGCTGCTGGAGCGCTTCGACCTCACCGACGGGGTGCCGCGCTGGCGGTGGCGCGTCGGCGACGTGGTGATCGAACGGGAGATCGCCATGACGTACGGCCGCTCGTGCGTCGCCGTCGTACACCGGTTGATCTCCGGCGGCCCGGTGCGGCTCGACCTCGCGGCGGCCTGCACGTGGCGCGACGCGCACGGCGAGCGGCGCGCCGACGGTCCGGCGCCCCGGCTGGAGGCGGCGGCCGGCGGCGCGGTGATCGACGGCGCGTACCGGCTCGCCGGGCCGGACTGGACCCCGGAGGGCCAGTGGTGGCACGGGGTACGCCACCGGACCGAGGCCGAGCGCGGCCTGCACCCGGACGAGGACCTCTGGTACGCGGGCCGGTTCACCGGCGCGCTGGACGAGCCCGGCGCGACGGTGTCGGTGCTGGCCTGGGCGGGCGACCTGGCCGAGGAGCCGCCCCCGGCGACCGCGGTGGTCGAGTCGACCCGGCGGCGCAACCGGGCCGTGACGGCGGCGGCGAAGCCCGGCGACGCGGTCGAGGCGACGCTCGCGCTCGCCGCCGACGCGTTCGTGGTACGCACCGCCACCGGCCCGGACGTGGTCGCCGGCTACCCGTGGTTCGGGGCCTGGTCGCGCGACACGATGATCTCCTACGAGGGCCTGTTCCTGTGCACGAACCGGGCCGACGAGGGCCGGGACCTGCTGCGGGCGTACGCGGCGACGCTGTCCGAGGGGATGCTGGCGAACACCGCCGACACCGGCCGGGTCGAGCACAACACCGTCGACGGCACGCTCTGGTTCCTGCACGCGGTCAGCCGGCACGTCACCGTCACCGGCGACACCGACCTCGGCGACGAGCTGCTGCCCGCGCTGCACGGTGTGGTCGAGGCGCACGTGGCGGGCACCCGGTACGGCATCGGCGTCGACCCGGCCGACGGGCTGCTGACCCAGGGCGGCCCGCCGGACGTCGCGCTCACCTGGATGGACGCCCGGGTGTACGGGGTGCCGGTGACCCCGCGTACCGGCAAGCCGGTCGAGGTGAACGCGCTGTGGATCAACGGGCTGGCCGGGCTCGCCGAGCTGACCGAGCTGGCCGGACGCGACGCCTCGGCGCTGCACGCGCTGCACCGGCGGGCCGTCGCCGCGTTCCGGGAGCGGTTCCCCGCCCCGGCCGGCTGGCTGTACGACGTGGTGGAAGCCCCGGCGCCGGCGTACCCGCTGGGCGGGGCCACGCACCACGACGACGACCTGCTGCGCCCCAACCAGCTGCTGGCCTGGTCGCTGCCGTACGCGCCGCTGGAGCCGGACGAGGCCACGCTGCGCCGGATCACCGAGGCGCTGTTCACCCCGCTCGGCCCGCGCAGCCTCGCCCCGGGCTCCCCCGGCTGGACCGGCCGGCACCGGGGCGGGCCGGCCGAGCGGGACTCCGCCTACCACCAGGGCACCGTCTGGCCGTGGCTGACCGGTCCGCTGCTGGACGCGTACCGCCGGGCCGGGCTGCCCACCGACGACCTGCTGGTCGGCCTGGAGGGCCACCTCGCCGAGGACGGCCTGGGCTCGGTGAGCGAGACCGCCGACGGCGACGCCCCGCACGCGGCCACCGGCTGCCCGTTCCAGGCGTGGTCGGTGGCCGAGCTGCTGCGCGCACGGCGGACACGCCGGTAACGCGTTACAGACCGGCAACCGGCGCGTCGCCGCCGGTTATCGACCCCTCGGCAGGATGGGTGCCGACCCCACCGGACACCGCGGCGACGCCGCCGCCGGGGTGGGGACGCCACAACTCAAAGGGGGCCGCGTGTCAGCTGACGCCGAAGTGATCGACATCCAGCCCGCCCGGCGCCTGCGGGTGCTGCTGCTCTCCTGGGAGTACCCGCCGGTGCTCGTCGGTGGCCTCGGCCGCCACGTCCACGCGCTGTCCGTGGCGCTGGCCGCCGCCGGGCACGAGGTCACGGTCGTCACCCGCCACGCCGAGGGCGCCCCGCTGGAGGAGTACGCCGAGGGCGTGCGCGTCGTCCGCGCCGCCGAGGATCCGGTCCGGTTCCCGCTCGCCACCGGCTCGCTGCTGGCCTGGACCATGGCGTTCAACCACACGCTGACGCGGGCCGCGCTGCGCGCCGCCTCCTCCGGCGCCTACGACGTGATCCACGCCCACGACTGGCTCGTCGCGCACACCGCCGTCACGCTTGCCGAGCACCTGGACGTGCCGCTGGTGACCACCATCCACGCCACCGAGGCCGGGCGGCACCAGGGCTGGCTGCCGGAGGAGATGAACCGCACCATCCACGGCGTCGAGCACTGGCTGAGCAACGCCTCCGGGCGGGTGATCGCCTGCTCCGGGTACATGCGCGAGCAGGTGACCCGCCTGTTCGGCGTACCGTCCGGGCGCATCGACGTGGTCGCCAACGGCGTCGACGACCGGGCCTGGCGGGCCCGGCCGCAGGCGGTCGCCTCCGCCCGGGCCCGCTTCGCCGCGGACGGGCCGCTGGTCGGGTACGCCGGCCGCCTGGTCTACGAGAAGGGCGTGCAGCACCTGGTGCACGCGGTGCCGCGCCTGGCCGACCGGCACCCCGGCCTGCGCGTGGTGATCGCCGGGGACGGGCCGTACAAGGACGAGCTGGTCGACCAGGCGCGGCGGCTGCGGCTGGGCGACACGGTCCGGTTCGCCGGCTTCATGGACTCCACCCAGCTGCCCGCGGTGCTCGCCGCCACCGACGCCACCGTGATCCCCAGCCTCTACGAGCCGTTCGGCATGATCGCGCTGGAGGCGGCGGCCGCCGGCGCGCCGCTGGCGGTGGCGCGTACCGGCGGGCTGGCCGAGATCGTCGAGCCGGGGGTGACCGGGGTGACGTTCCCGCACGGCGACCCGGACGCGCTGGCCGGCGCCGTGGACCGGCTGCTCGCCGACGAGGTGTTCGCCCGCCGGGTGGCGCGCCGGGCCCGGACCATGGTCACGCAGCGGTACGCCTGGTCCGCGATCGCCGCCCGCACCGCGGGCAGCTACGCCGCCGCGCGCCGCGACCACGACGGGTTCCAGGCCCGCCGGGCCACCGCCCTGCTGGCCCGGGACCGGTCCGCGATCACCATTCCGGAAGGGAATCTGCTCGCCGGTACGGCCAGTTAGGGCATGACGTCTCGCCGTGCGATAGGTACCGTCCGATCCGTTGGCTATTGTGGACCACTGACCAGCGGTGAG
The DNA here is from genome assembly GCF_011602315.1 of Micromonospora sp. CMU55-4. Taxonomy (NCBI): domain Bacteria; kingdom Bacillati; phylum Actinomycetota; class Actinomycetes; order Micromonosporales; family Micromonosporaceae; genus Micromonospora; species Micromonospora sp. CMU55-4. The sequence continues at coordinate 114,964 of NZ_JAAOLH010000015.1, forward strand.
GAGTGCGGTGCGGGACGTAGTGATCGCCGGACGGTACCGCCTGCTCGACCTGGTCGGTCGCGGCGGGATGGGCCAGGTCTGGCGGGCGCGCGACGAGGAACTGCATCGCGAGGTCGCGGTGAAGCAGGTCGTGCCGCCGAACTGGCTCGCCGAGAACGAGCGGGACGAGCTGCGCGCCCGTACGCTGCGCGAAGCGCGGACGTCCGCGCGGCTCAACCATCCCAACGTGGTCCGCGTCTACGACGTGGTCCGGGTCGAGGGCGACCCCTGGCTGGTCATGGAGTACGTCCCGTCCCGCTCCCTCCAGGAGATCATCGATACCGACGGGCCGCTGCCGCCCGGGCGGGCCGCCGAGATCGGGCTGGCGGTGCTCGCCGGGCTGCGCGCCGCGCACGACGCCGGGGTGCTGCACCGGGACGTGAAACCCGCGAACGTGCTGCTCGCCCGGGACGGCCGGGTGCTGCTCACCGACTTCGGGCTGGCCGTGTTCCAGGGCGGCGACGGCGCCATGACCCGCCCCGGCCTGGTCCTCGGCTCCCCCCAGTACGTGGCGCCGGAGCGGGCCGCCGAGGGCGTGTCCAGCGTCGAGGCGGACATGTGGTCGCTCGGCGCCACGCTGCACGCCGCCGTGGAGGGCCGCTCGCCGTACGCCCGCAGCACCGCCATGGCCACGCTCGCCGCGCTCGCCACCCGGCCGCCCGACCCGGCGCCGCACGCCGGCCCGCTGACGCCGGTGCTGGCCGGGCTGCTGCGGCGAGACCCGCGCGCCCGGCTCGGCCACCACGAGACCGCCCGCCTGCTCGGCGTGGCCGCGGTGTCGGACGCCGACGCGACGGCGGCCGGCGGGTCCGCGGGCCGGTCCGCCGTACCGTCCGATCGGCCGGCCGCCGGGCGCGAGGGCGACGCTCGGGGACGTCCCCCGGGCGCGGGCGCCGGTGACGAGCCGGCGGCTGCGGCGGCGGGCGTCGTGTACCCGGACCTGATGCCGCCGGCCGCCGCCGCCCGCGCCTGGAGCCGGGCGGCGAAGCGCAGCGAGTGGGCGCCGCCCGCCGAGGGTGACCGGGCGCCACCGCCGGGCGGTCCGTCCGACTCCGCCGACCTGCCGGAGCGCTCCGGCGAGTCCGGCCGGTCCGGCCCTTCCGGCACGGCCGCCCGCTCCGGTCGGCCCGCGCCGCGCGACGGCGCCGAGCGGTCCGGCCCCGTGGGCTCGGCGGACCGACCCGAGCCACCGCCGCGCCCCCGCCCGGAGCCGCCGCAGCGGGACCGGTCCGACGAACTGAAGCGGGCGGAGTCCCCCGCGACCACGCCGGCGGAGCCGCCCCGGGCGGCCCCGGACCGCTCGGGTCCGGTCAGCCTCGGCCCGACGGTCCTCACCAGCTTCGTCGACCCGGGGAGCCCGACCGGCCCCGAGTCCGCGCCCCGCGCCGACGCGCTGAGCCCGGTGCGCATCCCCGGCCCGGACGCGGCGCCGGTCGCCCGCCCGGCCCCGGTCGCCCACAGCGGCCCCGCCGACAGCGGTGCGCTGCGGGCCGGCCCGCCCCCGCCCACCGGCGTTCCGCGCCCTCCGGACCGACCGCTCGACGCCGAGGATCAGAAGCGGCTGCGACGCTGGGGGCTCGCCGTGGGCGCGGTGCTGCTCGCCGTGGCGACCGGCGTCGGCACCGCGCTGGCGGTCACCGACGGCGCCGACGAGCATCCGGAGGCGCGCCGGTCCGGCGAGGCCGTCGCCCGGCCCTGGGATCATCAGCCCGGCGGCCCGGGCGTGCCCCCTCCCCCGTTCCCCTGCGTCCGGCCGGACGTGACGGGCACGCCGGTCCGCAAGGGCCCACCTCCCGAGGACCCGGCGGTGAACGTGCCGGCCGGCTGGGTCTGGCCCGCCGACACCGGCGGCTTCCACATCGCCCTGCCCGCCGGGTGGCTGCAGCTGCGCTCCGGCGACACGACCTGCTTCCAGGACCCGGCCACCCGGCGCATCCTCGGCGTCGAGCCGTATCCGGGTGGGGATCCGGTGGGTCGGCTGCGCTCGTCCGAGCGGGATCTGACCTCCGCCGGTCGGCTGCCGCAGTACGAGAAGATCCGGCTGGCCGCCGACGGTCCGGGCGCGGAGTGGGAGTGCCGGTGGACCGCGCCGTACGGCGAGCGGATGCGCGCGTTGCGCGTACTGCCCGGTCAGCGGGCCGGGTGGACGCTCGGGCTGACCACGTCCGACGCCGACTGGGCGGACGCGTCGAAGCAGTTCGCGGTCATCCGGGCGAGCCTCGGCACGGTCCGGCCCACCCGTACCGCGGGCTGAGCCGCACCCCGTCCCATCACCGACAGTCGGCGTGGCGCCGGCTGCCCGGCCCGCCATAATTCCGGGTGGCAGCGGTACGCCGTCGCGCGTCCGCGGCACCCCTTCCCCAGTGGACCGTCCGGCTGATGCCCCGCTGTCGCACGGGCTGACTACAGTGGCGTAGTTTCGTGGATCAAGATCTTCGGGAAGGGCGAGCCGAGATGATGGGACCGTCCCACGCGCTCTCGGGCGCGGCGGTGTGGCTGACCGGCTCCTGGGCCATGGCCCAGTTCGCGGACTACCACCAGACACCGCTGGCGCTGGCGGTGGGCACTGCGGTCTGCGCGGGCGGTGCGCTCTTCCCCGACCTCGACCTGTCCGGGAAGGTCACCCGCAACCAGGGCGGCGCCACCGTGGCCCGCACGTTCGGCGTGGTCAGCCTCTTCGTCGCCGAGGTGGTGGAGAAGATCTCACTCGGCGTCTACTACGCCACCAAGCTCAGCAAGGATCCGCGCCGCAACAACGGGCACCGCACGCTCACCCACACCATCCCGTTCACCGTGCTGGTCGGATGGGGCACCACCGCGCTCTGCGCCCACTACGGCAAGTGGGCCGTCGTCGGAATCCTCTTCTTCATGATCGGCCTGGCGCTGCGCGGGCTGTTCGACAAGTGGGCCGAGCGCGCGGGCTGGGTGGTGGTCACGCTGGTGTCCGCCGCCGCGGCCTGGTTCACGTTCGCCAACCTGCCCGGCGACCGGGGCTATCCGATGATCGGCCTCGCGGTCGGGGTGGGCTGTTTCGTGCACATCCTCGGCGACATGATCACCCGGGCCGGGGTGCCGATCCTGTGGCCGATCCCGATCAAACGCCGGATGTGGACGATGATCGGCCTGCCCAACAAGATCGCTCTGCGTACCGGCAGCAAGGCCGAGACGGTGGTGCTGCGCACCGCGATGACGATCCTGTCCGTCCTGGCCGCGGTGGGGCTGGTCGCGCCCTCGGTGCTGCAGCGCTTCGACATCCAGGTGTAGGTCAGCCCGCCTCGGCGCGTACCGGGCGGGCGGTGGCCGCCCGGGCCCGGATCAGCCGGGCCGTCCAGCCCACGCCGCGACGGCGCCACGACCGTCCGATGAGAACGGTAATGCCCGGGGTGGCGGCGGGCAGAGGCCGCACCCGGCATCACTCTAGGTAGGGAAGCAAGCGTCGTCGATCATCCGTGCGGACGATCGACGACACGCTAATGCGCATTAGCGCGGAGGTCCGCCTACTGTCGCGCGCCCGGTCGGCCCTTGTCAAGATTCCCGCCCGAACAACCGCAGGGCAGCGGCGGGCGCGGTTGCTAATCCGCATTACATCAGGGAGTTCATCGAACGGAAATCTTCCGGCCACCCCTTGACAGGACGCCGGGAGAGCAGAGAGGCTCCATCCCGACCCGATCGCTAATACGCATTAGCGGAAGTGGAAGGACCGACGTGACCCCTCCCCCCAGGCGTGTCACCCAGCGTGACATCGCACGCATGGCCGGCGTCAGCCAGGCGACCGTGTCGCTGGTGCTCAACAACCGCACCGACGCCGACGTCCGGATCGCGCCGGAGACACGGGACCGGGTCTTGCAGGTCATCGCCGAGACGGGATACGCCGCCGACCCGGCCGCCCGCCGCCTCGCCTCCGGGTTCAACCGGATCATCGGCGTCTTCACCTACGAGCCGGCCTTCCCCAGCGGCAGCCGGGACTTCTTCCACCCGTTCCTGCTCGGCATCGAGGAGTACGCCGAACGGGTCGGCTGCGACCTGCTGCTGTTCACCAGCGCCCCGGTGGTGGACGGCCGGCGGCGCATCTTCCACCAGGACAACCGGCTGCGGCTGGCCGACGGCTGCATCCTGCTCGGCCGGGAGATCGACGGCGCGGAGCTGCTCCGGCTCAACCGCGACGGGTTCCCCTACGTCGCCGTCGGACGCCGCGACGACGCCGGCGGCCCGGTGCCCTACGTCGGCGCCGACTACGCCAGCGCGGTCCACCGGCTGGCCGAGCGGGCGGTGGAGCTGGGACACCGGCGGCTGACGTACGTGGGCATGGGCACCTCGGCCGAGTCCTCGCACGACCGGCGCAGCGGTTTCCACGCCGGCGCGACCGGCGCGGACAGCGCCCGCCAGATCACCGCGACGGCGGAGACCGCCGACGCCACAGTGGACGACCTGCGGGCCGACGGCAGCACCGTCGCCTTCGTGGAGGACTTCGCCACCGCCGTGGCGCTGGAGACGGCCGCCCGCCGCAAGGGGCTGACGGTGCCCGGTGACCTGTCCGTCGTGACCCTCGGCGACCCGACCGTCCCGGTGCCCACGGACATCACGTTCACCGGGTTCCGCATCCCGCGCGAGGAGATGGGCCGCCAGGCCGTCGAGGTGCTGACCGGCGTCATCGACGGCAGCGCCGGCGGCCTCCAGCAACGGCTCCTGCCCTGCGAACTCGTCGAGGGCGACACCCTCGGCGTCCCTGGATCGGCGGCCGACCGGCGCTGACACGCCCGGCCGCGCAACTGGAAGGAAGCAAGTGGTACTAATGCGTGCGGACGTCCTCGTCGTCGGGGGCGGACTGGGCGGTGTCGCCGCGGCGCTGGCCGCGGCCCGTGCCGGCCGGTCCGTCATCCTGACCGAGGAGTTCGACTGGCTCGGCGGGCAGCTCACCAGCCAGGCGGTCCCGCCGGACGAGCACTCCTGGATCGAGCAGTTCGGCGCCACCGCGAGCTACCGGGAGTTGCGCGACGGCATCCGCGACTACTACCGCCGCCACTACCCGCTGACCGAGCGGTCCCGGGCGTGGACCGACCTGAACCCGGGCGCGGGCTGGGTGAGCCGGCTCTGCCACGAGCCCCGGGTGGCGGTCGCGGTCCTGGAGCAGATGCTCGCGCCGTACCGGGGGTCCGGGCGGCTGACGGTGCTGCAGCCGTACCGGCCGGTCGCGGCCGAGACCGACGGCGACCGGGTCACCGGCGTCACGCTCGCCCACCGGGACCGCGACGAGCGGATCGAGGTGGAGGCGCCGTACGTCCTGGACGCCACCGAGACCGGTGAGCTGCTGCCACTGACCGGCACCGAGTACGTGACCGGGTTCGAGTCGCAGGCGCAGACCGGTGAGCCGAGCGCGCCGGCGCAGGCGCAGCCGCTGAACATGCAGGCGGTGTCCGTCTGCTTCGCGCTGGACCACGTCGACGGCGACCACACCATCGACCGGCCCGCCGGGTACGACTTCTGGCGCGACTACAAGCCGGACTTCTGGGGCGACCGGCTGCTGTCCTGGCGGTCACCCCACCCGCGCACGCTGGAGATCGTCGAGCGCAGCTTCACGCCGAACCCGGACGACGACCCGCTGGGCGTCAACGCCGACCAGCGGCTCAACCCGGGCGACGGCAACCTGTGGACGTTCCGGCGCATCGCGGCGCGGCGCAACTTCGTCGACGGCGCGTACGGCAGCGACATCACGCTCGTCAACTGGCCGATGATCGACTACTTCGAGGGCCCGGTCATCGACGTGCCGAACGCGTCCTGGCACCTATCCCAGGCACGCGAGCTGTCGTACTCCGTCCTGTACTGGCTGCAGACCGAGGCGCCCCGTCCCGACGGCGGCACCGGCTACCCGGGGCTGCGGCTGCGCGGCGACGTGACCGGCAGCCCCGACGGGCTGGCGCAGGCGCCCTACATCCGGGAGTCGCGCCGCATCCGCGCCGAGTACACGGTGGTCGAGCAGGACCTCTCCCTGGCGGTACGCGGCGAGCACGGCGCGGTGAGCTACCCCGACTCGATCGGCGTCGGCATGTACCGCATCGACCTGCACCCGTCGACCGGCGGCGACAACTACATCGACGTCGGCTCCTGCCCGTTCGAGATCCCGCTCGGCGCGCTCATCCCGCAGCGGATGGAGAACCTGCTGCCGGCCGGCAAGAACATCGGTACCACGCACATCACCAACGGCAGCTACCGACTGCACCCGGTCGAGTGGAACGTCGGTGAGGTCGCCGGCCTGCTGGCCGACTTCTGCCTTGCGCGGGGCGAGTCCCCGCGCGCGGTCCGCGGCACCCCCCGCCTGCTGGCCGAATTCACGGACCGCATCTCGGCCGCCGGCGTGGAATGCCGCTGGCCGCAGATCGCGGGCTACTGAACCCCCGGTGAGGAGAAGGAAAGTGAGATACGGAAGATTGTCCGGCCTGGTCGCGGCGACCATGACCGGTGTGCTCGCCCTGACCGCCTGCGGCGGTGGCGGCGACGCCAAGGACGACGGTCCGGCGAGCCTGCGGATGACCGTCTGGTCGGCGAACGAGGCGCACCTCAAGCTGTTCAACGAGATCGCCGACGAGTACCGCAAGAACAACCCGGACGTCGCGGAGATCAAGTTCGATCCGCTGCCGTTCGAGAACTACACCACGACGCTCACCACGCAGATCGCCGGCGGCAACGCGCCGGACCTCGCGTGGATCTTCGAGAACTCGGCTCCGGACTTCGTCGCCTCCGGCGCGCTGAGCCCGCTCGACGACACGCTGAAGAAGGCCGACGGCTACCAGTACGACGACCTGTCCCCCGCCACGCTGAAGCTGTGGCGCAACGACGGGAAGCTCTTCGCGTACCCGTTCTCGACCTCGCCGTTCGGCGTGTTCGTCAACAACGACATGCTCAAGAAGGCCGGGCAGAAGACCCCGGCCGAGCTGATCGCGGCCGGGCAGTGGAACTGGGACACCGCGCTCGCCGCGGCCGGCGCCACCGCCGCGAAGTCGGGCAAGGCCGGGCTCGTGGTCCGCGACTTCGACTACAAGGGCTGGGACAACCTGGCCACGTTCTGGACCGGCTGGGGCGCCCAGGCGTGGAGCGAGGACGGCCGCAGCTGCGGGTTCAACAGCCCGGAGATGGTCGAGGCGATGACCACGCTGCACAAGGCGATCTTCACCGGCAAGGCGCTGCCCGGTCCGGGCACGACCGCCGACTTCTTCGCCGGTGACGCGGCCATGACCGTCACCCAGATCTCCCGCGCCTCGCTGCTGAAGGAGAACGGCTTCGACTGGGACCTGGTCCCGCTGCCGGCCGGTCCGAAGGGCCCGTACGCGGTGGTCGGCCAGGCCGGCATCGGCGTGATGAAGAAGAGCCCGCACGCCGAGCAGGCCGCCGACTTCCTGGCCTTCTTCACCAACCCCACCAACTCGGCGAAGCTGGCCCAGTTCTTCCCGCCGCCGCGGCAGTCCCAGCTGACCGCCGAGACGCTGGCGAAGACGAACCCGAAGCTCAAGCCGGAGCAGCTGCAGAAGGTCGTCATCGACGGCATCACCAACGGCACGGTCAAGCCCAGCCACTCCGGGCAGGCCGAGCTGAGCCAGCAGGTGCGCGCCGCGCTCGACCCGCTGTGGAAGGCGGACGCGGACGTCAAGGGCGTACTCGACGGCGTCTGCTCCAAGATCCAGCCGCTGCTGGCGAAGTAGGGCCGAGGATCATGACCCAGACGGACACCAGGGTGGGCCCGGCTGCTGCCGGGCCCGCCCCGGGCCGGGCCCGGCCGTTCTGGACCACCCGCCGCCGGGACCAGCTCACCGGATACCTGTTCATCACCCCGCAGTTGCTCGGCAGCGTGGTCTTCGTGATCCTGCCGCTGGTCCTCGTGGTCTGGTACAGCCTGCACGAGTGGAACGTGCTGGCCGGCAGCTTCGACTACATCGGCACCGACAACTACGCCGCGCTGGCCGACGACCCCAACCTGGGCCCGGTGCTGCGGTCGACCGGCCTGTTCTCGGTCGGCCTGGTCGTGTTCAACCTCGGCCTGGCGTTGCTGCTGGCCGTCCTGCTCAACCAGAAGCTGCGCGGGACCATCGTGTTCCGCACCCTGTTCTTCTCCCCCGTGGTGGTCTCGCTCGTCGCGTGGACCATCGTCTGGGGCTTCCTGCTGCAGGACAACGGCGGCATCAACGGCCTGCTCGACACGATCGGCGTCGACGGCCCCAACTGGCTGCGCGGCGAGGGCACGGCGATGCTGTCGGTGATCGTCGTGCAGGTGTTCAAGAACGTCGGCCTGAACATGGTGCTGTTCCTGGCCGCCCTGCAGGGCGTGCCGGCCGAGCTGTACGAGGCCGCCGAGGTCGACGGCGCGAGCCGGCTGCGCCAGTTCTGGCGGATCACCGTGCCGCTGATCAGCCCGACGATCATGCTCACGTCGATCATCACGGTGGTCGGCTCGCTGCAGGTGTTCGCGCAGATCGCGGTGCTGACCCAGGGTGGACCCGGCACCTCGACCACGGTGCTCGTCTACTACCTCTACCAGCAGGCCTTCCAGTTCCATCACTTCGGCTACGGCGCCACGCTGTCGATCCTGCTGTTCGTCATCGTGCTCGCGCTGACGGTGCTGCAGTGGCAGATGCGCAAGAGGTGGGTCTTCCATGAATCGTGACCTGTCCCGGCGGACCAAGCTGGTGCTCTACGGGGTGCTGATGGTCCTGGCCGTCCCGTTCGTGTTCCCCACCTGGTGGATGGTCACCTCGTCGCTGAAGCCGGTGGCGGACATCTTCTCCTTCCCGCCGCAGCTGCTGCCGACCGATCCGCGGCTGGACGCGTACCAGCGGGTGTTCGAGCTGCAGCCGTTCGGGCAGCAGTACCTGAACAGCCTCTACATCGCGCTGCTGGTCACCGTCGGCACGCTCGCCGTGGCGTCGCTGGCCGGGTACGCGTTCGCGCGGATCCGGTTCCGGGGACAGAACGTGCTGTTCCTGGTCGTCCTCGCGGGCCTGCTCATCCCGAGCGAGGTGACGATCGTGCCGCTGTTCCAGATGTTCTTCAAGCTCGACCTGATCGACACCCACTGGCCGTTGATCCTGGTGCCGATCTTCGGGGCGCCGAGCGTGCTGGCCACGTTCATCATGCGGCAGTTCTTCATCAGCCTCCCCGGTGAGCTGGAGGAGGCGGCGCGGGTCGACGGGCTGGGACGCTTCGCCACGTTCTGGAAGATCGCGCTGCCGCTGTCCCGGCCCGCGCTCGGCGCGGTGGCCATCTTCACGTTCCTGCACAGCTGGAACCTGTACCTGGAACCGATCGTGTTCCTCTCCTCGCCGGACAAGTTCACCCTGCCGCAGGCGCTCACCCAGTTCGTCGACGCGTACGGCGGTCCGATGTGGGACGTCCAGCTCGCGGCGGCGTCGATGACCGCGCTGCCGGTGCTGGCGGTGTTCGTCATCGCGCAGAAGCAGTTCGTCGAGGGCCTCGCGCACACCGGTCTGAAGGGATGACCGAGCCGGTCGTCGGGATCGACATCGGCGGCACCAAGACCGCCGCCGCCCTCGTCGGTCCCGGTGCGCGGGTGCTCGACCGCCGCGAGGCGCCCACCCCCGCGCGCGGCGGGCCGGCCGCGGTGCTGGACACCGCCGCCGGCCTGGCCGCGGACCTGCTCGCCGCCGCCGGCCCCGGACCGGTCGGGGTGGGCACCGCGGGCACCGTCGACCCGGCGACCGGCGCCATCCGGTACGCCACCGACAGCCTGCCCGGGTGGGCCGGCACCCCGGTGGCCGACGAGCTGGCCGCGCGGCTGGGCCGGCCGGTGCGCGTTACCAACGACGTCGCCGCGGCGGCGCTGGGCGAGTGCTGGGCCGGAGCCGGACGGGGCCGGGGGCACGTGCTGCTGGCCGCCGTCGGCACCGGGCTGGGCGGCGCGATCGTCAACGACGGGCGGGGCGAGGGCGGCGCCCGGGGCGCGGCCGGCCAGCTCGGGCACCTGCCGGCACCGGGCGCGCACCGGCTGCGCTGCGGCTGCAGCCGGTACGGGCACCTGGAGGCGATCGCCTCCGGCACCGGCCTGGCCGCCGCGTATGCGCTCACCGGCGGTGACCCGGTCACCGGCCGGGAGGTGGCGCGGCGCGCGGCGGCCGGTGACGCGACCGCCCGGCAGGTCGTCGACCGGGCCGGCGCCGCGCTCGGCGCGGCCCTGGCCGGGCTGGTCGCCCTGCTCGACCCGGATGCGGTGGTGGTCGCCGGCGGCGCCGCCGCCACGCTGCTTCCCGCCGCCACGGCCGCCTACCGGGCGGAGCTACCCGGCGGCTGGGCGCACGTGCCGCTGCTTCCGGCGGCGCTGGGCGCCGACGCGGTGGTGGTCGGCGCCGCCCGGCTCGCCACCGCACCGATCCACCACGACGGAGGAACAAGCACGTGAGTGTCCTGGACGAACTCGCCGGCGGGCTGGTCGTGTCCTGCCAGCCCCTGCCCGACGACCCGGACGACCCGATGCGCGACCCGTACGTCCAGGCCCGCGTGGCGGCCGCCGTGGTCCGCGGCGGCGCGGTGGCGGTCCGGGTCAACGGCCCCGACGACGTGCGGGCCGTACGCGCCGCCGTCGACGTGCCGGTGATCGGGTTGTACAAGCACGGCACGCAGGGCGTGTTCATCACCCCGACCGCCGGGCACGCCCTCGAAGCGGCGCGGGCCGGGTCGCACGTCGTCGCGGTGGACGCCACCGACCGTCCCCGGCCCGACGGCCGGACCTTCGCCGACACCGTCCGCGCGGTCCACGAACAGAGCGACGCGCTGGTCCTGGCCGACGTCGCCACGGTGGCCGAGGGCGTCGCCGCCGTCGAGGCCGGCGCGGACGCGGTCGCCACCACGCTGTCCGGCTACACGCCGGCCGGCCCACCGATCGACGGGCCCGACCTCGGGCTCGTGGCGCGACTCGCCGCGCTGCTGCCCGTGCCGGTGATCGCCGAAGGGCGCTACCGGACCACGGAGCAGATCAGCCGGGCCTTCGAGGCGGGCGCCCACGCGGTGGTGATGGGCAACGCCGTCACCTCACCGCTGTGGATCACCCGCCGGCTGGTACCGGCCACCCCCCGGGCGGCGAGCGCGCCGGAGAAAAGGGAGCATCAATGAAGAGAAGAACCCTTCTTGCGGCCACCGGCGCGGCCGGCCTGGCCACCGTCGCCCTCGGCGGCCCCGCGTTCGCCCGGCCCGCCGGCCGGCGACCGAGCGTGGCGCTGGTGCCGCTGGACGACCGGCCGGTCAACACGTACTGCGCGGAGATGACCGGTGCGAGCGCCGACGCCGAGGTGCTGCTGCCGCCGCGGAACCTGCTGGGCCGTTTCTTCACCCCCGGTGACGGCGCCGGCATCGCCCGCTGGCTCGACGGCACCGACCGCGTCGACGGGTACGTGATCTCGGTGAGCATGCTGGCGTACGGGGGCCTGATCGCCTCGCGTACCGCCGCTCCGGCCCTGGCCGACGCGTTGCGCAACCTGGAGGCGATCCGGCGGCTGCGCGCACGCCGGTCCGACGCGGTGATCGAGGTGCACGACACGATCCAGCGGCTCGCCATCACCAGCACCGGCACCGACCTGGACAACTACCGTGACCTGCTGGTCCAGTGGGCCAAGCTGTACGACCAGGTGGTCAACCTGGGCCAGGAGGCGCTGCGGGGCCAGCTCGACGCCGTGCGGGCGCGCATCCCGGACGCCGTGGTCGAGGACTACCTGGCCGCGCGGGCACGCAACCACCAGGTCAACCGGCTGATGGTGGAGTGGGTCGCGGACGGGACGATCAGCCACCTGGTGCTCTCCGAGGACGACACCGCGCCGGTCGGCCTGGCCCGCGCCGAGCGGGTCGAGCTGGAGGCGCTGGTGGCGCGGCTCGGCGTCGGCGACCGGGTGGAGATCTTCCCCGGCGCCGACGAGGTCAACGCGCTGCTCGTCGCGCGCGTCGTCGCGGCCGGCGCCGCGCCCACCTACCGGGTGGAGTACGCCGGCGTGTCCGGCGAGGGGTGGACCGCCGCGCTGGAGGGCATCCCGTTCGCGGAGAACATCCGCCGGCACGTCACCTCGGTGGGCGGCCGGGTGGTGACCGGCGACGCGGACATCGTCCTCGCGGTGAACACCCCGTCGGCGGCGGCCGGGCAGCGGGCCGCCGACCTGGACGCGTTCGTCGGCCGCATCGGTGAACTGCTGGCCGCCGGCACCCCGGTGATCGTGGTGGACCCGCTGATCGTCAACAAGGGCGACCACGACCTGGTGTCCCGGATGGAGTCCCGGCTGGACCTGCCGGCGCTGCTGTCGTACTCGGGGTGGAACACCGGCGGCAACGCGCTCGGGCTGGCGCTCGCGCACGGCACCGCGCGGTGGGCGTACCTGCGTTCCTCCGGCAGCGGCTTCGGCGTGCCGGAGCTGCGCGGGCCGGCCCAGGCGCACGCCGAGTACCTGCTCTACCGGTTCGTCAAGGACGACCCGTGGAAGAACGTGGTGCAGGTCGAGGCGTACGCGCACGCCCGCGCGCAGGGCTGGGATCCGCTGGCGCTGACCGCCGAGCAGAAGCGCTACTTCGACGGCTGGGTACGCGACCGGCTGGTGCCGCTGACCGAGCGGTACTTCGCCGACCACTTCGCCGGGCACGAGCTGGTGCTCGGGGTACGCGGACGTAAGACCTTCACCGCGACGCTGGACCGGGTCACGGCGGTGCGGGTCGAGCTGCCGTGGGACCGGCTGTTCGAGGTCACGCTGGAGCCGAGCCTGCGGCTGCGCTGACCGGTGCGGGTGCGGTCCCCCGGGCCGCACCCGCCTCAGCGGGGCGTCAGCAGGCAGAACTCGGTGCCGTCCGGGTCGGCCAGCACCACGTCGCCGACGGTGTGCCGGCCCGTACCGGCCCGGGTCGCGCCGAGCGCCAGCAGCCGGTCGATCTCCGCGTCCCGGTCGCCGTCCGCGACCAGATCCAGGTGTACGCGGTCCCGCCCGCCGGCGTCCATCAGCGGCGGCCCGCTCCAGGTGACCTTCGCGCCCCCGCGCGGCGACTGGATCGCGGTCTCCTCGCCGTGGTCCCAGACCAGCGGCCAGCCCAGCGCCTCGGTCCAGAACAGGCCGGCCGCCCGGGTGCCGTCGCAGTTGACAGCGCCGACCGGGCCGCAGCCGGCGAGGAAGGTGTTGCCTGCCCCGATGACGCAGAACTCGTTGCCCTCCGGGTCGGCGAGCACCACATGGTCGTCGTCCGGCCCCTGGCCGATGTCGATGTGCCGCCCGCCCAGCGTCAGCGCCCGGTCGACGGTGTCCCGCTGGGCCTGCGGCGACGCGCTGGTCAGGTCGAAGTGGATCCGGTTCTGCACGGTCTTCGGCGCGTCGCTGGGCAGGAACCGGATGCGGACGTCGCTGTGGGCGTCGCCGCCGAGCGCCACGCCCTCGCGCGGGTCGTCGAGGATCTCCCGGCCGAGCACCCCGGACCAGAACCGCGCGAGCCGCCGCGGGTCGCCCGCGTCCATGCTGACCGCGTAGAGGTGAACCGCCATCCGTCGTCTCCGATCCCCCGCTGCCGACTGGCCGCAGCGTAGGACGGGCCGGGCCGGGCGCGCACCCGGATATCCGGCGGGCTACTTCGCCGGCAGCGTACGCGCGAAGCGGACCCCCCGGTCGACCCAGCGGGCCAGGTCGGCGTCGCGCTCGCAGGCGGCGGGCGACACGGTGACCCAGCCGCGCATCACCCAGCCCCGCATGACTGTCGCCTCGGCGCCGGGCTCGGCGAGCGCGCGCTCGGCCTCGGCCGGGTCGACCCGGACCATCAGGCCGCCCGCGCCGCGCACCACCACCGCCATGTTGCCGCGCAGCATCATCGCCAGGCCGCCGAACATGCGCCGCTCGGTGATGCCGGGCTCACCCCCGAGACGTTCGCGTACGCGGTTCGCCAGGTCCTCGTCGTAGGCCACGGTCCGATCCTGGCACCCGGGTCCGACAGGCGGGCGCGCCTCAGGCGCCGACGCGCTGTTCGGGGATGGACAGGCCGTACAGCGCCATCAGCTCCGGACTGTCGATCCGGCTGCCGTCGGCCACCGAGTCGCAGGCGATGTCGACGATCTGGTCCTTGTGCGCCAGCAGGTACGGCCGGGCGCCGACGTCGGCGCTGGCGAGCGTGGCGATGCCGGACCAGTGGCGGCGGCCGAACAGCATCGGGTAACCGCGCAGCCCGTCATAGGTGGCGCAGACCAGCACGTCCGGGTACGGCAGCGCGGTCACCCGGCGGACCGCCGCCGCGGTGAGCCCGGGCATGTCCACCGGCACCACGACGACGGCCTCGATGTCGTCGTCGGTGAGCGCGGCGAGCCCGGCCCGGATCGAGGAGCCCACGCCGGTGCCCCACGCGCGGTTGACCACGACCGTGGCGCCGGTCAGGTCGGTGGTCTGACGCACCTGCTCGGCCGCCGCGCCCAGGACGACCACGACCTGTGCGCAGCCCGCCTCGGCCATCGTGTCGATCATCTGGCTGACCAGCGGCTTCTCGCCCTGGTGCAGCAGCGCTTCGGGTCCGCCGATGCGGCGGCCGCCTCCGGCGGCGATGATCATTGCAGCGATCCGGTTCAGCGGTGCCCCCTCGATCAGGGGACGGACCGGGCACAGCCGCCCGGTCCGTCCCGTCGTACGCACACCGGGCCCAACGAGCACGACCGGATGCGGGTAGCGGGGCAAAACGGAAATTTGCGTGACTATGCCGCGTCTGCGTAGCAGTCGACAGTGGACGTGTCGAGCGGGAACCGGACCGGAGTGTCGCCGAACAGCAGCCGCGTGGCCCGCGCGCCGGCCGCGGTGACCGCCTCCGCGACCGCCGCCGCCCGCCCGGCCGGACAGTGCACCACCACCTCGTCGTGCTGGAAGAACACCAGCTCCGCCTCCGTGCCCGCCAGCTCGGTGCGCAGCGTCGCCAGCAGCGTGGAGGCCCACTCGGCGGCAGTCGCCTGGATGACGAAATTGCGGGTGAAACGACCACGCGACCGGGCCGCGCGGGCCGACGGGCTGTGCGGGTCGGCCTCGCCGTCGGGCAGCGCCTCCTCACCCTCGGCGAACCCCGCCGACCCCGGTGGGCAGGTACGCCCCAGCCAGGACCGGACCAGCCCGCCCGCCTCACCGGTGCGCGCCGCCGCCTCGACGTAGCCGAACGCGGTCGGATAGTTCTTCCGCAACACCGCCAGCGCCGGCACCGCCGCGCCGCCGGTCTGCCCGTACATCGCCCCGAGCAGGGCCACCTTGGCCCTCGCCCGGTCACCGGCGAACGCGTCCCGGGCCAGCGCGGCGTACAGGTCACCGGCCCCACCCGCCTTGGCGAGCCGCTCGTCACCGGAGACCGCCGCGAGCACGCGCGGTTCGAGCTGGCCCGCGTCGGCGACCACGAACGTCCAGCCCGGGTCCGCCACCACTGCCTGCCGGATCACCTTCGGGATCTGCAACGCCCCACCGCCCCGGGTCGCCCACCGGCCGGAGACCACGCCGCCCGGCACGTACTCCGGGTGGAACCGGCCGCCGGCGACCCAGGCGTCGCGCCAGGCCCAGCCGTGCGCCGTCCAGATCCGGTACAGCTCCTTGTACTCCAGGACCAGCGGCGCCGCCGGATGCTCCACCCCGCGCAGCACCCAGGCCCGCGTGTTCGGCAGGTCCACGCCCGCGCGGGCGAACGCCCGCAACAGCTCCGCCGGCGAGTCGGCGTGCACCTGGCGTACGCCGAACGCGTCGGCGATCCGGGCCTGCAACTCGGCCAGCCGGCGCGGCGGCCCGCCGACCGGTGACGCCTCACCGAGCAGGTCGGCCAGGATCGCGTCGTGCACGTCGACGCGCCACGGCAGACCGGCCGCGCCCATCTCGGCGGCGACCAGCGCGCCCGCCGACTCGGCGGCCACCAGCAGCCGGAACCGGCCGGGATGGGTGGTCGCGGCGATCCGGGCGAGCTGGTCGGCGTACACCCGGGTCAACGCCGTGACGCCCGGACCGGGCGGGCCCGACGGCGGCTCGAAGAGCGCGGCCTGGGCCTGGCCCGGCGGCTCGGGCGGGCGGGGCGCCGGGTCCGGCGGGACCGGCGCGCCGGTCAGCCGGGCCCAGGCGGCCGGCAGCGCGCGGGGCTCGCCCCAACGGCCGGCGTGCCCGAGCAGCAGCGCCTCGGTCAGCTCGACGTCGTGGCAGCGGTCGAGGCGCACCCCGGCGCGCAGCAGCGCCGGGTAGACGCCCGCCCAGGCGGCCCAGAGCCAGCGGGGGTGCCCGGCGGCCTCGCGGGCGGCCACCGCGGCGGCCAGGTCGGTGACCTCCTCGGCCGGGCCGGCCGGGGTGCCGTCGGCGTGCAGCGGTTGCAGCACGCCGCCGCCCCGCTCGTCCGCCACCACCGCCATCAGCACGGACGCATTCTGCCCCCTCCCCCCGACACGCTCCGCGTGTAAGGAAGGGCCCCCTCTTAACGCCTGCGGTAGAGGAAGGGCCCCTTCTTAACGCTGAGCGTTAAGAAGGGGCCCTTCCTTACGTCCGGAGGGTTACTTGCCGACGCCGGCGGTGAGGCCGGACTGCACCTGGCGCTGGAAGACGATGTACACGATCAGCACCGGCAGCATCGCCATGGTGACACCGGCGAAGAGTCCGCTCCAGTCCGACTTGTAGCCCTGGTTGACCGACAGCTCGATCAGCCCCTGGGCGATCACCTGGTTCTTCGGCTCGCCGGAGACCGACTGCATGAGCAGCGTCGGCAGGTACCACTGGTTCCACTGGCCGAGCACGTTGAAGATGCCGATGCTGATCAGGCCCGGCTTGGCCATCGGCAGCATCACGCTGAAGAAGGTGCGGGTGTGCGACGCCCCGTCGACCTGGGCCGCCTCGGCGATCGAGTCGGGCAGCGTCCGGAAGAACGAGTGCATGAAGAAGATCGTGAACGACAGCGACCAGGCCACGTAGACCAGGATCAGCATGAGGTGCTTGTTCGGGCCGAGCAGCGGAAGACTCACCCCGGTGTTGTAGACGCCCTTGAACAGCGGCACCGCGGCCAGGTAGATCGGCAGCGTCAGCCCGGACAGGAACATCCAGTAGATCAGCCGGTTGCCGCGGAACTCGTAGCGCGCCAGCGCGTACGCGGCCATCGAGCCGAGCAGCATCGTCAGCGTCACGCTGAACACGAGCACGAGCAGCGTGTTCAGGAAGAAGCTGTCGATCCCGGCGGTCCAGGCCCGGGCGAAGTTGTCCCACTGCAGCGCGTCGGGGATCAGCGACAGCGGTTCGCGGATCACCTCGGAGTCGGTCTTGAGCGCCGACATCACCACCCACAGCAGCGGGTAGACCACCATGATCGCCCAGACCGCGAGGAACAGGTGCGAGAAGCCGTTGAAGATCCGGCCGCCGAAGCCGTTGCCGACGTCCCGCCGGGCCGCGGGCGGGCGGGCCGGCGGCGCCGTGTCGGACCGGGCCGGACCGGAGGGGTGCGTCACCGTACTCATCGTCCAGACCTCCTCAGAACTCGATCCGCTCACGGCGGGTGATCCTCAGCTGGAGCGCGGCCAGCAGGATGGTGAAGATGGCCAGCGCGACGGCGATCGCGCAGGCGTAACCGAACTGGCCCTTCTGGAAGGCGTTGAACTGGATCACCGAGGCGAAGATCTCGCTGGCGTGGTTCGGTCCGCCCTGGCTCGGCGTCATGACGAAGACCAGCGCGTACATGTCCAGCGCGATGAAACCCAGATAGACCCAGGCGACCGAGATGCTGTCCCGCAGCAGCGGCAGCGTCACCTTGAAGAACGTGTGGAACCGGCCGGCGCCGTCGAGGATGGCGGCCTCGTAGATGTCCTTCGGGATCGACTGCATCGCGGCGGAGAACAGCACCATGTAGAAGCCGGCGCCGCTCCACACCGCGATGAACAGCAGCCACCAGAGCACCGCCGGCACGCCGAGGAACGGCTCCGGGTCGGCGGTGAAGGCGATCGGGTTGTCCGCGTCGACCAGCCCGATCTTGATGAGCAGGCCGTTGATCAGGCCCTGCCCGTCGGTGCGGTAGATCTGCTGCCACATGACGGCGATGACCACCAGCGACAGCACCTGCGGGAAGAAGAAGATGACCTTGTAGATCCCGGAGCCGAAGACTCCGCGGATGCCGGCCCTGTCCTCGCGTCCGCCCACGTTGAGCAGGAACGCGAGGAACAGGGCCAGCGCGATCGTGAACAGCGGCACGGTGACCAGGAAGAACACGTTGTGCCAGAACGCCTTCCGGATCAGCTCGTCGGAGAACAGCCGGACGTAGTTGTCCAGCCCGACGAAGCGCTGGGAATCGGAGTACCCGCCCCAGTCGGTCAGCGAGTATCCCGCCGCCTGGGCGAACGGCCACACCACGTAGAACAGGTACAGCGCGACGGGCAGGGCCAGGAAGCCCGTGACGAAACGCGCGACTCCGTGCCGCATTGGACTCACTTCCTCGCGGTGATCAGGCGGTGCGGGTCTGCTTCTTGATCGACGAGTCCTTGGCGACCTTGTCGGCGGCCGCCTGCATCTTGTCGACGAACTGCTGCGCGGTCAGGCGGCCGGCCATGAGCTCCTCGGAGAGGTTCTGGCTCTCCTTGTCCAGGTCGGCGTAGAAGTCCGGGAACTTCACCGAGATCAGGTCCGAGCTGCCGTTCTTCATCAGCGAGTTCGCCGACGCCAGCGCGGTGTCCTGGACGTTGTCGCCGGAGCCCTTGGTGGAGGCCAGCGACTTGGTCAGCTCGGCGAACTTCGCCGAGCCGGCCTTGGAGAGGATGGCCCGCAGGAACTCCTTCGCGGCCTCCTTGTTCGGCGCCTTGCTCGGCACCACGAAGCCCTCGCCGGAGGAGGCGAAGACGTCCTTGGCGGCCTTGTCCCCGCTCTTGCTCCAGTAGTCGGAGATGGTCATCTCGAAGCCCGGCGGGATGGTCGCGGCCATCTCGTTCTTCAGCCAGGTGCCGACCTGGATGAAGGCCGCCTTGCCGTCCAGGAACGCCTGCTGCGACTGGGTGTGGTCGAGCTTGCCCGGCAGCAGCAGCTTGTCCTTGACCAGCTTCTCCCACGGCTCCAGTGCCGCGACGATGCCGTCGGCCTTCCAGGCGCCGTCCTTCAGGTTGTCGATGTCGACGACTGCCTGCTTGCCGACCGCCTTCCAGATGCTGGCGAACAGCGCCCAGCGCGGGTAGTAGCCGTGCACCGCGTCGTGCACGTACGGCGCCATGCCCTTGGCCTTGATCTTCGGCGCGAGCGCGAAGAACTCGTCCCAGGTGGTCGGCGCCGTCCAGCCCTCCTTCTTGAACAGGGCCGCGTTGTACCAGTTGCCCCAGACCGTGTAGGCGACGTTGACGACGTAGAACTTGCCGTTCTGCGTACCGTCGGCGACCGTGCCGGGCAGCAGGCTGTCGGCGACGGTCCCCTCGCTGTCCCAGGCCGGCGCGGTGAGCAGGTCGTCCAGCGGCTCGATCGCGCCCTCGTTGATCAGCGTGCTGCGGTCCATCATGTCGGCGCCCGAGTTCATCACCAGGTCGCTCGGCTGCGTCGCCATCTTGGGCTGCTCTTCGGTCTTGATCTTCTGGGTGGAAGACATGTTGACCGTGATGTTCGGGTGCTTGGCGTTGAAGATGACCTTGTCTTCCTTGGCCCACTGGTCGCCCAGGCCGCCGTTGAAGACCACCACCTTGACCGCGCTGCCGTCCTTGACGCCGAACGGGTTGTCCTTGCTCTTGGCCGCGCCGCCGCCGTCGGACTTGCTCGGCTCGCTGCCGGCGCAGGCGCTGAGCAGACCGGCCGCCGGTACGGCCAGCAGACCGGCCGCCGCGGCACGCTGCAGCAGGGTCCGACGGCTGACGTCGCCGACCTTCTCGGGAGTAACCGACATCTTGTCTCTCCTTGTGGTGTCGGGTCAGGCGGTCCGCCGGAGGCGCCCGGCGTACCGCGACTCGAGGGCGAGGTTGTGCTCGTCCCCACCGGGGACGTTGGCGGAGAGGTAGACAGGGGGTACCTCTCCGGCCTGGTGGAACCGTCGTACGACCTCGGCGGTCAGCAGCTGCGCCAGCAGCGCCGCGGTGACCGAGGAGACCGCACAGACCGCGCCGCCGCCCTCGAGCGGCAGCAGTGCGTCGCCGTACGGCGCGCCGTTGTCCAGCACGACGTCGGCGAGGTCGGCGAGCCGGTGCCCGGACGGGTGCCGAGGAGCTACCCGGGCGGTGTGCTCGACCGAGGTGACAGCGATCAGCTGGTGGCCGCCGCGCTTGACGAGCGTCGCCAGCTCGACCACCGAGCCGTTGATGCCGGACTGCGAGGCGACCACGAACACGTCCTCCGGCTGCGGCGCCGCCAGCGCGTAGAGCTGGTGCGCCACGGCCGGGTCGCGTTCCAGTTTCGGATCGGCGAGCACGTCGCGGGGCGCGTCGCCGTGCAGCACGAGGTCGTGCAGGGAGAGCCGGTTGGCGGGGACCAGGCCGCC
This sequence comes from Micromonospora sp. CMU55-4, assembly GCF_011602315.1. Lineage (NCBI taxonomy): Bacteria > Bacillati > Actinomycetota > Actinomycetes > Micromonosporales > Micromonosporaceae > Micromonospora > Micromonospora sp. CMU55-4. The sequence continues at coordinate 135,430 of NZ_JAAOLH010000015.1, forward strand.
GGCCCGGGCGACCAGTTCGGCGGCGAACGCCTCGGAGTGACCGGCGCCGAACGCCTGGAGGACGCCGCCGGCGCGCAGGCCGGAGGCGATCAGGTCGGCTGCCCGGTCGACCGCGACCGCCTGGGTGTCGACCAGCCGGTCGAGCACCGGGCGGACCGCGTCGGCGTACCGCTGGGCACTGATCATGAGAGGGACCCCTTCGCGGCCTTGTGCCCGTCGACGGCCTGGGCGGTACGCCGGAAGGCCGCGTGGGCGCGGTCGTGGGTACGCTGCGCCACCGCGATGTAGAGCAGGTCGAGCACGACGAGCTGGGGATGCCGGGCGGAGAGCGCGTCCGGCCGGAACGTGGTCGCCTGACTGGCGGTGACCAGCACGATGTCGGCCAGCTCGGCCAGCGGCGAGCGGGGGAAGCCGGTCAGCGCGACTGTGGTCGCGCCGCGGCTGCCGGCCTCGGCGAGCAGCTCGATCGTCTCCCGGGTCTGCCCGGTGTGCGAGATGCCGAGCGCGACGTCCCCGGCGCCCAGCAGCGCGGCACTGGCCAGCCCCTCGTGCACGTCGTTCCAGGCCCACGCCGCGACCCCGATGCGGTGCAGGCTGAACTGCATCTCCTCGCCGACCAGCGCGCTGCCGCTGGCCCCGAAGATGTTCACCCGGCTGGCCCCGGCGATGGCGACCGCGGCCCGTTCCACCTCGGCCAGGTCCAGCAGCGCGGCGGTGTCGTGCATGGCCCGCGTGTCGGCGGCCATGATCTGGTCGAGCACCCGGGACAGCGGGTCGCCGGGCTGGATCTCGCGTCCGATGTCGACGGTCCAGCCGGCGGAGCGGGCCCGTCCGGTCTCGGCGGCGATGCCGAGCCGCAGGTCGGCGTACCCCTCGAAGCCCATCGCCCGGCAGAACCGGGTGATGGTCGCCGGTGACGTGCCGCTGCGCTCGGCCAGTTCGACGATGGTGGCCCGGGCCGCCGCCTCCGGGTCGCTGAGCACGTGCTCGGCGACCCGGCGCAGCGCGCCGGTCAACTCCCCCGCGCCGGCCCGGACCCGGGCCAGCACACCGTCGGCGCCCAGCCGGTCGGCCGGACCGGCATCGACCACCGCGGTCGCCGCGGAAGTCTCCACCTCGTGCTCGACCATCGGCGGGCGCCTTTCGGAAAAGAGTGTTAACTGTTAGTGGTAAAAGTTCTTACTGAAGGCCCCTCCGTGTCAAGGCCGTGGGCGAAGTTTTCAAACTGTTACCTGGCGCACGACCGCGATCTTGCGTCCGGCGACGCGGCCGACCAGCATGGGGACCATGTCGGACACCGTCGTGGTCGGCCTCGACGTCGGGGGTACGTCGACCCGCGCGGCAGCGCTCAGCCTCGACGGCGCCCGCCTGGGCGAAGGCCGGGCCGGCGGCGGCAACCCGACCAGTCACGGCGCCGACCGGGCCGCCGCCGAGCTGCTCGCCGCCCTGCGCGCGGCGCTCGCCGGCATCGACCCGACCCGGGTACGCGCCGGCGTCATCGGCCTCGCCGGGGCCGGCCGCCTCCTGGCCGACCCGAACGGCCGCGACGCGTTCGACAGCGCCTGGGCCGAGGCGGGACTGCGCTGCCCGTACGCGGTGCACGGCGACGCGCTGGTCGCCTACGCCTCCGGCACCGCCGCCCCGGACGGCACTGTGCTCATCGCCGGCACCGGCGCGATCGCCGCCCAGGTACGCGACCTGCGGCTGGACCGTGTCGCCGACGGCCACGGCTGGCTGCTCGGCGACGCCGGCTCGGGGTTCTGGCTCGGCCGCGAGGCGGTCCGCCGGCTGCTGACCGGTCTGGACCGCGCACAAGCCCCCGGCGACCTGGGCCGACGGGTGCTGTCGGAACTGACCGACGCGACCGCTGTGGACGACCGACCGCGCGCGACGGTCGACGCCGTGGTGCAGGCGGTGACCCGGCGACCGCCGGTGGAACTGGCCCGGCTTGCGCCGCTCGTGGTGTCGTCGGCCCGCGACGGGGAGCCCACGGCGGTCGCGCTGATCGCCGAGGCCGCCGCGGCGCTGGCGCAGAGCGTGTCCCGGATCCGCCCGCCGGGAGCGGCCGACCCCGTGGTGCTCGGCGGCGGGCTGCTCACCGGCGACACGCCGCTGGCCGGCGCGGTACGCGCGGAGCTGGCCGGCCGCTGGCCGGACGCGCCGCTGCTCAGCGCCGGGGACGGGGCCGCCGCCGCGGCCTGGCTCGCCGCCCGGGACCTGCCCGAGGTGACCGACCCGGCGGCGCTGCACGCCCGCCTCGTGCCCCCACCCGCCTGACCCGCACTGCGGCGGGTCAGGGCAGCGCGGCCAGCGCGGCGGCGAGGCGCGCCCAGACGTGGGTACGCCAGCCGCCGTCGAGCAGCGTGAAGGTACGCCGCTGAAGCGGATCGTCCGGATCGAACCCGGCGTGCTCCAGGAACAGCCGGGTGCCCCGCCCCTCGGGCACAAGCGTCCAGGTGACCACCGTGTCGAGCGTGCCGCCGCGCCAGGCCCACCGCATCCGGCGCGGCTCGTCCAGTTCCAGCACCTCGCAGTGGACCGTCCCGTCGAACCGCTGGCCGGGTCGCGCGTCGGTCCGGAACGTGAACCGGTGCCCGCGTACGGGCCGGAAGTCGTTCGGCATGAGCCAGCGTCCGATCAGATCGGAATCGGTCAGCGCGCGCCACACCTTGGCGGGCGGGTGCGGCAGGAACTGGTCCACCGCGATGCGGGTCGGCTCACTCATCCGGCATCGCGTCCAGCACGTCGCCCAGGCCGGCCAGCCGCTGCCGCCAGAACCGCTCGTACGGGGTGAGCCAGTCGGCCACCTCCCGCAGCGGCTCGGGGCGCAGCGCGTAGACCCGCTGCCGGCCGACGGGCCGCTCGGTCACCAGCCCGGCGTCCTTGAGCACCCGCAGGTGCTCCGACAGGCTGGGACGCCGCATCTCGAAGCGGTCGGCGAGCCGCTGCACCGGCTGCTCCCCCTCGTCGCGGAGCAGCCGCAGCACCTCCCGCCGGGTCGGGTTGGCCAGCGCCGCGAACACGTCCGGCTCAGACACAGGTCTCCTGCAGGACGAGCCCGTTGCCGTCCGGGTCGGCGAAGGTGACATAGCGCCCCCAGGGCACGACCTGGACGCTGTCCTCGGCGAACGCCACCCCCCGCTCGCGCAGCCGGGCCACGTCCGCGTCGAGGTCGTCGCTCTCCAGCACCAGCCCGCGCAGCGAGCCGGCCGGCATGCTGTCGAACCAGGTGACGAGCGTCAGCGTGGTCACCGCGCCCCGGGGCGCCACCTGGACCCAGCGGCCGTCCGGCATCGGGTTGTCCCGGACCAGGTCGAAGCCGAGGACGTCGACGTAGAAGTCGCGGGCCCGGTCCTGGTCGCCGACGGGGACGGAGACGATCTGCGCGTGAGTGACGGACATGCCCGCCAGCATAGGTAGGAAATTTCCTACCGGTCAAGCGGAACGAAGGCCGGCCGGGATCCACCGACCGGCCTCCGTCACCCGCTCAGGCGTTCGGACCGCCCGGCTGCCCCGGCTGCCAGCCCTGCGGCGCCGGCTGCCCGGCGTGCGGCGGGTACGCCGCGTGCTGCTGCGGCGCCTGACCGGGATACCCCTGCGGCGGCGCGCCGTACGGCGCGGGCTGACCCTGCGGCACGCCGTACGGCGCGGGCTGGCCCTGTCCCGCCGGGTACATCCCCGGCTGCTGCGGCGCGCCCGCGAACTGCTGTGCCGCCGCCTGCTCGCGCGCCTCCTTGCGTGCCTTCACCGCGCGCACGATCAGCAGGATCGGCAGGACGAAGACGTAGAAGAAGATCCGGTAGCTGTCGCCGTCGAAGAGGAACAGCAGGTAGAAGCCGTACCCGAAGAAGGCCAGGCCGACGACTACGTTGAGGATGCGGGAGCCGGTCCCCTGTTCCTTGACGGCCACGCCTACCGCGACCATCGCGATGCCGCCGAGCAGCAGCAACAGCGTGTAGATGAGGAAGAACATGAGATTCCTGTCGATAGATGAGCGTGCCGGCCCACCCTAGGTCAGTTCGATCTTCCCCACTGCCCCGTTGCCTGTGGCAACCGCCTCACTTGAGCTGCCCCGCGGTCAGTCCGGACTGGACCTGACGCTGGAACGCCACGTACACCACGAGGACCGGCAGCACCGCGATGGTCAGGCCGGCGAACAACTGGGCGTAGTCACCGGCGTAGCCCTGGCTGACCGCGAGCGAACTCAGGCCCTGGGCCAGCATCCGGTCCTGCCCGTCGCCGGGGATGAGCACCTGGGGCAGCAGGAACTGGTTCCAGTGGCTCAGGAAGTTGAAGATGCCGACACTGATCAGTCCCGGTCGCGCCATCGGCAGCATCACCCGGAAGAACAGCCGGAAGTGCCCGCACCCGTCGATCAGCGCGGCCTCCGCCACCGAGGTCGGCAGCGTCCGGAAGAACGCGGTCAGGAAGAACACCGTGAACGGCAGCGAGTAGGCGGTGTAGACCAGGATCAGGCCGGGCCAGGTGCCGAGCAGGCCGACGCTGCGGACCACGAAGAACAGCGGCACCAGGGCCAGGAACACCGGGAACATCATGCCGCCGACGAACAGGTAGTAGACCACCTGCCGGCCGCGGAACTCGTAGCGCGCGAAGACGTACGCGGCGGTGGCGCCGAGCAGCATGGTCAGACTCAGCGAGCCGGACACCACCACCAGGCTGTTGAAGAAGAACCGGCCGATGTGCGCGGTGCTCCAGGCCCGCGCCCAGTTGTCGAAGCGCAGCGCCTCGGGCAGCCCCCACGGCTCGGCGATGATCTCGCCGTTGCTCTTCAGCGAGCTGAGCACCATCCAGGCCAGCGGCAGCACCGTCATGGCCGCCCAGAGCATGAGGAAGCCGTGCGAGAAGACGTTCGCCACGCCCAGCTCACGCCGGGGCGGACGGTCGGCCGGGGTCGCCGCGCGGGTCGCCTCGGCGGCCGGGGCGCCGGTGTCCACGGTGGTCACGAGTACTCGATCCGATCGCGCCGGGCGGTGCGCAGCGCCAGCACCGCCACCGAGAGGGTCAGGAAGAACATCGCCACACCGATCGCCGAGGCGTACCCGAACTTGTTCTCGCTGCCGAACGACGTGTCGTACATCCGCAGCCCGATCACGTCGGAGGAGAAGTTCGGCCCGCCGTTGGTCATGAGCTGGACCAGGATGAAGCCGTCCAGCGCCGCGATGGCCAGGTAGATCCAGGCGACCTGGATGGTGTCCCAGAGCAGCGGAATGGTGATCTTCCGCAGCATCGTGGTGCGGGACGCGCCGTCGAGCAGCACCGCCTCGTAGATGTCACGCGGGATGGCCTGCATGGCGGCGCCGAAGAGCACCACGTAGAAGCCGACGTTGCTCCACACCATCACCGCCAGCACGCACCAGAACGCGAAGCGCGGGTCGCCGAGCCAGGCCGGGGTGGCCAGCCCGACGGCGCGCAGGGCGCCGTTGAGCAGGCCACTCGTCGGACTGTAGATCTCCTTCCAGAGCAGCGCGATGATCACCACGGAGAGCACCTGCGGGAAGAAGTAGACGAGCCGGTAGACCGAGGTGCCCCGCACCCCGGTCACCCCGGCCCGGCCCCGGCGGCCGCCCATGGTGAGCATGCTGGCGAAGAACAGGCCCAGCCCGATCGTCACCACCGGCACCACGGCGAGCAGGATCGCGTTGTTCTTCAGGGCGTTCCACACGTACCCGTCGTTCAGCAGCGTGCGGAAGTTCGCCATGCCGACCGGGTCGGCCTGCGCGGAGTAGCCCATCCAGTCGGTGGTGGAGATCTGAAAAGCCTGGAGGTACGGCGAGAGCACGAAGATGCCGTACAGCGCCAGCGGGGGCAGCAGGAACGTGAGGATCAGGGGGAGGCGACCCTGTCGCATCACGCGGACCGCTTGTACTTCTTGACCGAGCTGTCTCCGGCGATCGAGTCGGCGCCCTTCTGGCACTGGTCGAGGAACTCGGCCGGGCCGATCCGGCCGCTGAAGAACTCGCCGCAGGCCGCGTCGACGAGGTTGCGCTCCAGCTTGCGGTAGTAGTTGTTGTAGACCCAGTTGAAGCCGTTGGACCCGGACGCGTCGAGCGCCTTGACCACGGTGCTGAGCCCGTACGGCAGGTCGACGCCCTCGGTGGCGCCGGCGACCACGGGCAGGCTGGCGACCTTCTTGGTGAAGTCCTGCGCGCCCTTGCGGGACAGCATGGTCCGGAAGTACTCCAGGCCACCGGCTACGTTCTTCGCCTTCGCCGGCACCATGAACGGCTCGCCCGCGGTGCCGCGGATCGCCTCGTACGGCAGCTTGTCGCCGCTGCCCAGGCTCGGCGTGGGCGCGACTGTCATGTTGAAGCCGGGCGGGGTGACGTCCTTCTGCTCGCTCTCCAGCCAGGAGCCGCAGGAGATGAACGCGGCCTTGCCCTGGCACCAGGCGGTCTGCGACTGCTTGTGGTCCAGGCCCGGGGAGCCGGCGAGGATGAACTTGTCCTTGACGATCTGGTGCCAGGCGTCGGCGGCGGTCTTCATCGCGTCCGACTTCCAGGCGTTCGGCTCCAGGTTGTCGATCGCCAGCGCCACGGACGGGCCGCCGAGCTTGATCGCGGTGGAGATCAGCGGCCAGCTCATGTAGCGGGGGTGCACACCGGCGTACGTCCAGGGGGCGATGCCGGCGGCCTTGATCCGGCGGCAGAGCGCGATGTGGTCGTCCCAGGTCTTGGCGTCCTCCCAGCCACGGTCGGCGAACAGCTTGGTGGAGTGCCAGATGCCGTACACCGTGTAGGTGTAGTTGAGGACCAGGAACCGGCCGTCGTAGGAGCCGACCTCCACGGTGCCGGGCAGCAGCGTGTCCTTGACCGTCTTGCCGGGCGTGTCGAGGCTGGGGGCGGCGAGCAGCTCGCCCAGGTCGGCGAGCGCGTTCTGGGAGACCAGGCCGTTGAAGTCGATCTGGCCGGCGCCGGAGTTGTTCACCACGTCGGGCGGGCTGCCGTCGACGAAGCGGGGCTGGAGCGTCTTGCTGATCTCCGCGGTGGCCGAGTGCTTGATCTCCGCCTTCGGGTACCGCTCCTTGTACATGGCCTCGTGGGCCTTGGCGTAGTCCTCCCCGAAGCCGCCGTTGAAGATCACCACCTCCAGCGGGGCGTCCTCGGCCACGCCGAGCGGGTTCTGCTCGCTCTTCGTGCCCTTGTACGCGCCGCCGTCGCCCTCGTCGCCGCCACCGGAGGTGGCGCAGCCGGCGAGCAGGCCGGCGGCAGGGGTGGCCAGCAGGCCGGCGGCGGCGCTGCGCCGAAGGATCTCACGCCTGTTCATCGCATCTCCTCGGTTCGGGTACGCCCGGTGAACGATCTGTCGCTTGTCTTCACATAAGGCATTTCCACTGAAGAATTTCTACGACAGTGCGACGGGGACCACAACCCCTCTCGACCGATCCGTTATCCGTACCGGTCGCGGCGCGCTGGCCTAGCCTGACTTCATGCGCCGCCTGCGGCAGCTCGCGCAACGCACGCCGCCGGGGCGGGAGCGCTACATCGACCTGCTCCGGGCGCTGGCCATCACCATGGTCGTGCTCGGCCACTGGGGCGTCACGGTGATCGGGTACGACAACGGCCGCCCCGCCGGCCACTCCGCGCTGGCGGACCTGCGCTGGGCCTGGCCGCTGACCTGGGTGGCCCAGGTGATGCCGGTGTTCTTCCTGGTCGGCGGCTACGCCAACGCCGCCTCGCTCACCTCACGCCGCCGCCGGGGCGGCTCGGCGACGGGCTGGCTGGTCGACCGCAGCGCCCGGCTGATCCGCCCCACCACCGTGTTGCTGCTGGTCCTGGCGGCGGGAGCGGGGATCGCCACGCTGCGCGGCGCCGACGCGGCGCAGGCGCGCGAGGTGATCTGGTTCGCCACCATCCCGCTGTGGTTCCTGGTCGCCTACGTCGCGGTGGTGGCGCTGACCCCGCCGATGTTCGCGCTGCACCGCCGGTTCGGGCTCGCCGTGCCGGTGGTGCTCGTGGTGCTGGTCGCGCTCGGCGACCTCGGCCGCCTGCTCGGCCCGGCCGTGCTCGCCGACGGCAACTACCTGCTGGGCTGGCTGGCCGTGCACCAGGTCGGGTTCGCCTGGTACGACGCCGCCCGGCCGGACACCCGCGCCGGACACGCCGCGCCGCGTGGGCTGTTCCGCCGCGGACTGCCGCTGTCCGGCCGGGCCGGGGCGGCACTGCTCGGCGGCGGCCTGGTCGCGCTGGTGCTGCTCACGGTGGCCGGACCGTACCCGGTGGCGATGCTCCACGTACCCGGCGAGCGGCTGGACAACGCGGCGCCGCCGAGCCTGGCGCTGATGGCCGCCGCGGCCGCCCAGCTCGGCCTGATCCTGCTGCTGCGACGCCCGGCCGGGCGCTGGCTGCGCCGGTCCGGCCCCTGGCAGGCGGTGCTCGCGGTCAACGCCGTGGTGCTCACCCTATTCCTCTGGCACCTGACCGCCGCGGTGCTGCTGGTCGGCCTGCTGGACGCGCTCGGCGTGCTGCCCACTCCCCCGGTCGGCTCGGCGGCCTGGTGGGCGTGGCGCGTACCGTGGCTGCTCGCGCTGGCCGCGGTGCTGGCCGTGCTGGTCGCCGTCTTCGGTCCGGTCGAGGCCCGGACCCGCCGCCCGGCCGCGACCGGCCCGGCCGGCGTCGGGAGGCGGCGGCTGCGCGCCGGGCTGGCCCTCGCCGGGTACGCGGGCGTGCTCGTCGGCCTGCTGCTGAACAGCCTCACGCCCAAAGAGGGACCGGAGCCGCTGGGCCTGCCCGCCCCGGCGCTGGTGGCGTACCTGGCCGGGGCGGGTCTGCTGCGGCTGCTCAGGTACGGACGGGACCGGCCGGGCTGATGGTCACGCCTCGATCGAGGCGCGGATCGCGTCGACCAGGATCGCCAGGCCCTCCCGGGCCTCGTCCTCGGTGAGCGTCAGCGGCGGGCCCATCCGGATCACGTTGCCGTACAGGCCGCCCTTGCCCACCAGCAGGCCGCCGGCCCGGCACGCCTCGAACACGCGGGTGGTCAGCGCCGCGTCCGGCTCGACGGTGCCCGGGTGGACGAACTCGACGGCGAGCATCAGGCCCTTGCCGCGTACCTCGGCGACCCGGTCCAGCCCGGCGGTGGCCGCGCGCAGGCCGTCGCCGAGGATCGCGCCGACCCGGGCGGCATTGCCCTGGAGGTCGTGGTCGAGCAGGTAGTCGAGCACCGCGTTGCCGGCCGCGGTGGACACCGGGTTGCCGCCGAACGTGGAGAAGCTGATCGCCGGCACCGACTCCAGCACCTCGGCCCGGCCGACCACCCCGGCGAGCGCGAAGCCGTTGCCGATGCCCTTGGCGAAGGTGAGCAGGTCCGGGGTCACGCCGTGCGCCTGGTAGCCCCAGAAGTGCTCGCCGGTACGGCCCCACCCGGTCTGCACCTCGTCGCTGATCAGCAGGATGCCGTGCTCGTCGAGCACCTTCTTCCAGGCGGCGAAGAGCCCGTCCGGGCCGTGCACGAAGCCGCCGACACCCTGGACCGGCTCGGCGATCAGGCAGGCCACGTCGCCGGCGGTCTGGGTGGCGAGCACCTCGCGCAGGTCCTCGACCGCCGCGTCGACCCGGTCGGCGGCGTCGAGCCGGGCCAGCAGCCCGCGCAGCCGCTCCCCCGAGTGCAGCCAGGCCACCTGCAAGGGGTTCAGCGCGCTGGCCGACCAGCCGCGGTTGCCGGTGACGCCCATCGTCGCGTACGACCGGCCGTGGTAGCTGTTGCGCACCGCGAGGATCTGGTGCGAGCGCCGGTGGTTCGTGGCGACCAGCAGCGCGGCCTCGTTCGCCTCGGTGCCGGAGTTGGTGAAGAACACGCGGGCGTCCGGGATGCCGGAGAGCCGGGCGATCTTCTCGGCCAGCTCGACCTGCCGGCGGATCAGGTAGAGCGTGGAGGTGTGCACGAGCCCGGTCCGCAGCTGCCGCTCGACCGCCTCCCGGATCTCCGGGATGTCGTGGCCGACCATCGTGGTCAGCACGCCGCCGAAGAAGTCCAGATAGGTCCGGCCGGCCGCGTCGGTGACCCGGCGGCCGGACCCGGCGACGAGTTCCAGCGGTTCGGCGTAGTAGAGCGGCATCCAGGACGGGAGCACGGCGCGGTGCCGGGCCAGCAGGTCGTCGGAGGTCATCGGCGCACCCTTCAGCGGAGGTGGATCCCCCGCACGTTCCCACCACGAGCGGGGGCGGGACAACTGGCACTTCGCGGGCCGGCCCGGCGGTAGCATCCGGCGGGTGCGGACGGATCAGGTGACGTTGCCGGGCGGCGTGGCGGGGACGACGCGGGCGGACCTCCTGGCCGGGATCCGGTCCTGGGTGGAGTCCGCCCCGGTGCGGGATCTGGTGGCGCACTTCGGCGGCGACTGGCCCGACGGTGACCTGACGGCGGTGCTGGCCGGCCTGGACGTGTTCTCCGCCCGCCGCTGGGACTTCCGGCAGGGACGGGAACGCCCGGACGCCCGGGAGCCGGCGTTCGACCCGGCCACCGCCGGGCTGGTGCTGCGCGCGGCCGCCACGCTGGGCCTGGTCCGCGCGGTCGCGCCGGCCCGATCCGGGTACGCGCACCTGCTGGTGCTCGGCGGGCTGGCGCACGCCTGCCTGCGGCGCACCGCGTACGCGGCGATGCTGGCCCGGACGGCGGCCGGGGTGACCGGCGAGGTGGCGGTGCTGGGCAGTTTCCGGCCGCTCTCGGCGGCCGAGTGCCGCACGCTCGACGCGGCCGGGGTGTCCGGCTGCGCCACCGAGGTCGACGTCCTCGACGCCGGGGTGCGGCTGGCGTTCGGGGTGGCCGAGCCGGACGACGAGCGCGGCGAGCCCGCCGGTCATCCGCACCGGTCCTGGTCCTCGCGCACCTACCGGCCGGCCGGGCTGCCCCCGGTACGGGTGCTCGCCGCGCCGTCGAGCGAGCCGGACCGGCGTCGCGCGCACACCGCCGACACGCAACGGTTCTGGGCCGAGCACGTGCGGCTGCGCGCGGGCGACGAGGTGCTGATGGTGACCGCACCGATCTACGTGCCGTTCCAGCACTGCGACGCGCTGCGGACGCTCGCCGTGCCGTACGGGTGCGGCATCGAGACGGTCGGCGTGGACCCGGCCGCCCGGGCCGCTGTCGACGTGCCGGAGCCGACCCTGACGCCGGGCCGCTACCTGCAGGAGATCCGGTCGGCGCTGCGGTCGATGCGCGCGCTGCACGCCACGTTGACGGCCGGCTGAACCGGCGTGCGGGCCGGCGCCCGGCGTACCGCCGCGCACCGGCCCGGGAGCGGGTGTCAGTTGACGTAGACCGCCGGGCTGCCGGTCTTGCTGGTGTCCTTCACCGGCGAGTACGAGGCGGTGAAGTACGCGGTGCCGAAGCACAGCGACGGGCCGGAGAACTTGGTAAGGGTCTGGTTGGTGAAGGTGATCGAGTTGGTGCCGTTGGACGCCGTACCGGTCAGCGTGTTCGTGCTGGTGCGGTAGACGCAGGTGATCGCGCCGAGCAGCGAGTTGAGCACGACGGTGCTCTGGATCGGCGCGGCCGCCGTGCCGGCGATGGTGACCACGCCGGCGCTGGTCACCGACGTGGTGTAGGGCAGGTTGTTGACGGTGATGCTCTGCACGCCGGTGGTGCCGAAGACGTTCGTGGTGCAGCTGGAGAACGACTGCGCGGTCAGGCTCTCGGTCGCGGTGCCGGGGGCGGTCGGGTTGGTCAGCACCTTGGCGCTGAAGCTGGACGCGGCGCACTTGATGCCGGTGGTGCCTCTGGACGAGGAGTAGAACGTGGCGTTCGTGCCGCTGCGCAGGCTGGCCTGGATGACGTCGCCCACCGACACGGCGGTGCCGGCGACGGTCGGGTAGGTCAGCACGTTGCTGGCCAGCGAGGTGGTGGGTGCGGCGGTGGCGGGGGCGGCGCCGACCAGACCGGTCAGCAGCGCCAGGGCGGCGAGACCCGCGCCGATGCGTCCGTACCTGGGCATGGTTGTTCCTTCCGGCGGTGGGACAGGAAACGGTTCCGGCGGCGTCCGGGGTGGACGGAGCCGGTGGGTGCGGCGGCCGGGCCGCCGATGGTGGTGGTGCGCCGTTGCGGCCTCAGCGGGCCGGGCGGCGTGGCGCAGTGCGGCGACGCCGCGTCACCTCGGTCTTTCCGGCCTTGGGGGGACGGGTGCGCGCGGCGATAATGGCAGCCATCCGGCCCTCCTTCGACACGTACGGGGTGACCGACGAGGAGAGATCACCAGCGGTGACGGGGCGTGAACTGAGCGTGTCGAAAGTTATAAACCCCGGAGGGTCGTAAAGTCAACGCATCGAGAGAGGTCGACAGGTGACCATCCCGAGCCCGCCGTCACCGGCACCCGCACCCCTGCCGGGCGCCCGCCACGGCCGCGACCCGGACCGCGCCATCAAGCGCGGCCCGCGCCGGGTGCCGGCCGAGGAGGTGGCGGCGACCCAGCGCGACCGCCTCTTCGACGGGCTGGTCCGGGAGGTCGCCGCCCGGGGGTACGACAACGCCCGGGTCAGCGACATCTGCCACGCGGCCGGAGTCACCCGGCCCGCGTTCTACGCGCTGTTCAACGGCAAGCAGGACGCGTTCCTGGCCGCGTACCGGCACGGCATCGCCGTGGTGTCGCACCTGATGGAGGACGCCTACCGCGACGCCGGACCGGCCTGGCCGGACGCGGCACGCGCGGCGCTGCGCACGCTGCTCGACGTGCTGGCGAGCGTGCCCGCGTTCGCCCGGATGGCACTCGTCGAGGTGGACGCGGCCGGCCCGGACGCGCGCCGGGAACGCGACGCGCTGCTGCGCAGCTTCCGCCGGTTCTTCGCCGGCACCGGTCCGGAGCCGGCGGAGGTCGATCGCGACGCGCTGGTGTCCACTGTGGTCGGCGGCATCCACGCCACCATCCGCGAGCGGGTGGCGCAGGGGCGGGCCGACGAGCTGCCGGCGCTGCTGCCGGTGCTCACGTACGCGGCCACCGCGCCGTTCCTCGGTCCCGAGGGCGCCCGGCGCGCCGCCCGGGCCGCCCGACCGGACGACGGACCGGCCGCCACGGCGCCGTGCGCGCCGCCCGCTCATCCCTGACCGATCAGAAACCGCAGCGGTTTTTCACTTTAGCCGCTTTTGGCAAATGCCGTCCAATGATCTGCTACAGGCAGTTGACCGGCCTTTTACTCAGCGGTAACTTCGGCCTGCGCCCACCCGGCGCGGACGCCCCGCGAATCCAATTCACATCGTCGCGGATGAATTGATCTCGAAAGGGAGCCAGCATGTCGGAGCAGATCGATCAACCGAGAAGCGGCGTACGCTGGCGCCGGTTCGCCGTCACGCTCGGCACCGTGACCGTCGGCGCGGCCGGCATGGTGATGCTCACCGCGCAGGGTGTCCTCGGCGCGCAGTTCGCCATCTCGGGCATGCCGTTCACCGTCACCGCCGACAAACTGGAGGGGACCGGGTTCGAGCAGTTCGCCACGCTCGACCAGATGATCCCGGACAGCCCCAACCAGGGCGACACCGGCGGGCAGGTGCTCGTGATCGTCTCGGCCATCGACAAGGCCGAACTGACGAACCTCTGCCAGAGCATCAACCTCGGCGGAACCAACCTGCGGATCACCGCCGGCAATTCCGGTAAGCCCGTCACCGCCCGCACGCTCGTCGTCGACGGCGACGAGATCGCCGGCAACGCCTCCTTCAAGAACATCGACGTCGGGCAGGACGCCAGCACCGTCGACAAGGTCCCCGGGGTCAAGGGCAACCCGGGCGTGTTCGCCCAGCAGGCCGACACGGTGACCATCACCAACCTGCGGCAGAACAACTACGCCACCACCGCCGCGATCTTCACGCTGCCCAACCTGCGCATGGGCTTCAGCTCCGACGGGTGCTGACATGAGCCCGGGACAGCACACGGCCGCCGGCGTCCGCGCACGCTGGCGGCGCTGGCGGCGCGCGCGACCGTTCACCGCCGGGCTGCTCATCGCGCTCGGCGGCGCGGAGATGCTGGTGACGCTGCGCGCGCCGCTCGGTGTCCTGCTGCACGTCGGGCCGCAGGGCCTGGCCGCGTACCTGGTCCCGGCGATCCTGGTGATCTGCGGCGTGCTGCTGATCACCACCCCGCAGCAACGGGTCTTCTACGCGGTGCTCTCCCTGGTGCTCGGGCTGGTCTCCTGGCTGACCTCGAACCTGGGCGGGTTCCTGGTCGGCATGCTGCTGGCGCTGGTGGGCGGGGCGCTCGCGTTCGCCTGGACCCCGGTCAAGCAGCGGCCGGCCCGCGCCGAGGCGGCACCCGCCGCCGGCACGGCGGTCGCCGCCACCGCGCCCGGGCCGCGTGAACCGGTGGACAGTTCGGCGCCCACCGAGTCGCTCGACGCGCTCCTGTCGGCCGAGCCGGGGCCGTCGCGGGACGCCCGGGCGGAACGCGGCTGACTCAGCGGGCGGTGTCCGCCACCGCCTGCGCGAACACCTCGGAGCGGTGCTCGAAGTTGCGGAACCGGCCGTAGCTCGGCGCGGCCGGGGACAGCAGCACCACCCCGCCGGCCGGGGTGAGCTTGCGGGACAGCCCGACGGCGGCGACCAGGTCGTCGGCCAGCTCGGTACGCACCGACGGCAGCCCGGACAGCGCCTCCACGATGCGGGGGCCGCTGTCCGGCACGCCGATCACGGTGATCTCCCGGTCGGCCAGGTGCGCGCGCAACGGGCTGTAGTCCAGCCCCCGGTCGGCGCCGCCGACGATCACCGTCAACGGCCGCCCCTCGTACGCGTCGATCGCGTGCATGGCCGCGTACGGGCTGGTGGCGAGCGTGTCGTCGACGAACGTCAGCCCGGACGGGTCGGCGATCTCGGTCAGCCGGTGCGCCAGGCCCTGGAACTCGGCGACCGCGACGGCGAGGCTGTCCTTGCGCGCCACCACGTCGACGCCGAGCGCGTCCAGCACGGCGAGCGCGACGCAGAGGTTGCCCTCGTTGTGCCGCCCGACCAGCGGCAGCGCCGCGCGCGGGAACAGCGGCGTGTCCCGCAGGTGGAACCACTGCGTGCCGTCCGGGCCGGAGGACACGTGCGTGGTGTCCGGTGAGCCGGCCCGGATCGCGGCCCGGTCGCCCAGCTCCGCGGCCAGGCGCGGGTCGGCGCCGTTGACCACCACGGCGTGCGGGCCGTGCGCGATCAGGTTCAGCTTGTCCCGGTAGTACTCCCGCTCGCCGCCGTGGGCGTCCAGGTGCTCGGGGAACAGCGCTGTCACCACCGCCACCCGGGGCGAGTCGGTCAGGTCGGCGCACTGGTAGCTGGACAGCTCCAGCACGTACAGCTCCGCCTCCGGCAGGTCCAGCAGCGGCACCCCGATGTTGCCGCCGAACACGTTCGGCCGGTCCATCGCGGTGAGCAGGTGGCTGATCAGGCTGGACGTGGTGCTCTTGCCCTTGCTGCCGGTCACCCCGACGGTCCGGTCCGCGTGGTCGGCCATCCACAGCGCGCTGCCCTGCGTGACGGGCACGGACCGGCGGCGCAGCTCCACCATCCACGGGTGCGTGTTCGGCACGCCCGGCGAGCGGACCACCACGTCCGCGGCGGCCAGCCGGTCGAAGCCCGCCTCGCCGGTCACCAGCGGCGCCGCGTCGGCCAGCGGACCTTCCCAGGGCAGCGTGAGGAAGTTGGCGCTGTCGTCGACGACGACCAGGCCGGCCGGCCCGTGCGCGGCGATCGCGGTCACCGCGGCCCGGCCCTCGCGGCCGGCGCCCCAGACGGCGACATGACGTCCGCGCAGATCAGACAGGCGCACGGGCTCTCCTCGGACTCGGTCGGTGCACGGCGGTGGGGGTCGGCCCAGCCGGACACGGGCGGACGAACCAGGGCCTAGTATGGCGTGTGCCCAACGAGCAGCTGCGGCGGATGGACGCCTTCACCTTCCCGTCCTACTCGATCGACTTCGCCACCGGCGAGGTCCTGTTCGACTACGCCCTGACCGGTCCCGACGGCGAGCGGCGATTCACCGAGGTGATCACGCTCCCGCTGCCGGCCGAGCCGGTCTCCGACACCACGGCGGCCACCCTGGCGCGGGTGCTGGAGCTGCTGCACGTGGTGGCCGGTGTCAGCTACTACAAGGCCGCCGCGCCACCCCGGCTGGTGCTGCCCGCGCCGCTGGGCGCCGCCGCCGTCGAGCTGGTCACCGCCGTCTACACCAAGGGCCTCGCCGAGTACGCGTACCGCAACGAGCTGCCGCACGTGCTGGAGCTGCGTCCCGAGGTGCCCGCCGGGACGGTGGATCCGGCGCCGGCGCTGGACAACTCCGACCGGCGGCCGCTGTCGGCGGTGGGCGGTGGCAAGGACTCCATCGTCACGCTGGAGGCGCTGCGCCGCGCCGGCCTCGACCCGGTGCCCTTCTCGGTCAACCCGAACCACGTGATCGTGGCGGTGAACGAGGCGTCGGACCTGGTGCCGCTGGCCGCCCGGCGGCGGCTGGACCCGGTGCTGTTCGAGCTGAACGCGGCCGGCGCGCGCAACGGGCACATTCCGGTCACCGCGATCAACTCGCTGATCGCCGTGGCCACCGCCGTCCTGCACGGGCTCGGCCCGGTGGTGATGTCGAACGAGCGCTCGGCGTCCGACCCGAACCTGATCTGGAACGGCCACGAGATCAACCATCAGTGGTCCAAGGGCGTCGAGGCGGAAGGGCTGCTGCGCGCGGCGCTGGCCGAGCACGCCGGGCTCACCGAGCCGTACTTCTCGCTGCTGCGTTCCCTGTCCGAGCTGCACATCGCCCGGCTGTTCGCCGAGATCGACCGGTACGACGCGGTAGTGACCAGCTGCAACGCCGCGTTCAAGCTGCGCGACGCGAGCGAGCGCTGGTGCCGCGACTGCCCGAAGTGCCGCTTCGTGTTCCTCGCCATGGCCCCGTTCATGCCCCGGGAGCGGCTGACCGGCATCTTCGGCGGCGACCTGCTGGCCGACGAGTCCCAGGTGCCCGGCTACCGGGAACTGCTCGGCGTCGACGGGCACAAGCCGTTCGAGTGCGTCGGCGAGGTGGAGGAGTCGGTGGTCGCGCTGAGCCTGCTCGCCCAGCAGGACCAGTGGCGCGACGCCCCGGTGGTACGCGCCCTGGTCGCGGCCCTGCCCGACACCGCCTGGCAGGCGGCCGCCACTTCCGACGTGTTCACCCCCGCCGGCCCGAACTTCGTCCCGCCCCCCTACGCCAAAACCCTGACCGCCCTAACCTGACCCACCCCCACCCCCACCCCCCGCCCGCCCGCCGCGTTGATCATGAAGTTGGCGGGGCGAATCCGGGCAAAACACCGGCCTAACCTCATGATCACCGCCTCGGCCCCATCGATCTTGGAGTTGTGGCGGCGCGCATAAGCCGCGGTTTTGGGCATCTCGGGCGCCACAAGTCCAAGATCGGCGGGGTCGGCGGGACCGGCGTGACGGCCCGGGGGTGGGTCAGGAGGTTCGGATGGCGTCGAGGGCCAGCAAGGCCACGTGCAGGGACAGGCACCTGTCGACCGAGTCCAGGTCGGCGTCGAGGATGCGGCCGATCCGGGCCAGCCGCTCGTAGAACGCCGGCCGGGAAAGGTGCGCCGCGGCAGCGCCCGCCGACTTGTTCCGCCCCTGCTCCAGGTACGCGCGCAGCGTGCCGAGCAACTGCTCACGTGGGTGCTGGGCGTCGTACGCGAGCAGTGCCCCGAGTTCGCGCTCGACGAACGTCTGCAGCCGGGGCTCGTCGCGCAGCAGGTGCAGCAGACCGGCCAGCCCGACGTGCGGCAGCCGGTAGCAGGGCAGGTCTCGGGGGTCCCGCCGTGCCGCCTCGGCGATCTGACGCGCCTCGACGAGTGAGCGGCGCGCCTCGCGCAGACTGCCCACGCCCGAACCGGCCGCCACCACGGTACGGGTGGCCGGAGGGCGGGACGGGGCGGCGTCGAGGCGTACCCGGCGCAACGCCGTGGCGAACGCGGCGAGTGCCTTCTCCTCGTCGGCCGCGTCGGGCAGGGCCAGCAACGCCCCCACCGCATGGTCGTCGACGGCGCTGGTCAGGGCGGTGAGTTTGGCGTCCCGCACGGCCTGGCCGACCGCCTCGGCGAGGTCGCGCAGGCGGGCCGGACCGGCCTCGGGGTCGGCGTCGGCGCCCGGGCCGGCGGCCGGCTCGTCGCCACGGTGCCGGACCACCACGCCGACCAGGTGCCGTCGGTCCAGGACGACGCCCAGCGCCTTGGCGCGCAGCGCCACCTCGTCCACCGGGCGGGAGTGGTCGATGAGCGCGGTCAGCAGCGTACGGTGGATCTGCCGTTCCAGGCCCTCGGCGTCGCGCCGGATCAGCCGCCCCAGGGCCAGCGTGGAGGCGGCCCGCTCGATCAGGATGGTCAGCCGGGTCGGCGGGGTGGACTCGGCGACGGGCCAGCGCAGCAGCAGCCGTCCCCAGTCCTGCCCGCGCGCCCCGACGGTGGTGACGAGCCAGCCGCTGCCCGGGTCGTACGCGGTGCGCCCGGCCGGGCGGATCTGCCGGGAGTGCTGTTCCCAGCCGTCCAGCAGCAGTTCCGCGTTCTCCCCCGCCGGGTCGTACGCGAGCACCTGCCGGGACAGGTTCTCCAGCACCATCGGGCAGCCGGCCAGTTCGGCGGCCTGCCGCAGCACCTCGGCCGGTTCGGCGCCCTCCACCGACAGGTCGGTGAACCGCTGGTGGATCTCCTCGGTGGCGCGCAGCTCGGTGAGCTGGGCGTCCACGATCAGCCCGTGCACCGCCTCGGTGATCCGGACGAACGGGGTGCCCCGGCGCAGCTCGACCAGGGGCAGGCCGCGGCGTTCGGCGGCGGCGGCCATCACCCGGGGCACTCCGGTGAGGTACCGGCGGCCCAGCTCGACCACCAGTCCGGAGGCGCCGACGTCGGCCAGGGTGCCGATGAACTCGCGCAGCCCGGCGTCGTCGGCCGGCAGCCCGATCCCGGTGGTCAGGACCAGTTCCCCACCGCCGAGCAGGGTGGCGATGTCGGGCACCTCGGCGATGTGCACCCACCGCACCGGCCGGTCCAGCCCGGCGTTCCCGGCGACCAGGCGCGGCGCACCGTGGCGCATCGGCACCAGGTCCAGGACCTCACGCACGGTAGGGAACACGGGCGACACGCTACCCTGCGTCACCGTCGTTGCCGAGGGCCGCACTGGCCGGCTCGCCGGGGAGGACGAGCCGGCCAACGGCGGATCAGTCGACGCCGAACTCCATGGCGGCCCGGTCGAGCGCCTCGTCCTCGGCGGTGGGCACGCCCCGGGACGCGATGGCCTCGGCGCCGCCCTGCGGCATGGCGCCGATCAGCCCGGTCGAGGCCGCCTGGGCGGCGCCCACGACCCGCTGCGGGTTGCCGCCGCCGACCATGCCGACGGAGGCGTACTGCTCCAGCTTGGCGCGGGAGTCGGCGATGTCGAGGTTGCGCATGGTGAGCTGGCCGATCCGGTCGGCCGGGCCGAACGCCGAGTCCTGGGTGCGCTCCATCGACAGCTTGTCCGGGTGGTAGCTGAACGCGGGGCCGGTGGTGTCGAGGATCGAGTAGTCCTCGCCCCGGCGCAGCCGCAGCGTGACCTCGCCGGTGACCGCCGTGCCGACCCAGCGCTGCAGCGACTCGCGCAGCATCAGCGCCTGCGGGTCCAGCCAGCGGCCCTCGTACATGAGGCGGCCGAGGCGGCGGCCCTCGTTGTGGTAGTTGGCGAGCGTGTCCTCGTTGTGGATGGCGTTGACGAGCCGCTCGTAGGCGGCGTGCAGCAGCGCCATGCCGGGGGCCTCGTAGATGCCCCGGCTCTTGGCCTCGATGATCCGGTTCTCGATCTGGTCGGACATGCCCAGGCCGTGCCGGCCACCGATGGCGTTGGCCTCCAGCACCAGGTCGACGGCGCTGCCGAACTCCTTGCCGTTGATCGTCACCGGGCGGCCCTGGTCGAAGCCGATGGTGACGTCCTCGGTGGGGATCTCCACGGACGGGTCCCAGAACTTCACGCCCATGATCGGCTCGACCGTCTCGATGCCGGTGTCCAGGTGTTCGAGCGTCTTGGCCTCGTGGGTGGCGCCCCAGATGTTGGCGTCGGTGGAGTACGCCTTCTCGGTGCTGTCCCGGTAGGGCAGGCCGCGCTCCAGCAGCCACTCCGACATCTCGGTGCGGCCGCCCAGCTCGGTGACGAAGTCGGTGTCCAGCCACGGCTTGTAGATCCGCAGCTGCGGGTTGGCCAGCAGGCCGTACCGGTAGAACCGCTCGATGTCGTTGCCCTTGAACGTCGAGCCGTCGCCCCAGATCTGCACGTCGTCGGCGATCATCGCGCGCACCAGCAGCGTGCCGGTCACGGCCCGGCCCAGCGGCGTGGTGTTGAAGTAGGCCCGCCCGCCGGAGCGGATGTGGAAGGCGCCGCAGGTCAGCGCCGCCAGTCCTTCCTCGACCAGGGCGGCGCGGCAGTCGACGAGGCGGGCGACCTCGGCGCCGTAGGTGTGGGCGCGGCCGGGCACCGAGGCGATGTCGGGCTCGTCGTACTGGCCGATGTCGGCGGTGTAGGCGCACGGGATGGCGCCCTTGTCGCGCATCCACGCGACCGCGACCGAGGTGTCGAGGCCGCCGGAGAAGGCGATGCCGACACGTTCGCCGATGGGCAGGGAGGTGAGAACCTTGGACACAAGGAAGATTATGCACGCCGTCGCATGGTCATGCAAGCCGGTCGTCAGAGCGGGTCGTCCCGCCCCAGCTCCCAGAACGCCACCGCCGCCGCGGCGGCCACGTTCAGCGAGTCCACGCCGCGCCGCATCGGGATCACCACCCGCACGTCGCTGGCGGCCTGCGCCGCCGCGGTCAGTCCCGGCCCCTCCGCCCCGAGCAGCAACGCCGCCCGCTCGCGCTGCGCCGGGGTCAGCCGCTGCATCGGTACGGCATCAGGCGCGGGCGTCATCGCGAGCACGGTGAACCCGGCCGCCCGGACCTGGTCCAGCCCGCCGGGCCAGCTGTCGAGCTTCGCGTACGGCACCGCGAACACCTCGCCCATGCTGACCCGTACGCTGCGCCGGTAGAGCGGATCGGCGCAGGTCGGCGACAGCAGCACCGCGTCGACACCGAGCGCTGCCGCGCCCCGGAAGATCGCGCCCAGGTTGGTGTGGTTGTTGACGTCCTCCAGGATCACCACCCGCCGGGCGGCGGCCAGCACCTCGTCGGCCGAGCGCAGCGGCTTGCGGTGGAACGACGCGAGCACGCCCCGGTGCACGTGGAAGCCGGTGGCGCGCTGGAGCACGTCCGGCGTGGCCGCGTACACCGGCGCGTCACCGGTGTCCAGATCGGCGAGCTGGTCCACGCGCTTGG
Source organism: Micromonospora sp. CMU55-4 (assembly GCF_011602315.1). NCBI lineage: Bacteria > Bacillati > Actinomycetota > Actinomycetes > Micromonosporales > Micromonosporaceae > Micromonospora > Micromonospora sp. CMU55-4. Next base: position 156,699 of record NZ_JAAOLH010000015.1, read on the forward strand.
CGTCGACCAGGTACGACCGGGCCGGGTAGCCGGCCCGCAGCGCCCGCCGCAGCACCAGCTCCCCCTCGGCGATGAACAGCCCGTGCGGCGGTTCCCAGCGGGTACGCAGCTCCACGTCGGTGAGCGCGCGATAGTCGGCGATCCGGTCGTCGTCGGGGTCGGTGATCTCGTGGACGGGCACCACGCGATTCTGCCCGGCCCGCCGGGCCGCTCCGGCACGGGCCGGGTTTCCGCCGCCCCGGGCGGGGAACGGAGCCGGAAGGCCGACGCGACGGAGGGACCACGATGGGCGCGGATCACGACGGCAACCTCCCCCGCGACGCCACAGTCGCCGACTACCTGGTGGCCCGGCTCGCCGAGTGGGGCGTGCATCGCTACTACGGCTACCCGGGCGACGGGATCAACGGCATGACCTCGGCGCTGCAACGCGCCGAGGGACGCGCCCGGTTCATCCAGGTCCGGCACGAGGAGACCGCCGGTTTCGCGGCCGGCGCGCACGTCAAGTACGGCGGCGGCCCGCTCGGCTGCGTGGTGGTGACAAGCGGCCCGGGCGCGATCCACGCGCTCAACGGCCTCTACGACGCCAAGCTCGACCACCAGCCGGTGGTGGCGCTGCTCGGGCACACCGCGCTGCCCGCCGAGGGCGGCGGCTACTACCAGGAGGTGGACCTGCTCTCGCTCTACAAGGACGTGGCGTCGGCCTTCCTGGCCCAGCTCGACGATCCGTCGCAGGCCCGGCACCTGGTGGACCGGGCCTGCCGCACCGCGCTGGCCCGGCGTACCGTGACCGCCCTGGTCCTTCCCTCCGACGTGCAGGACCTGCCGGCGGTGCCGCACCCGCCGCACGCGCACGGCTACTACCACACCAGCGCGGTGCCGAGCAGCGAGCCGACCGTGCCGCCGGAGGCCGACGTGCGCCGCGCGGCCGAGGTGCTGCGCGGCGGCGAGCGGGTGGCGATGCTGGTCGGGCAGGGCGCGCTGGGCGCCGAGGACGAGGTACGCCGGATCGCCGACCGGCTCGGCGCCGGGGTGGCCACCGCGCTGCTCGGCTTCACCGCCGTCGACCACCGGCAGCCCTGGGTGACCGGCGCGATCGGCCTGCTCGGCAGCCGCCCCAGCTGGCAACTCATGCGCGAGTGCGACCGGCTGCTGATCGTCGGCAGCCAGATGCCGTACTCGGAGTTCTACCCGCCGGAGGGGCAGGCCCGGGCGGTGCAGATCGACATCGACGGCAGCCGGATGGGGCTGCGCTACCCGACCGAGGTGAACCTGACCGGCGACGCCGGACCGACGCTGCGCGCCCTGCTCCGGGAGCTGGGCCCGGGGCCGGGCCAGACCGCCTGGCGGGCCACCCTCGCCGACGCCACCGGCAAGTGGCGGGCCGCGCAACGCGAGGTGGCCGCGCAGCCGGCCGACCCGGTCAACCCGCAGTCGCTGTTCACCTCGCTCGACGACGCGCTGCCGGACGACGCCGTGCTCGCCGTGGACTGCGGCACCGCCACCGCCTGGTACGCCCGGCACGTGCGCGTGCGCCCCGGCATGCTGGCCAGCCTCTCCGGCACGCTGCTGTCCATGGGCGGCGGCATGCCGTACGCGCTGGCGGCGAAGTTCGCCCACCCGGACCGCCCGGTGATCGCGCTGCTCGGCGACGGCGCGATGCAGATGAACGGCGTCAACGAGCTGATCACTGTGGCGAAGTACTGGCGGGAGTGGGCCGACCCCCGGTTCGTGGTGCTCGTGCTCAACAACCGTGACCTCGCGTTCGTCAGCTGGGAGCAGCGGTCCAGCGAGGGCACCCCGATGTTCCCGGACAGCCAGGACCTGCCGGACGTGGCGTACCACAAATGGGCGGAGGTGCTGGGCCTCGGCGGTGAGCTGGTCGACTCCCCCGACCGGGTGGACGGCCTGTGGCAGCGGGTGCTCGACGCGGACCGGCCGGTGGTGGTCAACGCGGTGGTGGACCCGGCCGAGCTGATGTTGCCGCCGCACTTCACCGCCGAGCAGGCCCGCAAGACCGCCGCGGCGGTGCTGCGCGGGGACAGCGACCGGGCCGGCATCGTGCGCCGCGGCGTACCGGCCGCGCTCGCCACGTACCGGCCCCGCCGCCGGGGCCGCTGAGGCGTCAGGCCCGCGCGTAGCGCAGCAGCACCGACCGCCCGTCGAACTGACGCGTCTCGACCAGCCGCAGGTGCTGGCGGGCCAGGTCGGGCAGCACCTGCCGTCCGCCGCCGAGCACCACCGGGTGCACGATCACCTCGTAGGTGTCGACGAGCCCCAGCGCGGCCAGCGCCGTCGCCGCGCCGGTGCCGCCGGTGACCAGCAGGTCACCGGGGAACCGCTCGCGGACCTCGGCGAACTCCTTCGCCAGGTCGCCGCCGCCGACCACCACGGCGCCGTGGGGAGCCTCGGCGAGCGTGCGGGAGACCACGATCTTCGGGGTACGCCGCCAGATCGGCGCGAACGCCAGGTCGTGCGGGTGGTCGGAGATCGACTCGACCTGCGGCCAGTAGGAGGCCATCATCTCCCACACCCGCCGCCCGTAGACGAAGGCGTCGGCCCGCTCGGCCAGGTCGATCGAGTACGCGGACAGCTCCTCCCCCATCTGCGGCCAGTCGAACTCGCCGTTCGGCCCCTCGATGAAGCCGTCGACGGACGTGTGCACCCCGTAGCTGACAGTGCCCATGATGTGTTCCTCCGCGTTGCGGCGCGTCCCGGTCGGGCGCGCTCGCCGGTGGGTCGGAGCCGCCCGGCCGGATCCGACAACCCGGCCCCGACGACTCCCGGCCAGGCTACGGTCCGGCCAGCCGCCGCTCGATCTCGTCCGCCGTGGCGGTGGCCCCGATCCGGGCGGCCACCTCGTGGGCGCGTCGCCAGACGTCCCGGGCCGCCTCGGCCCCGGTCAGCCGCTCCACCGCCCGGGCCAGGTCCATCAGGGCCTCCAGCTGCAGCGGCGGGCTGGCCGTCAGGTCGTCGGCCGCCTGTTCGAGCAGGACCCGCGCCCGCGCCGGGTCGCCCGACATCAGGCTGATCCGTCCCTGGGCGTACCGGGCGTAGGCCAGGTAGGCGGCGACCCGCATCTCGCGGGCCTGCTCCAGGGCGGTGTCGGCGTATCCGGCCGCCTCGCCCAGCCGGCCGTGCCCCGCGAGCATCGCGGCGACCTCGCTGAGCAGCGCCACCTCACCGAGCCGGTCACCGTGCCGCCGGACCAGTTCCAGGGCCTCCAGGTACGCCGCCCGGGCCTCGTCCACCGCGCCACGGTGGTCGTGCCAGCGGCCCGACGCGCGCAGGCCGAACGCGAGCGGCCGGGGCGTGCCCGCGGCCCGCAGCAGCGCGACGGCCCGGGCGAGCGTCTCCCCGGCGGCCGGATCGCCTTCCTGGAACTGGAGGACGCCCAGCCGGGCGAGTTTCGGTCCGGCGGCCACCTCGTCGCCGGCCTCCTGGTACAGCTCGATGGAGCGGACCAGGCTGGCGCGTGCCGCCGGACGGTCCCCCAGTCCCTCGTACACCTGGTTCTCGACGCCGGCGATGTCGGCCCGCAGCCAGGGCTGGGCGAGCGGCTCGGCCGCCGCCGCGGCGGCCCGCGCGTAGCCGAGCGCGGCCTCCAGGTCACTGCGTAGCAGGGCCGCGAACGCCACGCAGAGCCGGAGCCGGGCGATCCCCTCCGGGTGCCGCCGGCGCTCGGCGGCCGCCAGCCCGATCTCGGTGACCCGGGTCAGGTCGTCCACCCGGGCGTCGACGAACAGGTAGTAGTCGCAGTGCCAGGCCAGCGCCCAGGAGTAGTCCTCCAGGCCGGGCGTCGCGGCGGCCTGCTCGATGCCGGCGAGCAGGGCGGCCCGTTCGGCGCCGAACCAGCGTTTCGGGTCGCGCAGGTGCTCGCCGGTGGGCGCCGGTGACCTCGGCAGGTCGGCGACGATGACGGCGCCGCCCTCCTGGCTCAGCGCCACGCGGGCCTGCTCGGTCAGCGTCAGCCAGGTGCCGAAGACGCGCCGCAGCACCTCCGGCCGCTCCCGCGGCCCCTCCTCCCGCGCGGCGCGCTCCCGGGCGAACGCGCGGACCAGATCGTGCAGGTGGTAGCGGACCTGGCCCAGCTCGTCCGGCCCGGTCACCTCGACCAGGTTGGCCTCGACCAGACCGGTGACCGCGTTCGCCGCGCCCGCCTCGTCGTCGAGCAGGACGGCGGGCAGCCACGGAGGGGCCCGGTCGAGGTCCAGCACGGCGAACCGGCGCAGCAGCCGGCGGGCCGGCTCGTCCAGCGCCACGTACGCCGAGTGGAACGCCGCCCGTACGCTGCGGTCGGCGCGGGCGAGATGGTCCAGCCGGTGCGAGAGTTCGGCGAGCTGCGCCGCCGCCTGCCGCAGCGACAGCACGCCGGGTATCGCCAGCCGGGCGCCCGCGATCCGCACCGCCAGCGGCAGCAGCCCGCAGTGGTGGACGACGTCCGACGCGGAGCCGGGCTCGGCGGCGACGCGGTCCGGGCCGATGATGCCGGCCAGCAGCCGCAGCGCGTCCGCCTCGGGCAGCGGCTCCAGCCGCAGCTGGTGGGCGCCGTCGACGTCGACGAGCGCGCGCCGGCTCGTGACCAGCACGACGGTGTCCGTCCCGGGCAGCAGGGGGCGCACCTGCGCCGCGTCGGCCGCGTTGTCCAGCAGCACCACTCCGGGCCGCTCGGCCATCGCGCCCCGGAACAGCGCGCCGCGTTCCTCCAGGTCCGCGGGGATCTGGGCGCCGGGCACGCCGAGCGCCCGCAGGAACCGCCCGAGCACCTCGACCGGGGGCGCCGGATGGTCGTGCCCGTTCAGGTCCACGTAGAGGTGCGGACCGGGGTACGCCGGGCCGAGCTGGTGGGCGATCCGGACCGCGAGGGTGGTCTTGCCGACGCCGGGCAGGCCGCTGATCGCCGTCACGGCGACCGCCGGCCGCTCCGGAAGCCACTCCAGGACCGCCGCGATCTGTTCCTCCCGGCCGACGAAGTCGGTGAGGCCGGCCGGAAGCATCCGGACCGGCGGGCGTGCGGCCCCGTCCGGTCCGGCGGCACCGTGTTGTGCGGCGCCTCCGTGCTGTGCGGCGATTCCGTGTTGTGCGCCGGCGGCCGGGCGCTGTCCGGCGGCGGGCGGGTGGTCCGGCGGCGCGACGACCGGGCCCGCGTCGGGCGCCGACCGGAGGCTGGGGTCGTTGCGCAGGATCAGGTCGCGCAGCCGGATCAGCTGGGCCGTGGGGTCGATGCCGAGCTCCTCGGCCAGGCGGCGGCGCAACTGGTCGAACCGGTCCAGCGCCTCGCCCTGCCGGTCCGCCAGGTAGAGGGCCCGCATGAGCTGACCCACGAGCGACTCCCGCCACGGGTACGCCTCGACCAGCTCGGTGAGCCGGCCGATCACACTGTCGTACCGGCCGAGGCCCAGCTCCAGGCCGAGGCAGCGCTCGACCACTGTCATCCGCCGTTCGTCGAGACGCTGCGCCGCCGCGGTGAGCGCCGGCGTACGCAGGCCGTCGAGCGCCGGACCGCGCCACATCGCCAGCGCCTCGCGCAGCCCGGACACCGCCTCCTCCGGGGCGCCGCCCCGGTCGAGGAGCCCTTCCGCCCGGCGTACCCGTTCCTCGAAGACGTCCAGGTCGAGTTGACCCTCGGCGACGGTGAGCAGATATCCGGAGCCGTGGGTGCCGATCACGTCGCCGGGCAGACCGGCGGCGCGCAGCGCCCGTCGCGCCGCCGCGACCCGGTTGCGGACCTGGACGTCCGCGCTCGCCGGCGGATGGCCGCCCCAGGCCGCGTCCATGAGACGGGACACCGGGACGATCCGGTTGGCTTCCAGCAGCAACGCGGCGAGCATGGCCTGACTGCGGGGGCCACCGACGCGGACCGTCCGATCGTCGAGGCACACCTCGACCGGGCCGAGCAGCCGAAACATGACCGCCGGCACCATTCGCTCCCCCCGAAGCGCGCGGACCCGGGCGACCACGTCAAGATCGCCCTCCGGCCCACCCTAGACGAGTTCGCGCGAGGCCAGGGGGTGACGCGTACCAGCGGTGACCGGGGGGACACACCACTGTGTCCGGTCGTCGTCGGTGGTCAGCCGATCGGGTCCGGCGCGGCGTGCGGCGCTTGACCGGACGTGGCCCGCGCCCGGCGCCGCCGGGAGTGACGGCGGTAGAACGTGACCAGGAACATCGCCTGGAGCGCGCCCTCGACGAGCAGGACGAGCGCGCCGTCCACGGCCGCGAGCAGGCTTCCGCCGGTCGCGCCGGCCAGCACGGCCGAGCCGGCCTGGATCGCGCCGTGCGCGACGATCGGGATTCCGAACAGGACGAAGCTAGACAACGCGACAGCGCTGCCCGCCACCACCGCCAGCGCGTAGATCCGTACCGCGCGCCGCTCGTGCGGCGGCAGGACGGCGGTGGGGTCCCCGGCCGACGGCGTCACCCGGCCGGGAAGCGCCGCGTGCAGACCCCGGCGCAGCAGGTGCCGGGCGTACGCGAAGCCGTCCTGGAACAGGTTGCGGCACCGCAGCACGTCCAGCAGGACGAAGTAGCAGTCGGTACGCATGTAGACGTGCAGTTGCAGCGCCATCGACATGACGATCACCAGAACGACGGCGGACAGCAGGCCGCCGACCAGCGGATGCGGCCGGGCGTACGCCATCACCAGCAGCGCGGCGCACACCACGGCGGAATCCCAGAGCAGGCCGCTGAGGTAGACGCGGTACCGGTGGCGGCGCGGCACCGACCAGATGGCCGTCACGTCGGTCTCCAGGACCAGATGGTGCAGCCGGGTGGCGAACCGGATCCGGGCCGGCGCGTCCAGCGAACGGGCCGCCACCAGGTGACTGAACTCATGCAGCACCGCCGTCCCGGAGAACAGCACGGTGTTCACGAGCACGGCGAGACCGACGTAGCCGGTCCAGAAGAAGTCCCGGTACGACGGCAGCAGCTCGGGACGGCGTACCACTGTGGCCAGCGTCGCCGCGACCAGCGCGACGTAGGCCACCTTCGCCGCGGGGCCGAACAGCCAGCGCACGTGCCGGGCCCGCAGCCAGGGCAGGTGCGGCCGGTCCTCGCGGCGGGCGTCGCCGGTGGGCCGGCCGTCGACCTCGGCCACCAGGCCCGCCTCCCGCAGCGCGAGCACCAGGTCCACGAGGTCGAGGTCCACGTCGTGGTCGGCGGCGATCCGTTCCTCGGCCACGCCGATCGGCGCTCCGCCGTCGAGCAGCTCGACGGCGCGGACGCCGATCGCGGGCAGTTCCACGAACTCGCCGACCTCCGGCCGGCCCACCACCACCGAGTCCGGGTCGTCGTCGGACGGCCGGATCCGCAGCGGGTGGAACCGTACCCGCGTCGCGGCGCCCAGATCCGGCGCCGCCTCGACCCCGGTGGTCGTCATCGCCCGGTCCTCACGCGCCGCGCGGACCGCACGAGGGGCAGTCCGGGTCCCGCGGCACGTCGATGAAGTAGTGGTGGTCCCAGCGCGCGGCGTTCTGGTGGAAGACCCGGCCGGCGACCTGCTGAGGCAGCCCGCCGAGGTGGTAGAGCACCTCCAGCGCGCAGAGGTGACCGGTCACGTTCGCGGTGGCGGCGATCACCGCGTTCGGTCGTTCCCCGCCGCGCAGCGGCGTGCCGTCGGTCTGGATCTCGTGCTTGTCCGGCCGCCGCCGCAGGCAGGTGTAGCACCCGGTGCGGCCCGGGAGGAACGAGCCGACGACCGTCATCGGCCCGGTGTAGAGCGCCATGAACCACGGCGTGCCGGTACGCAGCGCCGCCTCGTTCGTCCAGTCCTGGATCTGGTCGACGGGCCGGTCCGCGCAGAGGACGAAGGCGTCCCGCCCGTTCATCAGCGGCACCAGGTCGTCGGCGGAGCGGACCCGGCACTCCTCCCCGGTGACGTCGACGTGCGAGTTCATCGCCCGCAGCCGGTCCACGGCGACCTTCACCTTCGGCTGGCCGAGGTCGCTCTCGGTGTAGAGCAGCTGGCGGGTCAGGTTCGGCTGGTCGATCACGTCGAAGTCGGCGCAGTGCAGGCCGCCGACGCCGCTGGCGACGAGTCCGGCCGCGACCGCCGTGCCGGTGCCGCCGAGACCGAGTACGGAGACCCGCGCCCGCCCGATACGCGCCTGCACCTCGAAGGGCGAGCTGCGGGGCTGGGTGTCGATCCAGGCGTAGAAGTGCCGGGCCCGGTCGTAGCGCTGCGCGGCCTCCGCGGTGAACCCGTCGGGCAGCGTGGCCGCCGCGTCCTCGACGAAGCCCTGCGCGATGAGCTGCTCCACCACCTCGCGGACGCTGTCCTCGTCGATGCCCGGGTGCGTCTCGGCGAGGTCCGCGCAGACCTCCCACACGTACCGGGTGCCGTCCAGCAACGTCAGGATGCGGGCGATCGTGCCGTCCTCGTCGTCCTGGATCTCCGACGCGACGCCGTACTGCATCAGACCGATGATCAGCCGGTTCCCCGGCAGCGTGTAGGGCTCGTGGACACTCTTGACGCGCGGCTTGAGCATGGGACCGCAACCTCACTAACGCTCGGCGGAAGACGGGAAGCGGCACCCCGGCCGCCGCGGTAGGTGGCGGCGACCGGGGTGCCGGCGCGGATCAGGCGCCGTTGCTCTCGCGGATGACGGTGGTCTCCAGCCGCTCCAGCTTGCGGACCTTCAGCGAGAGCTTCTTCTTGCCGGCCTGCTCGATCGTGGCCTTCTCCATGGACGCCTCCTCGATTCGGGTACGCCTTCCGTGGTGCCGGAAGGCGAGCCCAAGCCTGTCGCCCGGCGTCACCGGTCGATCACAAGTCGATCATCAGCGGCCGTTGATGATCGCCGCCACCATCCGGGTGCGTGGCCCGACCTGTGATGATCGCGTTGCTCGGCGTCGACGGCTCCGGCAGGACCAACCAGGCGAAGGCGCTGGCCGAGCGGCTGCGCCGGCGAGGTGTCCGGGCGCGGTACTTCGAGAACGCCGGTGGGCGGCCACTGTGGAACCGGCTGGCCCGGGCACTCGGCCGGGCCGACGGGGTGGCGCTGTTCGGCCGTACCGTCCATCCGGCGCTGGAGGCGACGGTCCGCGCGGCGGCGATGGCCCGGACCGTGGCGGTGGCCCGCCTGACCGGCCGGGTGGCGGTGCTGGACCGGTGGAACTGGTGCCAGGACGTGATCAAGGCGGGCCGGGGCGACCGGAGACGGCGGGTGGCCGCGCGCCGGGGGGCGGCGTTAAGAAGGGGCCCCTTTACTACCGGAGGCGTTAAGAAGGGGCCCTTCCTTACCCGCGGTCGCGCAGCCAGCGCAGCACGTCGGAGGGCAGGTCGTCGCGGTCCTCGCGCTGCTCGCGGCGGTCCGGCTCGGTCCGCCGGGGCGGCTGCGGACGCTGCGGGTCGCCGACCAGCGCCCGGCTCGGCGCGGTGAAGTCGGCCACCGGCTCGCCGGTGACCGCTGTCCTGATGGTCCGCGCGACCGCGTCGATCACCTTCGCCTGCACGGCGGAGCCGACCAGGTCGGTGACGTCGTCCGGGTTGGCGGCGATGCCGGCCACGGCGACCTGCGGGGTGTACCCGACGAACGTCTCCGTGGCGTTCCGCTCCGAGCTGCCGGTCTTGCCGGCGACCGGGCGGCCGACGATCGAGTCGACGGCGGTGGCGGTGCCGCCGTTGCACTGCCCGAACGCCGACTGCTGGCCGACCGGGCAGCGGGCCGCGTCGGTCGCGGCCCGGGCCACGTCCGGGTCGAGGACCCGCTTGCACTCCGGTTGCCCCACGTCGACGCTCCCGCCGTCGGGCGTGGTCACCGAGACCACCGGCAGCGGCGTGCAGTACGTGCCCTCGGCGGCCACCGTCGCGTACGCGTTCGCCAGGTCGAGCGGGGTGGTGGCGGCCACGCCGAGCGTGAACGCGCCCCAGTCGGCGGCGTGGTCGCGGGCGAACGTGGCGTCGGAGTCGGCCCGGAAGGTGATGCCGAGGCGCTGCGCCATCTCCACCACCTTGTCCTCGCCGACCTGTTCGGCCAGCCAGACGAAGTACGTGTTGACGGAGCGGCCGAAGCCGTCCCACATCATCCGGTAGCCGTCCATCCACTGCGGGTTGGCGTTCGCCGGGCACCAGGTGCCGTCGCAGTTGCCCTCGTCGTCCGAGGCGTACCGGGTGGGCAGGCGACTCGGGGCGTCGAAGCCGGTGGACAGCGGCTTGCCGGCCTCCAGCGCCGCCAGCATGGTGAACATCTTGAACGTCGAGCCGGCCTGGTAGCCGTCGACGCTGGCGCCGCCGGAGATCAGCGGGTTGACCGTGTTCGGGTGGTTGGCCTGCCCGTCCGGGTTGGCGTCGAGGCTGTAGTGCCGGTTCACCGCCATGGCGAGCACCCGGCCGGTGCCGGGCTCGACCGCCGCGATCGGCAGCGCGCGCTTGTTGCCGTACCCGTAGACCTTGGTGGCCTGCTCCTGCGCGGTCTGCTGGATCTTCGCATCCAGCGTGGTGACGACGCGGTAGCCGCCCCGGCGCAGCGCCTGCTCGCGCTCCTCGGGGGTGGCGCCGAACGCGGGCTGGGTGAGCCACCAGCGGCGCAGGTAGTCGCAGAAGAAGCCCCAGTCGTCGTGCCCCTGGGCGGTGGCGGTGCAGCCGTTGGGCTGGGCGGTCGGGCGCAGCGTGGGCGCCTGCGCCTTCGCCGCAGCGGCCTGCTGGGCGGTGATCGCGCCGGTCTCGGCCATCGCGTCCAGCACGTACGCCCGGCGGGCCAGCGCCTGGTCCAGGTCGCCGTCGATCGGGCTGTACGCCTCCGGCGACTGGACCAGACCGGCGAGCAGCGCCGCCTCGCCCAGCGTCAGGTCGGCCGGGGCCTTGCCGAAGTAGCGCTGGCTGGCGGCGGCGACGCCGTACGCGCCGGAGCCGAAGTACGCGATGTTGAGGTAGCGGTTGAGGATCTCGTCCTTGGACAGCGACTGCTCCAGCGCGTTCGCGTACCGGATCTCCTGGAGCTTGCGCCCGACGGTCTGCTCGGTGGCGGCCTGCCGCTCCGCCGGCGTGCGGTTCGGGTCGGTCTTGAGCACGTTGCGGACGTACTGCATGGTCAGCGTGGAGCCGCCCTGCTCGGTGCCGCCGCCCTTGACGTTCGCCACCAGCGCCCGGGCGATGCCGCGCAGGTCCGCGCCGCCGTGCGAGTAGAACCGCCGGTCCTCGGCCGCGATGATCGCCTGCCGCATCACCGGGGCGATCTCGTCCAGCGACACGTCGGTGCGGTTCACGTCGTAGAACGTGGTGATCAGCGTCTTGCCGTCGTTGGCGTAGAGGTAGGAGCGCTGCGGCTGGGCCGGGGTGCGCAGCGCGTCGGGCAGGTCCGCGTACGCGCCGAGCGCCGCCCGGGCGGCGAACCCGCCGAGCAGTCCGGCGGGAAGCGCGGCGACCGCGAGGACGAGCCCGGCGAGCAGGCCGGCCAGCAGCACGGTGAACAGCCGCGACAGCGGCGACCTGGGTGACGGCATGAAGGCAAGGATTGCCACGAAAGCCGCCTACCGGCCACCTCGCCAGGCAACTGTCAGTTACTTCACGGCAACCGCCCAGCTCCGAACCGGTCAGCCCGCCCCGAGTGGGCCCTTCGGTGACACGGGCGGCACGGGTGCGGCGGCGACGCTGGCGGCTGCGGCGTCCCGGGCGATGGTCTCGGGCACCAGGCGGCCGCTGCGGTAGCCGATGCCGATGCCGGCGACCAGCACGAAGATCGCGCCGAACGTCTGCAGCGAGCCGATCAGCGCGCCGCCCAGGCCGAGCAGCGGGGCGGCGATCATCAGCATGGTCCCGTCGCCGTAGGAGAACATCCCGGACCGGGCCACCGACCAGCCGGTCAGGAACCAGCCCACGCTGTAGAGCGTGGCGCCGAACAGCACGATGCCGCGCGCGGTCACGCCGAACACCGGCGTCTGCTCGGCCAGCCCGGCGAACGGGAGCATCAGCACCATCCCGCCGATGCTGGCGAGCAGCCCGGCCAGCGCGACGCGGCGGCAGCGGGTGGCGGCGAGCAGGCCGGTGAGCGCGAGCAGGGCGAGCAGCCCGAGCCACACCGAGGCGACCCAGCCGACCAGGTAGAGCGGCCGGCCGTCGGCCGGGTACGGGTCGTTGCCCACCCCGCCGTCGCTGGCCATCGCCACCAGGCCGTAGAGCACCGCGTACGCGGGCAGCAGCCAGACCGCCGCGCGGGCGAACCGGCGGATCGACCAGGCCCAGGTCGCGTCGGTGGCGGGCGCGCCCGGGCCGGGCTCGGAGACGAACGGCAGGACCCCGAACCCCCCTCCGGTACGCCGGGAGCCGATCGGCCCGGCGGGGTCGTGCGCGCCGGGGACCGGGGTACGGGAGAACAGCCGGTTCGCCGGGTCCTTCATGGGTCACCTCGTTCGCGCCGCGGGTGGCCCGGGACACGCGACGGCGCTCCGGCCCTGCTCACCACCCGTCCTCAAGACCGATGGTGGCAGTCGCCGGAGCGCCGTATGAGGACTTTTCGGATTTGCCGGTCAGCCCCGCTCGCGCTGGTCCGCCGGGTCGTTCACCAGGCTGGCCGGCGACACCGGCTCCGGCGCGGGCAGGCCCTGCGGGGCGTTGCCGCCGGTGGCCTGCGCCTCGGCCACCCGTACCTCGTTGTGGATCTCCTGGGCCGCGACGGCCGCGGCCTGGGCGGCCTCGGCGGCCTCCCGCTCGACCTCACCGGCGCTGCGGGCGGCCTCCGGCGACGGCACGTCGCCGGCCATGTTGGCCAGCCCGCCCAGCGCGCCGCCCATGCCCTCCAGGGCCTTGGTCAGCTCGGTCGGGACGATCCAGACCTTGTTGGCAGTGCCGTTGGCGATCTGCGGCAGCGCCTGGAGGTACTGGTAGGCCAGCACCTTCTGGCTCGGGTTGGCGGTGTGGATCGCGTCGAAGACGGTACGGATCGCCTTGGCCTGGCCCTCCGCCTGGAGGATCCGGGCCTGCCGGTCACCGTCGGCGCGCAGCACCGCGGCCTGCTTCTCACCCTCGGCGGTGAGGATCTGCGACTGCTTGTGGCCCTCGGCGTTGAGGATCGCGGCGCGGCGGTCCCGCTCGGCGCGCATCTGCTTCTCCATCGAGTCGCGGATGCTCGGCGGCGGCTCGATCGCCTTGATCTCGACCCGGGTCACCTTGATGCCCCAGCGGCCGGTGGTCTCGTCCAGCACGCCGGACAGGTGCCGGTTGATCTCCTCGCGGCTGGTGAGCGCGCGCTCCAGGTCCAGCGAGCCGATCACGTTACGCAGCGTGGTGACGGTCAGCTGCTCGATCGCCTGGAGGAAGTTGGAGATCTCGTAGGTGGCGCGAACCGAGTCGACGACCTTGAAGTAGAGGACCGTGTCGATCGAGACGACCAGGTTGTCGGAGGTGATCACCGGCTGGGGCGGGAAGCTGACCACCTGCTCACGCATGTCGACCTTGGTGCGTACCGCGTCGACGAACGGCACCAGCAGGTTCAGGCCCGGGTTCAGCGTGCGCTTGTACCGGCCCAGCCGCTCCACCACGTCCTGCCGCTGCTGCGGCACGATCCGCACCGCCTTGAACAGCGTCACCACACCGATCAACGCCACCGCGATCATCAGGATCGCCAGAAACTCCATACCGTTCACCTTTTCGCTTCGGGCAGCTCGCCCGGGGTGGAAATGTCGTCCTGCCATACCAGGGCGGTAGCGCCCCGAACCTTGATCACCTGCACCCGCTCACCCTCGGCGTACGAGCGCGTCGCGTCGTACGAGCGGGCCGTCCACAGCTCACCATCGATCTTGATCATCCCGCGCTCGGAGTCGACCGGCTCCAGGACCACAGCGGTGGCCCCCTCCAGCGCCTCCACCCCGAACGGCTGCTCCCCGGTCTCGATCGCCGGCCGCGCGTGCCGCCGGACCACCGGACGGACCACCGCCACCGACAACGCCGACACCACCGCGAAGATCACCGCCTGCAGCGCCACCGGCGCACCGAGCGCCGCGGCGCCGGCCGCGGCGAACGCCCCGACCCCGAACATGATCAGGAAGAGCGTCGTCGTGAAGATCTCGGCGACCGCCAATACCACACCCAGAACGATCCAGAACACGGCGTCCACGAGAACAATCCTGACACGTCAACGCACGTGTCATCGAACTGTCATGATCGCTAGGCTCGGCTCGGCGTACCGCGCCCACCGCCGATGAGGAGGACGAGATGCCCCTGCTGCCCGAGACCGCGCGTCAGGTGGACCTGCTGGTCGCCCGGGCCCAGGCCGAGGGGCGGGGCCCCTCGCTCGCTCTCGGCGTGGTCCGCGACGGCCGGCTGGCGCACCTCGCCGTCGCCGGTGAGACGCCCCGCCCCGACGCCGACCTGCAGTACCGGATCGGCTCGATCACCAAGACGATGACCGCGGTGCTGGTGATGCAGCAGCGCGACGCCGGCCGGCTGTCACTGGACGACCCGCTGGACGCCCACCTGCCCGGCACCCCGGTCGGCTCGGTGACGGTGCGCCAGCTCCTCGGCCACGTCAGCGGCCTGCAACGCGAGCCGGACGGCGACTGGTGGGAGCGGGTCGGGGGCACGGACCTGGACACCCTGCTCGCCGGGCTGACCCCGGACAAGATCGCCTACCCGCCGCACTTCGTCTACCACTACTCGAACCTGGCGTACGGGCTGCTCGGCGCCGCGCTGGAACGGATCACCGGCACGCCCTGGGCGGAGCTGCTGACCGAGCGGCTGCTGGCCCCGCTGGGCATGCGCCGCACCACGTACCACCCCACCGAGCCGTACGCCCGCGGATACGTCGTCCACCCCTGGCACGAGACGCTGCGGGAGGAGCCGCTCACCGACACCGCGGCGATGGCGCCGGCCGGCCAGCTCTGGTCGACGGTCGAGGACCTGGGCCGCTGGGCCACGTTCCTGGCCGACCCGGACCCGGCGCTGCTCTCCCCCGCCACGCTCACCGAGATGTGCGCCCCCATGGTCATCAACGACCTCGACTCGTGGACCGGCGGGCACGGCCTCGGCATCGAGCTCTACCGGGTCGGCGACCGGGTGTACGTCGGGCACGGCGGATCCATGCCCGGGTACGTCGCCGGCTTGGCCGTGCACCGGCCCACCCGAACCGCCGTGGTCAACTTCGCCAACTCGTACGGGCTGCGCGGCCACCACATCGGCGCGCTCGGCCGGGAAGCGCTCACACTGGTGCTGGACGCCGAACCGGCCGCGCCCGCCCCCTGGCGCCCGGCCGACCCGCCCGCCGCCGACGTGGCCGCGCTGACCGGGCGCTGGTGGTGGATGGGCGGCGAGTACGAGTTCCGCGTCGACGCCGCCGGTGACCTGGTCGGCGGCCAGGTCGGCAGACCGCTGCTGCGCTTCACCCGCGAGGGCCTGGACCGGTGGCGGGGCCGCGCAGGCTCCCAGGACGGCGAGATCCTGACGGTGATCCGCGACGAAACAGGAACCCCGGTAGCCCTGGACATAGCCACCTTCGTCCTGACCCGAACCCCCGACGAGCTCCCGTAACTCCCGCCCCTCCCCACCCCCGCCCCGCCGATCTTGCACTTGTGGCCCTCATTCCGCCCGCTATGCCCGATCCGCGGGGACCACAACTCCATGATCGACGCACACCCGCACCGCTCACCCCGTGATCAAGGAGTTCGCGTCCGCGTTGATCTCCAATTCACCCACAAACTCCTTGATCACCCTGGCGGGGGGCGGGCGGGGCGCGGGGGGCCAGGGGCGCGAGGGGCCGGGGCGGGGGCGGGGGCGGGGGCGGGTGGCGCTGGCGCACGGCGGGGGCGGGGGGGGCCCGGGCCCGCGGCGGGCGCCAAGCCTGCCCCCCCGGGCCCCGGCACGTCCCCCCCCG
>NZ_JAAOLH010000016.1:0-163168 GCF_011602315.1 Micromonospora sp. CMU55-4
CAGTCGGTTCGCCGCGATGGCGGTGCCGAAGTAGCGGCCCGACTGTGCCGCGGCGGCACCGAGCGTGCTCGCCGCCGCCTGGGCAATGGTGGGCACCACGAGCGCGGCGCCGGCGAGAGCCAGCGCGCTGCTGACGGCGGCCAGCACCACGCGGTGGCTGCGCCTCGGTAGATGTTTCATGACACTCCTCTGCATATCGGACGATGATGCGCTGGCGATGCCCGGCCTGACGCGAGTGGAGTAGGCGGTGCGCCCACCCCCCGCGTCACTGCCCTGAAACTTTTCGAAGATGTACCGGTAACTTCCCTGGGAAGATATCCGCGACGGCACGATCGGTCAATGTCGATGTCGACGCGAACATGGACTCAACCGGCTGATCAGCGCGGGAGTCCATGGATGACCGTGCGAGCGAAGGGCGCCGAGAAGCGCGAGCACGACCGAAAGTTTCGGAGATCCGGTCAGTGACCGGCGGCGTCGTACCGCTCGCGGTTGGCGTGCACCTCGTCCATGTGCGCCTCGGCCCACAGCTTCATGCCGTACATCAGCTGGTGCAGCGACTGACCGAGGTCGGTCAGCTCGTAGGTGACAGTCACCGGCACGCTCGGCGTCACGGTGCGGGTGACAAGGCCGTCGCGTTCCAGTGAGCGCAACGTCTGGGTGAGCATCTTCTGGCTGACGCCGGCCAACCGCCGCGACAGCTCGGAGTAGCGCATGACCCGCGGCTCCGCGTTGCGGTCGGGCCCGTCGCGGCCGAGCGCGGCCAGGATCAGCGCCACCCACTTGTCGGAGATCCGGTCCAGGAGTTGCCGGCTCGGGCAGCCGGCGAGGAACGCGTCGTACTCCTCCCGCGCCTGCGCCCGCTTCTCCGCCGCCGTCTGCGTCGGCATCGTCCGCGCCTCCTACCCGGGGGTACCCAACGCACTCCGAAGTGCGTACTTCCCGATGGAAAGTTACCCCTCCATCGTGGAGCAGGGCATCCCTCACGACCAAGGAGACAGAACCATGGGTACGCGTACCTTCCGCACCGCAGTCGTCCGCACCCCGGGCGGACCCGAGGCCATCGAGATCATCGACGTCCCGCAGCGCGAGCCGGGACCCGGCGAGGTCCGGGTGGACGTCGCGGCGGCGCCGGTCAACCCGGCCGACCTCGGCGTCGTCAGCGGCTTCTTCCACTCGCTGGGGCTCATCCACCAGCCGCACCACACCGGCCTGGGCTGGGACTTCGCCGGTGTCGTCGCCGCGGCCGGGCCGGGCGTCGACCTCGCCGTGGGCACCCGGGTCGCCGGCCTGGTGGGCGGGTTCGACCGCGACTTCGGCACGTACGCCGAGCAGCTTGTCGTGCCCGCCGCCGACCTGGCCGTCGTACCCGATGATCTGGACCTGGTGGCGGCGGCGACAGTGCCGCTCAACGGCCTGACCGCGGCGCAGATCGTCGACCTGCTCGGCGACCCGCCCGCCGGCGGCCGGCTGCTGGTCACCGGCGCGGCCGGCGCGGTCGGCGGCTACGTCGTGCCGCTCGCCCGGGACCGGGGATGGCGGGTGACCGGCCTGGCGCGGGCCGGGGACGAGAAGTTCGTGCGCGGGCTGGGCGCCGACTTCACCACCGCCGCCGAGCCGGGCTGGGACGCGGTCGCCGACGCCGCGGCGCTCCAGGACCGAGGGCTCGCGCTGGTAGGTGACGGCGGCGTGTTCGTCGGGGTACGGCCGAACGCCCACCCGGCCGCCGAACGCGGTGTCACGGTGCGCGCGGTCGAGGTGCACGCCGACGGGACACGCCTGGCCGACCTGCTCGCCCGCACCGCCGCCGGTGAGCTGCCGGCGCGGGTGCACGCGGTGGTGCCGCTGGACCGGGTGGCGGACGCGCACCGGGCGGCGGCCGAGGGCGGGGTACGCGGACGCTACGTGCTGCGCCCCTGATCAGCAGCGCACCGCCACCCGAGCGACCGCACGGTCCGCGGCCTCGGGTGGCAGGTCGCTCCGGCCGTCGACGTCCAACGCCAGCAGGCCCTGATCCAGACCGACGAGCAACGTTCCGTCGACAGTGCAGCACGTCAGCGCCGGGTGATAGACGGGGATGGTGTGCAGCGCCCGTCCGGTGGACGGGTCCCAGATCCGCACCGTCCGGTCCCGGCTGGTCGAGGCGAGCAGATCCCGCCCGCCGACCCGCACCAGGCTCAGCCCGGTTACGGCAGCCGTGTGGCCGGTGAACACGTCCACGGGCTCACCCCACTCGGCGTCCCACAGACGGATCGTGTGGTCGGCGCTGGCCGACGCCAGCATCCGGCGACCCGCCACGACCAGGCCGCAGAGCGCGGTGACCGCGTCCTGATGTCCCTGCCGGGTCCAGACCGGCGTGTCACCACCGCCCCACAGCATCACCGTGCCGCTCTTGTCGGCCGAGGCGAGCGCCTCCACCTCGGGCCACCGAACCGTCGCGAGGGCCGTCACCCATGCGCGGGTGACGTGCCCGAGCAGGACCGCCCGCACGGTGCCGGTCTGCGGGTGCCAGAGCCGGATGGCCTGGTCGTCGCCGGCCGACGCGACGAGCGTCTCACCGCCGATGACGATCGGGCAGACCGCCGCCACCGGAGCGTGGTGCTCGGTCATCTCCCCCACCAAGGCGCTGTGCCGCACACTCCAGGTTCCGACCGTGTTGTCGTCCTGGGCGGTGACGAGCAGCGGCTCCTCGACGTCGGCGACCGCGCACATCGCGTTTACCGGCCCGCCGGGTGTCGGGATCTCCCGCAGCCGCTCGCCCGTGGCGGCGTCCCAGATCCGCACCCGGCCGTCGGCACCGCCGGAGGCGACCAGGCCCGGTCGCTCGTCAGGGACCGCGCAGAGGCTGTGCACGGGCCCGAGCCGGTCCCGCTCGGCGACCGTGTCGGGTCGGCCGCCGGCCGGGTCCCACAGCCGCACCGTGCCGTCGTCACCCGCCGTCGCCAGCATCCGGTCCTTCGCCGTACGCAGCTCGCAGACCGCACGGATCCAGCTCGCGTGCCCCCGCAGGCTCGGCCGGCTCGTCCACGTCGGCACGTCCCAGACCCGGATGAGCCCGTCCTCACCCGTCGACACGAGCAGACAGCCCCCGTCGACCTCGACCGTGCACAGATCCGTGACCGGTCCACCGGTGGCAAGGACGTGGACGCATTCGCCGCTCTGCGGGTCCCAGAGCCGGACCGTGCCGTCGTAGCCGGCCGAGGCGAGCAACGTGCCACCCGGCGCTCGAACGGCGTAGAGCGTGGTCACCCAGCCGACATGTCCGGTGAGGGTCAGCGTCGGGCGCGTGTCGGCCGTCGGCTCCCAGACCCGGACCACGCCGTCGAAGCCGGTGGAGGCGAGCAGGTGCCGGCCGTCCGACGGGACGTACGTCACGGCCGTCACCCAGCCCGAGTGCCCGGTCAACGCGTAGCGCTGCGTCCCGGTCACCGGATCCCAGATCCGGACCGTCCGGTCGTCGCCGGCCGAGGCGAGCAGGTCGCCGTCCGGCAGTGGAATGACGCAGATGTTGCGGACCCAGTCTTCGTGCCCGCTCAGTTCGTGCCGACGCTGGCCGGTCCGGGGATCCCACAGGCCGACGGTCCCGTCGTGGCTGGCGGTGGCGATCAACGTCTCGCCGCCGCCGGTACGGACAGCGCACAGCCCGCGGATCGTGTCGTTGTGACACGGGAAGACTCCCACGGCCTGGTTGGTCATCGGGTCCCAGAGCCGGACCGTGCCGTCGTCACCGGCGGAGGCGAGCAACCACCGATCGTCCAGCTCGACGGCCGCCACGTCGTAGACGGCCTGCGAGTGCCCGTCCAGCACGCTGCGCTCCTGCCGGGGCGGGGTGTGCGCCCAGCGCGCGCGGTACGGCGCGCCGTCGGCCTCGATCCCGCTGCCCAGTCCGTCGAGCCGGTCGACGACCGAGAAGAGGGCGGCGCGCTCGGCCGGTGCCGCCGCGACAGCGAGCGGCGTCCGGTGCAGCAGCCGCACCCGTGATCGGGACAGCGGCTCCAGCGGTCTCTCCATGTCGACGACCGAGAGCAACCGCTCCAGGTGCGCGTGCAGGAGGTAGCCCTCGTCGGCGAGGAGCCGCTCCACGAGCCCGGCGCGGGAGGCGTGCTGGGGCAGGGAGCGCCGTAGGTAGTCGGGCACCGAGGCCCATCCCACCTCGGCCGCCAGGTCCGCCCAGGCGGCGACCAGCCGTCGCTGGTCGTCCCGGCGTGACGCGCCGTCCAACAACGCGTCGTTGAGGGCCTGGTGGAACAGGCGGTACGCGGGCCGGCTGCCGCCACCGGTCTCGACCAGGAAGTTCGCCGCCGACGTACGGGCGAACGCGAGGAGTTCGTCCTCGGTGACCGTGCCGCCGAGCGCGGTCACCGCGATCCGCCAGAGCGACAGCGGCAGACCCGGCGTCTCGGCGTACGCCAGGGCGGTGAGGGCGAGCCGGGCGGAGGCCGAGCCGGCAGCCGGCAGCCCGGCCAGATAGGAGTCGAGCGCATGGGCCACTGTCGCGCTGAACGACACCGAAGCCGGGTCGACGGGCTCGATGTCGCGCAGCGCGTGTGCCCGTGCGACGAGACCGGCCACCAGGAAGTTTCCCTTCGCCAGCTCGGCGATCCGGCGGGCCAGCGGGATAGCCGCCGCCGAGTCGCTGTACGGGTTGCCCGGCCGTTCCGCGCCGAGCAGTCGCAGGGTCGCCAGGGCGTAGTTCACCAGATCGGCCCCGGCGAAGTATTCCGGTGTGTCCAGATCCACCAGCTCGACCGGATCACCGAAGCAGGCGATCAGGTCACCCCGGTCGTCGCCGCGCCGGGTGCCGACAACCACCCGCACGCCGTACCGGCCGCACTCCCGGGCCAGCGGCAGCAGGACGTCGTCGATGACCTGCCGGGCCTGACCGGGGTCGGCCGTCTCGTCCAGCGCATCGATGACGAGCGCGAAGCGAGCCGGACGCCGCGCCAGCCGGTCCCGCACGGCCGGCATCAGATCGGCCGGCGCACCGGGCAGGTCGACGGCGGCCGCCCGGGCGATCTCGAGCGCCACCTCCAGCGCGGTCTTGCCCTTGGCGTGCACGGCGCAGGACACCGAGCCGACAGTGGCCCGTACGGCGGTGTCGCCGCCCGGCAGGCTGTCCCGGATCTGCTGGTCGGCCGTGGTCACCACGCGGCCCAGGACGGCGGACTTGCCGACGCCTGGCGAACCCGTGACGATCAGCGGCCGGGTGGCGGGCGCCTTCCCGTCGATGAAGTCGACGATCCGCCGGAGCGCGGCCGTACGACCCCGGAACCGCGCGCCGCCCTCGGTGTCCACGGCGACGCCCCGCGCCCGGGGCAGCCAGTGCCGGCCGGCCTCACCGTCGGTGCTCAACGTCCACCCCCAGGCCGATAGCGCGGCGTCGTCGGCGTCCTCGACCCGCCAGGCCGACAACGCGCCCAACGTCATCGCCGGCACCTGCTCGTCGACGTGGTGCAGCGTCACCGCCTGCCCCTTGCCCTTGCCGTCGGCCGTGACGACGACGCCGACCACCGCCTGGTACTCCGGGGACCACAACGCGCCGCCGCTGAACCCCTTGCTGAGCGGCCCGGCAGCGCCGCTGTCGATGGTGACGCGGCCGTACCCGCCGTCTTCGACGACGGAACCGGTCGCCTGCAGGCCGCCGACCACCCCGGCCGGGAAGCCGTACGCCCAGAAGGGGCGGTCGAGCAGCGGCTTGGGGGCGAGGCAGCGCAGCCGCGCCGGGGTGACGGTCGCCGGCACCGGCTCGACGAGTTCGAGCACCACCACGTCGACGTGCGCCGCCGGCATGCCGTCGTGCCGGCACCGCCGGACCTTGCGCCGGTCGAAGTAGGCGACCTTGGGCGCGCGCGGAAAGGCGACAGTGAGATCGGGGCGGAGGGTGCCGTCGGCGGCGAACGCCACGTGGTGGCAGGTGAGCACCAGGTTGGCGGCGATGACGATGCCGGTGCCGAGTGCCGTGTGCGGGTCCGCCTCACGGTGCAGGGCAACCGCCCACGCGCTCTCGTCCGGGGCCGTTGTCACGGGCCGAGCCGTCCGTCAGCGCCGTGGACCGGCACCGCGATCGGTGGGGCCGTCCGGCTGCCAGGCGAGGGTGACCTCGAAGTTCGCCTCTCCGGTCGCCTTCGCCACCACCCAGCTCGCCGTGCCGGTGGCCTTGATCCCGAAGCGCACCTCCACCGCGTCGGGAGAGACGGTCTTGACCTGTTCCAGCAATTCCCGGGCGGCGGCGACCGCCGGTGCCGCGGATTCGCGTACCCAGCCGGCGACGTCGCCGAAGCCTGCGGGCTGGAAACCGGGTGTCGGCTCGACTTCGATCAAGGCAACCGTTTCGTCGTCGACCTGGTAGCGGACCACCTCAGACTGCACGGTCACCTCCGTGACGTATTTCTGGAGAACAGGCGGGAGGGTTCGCGGCGGAGCAGAACTCCGGCCCTCGCGCCGGTCTGCCATGCTGCCCGCTGTCCTTGTCATTTCGCAATGGTCGGGTCGACCGACCGCGCCGAAGCCGCCGAACAGGCGTTTCAATCGAGGCGTCCACGCAGGACCGTTGGAGATCCACTACGCGGCCCTGTCGGCTTTCGTCAGCGAGATCGGTGACCTTGCGCGAGTCCGGCGCCGTCGGCAGAATCGGCCCGTGCGCCGGGGCCGTCCCCGTTGCCCACCTCGATCATGGCCACCCCTTCCGAGCCTTCGATCACACCGTCGACGCGGTGGGAGCTCGTGCCGCAGAGGAGCATCCGCATGCCGGAAAAGGAACTGACCCTCGTCGACCGGTGCATTCTTGTCACGCTGATGGTGAAGGCGGCGCCTTTGCCGCAGACCTACTTCACCAATGTCGCCGGTATCGGCCTGAAAGCCGATCACCGCCGTCGACTTGAATCACTCGGCCTGATCGAGGTCACCGAGAAGCCGATCACGCTGGCGCTCACCGACAAGGGATGGGACCGCGCCACCGAGGAGTTGGGCGCGGAACCGCCGAAGGGCGCCGGTACCGCGGGCGGAACGCTCTACGTCGCGCTCGACTTCCTGCGCCGGCTGATCGACCATTCCGGGACCCGCGCCGACGACCTGTTCCGGATGCAGATCAACCGGGACGAGGTCGTCGCGCCGCCGCCGGTGGCGTCGTCGGCGTCCCCGGCCGCGGACGCGGTCACGCTGATCCGGCAGGCGTACCACGAGCTGGCCGCCAAGCCCGGCGACTACGTCATGCTGGCCGATCTTCGCGACGCCCTCTCCGACCTGCCCCGCCCCGAGTTCGACGCCGCGCTCGTGACGCTTAACCGGGAGCGCGGCGTGCACCTGGTGCCCGAGTCCAACCAGAAGGTGCTGAAGCCGCAGGAGCGGGCGGCGGCGGTGACCATCGGCAACCAGGACAAGCATCTGGTCGCCATCTCGTCATGATCGGCGACGAGCAACGCCGTGCCCTGGCAGCGCTGAGGTTCAACTGGGCTCCGACCCCGGACGACGTCTGGAAACCCACACCGTTCCACGTGGAGGGTCTGCACCACGACGTCGTCACGACGGTGCTGGACAGCTTCGCGGAGGCTCAGGCCAGCACCGACTCCAGTCCGGTGGGCGTGGCCATCCTCGGCCAGCGCGGCACCGGCAAGACCCACCTCATCGGCACGGTCCGCCAGCAGGTGCAGGGGCGCGGCGGCTTCTTCTTCCTGGTCGAACTGCTCGAGGCCCGGACGTTCTGGCAACGCACCGCGATCTCGATGCTGGAGGGCCTGGTCCGTCCGATGCCGGACGAGACGACCCAGCTACGGGCGTTCCTGCGCCGGCTGGCCGACGCGGTGGGTGCGCCCCGGACGGTACGGCGCGCGGTCGCCGGTGAGACCGAACTCAGCCGTCCGACGCTCGACGCCTTCGTCGACCTGATCCGCAAGAAGGACCGGCAGATCGGCACGGAGTGCCAGGACACCGCGCGCGCCCTGGTGCTCTACGCGGCCGAGCAGTCAGCCGTGCAGGACATCGGCTACGACTTCCTCTCCTCGATGGACGAGGAGGAGCCCGGCCAACGGGCCGGGTGGGGGCTGCGGCGCAATCGTCGTGCGCCCCAGGAGGTGGTCCGGGACATCTCCCGGCTGCTCGCCGTCGTCGGTCCGACCGTGATCGCGGTGGACCAGATCGACCTGATGATCGCCCAGTCCGTGAAGGCCACGAACCAGGACGCCCGGGGCGAGGCGGACTGGCAGACCTCGCTCCTGCTCGAACAGGTCGCCAGCGGACTGATGGCGCTACGCGAGACCACTCGCCGGACGCTGTCCGTCGTCTCGTGCCTGCCGCAGACGTGGCGCAGCATCCAGCAGCAGGCGACGGACACCGTCCAGGACCGGTTCCGGGAGGCCGCCCCGCTCAAGGAGATCCCCTCCGTCGAGGTTGGCCGCGAGCTGGTCGAGAAGCGGTTCGCGGTGCTTTTCGAGGGCCTCGGGTTCACCCCGCCGCACCCCACCTGGCCGGTCCACCCGGACGCGTTCCAGGAGGTTGTCGGCTTCACCCCTCGTGAGCTGCTACGGCGGATCGACACGCACGTCCGGGCCTGCCTGGCCGACGGCGAGGCGCGGGAACTGCGGCACCTGCTGCACGCGACCGGCGAGCGCGTCGCCGGGGATATCGCGCCCGCCACGGTCACCGGGCCGCCACCGGAGAGCCGGACGAACGGATTCGGCAAGCTCGACGCCCGGTACGCGGAGCTGGTCGCCGCCGCCGACACCGCCCTGTCCCCGCAGACGGAGGACGCCCGCGTCCCGCGCCTGCTCGAAGCCGGCCTGACCGCGTGGATCGCCGCGCAGGGCGCGGCAGTCGACGCGTTCAGCCTCGACCCGATCCCCGCCGGAACCAAGCCGGCGCTGCACGCCCGGCTACGGCACAGCCTGAGCGAGGACAGCGAGGACGAGGAGCACTGGTCGTTCCGGGCGATCTCCGCGCCGCACCACATCGCCGTGCTCAACCGGATCCGCAACGCGATCACGACCGCCGGACTCACCGAGGGGGTCGCCAAACGACGGCTCTTCCTGCTGCGCAGCGCGGAGTGGTCGGCCGGTGCCCGTACCCGTGAGGTGCTTGACGCGTTCGAGCGGGCCGGCGGTCGGCGGCTTCCCCTGGACGCGCCGGACGTCGCCCGGCTGGCCGCGCTCGAACAACTCATCCAGGACTACGGGCGGGAGACGCTGCGGCCCTGGTTCGCCGATCGCCGGCCGGCCTCCGACATCACCTGCCTGCGGGAGGCGCTGGGCGACTGGCCGGGTGCGCCGGAAGCCGTCCGGACCGAGGAGCGGCCAGAGGAGGCGCCGGACCGACCCCCGGTCGGGACGCCACCGCCGGCCACCGCTGCACCGCGCTCCGCCGGTCCCGTCCCGACGCCGCGCTCCGCCGGGCTCGACCCGGCGCCGCCGGTGGTCGCTCCCCTGCCACCGGTGGCGGGCATCGACCCGGAGCGGATGGAGATCGGCACTGTCACCGGGCGGCCCGAACCGGTCGGCCTCGACCTGGAAGCGCTGCGCCGGCACACAGTCATCTTCGCCGGCTCCGGTTCCGGCAAGACCGTACTGATCCGCCGCCTGGTCGAGGAGTGCGCCCTGCGCGGCGTGTCGGCCATCGTGCTCGACCCCAACAATGACCTGGCCCGGCTCGGCGAGACCTGGCCCGCCGCACCGCCGGGCTGGGGCGCGGACGACGCCCGCCGCGCGGCGGAATATCTGGCCGGCACCGACGTGGTCGTCTGGACGCCGGGACGGCAGGCCGGTCGGCCGTTGAGCTTCCAGCCGTTGCCGGCCTTCGCCGACGTGCTCGACGACCCGGACGGGTTCACCTCGGCCGTCAACGCCGCCGTCGCCACGCTCGCCCCGCACGCCCGGGTGGACGGCGGCACCGACAAGGCCCGGCTCGGCCGGGCCGTGCTGCGCGAGGCGCTGATCGGCTACGCCCGCAGCGGCGCGAGTGACCTGCGTGAGTTCACCGACGTCCTCAACGATTTACCGGACGGGGTGAGTCAGCTCGACAGCGCGCCCAAGCTGGCCGCCGGCATGGCCCAGCTACTCAAGGCCGCCCTGATCAACGATCCGCTCCTGGGCGGCGTCGGAACGCCTGTCGACCCGGGCGAGCTGCTCACCCCGCCCCCCGGTCGCCGCGCCCGGGTCTCGGTGATCAACCTCGCCGGGTTGCCCGAGGACAATCAGCGGCAGAGCTTCGTCAACCAGTTGCAGCTCGCCCTGTTCACCTGGATCAAGCGTCATCCGGCCGGGGACCGGCCACTCGGTGGACTCTTCGTCATGGACGAGGCGCAGACGCTGGCCCCGTCCGGCGCCGTGACCGCCTGCACCCAGAGCACGCTCGCGCTGACCTCGCAGGCCCGCAAGTACGGGCTGGGGCTGGTCTTCGCCACCCAGGCACCGAAGGCGTTGCACAACCAGATCCCCGGCAACGCCGCCACGCAGTTCTTCGGCCTGCTCACCGTGCCGGTGCAGATCGAGGCGGCCCGGGATGTGGCCAGGGCGAAGGGCACCGACGTCCCGGACATCGGCAAGCTGCGTACCGGCCAGTTCTACGCCGCGGTCGAGGGGGCCCGGTTCGTCAAGATGCAAGCTCCCATGTGCCTGACCCACCATCCCCGCAGCCCGCTGACCGCTGAGGAGATCGTCCGGCTCGCGACGCTCAGGTGATGTCGCGGCGCATCGGGACGACCACGGCGATCGCGGCTGCGGCGAGCGCGTACCCGGTCAGCAGCAGCGCGCCGGCCGCCGGCGGCAGGAGCGCGACGGCGTCGCTGCCGAGCTGCGCGGACATCGCGTCGGCGACGTACGTGAAGTCGGTGAGCGCGGCGGTGGCGCCGCCGGGCAGGAGCGGGTAGAGCGCGTTGACGCCGGGGATCATCATCAGTACGGGCTCGGCCAGGTACAGGTAGCCGACCACGACGCACACGGCCGCGACCTGGTTGCGGAGCAGCGCGCCCACGCCGGTGCCGACGAGCAGGTACACCGCCATCGCGACGCCGATGCGGGCGAGCAGCGCCAGCACCGTGGGAGCGGGCAGGCCCAGCGACACGCCACGCGCGGCGGCGACTGTGAACAGGGCCGCCGCGGCGGCGACGGCGAGCACGAGGCCGTAGGCGAGGCCGACGATCGCGTGGGTGGCGAGTTTGGCGGCCAACACCCGCCCTCGGCGCGGCGCGAACATGAACGTGACGGCGGCGGTGCCGTGCCGATGCTCGGAGGTGGCCGCGAGGGCGCCGGCGGCGGCGGGCACGAAGGCGGTGAAGCCGAGGATGCCGAGGATGGACCGCAGGCCCTCCTCGGTGTGCAGGCCGGGCATCGGCGGGTCGAAGTTCTCCGGCCCGACCAGCGCCATCATCCCGACCAGGCCGCCGCCCAGCGCGACGGAGGCGAGCAGCAGCGCACCCCACATCCGGGTGGCCAGGACCCGGCGTAGTTCCGCTCTGATCAGGTTCATCGGGCCTCCGCCTTTTCGGTGGTCAGGTCGAGGAAGAGCTGTTCGAGGCTTGTGGTCTCGGTGACCAGTTCGTGGACCCGCAGCCGGTGGTCGGCGGCCAGGTCGGCGACGCGCGGCGCGTCCAGTCCGCGTACCCGCAGGCGGCCGGGCCCGGCGGCCTCGACGGACCCGGCGGCGGCCGCCAGCGCGGCGGCCAGGGCTGTCGCGTCCGGCGAGGTGACGAGCACCGTCGGCGGGCCGGTGAGCCGCGACAACGGCCCGGCGGCGACGAGTTCGCCGCGCCGGATCACCACCACGTCGTCGACCACCTGCTGGACCTCGTGCAGGACGTGGCTGGAGACCAGTACGGTGCGGCCCTCGTCGGCGAGGCGGCGCAGCAGCCCGCGCAGCCACGACATGCCTTCCGGGTCCAGGCCGTTCGACGGTTCGTCGAGCAGCAGGACGCGCGGGTCGCCGAGCAGCGCCGTGGCGAGGCTGAGCCGTTGCCGCATGCCGGTGGAGAACCCCCGGGTACGACGGTCGGCGGCCTGCGCGAGGCCGAGCAGATCCAGCAGTTCCGCGACCCGGCTGTCCGGGCAGCCGGCCATCGCGGCGTAGACGCCCAGGTGGTCACGGGCGGTGTGGCCGGGGTGGAACGCGTTGCCGTCGAACACCGCGCCGACGGTCCGTGCCGGCTGGGCCAGCCGGCCGTACGGCTGCCCGCCGATGGTGGCGGTGCCGCTGGTCGGCGTGACCAGACCGGTCAGCATGCGCATCGTGGTGGTCTTGCCGGCGCCGTTCGGGCCGAGGAAGCCGGTGACCGCGCCGGGTCGCACGGTGAAGGTCAGATCGCGTACGGCGGTGACGTCGCCGTAGCGTTTGGTCAGGCCCGACGCCTCGATCGCCAGGTGGTCGCCGGTCATGGCCGGCCCCGCGTCGCACGCCCGATCGTCTCGGCGAGGCCCGGCGCGGCCGGGTCGGAGACCACCACCTCGTCGAACTCGCCGCCGGCCGCCGCGCGGTCCAGCACCAGGTGCAGGCCGGGCTGACCGCGCCGGGCCGCCACGAGCTGCCGGGGACCGCCGAACAGACCCCAGACGCCGATCTTGGCGAAGCCGGACACGGCGTACCCGCGCCGGGCGCCCCGGGCCAGCCGGATCGGCTCGTCCACCGGGGCGGCGTGCCGCACGGCGGCCAGGCGCAGCGCGAACCGCTCCCGCCCGACCCACATCCGCTCCCATCCGGTGAACCGGATGTCGATCACATCGCCGTTGAGCATTACGGAGGCCATCAGTCGTCGCCCTTCGTCGTGTCGGAGTCGTGCGCTGACGTGTGCGTGTCGCCGGGGGGCACCGGGCGATCGGCGGGCATCAGGACGGTCGCCAGCAGCCGGGGGATCCGGCCGTCGCCGGGCCCTCTGGCGAGCAACGGGCCGACCAGCGCGTTGAGCCCGGCCGCGAACTCGTGCAGCTCGGCGTCGGTCAGGTGCAGTACGAGCTGCTGGTATCCGACCCCGTCGGCGACGAAGTCGACGCGGTCGCGGGCGAGGTAGCGGGAGAACTCGGACAGCAGGCTCGACACGAACGCGGTGAAGTAGCGCGCGTGGTCCTCCGGCGTGGCCGTGGCCAGGGCCGCCGGGTCCAGCGCCGCGCCGTGCGCGGGCAGCGCGTACACCCGCTCGACGGCGCCGCGCACCTTGCGCTCCTGCACCACGTCGAGCATCCCGGCCTTCACGAGCGTCGCCAGGTGCCGGTAGAGCGTGGCGTGCGGGACGTCGGGCAGCAGCTCGGCCAGGTCGTGAGTGGTCACCCGGGTGCCCGCCACAGCACGCAGGACGCGGAGCCGCACCGGGTGCAGCGCCACCTCCGCCCACCGCTCCATCGACATCGCCATGACCGAACCGTATCACTATCGATAGTGATAGAGGTAGGGAGTGGGGCGACCGGGCGCGAAAGCCGGACGATCAGACGGACGGACGGGTGTGGTGGGCCAGCACCCGAGCAAGGAGCCGGGTCAGGTCCGCCCGCTCGTCCGAGGTCAGCGGCGCGAGCAGGTCGTCCTGCACCTCGGCGAGTCGCTTCTCCAGCCGCCGCAACTGCCGCCGCCCCGCCGCGGTGATGGTGACGACGTTGCGCCGCCGGTCGGACGGGTCCGGGGCGCGGACCACGAACTCCCGCTCGGCGAGCTCGTTGAGGGCCGCCACCACGTCGCTGACGTGGATGCCGCTACGCCTGCCGAGCGCCGCCTGACTGGCCGGGCCGAACTCGTCGAGCGTGGCGAGCAGCCGGAAGTGGTAGCCACGCGCGTCGACCGCCGCCAGCCCGTCGCTCACCAGCCGGCCGGCGCGTACGGCGGTCTGGGTGATCAGCCAGCTCGGCAGGCCGGCCAGGCGGGTGGGTACGACGTCCGACTCCGGGTTCTCCACATGCCCAGCCTATCCAAAAACGTTGGCGTCCCCAACGATCTGCGCTATCGTTCGTCGCACAAACGTTAGTGACACCAACGATCGGAGCTACCGTGATCGAGCCGTTCCGTATCCACGTCCCCCAGGCCGACCTCGACGACCTGGCCGACCGCCTGGCCCGCACCCGCTGGCCCGACGAGCTACCAGGCACCGGGTGGGACTACGGCATCCCGCTGGCCCGCGTACGCGAGCTGGCCGAGCGCTGGCGCACCGCGTACGACTGGCGGCGGGCCGAGGCCGAGCTGAACCGGTATCCGCAGTTCACCACCACCATCGACGGACAGAACATCCATTTCCTGCACGTACGGGCCGCCGACCCGGACGCGCTGCCGCTGATCCTCACGCACGGCTGGCCCGGCTCGGTCGTGGAGTTCCTCGATGTGATCGGCCCGCTGTCCGAACAGTTCCACCTGGTCGTACCGTCGATCCCCGGTTTCGGCTTCTCCGGCCCGACCCGGGAACGCGGCTGGGACGTCGACCGCGTCGCCCGCGCCTGGGCCGAGCTGATGCGCCGGCTCGGCTACCGGCGGTACGGCGCCCAGGGCGGCGACTGGGGCTCGGTGATCTCCACCCGGCTCGGCGGCACCGACCCGGAACACGTCGTCGGCGTGCACCTCAATTACCTGCCCACGCCCCCGCCGCCCGGCTGGACCGGCGAGGCCGGACTGTCCGGCGAGGACCGGGACCGGCTCGCCCGGATCATGCGACTCAAGACGCAGCGGCACCCGCACCAGGTGCTCTACGCCAGCCGCCCGCAGACCGTGTCGTACGCGCTCAACGACTCACCCGTTGGGCAGCTCGCGTGGATCGCGGAGAAGTTCACCGAGTGGACCGACCCGGGATCGGCCGTCAGCGTGGACCGCATCCTCACCGACGTCTCGGTCTACTGGTTCACCGGCACCGCCGCCTCGTCCGCGCGGCTGGTGCGGGAGAGCGCGTTCGGTGGCCCGCCCGCGCCCTGCCCGCCCCCGCTCGGAGTCGCCGTGTTCGCGCACGACATCACCCGGTCCGTACGCCCGATCGCCGAGCTGACGTACACGATCCGGCACTGGAGCGAGTTCGACCGGGGCGGTCACTTCGCCGCGCTGGAGGTGCCGGACCTGTTCGTCGACGACGTCCGGTCGTTCTTCTGGAACCTGCGATGACGCCTGGGACGAGTCGCGGAAGTCCCCTGTCCCACCCTCACCGACGTGGATCTGCACCTGGTGGTGTGCCGTGCCCTGTGCGCCGTCACCTGTGTCCCGTGCTGGGCGTGCGGTGTGTGCTGGGGAGTCGAACCCCGGCGCCTGCCCTCGGCGCACCAGGAGTGAGCCGGATTGCCCGCCGGCTCTCGGGGGCGTGCACGCCTCCACGTCGGCTACCTGCTCCGCGACTCGTCAGTCCAGCAGGTCGACCTCCCAGTTCGTCCGCTGGATCGTGGTGTCCACCTCGCGGATCTGCCGGGCCAGGTCGTCGGCCTGCCGGCGCAGCTCCGCCACCGGCAACGCCGGAACCATCTTCAGCTCCGACCGGAGCTGACGGTAGCCGCGCTGGCCCTCGCCCGCAGCGGCGTCCGCAGCGGCGGTGACCACGCCGTGCCGCAGGCGCAGCACGTCGCGCCGCGCGAGCGCGTCGGTCAGGGTGCCACCGTCCACGACAGTCGCGGCGTTCGTACGGTTGATCCGCCGGATCAGCGTCTCCAGCTCACCGAGCACCCCGGCCGCCTCCACGAGCAGCGCCGAGGCGTCCTCGGCGGGCGTCTCGCCCTCCTGGTAGCGGGCGCTCGCGGTGATGCGGGCACGGAGCTGTTCGGCGCGTCGCGCCGCATCCGCCCGCAGCGCAAGGGCCTCCGCAATCTTCATGGCGAGCAGTATGGCCACCGGGGAGCACGGGTGTCGCCGCGTTTTCCGGGGGCGGTCCGGCCCGGGACGACCGGGCCGGACCGCCGCCGCGACGCTCAGCTCATCGCCGCCGCGAACATCCCCGGCTCGTACGAGCCGCCGCGCTGGTGCACGAGCACCGCGAACCGGTTCGCCGCGTTGATCAGCCCGAGCAGGCACACCAGCGCGGCGATCTGGTCGTCGTCGTAGTGCTCGCGTACCCGCGCCCACGTCTCGTCGGACACGCCCTGATGCGCGTCGGCCAACCGGGTGCCCTCCTCGGCGAACGCCAGCGCCGCGCGCTCGGCCTCGGTGAACACTGTCGACTCGCGCCAGGCGGCGACCAGGTT
Organism: Micromonospora sp. CMU55-4; assembly: GCF_011602315.1. Lineage (NCBI taxonomy): Bacteria > Bacillati > Actinomycetota > Actinomycetes > Micromonosporales > Micromonosporaceae > Micromonospora > Micromonospora sp. CMU55-4. The sequence continues at coordinate 16,104 of NZ_JAAOLH010000016.1, forward strand.
CAGCCGCACCGCGCTCTCACCCCCGGCCACCGCCTCCTTGGTGTGCATGTCGATGCACCAGCCGCAGCCGTTGATCTGGCTGGCCCGCAGCGACACCAGCTCCTGGACGGTGCGCGGCAACGTCGACTGGTGGATCGCCAGGCCCGCGCCGGCGAAACGCTTCATGAACGCCGCCGAGACCGGGTTCTCGAACAGGTTGAATCGGGTCTGCATGGGTTGCGCCCTCTCTGCTTCGGTGGTGTCGGACGAACACGAGATGCCGGGGACCGCTCCGGCGTGACGGCGCCGGCGGGTGAGGACCACCACAGCGACCCGATGTCACACGGCGGCGGCGGGCGGCGTCTGGTGGGGAGCGCAGCCGGACAGCGGAGGAGCCAGTCATGGCGGACCAGGCCACCGAGGACTTCCTCGCGCACCGCAACCTGCTCTTCACCGTCGCGTACGAGATGCTCGGCTCGGCCGCCGACGCGGAGGACGTGGTGCAGGAGACCTGGCTGCGCTGGGCCGGCGTCGACCTCGGCGAGGTGCGGGACCGGCGCGCCTACCTGGTGCGCATCACCACCCGCCAGGCGCTGACCCGGCTGCGCACGCTCGGGCGGCGCAAGGAGTCGTACGTCGGGTCGTGGCTGCCCGAGCCGCTGCTCACCGCGCCCGACGTGGCGGACGACGTGGCGTTGGCCGAGAGCGTGTCGATGGCGATGCTGCTGGTGCTGGAGACGCTGACGCCGACCGAGCGGGCCGTGTTCGTGCTGCGTGAGGTGTTCGACGTCGGCTACGACGAGATCGCCGAGACGGTCGAGCGGACGCCCGTCGCCGTGCGGCAGATCGCGCACCGGGCGCGCGCCCACGTCGCGGCGCGCCGCCCCCGGCGTACCGTCCCGGCTGCCGAGGCCCGCGACGCCCTCGACGCGTTCCGGCGGGCGGTCGAGACCGGCGACCTGGACGGGCTGCTCCGCGTCCTGGCCCCGGACGCGGTGCTGGTCGGCGACGGCGGCGGGATCAAGCAGGCGCTCGCCCGCCCGGTCACCGGCGGCGACAAGGTGGCCCGGCTGCTGGCCGGCGGCTGGTCCCGGATCGCCGCCGTGGCGTCGATGGAACCGGCGCAGGTGAACGGCTACCCGGCACTGTTGGTACGCCTCGACGGCGAGCTGGACACCGTCGTCGCGGTACGCCTCGACGACGGCCGGATCAGCGGCCTCTACGCGGTGCGCAACCCGGAAAAGCTGTCCCGCATGACCCGGGAAACCACACTGCGCCGGTGAGCGGGAATCCGCCGTCGCACGGCGACTGAGCACGCCTCAGCGGCGCACGCCCACCCCGCCGTAGCCGTGCGACACCGCGGCCTGCGGCTCGCCGTCGGGCCGCCAGTCCGCCACCTTGACCAGGCCCGGATCGACGAACTCGTACCCGTCGAGGAAGCGGGCCACCTCGTCGCGGGTGCGGGGCACCAGCGGGGAGCTGCTGCGGCGGTAGATCGCGGTGCCCTGCTCGGTGGGCAGCGTCGGCAGGCCGTCCAGCGTGAGGTGGGACAGCGCGAGCACGCTGCCCGGCACTGTGGCGTCGCGCAGCGTCGCCACCGCCGCGTACGGGTCGTCGGCGTCCGGCACGAAGTGCAGCACCGCCAACAGCAGCACCGCCACCGGCTCGCTCAGGTCGATGGTGGCCCGCAGCGTCGGGTCGGCCAGCAACTCGCCGGGCCGCCGCAGGTCACCCCGGAGCACCACGGTGCGGCCGTCGGTGGGCAGCAACCGCCGGGCGTACGCGACCGCCACCTCGTCGTGGTCGACGTAGACCACCCGGGCGTCGGGGCGGATCGCGCGCACCACCTCGTGCACGTTGCCCTGCGTGGGCAGGCCGGCGCCGATGTCGAGGAACTGGCGAATCCCCTGCTCGGCGGCCCAGCGCACGACCCGGCGCAGGAACGCGCGGTTGCTCTGCGCGGCGACGCCGGTGTCCGGGAAGATCCTCAGGACCTCCTCGGCGGCGGCCCGGTCGGCGGCGAAGTTGTGGCAGCCGCCCAGGTAGTAGTCGTACATCCGGGCGACATTGGGTCGGTTCTCAGCCTCCGTCACGCCTCGATGTCTAGCACTCTGCGCGACACACCGCTGACCCGTCGTGTCGATGATCCGGCCGATCCCGCCGTCCACCTGGTACGACGGTGGGACACGCCGTCGCGAGGAGGTACCGATGACAGGTGGACGGGAGACAGTGGAGGTCGAGCCGGCGGTGTTCCGCGCCGTCTACGACTCGCCCGCGTCGCTGCCCGGGCGGCACCGCTGGACCACCCCGGAGGCGGACGTACGCCGGCTGGAGAAGCTGCTGAACATGCCGGCGCGCAGCATCGGCGCCCCGCTGTGGGTCAGCGGCGACGAGCCGGACTGCCCGAAGTGCGGGCGGCGGCCGACCTGGTACGACATCGTCGCGTCCGCGCTGCACGGCGTGCACGACCGCACGATGATCGCCCGGGTGATCCTCGGCGAACGCAAGTACGTGAACACCGAGGTGCCGGACGCGATCCCGGGCGTCCACTGTGCCGACTGCCGCACCCCGATCACCGGGTTGCGCAGCTTCAAGTGCCACAACTGGGCGTACGCGTTCGAGGCGCTGGAGGAGGTCGTCGCCCGGATGTCCGGCCTGCCGGCTCAGTCGTCGCCGCCCGCCGCCTCCTGAGCGCGCCGTTCCGGACGGCGGCCGGGCGGGGCCTGCGGCTCCGGGCCGGGGTCGGGCACCGGCGGCATCGGCCGGGTGACCGGCCCGTCGCCGGTGACGCGGAGCTGTTCGCCGTGGTGCCACAGCTCGACCGCGTCGCCCGGACCGGCGTCCGGCAGCTCGTAGCGGGCCTCCCGCGGCGTGAGCGTGACCCGCAGCCGGTGCCCGTGCCGGCGCAGGTGGAACACCAGCCGGGTGATCCGCCGCGGTAGCCGCGGCTCGAACGCGAGCACGCCCCGGTCGTCGCGCAGCCCGCCGAAGCCCTGCGCCACCACCAGCCAGGCGCCGGCCAGGGACGCCAGGTGCAGCCCGTCCGCGGTCTTGTCGCCCAGGTCGGCGAGGTCCTGCAACGCCGTCTCGGCGAACAGGTCGTACGCCAGGTCGAGGTGCCCGACCTCGGCGGCGAGGATCGCCTGCGCGGACGCCGACAGCGACGAGTCCCGGACGGTCCGCGCCTCGTAGTAGGCGACGTTGCGTGTCTTCTCCTCGGCGGTGAACTCCCCCGGGCAGCGCAGCATGGCCAGCACCAGATCGGCCTGCTTGACCACCTGCTTGCGGTACAGCTCCTGGTAGGGGAAGTGCAGCAGCAGCGGATAGTCGTCCTCGCCGGTGCCGGCGAAGTCCCACTCCGGCTGCGCGGTGAACCCGGCCGACTGCTCGTGCACGCCGCGCTTGCCGTCGTACGGGACGAACATCGCGTCGGCGGCGGCCCGCCAGCCGGCCACCTCGGCGGCGTCGACACCCAGCCGGGCGGCCATCTCGGGGCAGTCCTCGGCGGCGTCGGCGGCGCCGCGCAGGTTGCGCCGGGCCATCAGGTTCGTGAAGACGTTGTCGTCGACCAGCGCGGAGTACTCGTCCGGTCCGGTGACGCCGGTCAGGTGGAACGCGCCGGCGTCGTCGAAGTGGCCGTAGCCGTGCCACAGCCGGGCGGTCTCGATCAGCACCTCGGCACCGCACTCGGCGAGGAACCCGGTGTCGCCGATGGCCGCGACGTACCGCAGGATCGCGTCCGCGATGTCCGCGTTGACGTGCAGGCCCGCGCTGCCGGCCGGCCAGTAGCCGGAGCACTCCCGGCCGCTGAGCGTCCGCCACGGATAGGTGGCGCCGGTCAGACGCAGCTCGGCCGCACGCTCGCGGGCCTCGGGCAGGTGGGCGTGCCGCCAGCGCAGCGCCGAGCGGGCCAGCTCCGGCGCCAGGTACGTCAGCACCGGCAGCACGTAGCCCTCGGTGTCCCAGAGCACGTGCCCGTCGTAGCCGTTGCCGGTCAGCCCCTTCGCCGGGATGGTCCGGGCCCCGTCGGCGCGCCCCGACTGGAGCAGGTGGAACACCGAGAACCGCACCGCGAGCTGCAGCTCCGGGTCACCGTCCAGCTCGACGTCGGCGGTGGCCCACGCGGCATCCAACGCGGCGCGCTGCTCGGCGAGCAGGGCGTCGAACCCGTCGGCCCGGGCCGCGTCCGCCTCCGCGACGACCAGGTCGGCCAGCTCACCGGGCGGGGTGCCGTCGACCTCCGCCCACTCGTACGCGGCGAACCGGGTGACCCGGATCCGCTCGCCGGGGCGTACCGGACCGGACAGCGCCAGCCGGAACCGGTCGGCGGTCAGCTCGGTGCCGGTGGCGATCTCGTCGGGTGCCTCGACCCGGTGCGCGACGCCGACAGCGACCCGCTGCCCGCTGCGCCCGGTCCGGTGCACGAGCACCCCGTCCAAGCCGTCGTCGCGGCGGATCTCGCCGGTGAGCGGGTCGTGGATCACCGAGGCGGCCCGGGGGTCGTCGGCACGTTCCGGCACACGCTGGTTGGCGAGCAGGTCGGCGCCGATCCGCAGCCGTACCGGCTCGTCCAGCGGTTCGACAGCCCAGTCGACGGCGGCGACCGGACGGCGGGTCAGCGAGACCAGGCGGGTGCTGCGGATCCGGACACCCCGGCCACCCGGCGAGACCCATTCGGTCTCCCGCCGGACCACCCCGGCGCGCAGGTCCAGCTCCTGGTGGTGCCGCCGGATCGTGCCGGTGCCCAGGTCCAGCGGCTCGTCGCCCACCCAGAGCCGGATCAGGGCGGCGTTCGGCGCGCTGATCACGGTGTCGCTGCGCTCCGGGAAGGCGTATCCGCTCTCCGGGTAGCTCAGCTCGTGCTGCTCGTGGAATCCGTTGAGGTAACTGCCCGGCATGCCGCACGGCTCGCCCTCGTCGAGCGTCCCGCGCCAGCCCACCCAGCCGTTGGCGAGCGCGAAGACCGACTCGGTCTCGCCCAGCCGGTCCAGGTCCGCGCTGGTACGCCGGATCCGCCAACCGTCGTCGCCGTGCGACACGTGCCCTCCCGAGTCCGAAGCCTGGACCGCCACCGAACCAGACCCGGCTGGGAGGCGGCTGGGACCCCGATACCCGTGGCGACCCCGCCCGCACCTGCGGGTGGCCGATCACACGGTGACGAGCACCAGCGTGGCGGCGGTGCCGAGCACCAGGAACGGCCCGAACGGCAGGTGCCCGGACCAGCGGACCCGCCGGGCGGCGAGCAGTGCCACCCCGGTCGCCCCGGCGAGGAGGAGCGCGAGCACCAGCCCGGCCACCAGCACCGGCCAGCCGTACCAGCCGAGCAGCGCGCCCGCGCCGAGCGCCAGCTTGGCGTCGCCGAGGCCGAAACCGCGCCGCCCGAGCAGCAGCGTGGTCGCGGCGAAGCCGCCGCCGAGCGCCAGAGCGGCGGCTGTGGCGCGGATCCACGGGTCCGCGCCCGTGCCGGTCAGCGCGGCCACCCCGAGCAGCGCCCACGCGCCGGCCGCAGCCGGCCAGGTGAGCCGGTCGGGCAGCCGGTGCGCCATCGCGTCCACGACCGTCATCGGCACCGCCCAGAGCAGCCACCAGGCGAGCGCCAGGCGCGCGGCGGGCACGCCGCCGGCAAGCACCGGCACGGCGACCGCAACGAGCAGCGCCACCTCGACCACGGCCGGGGCCGCGCCGACCCGGCCCCGGCAGGCCGGGCACCGGGCCGCGGGGCCGAGCGCCGGCAGTGGCCGGTCCAGCCCGATCGGGGCGGCGCAGCCGTCGCACGCCGTCCGGTCCGGACAATCCGGGGGTACGGCGTAACGCGCCACCGCCAGCCGGAGCAGTGGTACGACCGCGAGGGCCGCCAGCAGCCGGACGACCGGACGGCGGACCTCGGCCACCGGTCCGGTACGCCGTACCCGTTCAGTGGTCACGCCGGCTCCCCCGTCCGGTCGCCGCATGTTCCATGGTGGAGCACGCAGAGTGATTTCTCGTTCGCGCTGATGTGACGAGGGAGCCCGCAGCGGCGTGCGGCGCGACGCGCGACCGGCCGGGACCGACCGCGATGTGAGCCCTATCGAACCGGCGGGACGGATCGGACGAGCGGCCCGCTCCCCACCCATACCGGCGGCTCGTCGCCACCGCCACGGCGGGTACGGGTGAGCACACGCCCGCCGGCCCGGAGCCCACCGGAAGCCCGCTCGTCATCGTGACGACACACACCGGCCACCACCTCCCGTCTTCACTCACCGTGTTCACGTGAATTGCCTCTGTTGCATCGGCGGACGTGAGCTTATGCTCGCCCCTTGGGTACGACGCAACCCCCGATCAATTGGCGTCGGAGGAGTCAGGGCACAGAACCCGCAGCTATCAGTACAGGTCAATACGAGTGGCGGCGACGGGGGCCCGGAGCGACAGTTCCGGGTGCGCTTCCGCATGCCCGGAGCGGGTCGGCGTGATCGCCCCGGGCCGGCACCGAGGAGGGATCGGCGTTGCGCACACGGCAATCCCGCCGATGGGAAATCTACCTGCTCAGCCTCGCGCTGGCGGTCGGCGCGGCCGGCTGCGGCACCGAGCCGGAGGCGGCCAACCGACCGCTCACCGGCCGCGCCGCCGCCCCCGCCACCCATTCCGCCGAGGCGGAGAAGGAAGCCGAAAAGGCGGCGCTTGCCGCGTATTCCGGCTATCTCGACGCGTCCCGGGCGGCGAGCGCCCGAAGCGATCCGTCCCATCCCGCTCTGGCCCGTTTTCTGGCTGATCCGCTGCTGACCCGGGTGCGAATGGCAATTCTCGACGCGAAGGAGCACGGCGCGATGCGTACCGGGAAACTGGTCTCCGACCCCACAGTGGTCTCGGTCGACTTGACCGCCCGCCCACCCACCGTCGAGATCCAGGACTGCCTGGACGCGAGCGGCTACCGGCTCGTCTACGCCAAGGACCGCAAGGCCGTGCCGGGCACCCGCGGCGGGCGCTACCTCGCCACCGCCACAGCGGCCCGCTTCCCGGACGGCCGGTGGCTGATCAACGGCGGCGCCGCACATCAGGACCAGCCGTGCTGACCTGGGGAGGAAGGGGTGTCCCGGCCCGCCCGCCCCGGGCCGGGACGCTCCGCCGGGTGCTGCTCGCCGCCGGCCTCGCCGCGCTGCTGACGCTCACCGGCGCGCCCGCGCGTGCCGCCGACCCCGGTGGCTCGTGCCCGCCGGAACAGACCGACTGCGACGTGTGGGACGACGACCCCGGCACCCCGGGCGGCCCGGGCGGGCCGGGCGGCGGGGACAACGGCGGCGGCGGCAACGGCGGCGGCGCGCCGAAGTGCCAGTGGAACGGCCGCGTCATCCCCTGCTACAACGAGACGCTCGGCTGGTTCAACAACGCCGACGGCTGCTACTACAAGCTCGCCGAGCCGCAGGACGAGGCGCCCCCCGGCAAGCAGTGGTACCAGCTCACCTGCAACGGCGGCGACACGGGCAGCATGCGCCAGGAGCTCCTGGACGCCCCGCCGCCCGGCTACGGCGCCCCGCCGGACCCGGAGGAGCTGGCCCGGCGCGCGCTGGCCTCGATCTCGCTGCTCCCGCCCCGGGCCTCGGTCGCGCCCCGGCGCAGTCAGGGACCCGGCCTGGTCGGGCTGCCGGTCTGGATGTGGGCCAGCCCGGGCGAGGCGTACTTCGGGCCGCTGAGCGCCTCCGCCTCCGACCGCGGGCTGACCGTGAGGATCACGGCGAAGGTGGACCGGATCGTCTGGCACATGTCCGACGACATCGACGTCACCTGCCACGGACCGGGCACGCCGTACCGGGCCGACGGGCCACGGGCCGGCTTGACCTCGCCCGACTGCGGTCTCGACGCCGGCTATCCGAAGGCCGACACCTACCAGGTCAGCGCCACCACGTTCTGGACCGTCGAGTGGTCCGGCGGCGGGGAGAGCGGCGTGATCGCCCAGAGCCGGTCCAGCGGCGTCATCCCGGTACAGATCAACGAGCTTCAGGTGGTGACCCGATGAGTGTGGTGGCAGCCCGCAACGGAACCCCGATGGAGGCGCCGGTCGCGCCGCCGAAGGTGGTCCGGCAGCGACGTGTCCGGCCCGGCCTGCTCGGCCTGGCGATCCTGCTGATCGCCCTCGGCGGGCTCGGCGCGGCGTTCGCGGTCACCTCGGTGCGCTCCACCGGCACGTACCTGGCCGTGGCCCGGCCGGTCGACGTGGGCCGGCAACTCACAGCCGACGACCTGGTGCCGGTGCGCGTCTCCGGCGGGCGGGAACTCCAGCCGGTGCCGGCCGACCGGATGGACGAGGTGCTGGGACTGCGGGCGGCCGTCCGGCTCACCCCGGGCACGCTGCTCACCGAGGCGCAGCTCACCGAGGCCCCGCTGCTCGGCGCCGGCCAGCAGCAGATCGCTCTCGGGCTGGAACCCGAGCAGGTGCCGGCCCGCAAGCTGAACCCCGGCGACAAGGTGCTGCTGGTCAGCACACCGAGCAGCGCCACGAACGGCTCCGACGCGTCCCGTGCCGGCGGAACCCGGTTCGAGGGCACCGTGATCGACACCGCCACACCGCAGAACGGCGACGTGGTGGTCTACCTGGCGCTGACCGTGCGGGACGTGCCGGCGGTCGTGGCGCTCGCCGCCGCCGACCGGATCGCGCTCGTGCTCACCGAGGCGGCCTGATGGCGATCATCGCCCTGGTCTCGGCGAAGGGATCGCCGGGCGTCACCACCGCGGCGCTCGCCGCCGCGCTGAGCTGGCACCGGCGGCTCGTGCTGGCCGAGTGCGACCCGGCGGGCGGCTCGATCCTCGCCGGCTACCTCGGCGGGGCCCTGGACGGCCCGCGCGGCATCGGTGAGCTGGCGGTGGGCGAGCTGCGCGACGGCAGCCTGGAGCACACGTTCTGGTCCCAGCTGGTCGACCTGGACGCGCCCCGGCGCGAGCGGCTGCTGCTGCCCGGCGTGGTGGACCCGGCCCAGGCCGGCAGCGTGATCCCGCTGTGGCAGCGCTTCGCCGACTACTTCACCGGGCTGGAGCGCGGCGAACCGCCGTACGACGTGCTCGTCGACTGTGGCCGGCTCGCCGTCGGCGGTCCACCGTGGCCGCTGCTGCGGGCCGCCACCGTGGTGCTGCTGGTCACCCGGGCGACCCTGCCCGACCTCTCCGCCACCCGGGCCACCGCCCGGGCGATCGAACGGGACCTCACCGAGCACCGCGTACCGCCGGGCACGCTGCGGCTGCTCGTGGTCGGGGACGGGCACGGCACCAGCGAGATCAGCAAGGCGCTGCGGCTGCCGGTGATCGCCCGCCTGCCGCACGACCCGCGTACCGCCGAGGTGCTCGCACACGGCGGCACCGTACGCGCGAACCGGCCGCTGATGCGCGCGGCCGGCGCCCTGGAGGTGCCGGTCCGGGCGCTGCTGGACCGGCGGCGGGCCCGGCTCGCCTGGCCGGGCGCGACCACACCGCGCGCGGTGACCGCCCCGAGCGTGCCGGGGGTGTCCGGTGCGGTTTGAGCCGGTCTCCCACGACCCGCGCGGGCAGCAGCCCGGTGTCGTCTCCACGGTTCCGCCGCTGGCGCCGCCGAACGGGCGGCACCACGTGCCCGGCCCGCTCCCCGCCGCGCCCCCGCCACCGCCGCGCCCCCGGATCGACTTCGCTGTGGTCCGCGAGCTGCGCCGGGAACTGAGCGAACGGCTCACCCACTGGCAGCGCGGCCGCGAGTTCGACGCCGACGCCGAGGAGGTCGAGCGCGCCCGGCTGGCGGTCACCGTGGTCTCCGCGTACGCCGACTCGGTACGCCGGTCCGGCACGCCGATGGCGGCGGACGAGGAACGGCTGCTGCTCGACCAGGTGACAGCCGAACTCGTCGGGCTGGGCCGGCTCCAGACGCTGCTCGTCGACGACAGCATCGAGGAGGTGCACATCCTCGGCTGCGACCAGGTACGCATCACCCGGCACGGCGGCGGCGTCGACTGGGCCGAGCCGATCGCCGAGACCGACGACGAGCTGGTGGAGATCCTCCAGGCGGCGGCCCGCCGGGCGGGTGCCACCGAACGGTCGCTGTCCACCTCGAAGCCCACGCTCGACCTGCAACTGCCCGACGGCAGCCGCCTGGCCGCCGTGTTCCTGGTCAGCCACCGCCCGTACGCGGTGATCCGCAAGCACAACACGCTCGCGGTGAGCCTGGAGGACATCGCGGGCGGCCGGCCCGACCTGGACGAGATGATCGACCCGCTGCTGCGCGACTTCCTGCGCGCGTCCATGCGGGCCGGGCTGAACATCATGGTCGCCGGGCTCGCCGGGGCCGGGAAGACCACTGTCATCCGGGCGCTGATGGACGAGATCCCGGCCGACGAGCCGTACGTGCTGCTGGAGGAGAGCCGGGAACTGCTGCCGGCCCGGCGTGGGCACAAGCACCGTGCGGTGATGAGCTTCGAGTCCCGGGAGGGGCACGGCGAGCGCGGCGCGGACGGACGGCCGGCGGGTGAGGTCAGCATCGCCGACCTGATCCCGGTGTCGCTGCGGATGGGCGTGCTGCGGATCATCGTCGGCGAGGTGCGGTCCCGGGAGATCGTGCCGATGCTCCAGGCGATGACCACCAGCCGCGGGTCGATGTGCACCATCCACGCGCGTACCCCCTCGGGGGTGAGCGAACGCATCATCGAGCTGGCGCTGTCGCACGGCCGGGAGATGACAGTCGACCAGGCCCGCCGGATGGCCGGCAACGCGCTCGACCTGATCGTCTACGTGACGGTCGAGGACGAGACCGCGATCGGCGGGCGCAAGCACCGCTTCGTCTCGCACGTCGAGGAGGTCATCGGCGTCGGCGAAGGCAACCGGATCACCACCACGACCGTCTTCGGCCCCGGGCCGGACGGCCGCGCGGTCCCCCGCCACCTGCCCGAACGCATCCGCGAGCAGTTGCTGCGCGTCGGCTACGACGCCCGGCTGCTCACCCGGTTCGTCGAGGCCGGCGTGGGCGCGTGGCGGCGGCCCCGGCACACCCGCCTCGGGGCACGGCCGAACGGAGGCCCGGCGTGACGCAGATCGAACTGATCGCCCTGGTCTCCGGCGCGGCCTGCGTGGCCGGGCTGGTGCTGGCGGTGGTCGCGCTCGTCGGCACCCGCCGCCCACCGGGCCCGGCCCCGGGCGCCGGGCCCGGCCTGAGCCGGCTCTGGACCGGTTCCGGCGCGAGCCGCGCCGACCAGCGCCGCTACCAGCTCCTGCTCGGCGCCGCGGTGGTCGCCGGGGCGGCGGCGTTCCTGCTCACCGGGCTGCCGGTGGTCGGCCTGCTGGTGGCGCTCGCGGTGCCGGGCGTGCCGTGGCTGTTCGCGGTGGGCCGGGCCGAGCAGCGGGCCATCGCCCGGGTCGAAGCCGTAGGCGAGTGGACCCGCCGGCTCAAGGACATCTCGGCCACCGGCCAGGGGCTCCAGCAGGCGATCATCGGCACCATCGCCACCGCGCCGGAGGAGATCCAGGAGGAGGTACGCACGCTCGCCGCCCGCCTCCAGGCCGGCTGGCTGGCCCGCTCCGCGCTGCTCGCCTTCGCCGACGAGATCGCCGACCCGGTCGCCGACCAGGTGGTGGCCGCGCTGATCCTGCACCTCACCGACCGGGGTGAGCGCCTCGGCGACGTGCTCGGCTCGATCGCCACCGCCGCCTCGGCCGAGGTGGCGACGCGGCGCGAGGTCGAGGCCAAACGCACCCAGCCCCGGTTCGCGGTCCGCTTCCTCACCGGCATGACGCTGGCGACCCTGGCGTACGGGCTGGTGAACAGCGACTACATCCGTCCCTACGGGACGCTCACCGGTCAGCTCGTGATGGCGGTGCTCGGCGCGGCGTTCGTCGGCCTGCTGGTCTGGGTGCGCTCGATGAGCCAGCCGCCCCGGCCCGCGCGCTTCCTCCCGGCGCCCGATCCGGAGGAGGCGATCGCGTGAGCGCGAGGAGTGAGCTTGCGAGCCCCGCAGTCGCGAACGAAAGGCGGCCACGGTGATCCTCAACTGGCAGATGGCGATCGCGGTCCTCGGCGGGTGCGCGGTCGGGCTCGGGCTGTTCCTGGTGGTACGCGAGGCGCTGCCGGCCACCCCGGCGCTCGGCCCGGCGCTGCGCCGGCTGCACCAGCCGCCCGGCCAGGCCCCGGCCGCCGGCGCCGGACCGGACTGGCTCGGCGGGTTCGCCCGCTGGCTGCGCCCGCCGCACCGGCAACTCGCGCTGCTCGACCGCACCCCCGAGCAGTACGCGCTGTCGGTGCTGCTCTCCGCGCTCGTCGGGTTCGCCACCCCGGCGGTCGCCTCGGCGGTGCTCTTCGTCGGCGGGGTGGCGCTGCCGCTGGCCGTGCCGGTGGTGGCCAGCCTGGGTCTGGCGCTCGGCGCCGGACTGCTCGCGCACCGCTCGGTCCTCGCCAAGGCCGACGCCGCCCGGGACGAGTTCCGGCAGGCGGTCTGCACCTACCTCGACCTGGTGGCGCTGCAGCTGTCCGCCGCGCACGGCCCGGTGCAGTCGCTGGAACGCGCGGCGGCGGTCTGCGACGGCTGGGTCTTCGACCGGATCCGGGAGGCGCTGCGGCTCGCCCAGCTCCAGATGCACTCGCCCTGGGACGAGTTGCAGGAGCTGGCCGACCGGATCGGCATCCCGGAGCTGGGCGACGTGGGCGCGATCATGCGCTCCTCCGGCAGCGAGGGCGCCCAGGTGCACGAGACGTTGCGGTCCCGTGCCGACTCGCTGCGCGACCAGATCCGTACCGACAACCTGGCCCGGGCCGAGGGGGTCACCAGCAAGTTGGACATCCCCGGCTCGCTGCTGGTGTTCGTCCTGCTCGGCTTCGCCGTCTATCCGTTCCTCGCCCGTCTGTGAACCCCATCGAGAAGGAGACGACCATGCACCTCTACGCCTACCTGTACGTGGCGGTGAGCACCCGCCTCGCCGAGCTGCGCCGGGACTCCGAGCGCGGCGACAGCCCGGTGCCGACCGCGGTGATCATCTTCGGCCTGGTCGCGGTGGCCATGGCGGTCACCGGGCTGGCCCTGGCCAAGGCGAACAACTGGATGAACGCCATCCCGAACAACACGGCGCCGCAGGCCCCGTGATGCCCCGCCCCGCCCGTACGGTCCGGAGCCGGCCGGCGCCCGCCGGCCGGCCCGCCGGTCCGCCCGGTCCGGGGCGGATCGCCGCTGCTCTGCGCGCCCGTCTGGCCGAGGGCGAGCGGGGCGCCAATCCGGTCGAGCTGGCCGTGGTGATGCCGGTGATCCTGGTGATGCTGTTCGGCTCGATCCAGGTCGCCGTCTGGTTCGTGGCCCGGTCCACGGCACTCAACGCCGCGCAGACCGCGGTGAACGCCCAGCGCACGATCGACGCCGGGCCGGACGCCGGCCGGGAGCGGGCGATCAGCTTCCTGCAGCAGTCCGGGGACTGGCTGGTCGACTGGGAGCAGACCGGCCCGACGTGCGTCGAGAGCGCCACCGCCGTCACCTGCACGGTGCAGGGGCGCTCCCTGTCGGTCATCCCGGGTGTCTCGTTCGCGGTCACGCAGACCGCGCACGGCCCGGCCGAACGCTGGACCACCGGATGAGCGCCGGGCCGCGGCGGGACCGGGGTTCCGTCTCGATCGAGGTGGCGGTGCTCGCGCCCGCCTTCATCGGACTGATGGTGCTGGCCGGGGTCGCCGGGCGGACCGCGATCGCGGACGAAGCGGTGGAGTCGGCCGCGCACGACGCCGCCCGGGCCGCCTCGCTGGCCCGCAACGCCGACGACGGCGCGGAGGCCGCCGAGGAGGCGGCCCGGAACCAGCTCGGCTGGGCGGGGCTGAACTGCTCCGGCCCACCCCAGCTCGACCTCGCGGGCTCGGTGGCCGGTACGACGACGAGCTTCGCCGCCGCGTACGCAAGCGCCGCAGGCGTGCCGGCGACCGTGACGGTCACTGTGACCTGCACCGTCTCCTTCGACGACCTGAGCGCGCCCGGCCTGCCCGGCGTGCCGGGCGGCAAGACCGTCTCGGCGAGGTTCACCTCGCCGCTGGACACCTACCGGAGTCGCGGATGACCGGGCGGCGCGCGGCGGAGAGCGGCCGGGTGAGTCTCTTCCTGGCCGTGGCGATGACCGGCGTGCTGGCGATCATCAGCCTCGCCTACGACGGCGCCGGCCAACTACGCACGCTCCAGCGCGCGGACAACCTGGCCGCCGAGGCGGCCCGCGCCGGCGGCCAGATGATCGACCGCGCGCGGGCCATCGAGGGCGGCCCGAAGCAGATCGACCAGGTCGCCGCCCGCGCCGCTGTCGCCGCCTACCTCGGCGCAGCGGGCGACGTCCAGGACCACGAGGTCGACTTCCCCGTGGTCGGCGCCGAGACCCAGATCCGGGTGAGCGTGCAGATCACCTACAGCCGGGACCTGCTGAGTCTGTTCGGCGTGCAGAACACCGCCACCGTCACCGGTGAGGCCACCGCTCGGGCGCTCACCGGCCCACCGTAGGAAGGGAAGGCCGCCATGGGCGCACCCCGACGCTCCCCCGTCCGCCGCGCCGGCCAGGTTCTCACCGGCCTCGGCGCCCTCGTCGTGCTCGTCGGCGTGCTGGCCGGCGGGCCGGTCGCGCTGCTGGCGTTCGCCGGCAACCCGCTGCCGGATCACCTGCCCACGTTCGCCGAGATCGGTACGACGTTGACCAGCCGCGACGACGGTCAACTGTTCCTGCGCGCGCTGGCGGTGGTGGGCTGGTTCGGCTGGGCCACGTTCGCGTTCTCCGTCGTGGTGGAGTTGCTCGCGGCTGCGGTACGCCGGCCGGCGCCGAAGCTGCCCGGCATGCACCGCCAGCAGAAGGCCGCAGCCGCGCTCGTCGGTTCGGTCGCGCTGATCCTGGCCGCGAGCCCGGCCGCGGCGAGCGCCGCCGCGCTGACCGCCCCGCAGCCGGCGGTCGCCGCTTCTGCCGTCACCGCGCCGAGCCGGGTCGCGCCGCCGGCCCCGGTCGCGTCGAAGGCGGACGACCCGGCCGTGTACCGGGTGGCGAAGGGCGACTACCTGGGCGAGGTGGCCGACCGCTACCTGGACGACTTCGACAGGTACAAGGAGCTGGCCCGGCTGAACCGGCTCGCCGACCCGGACCGGATCCGCCCCGGCCAGCTCATCACGCTGCCGGACGGCGCGACGGACTCCGGCGCCCGGCGGCACGCCACCGGACGGCTGGTGGTCACCAAGCCGGCCCAGACCGCACCGGTCAAGCCGGGTGGCGGCGGCGCGTCGTCGAGCGCGCCGCAGGCGAAGCCGAAGCCCACCCCGCGGGATGCGACGCCCACAGTGGAGGCGCCGGTCGGTCAGCCGCCGGCCATGTCGGCGGGCGCGTCCCGGCCCACCGCCGAGGAGGGCATCAACCGTCCGCTCGCCATCTCGGCGGTGCTGGCGGTCGCGAGCATCGTGGGCGCGCAGATCGGCGCGCTGCTGGGGTTGCGCAAGCGGCCGGTGCCCGCCCGCGCGGGTTCCAGCGGGCGGCACCGGCGGGACTGAGTCAGGGCAGCCGGGCCTCGACCCGGCCGGACACCACGCGGGTGGGGAGCACGATCTGGTCGTTCGCGGCCGGGCCGTGCACCACCTCGCCGCCGTTGAGCCGGAACGCGCTGCCGTGCCAGGGGCAGACCACGCAGGCGTGGCCGTCGATCTGCTCCACAGTGCCCTCGCCGAGCGGGCCGCTCTGGTGCGGGCAGCGCTCCAGCATGACCGTGACGTCGTCGCCGTCCCGGTAGAGGATCACCGAGACGTCGTCGATCTTCTTGGTGACCAGCTCGTGCCGGGGCAGGCTGCCCAGATCGCCGACCCGGTGCCAGCCGTCGCTGATCAGGTGCAGCTCGGAGACGCTCTGGCTGGCCTGGGCGCCCTGCTTGTACGCGAGGTGCCCACCCAGGTACGCGCCACCGCTGGCGGCGGACAGACCGAGGTAGGACAGCGCCCGGCCGAGGCCGTGCCGCCCGTTGAGGCGGGCCGCCAGCGAGCCGGCGTACAGCGCCAGGCCGACCGTGTTGGCGGCGGCGTGCACCAGGCCGATCCGGCGCTGGTCGCGGGAGAGCGTGGCCCAGTCGTTGAGCCCGGCGACCGCTGCGGGCAGCGCGCTGACCGTACCGAGACCCACCAGCGCGGTGGCGGCCCGGCGCTGGCCGGGCAGCAGGTCCACCACGGCGGCGGAGATCCAGGCGCCGACCGGCACCTGCACCATCGCGGGGTGCAGCGGATGGCCGAGCCACACGCCGTGCAGCGCGTCGCGTACCCGCTGGGAACGCAACGTGCCCTGGACGGCGCGCTGCAACCGGTCACCCACCCGGTCGAGACCGGTGGCCTGTTCGATCTTCGTCAGTAGTTCGCGCACCCGTTCCGACTTCCCGGCAGGAGAGCCCCCAAACCGGACGCCCCGGAATTCCCTCGCACAGCCTCCGCGCTGGATATACTCGGGCGGCTGGTCGTATATAGGGAGCCGCGATGACCAAGATCCTGGTGGACGTCGACGACGAGGCGCTGGCGGATGCCGCCGAGGCGTTCGGCACGAAGACCAAGAAGGACACGGTGAACGTCGCTCTCCGCGAGGGCGCGGCGAGACTGCGCCGCGCCCGGGCACTGGCGGAGCTGGCCGAACGCGGGCAGGCCGGTGACTTCGACGAACTGCTCGACAAGGGTGCCTACCGCTCGTGAAGCTGGCCGACTACCTGATCGACACCAGCGCCCTCGTCCGGCTCCTGCGTGATCCCGACGTGCTGGCGCGCTGGGAACAGCAGGTGACAGCGGGTCTGCTCGCCGTGTGCCCGCTGGTCGAGCTGGAATTCCTCTACACCGCCCGGTCGGTCGCCGACCGGACGCGCCTGACGGAGCAGCTCCGGGCCGCCTTCGGCTGGGTGGTCATGCCGGACCGGATCTACGAACGCGCCGCCGAGATCCAGGGCGAGCTGACCGCGCGGGGCACGCACCGCTCGGCGGGCGCGGTCGACCTGCTCATCGCCGCCACCGCCGAGTACCACGGCCTCTCGCTGCTGCACTACGACCGGGACTTCGACCAGGTCGGCGCCGTCACCGGCCAGCCGATGCGCTGGCTGACCCGATCCGGCTCGATCAAATAGGGCGTAGCCACGGCAGCGCCGTCGCGGGCATGCTGAGCCCATGGGGGTACGCGTCGAGCACGCCGGTGCCGTGACCACTGTGATCCTGGACCGGCCCGAGGCCCGTAACGCCGTGGACGGGCCGACCGCACGAGCGCTGGCCGACGCGTTCCGCGCGTTCGACGCCGACCCGGACGCGGCGGTCGCGGTGCTCTGGGGCGCGGGCGGCACGTTCTGCTCCGGCGCCGATCTGAAGGCCGTCGGCACGCCGCGCGGCAACCGCGTCGAGCCCGAGGGGGACGGACCGATGGGCCCCACCCGGATGCGGCTGTCCAAGCCGGTGATCGCGGCGATCTCCGGGTACGCGGTGGCGGGCGGGCTGGAGCTGGCGCTCTGGTGCGACCTGCGTATCGCCGAGTCGGACGCGACGCTCGGCGTGTTCTGCCGCCGGTGGGGCGTACCGCTGATCGACGGCGGGACGGTCCGGCTGCCCCGGCTGATCGGCGAGAGCCGGGCGATGGACCTGATCCTCACCGGACGCCCGGTCGGCGCCGACGAGGCGTACGCGATGGGTCTGGTCAACCGGCTGGTCGCGCCGGGTGGGGCCCGCGCGGCGGCCGAGGAACTGGCCGCCGCGATCGCCGGGCATCCGCAGACGTGCCTGCGCAACGACCGGGCGGCGGTGCTGGACGGCGCGGGGCAGCCGGAGCCGGAGGCGATGGCCACCGAGCTGGCCTACGGCATGGAGTCGCTGGCGGTGGACGGGGTACGCGGCGCCGGCCGGTTCGCCGCCGGGGCCGGCCGGCACGGTGCGCCGGCCGGCTGAGGCGTCACTTCAGGGCGCGCAACGCGTCCTCGATGGCCCTGTGGAACGTGGGGTACGCGTAGATCATGTGCCGGAGCTGGCTGATCGGCACCGCCGCGTGCACCGCCACGACGAGCGCGGAGAGCACCTCGCCGCCGGCCGGTCCGGCCGAGGTGGCCCCGATGAGCACGCCCTGGTCGGCGTCGGCGACCAGCTTGATGAACCCGGCGTTGCCGGTCTTGTGGATCCAGCCCCGGGCCGACGAGGTGAGATCGGCGTATCCGACCTGGACGTTGACGCCGCGCTCGCGGGCCTGCTGCTCGGTGAGGCCGACCGCGCCGACCTCGGGGTCGGTGAACGTGACCCGGGGCAGCGCCCGGTAGTCGGCGACCGGGACGCTGCCCGGCGCGACGCTCGACCCGCCCGCGCTCATCGCGCCGCCGACCGAGCTGACCACACCGGCCGCGCCGCCGACCACGCTCGCGGTGCCGCTGGCGTCCGGGCCGCCCTTGGTACGCCGCATGTGGTCGAGGACGTCGGCCACCACGATGCCGGCCTGGTACATGGCGATGTGGGTGAACGCGCCCTCGCCGGTGAGGTCACCGACCGCCCAGATCCCGTCGGTGACGTGCATCCGGTCGTTCACCGGCAGGTAGCGCTGCCCGGCGTCCACCCCGACCGTGTCCAGGCCCAACTCCTCCAGGTGCGCCTTGCGGCCGGTCACCACGAGCAGCTTCTCGCCGGTGAACTCGGCGCCGTCGGCGTACACGGTGAACGCGCCGCCGTCGTGGCCGACCCGGCCGGCCTTGACCCCGGTGTGGATCTCCACCCCGTCGGCGCGCAGCGCGTCGGCGGCGAGCGCTGACGCCTCCGGCTCCTCGACGGCGAGCACCCGGTCGGCCGCTTCGATCACCGTCACCCGCACGCCGAACCGGGCGAAGACCTGCGCGAGTTCCAGCCCGATCGCGCCGCCGCCGAGCACCAGCAGCGACGCGGGCAACTCCTCCACCTCGATGGCCTGGTGATTCGTCCAGTACGGCGTGTCGGCCAGCCCGTCGATCGGCGGGACCGAGGGCCGGGTGCCGGTGCCGAGGACCACGCCGTACCGGGCCTGGAACACCTGGTCGCCGACGCGTACCCGGTTCGGGCCGTCGAGCCGTCCGCTGCCCCGGACGAACCGGCCGCCCTTGCCGGTGAAGCGGTCCACCGCCACCTTGTCGTCCCAGGTGTCGGTGGCCTCGGCGCGGATCCGCTTCGCCACCGGCGCCCAGTCCGGCTGCACCTGGGCGGACCCGGCCAGCTCGTTGACCCGGTGCGCCTCGGCCAGCGCGTTCGCCGCCCGGATCATCATCTTGCTCGGCACGCACCCCCAGTAGGGGCACTCGCCGCCGACCAGGTCCCGTTCGATGCCGACCACTGTGAGGCCGGCCTCGGCGAGCCGTCCGGCCACCTCCTCGCCGCCGACGCCGAGCCCGACCACTACTACGTCAACCTGTTCCGGCTCCGCCATTCCGCAAGCATTCCGTACCTTCGGGACACCGGCCACCGTACCGGCCCCGAATTCCCGCGCTCGTCACGAACGCGACCGCCTACCGTGGCCGCATGCACACGCGCTTCAACCCGGTCCGGGACTGCTTCCACGACCTGTTCGTCACCGGCCGGGAGACCGGCGCGTCGCTGGCGGTGTGGCACGACGGCGTACCGGTGATCGAGCTGATGGGCGGCACGGGGGCGGCGGTCCCGCCCAGTGCGGTCGTGCCGATGGCAGGGGCGGACCGCGCGTGGCGTCCGGACACGCTCGTGGACGTCTACTCGACCGGCAAGCCGGTGGTGGCGCTCTGTCTACTGCTGCTCGTCGACCGGGGCCGGGTCGATCTGGACGCGCCGGTGTCGGCGTACTGGCCGGAGTTCCGCACCCCGGCGACCGTCCGGCAGGTCCTCGCCCACACCGCCGGGCTGCCCGCCTTCCCGGTGCCCCGGCCCGCCGCGGCCATCGCCGACTGGGGCCTGCTCTGCGCCGACCTGGCGGCGGCCGAGCCGGAGTGGGACCCGGGCGCCGTCGCGGGCGAGCACGCCTGGACGTACGGGCACCTGGTGGGCGAGTTGGTCCGCCGGGTGGACGGGCTGCCGGTGGGCCGGTTCCTGGCCGAGGAGATCGCCGGTCCGTGGCGCCTGGACCTGGCCTTCGGGCTGGGTGAGGCCGACCGGCGGCGGTGCGCCGACCTGTCGTACGCCGATCCGGCCTGGCCGGACGCGATGCGCGGCGAGCCGGGTTCGTTGCGGGCGCGGGCGCTGGACAACCCGCCCGGCGGGCGCGACGTCGCGATGGTGAACAGCGACCTCTGGCGGGCCGCCGAGATCCCGGCGGTGAACCTGCACGCCACCGCCGCCGGGCTCGCCCGGCTGTACGCGGGCCTGCTCGCCGGCGGCGCCCTGGACGGGGTACGCCTGTTCAGCCCGGAGCTGGTCGCCGAGGCGACGCGGGTGCAGTATTCCGGGCCGGACCTGCTGCTGGACCGGCCGGTGGACTGGACGCTCGGCATGCAGTGGGAGCCGGACGGTAGCTGGGGCATGGGCGGGATCGGCGGCAGCAGCGCCTGGGCCGACCCGGAGCGGGGCTACACCTTCGCGTACGCGACCGCCCGGCTGGCCGACCACGATCGGGTGGAGGAGCTGGTCGAGGCGCTGCACTCCTGCCTCTGACGGTCAGTCACGTTCTGTAATTCCGGCGCGCCGTCACGCAGCGCATTCGGCCGGCAGTCGCGCCTGGCTTCCCCTTTTCCGACTTTGCTCTGCACCCATTGGCGCAGCACCGAGTTGAGCAGCGGATTTCCGCTAGGTCCGAAATCCGCGAGAGGCCCGCACCGGTCACGTTCCGCAACGGGTGCGGATATGGCTGCAGAGCAAAGTCGGCGGAGGTGGATGGCGCGGGCTGGAGGTGCAGTCACCCGCAGTAATCGTGGGCGCCGTGCTGCGGCCCGCTCGGGCTGTGCGTCAGCGACGTTGGGCTCGTGTGACGTTCGCGCTCGTGCGCGGGCGGCGGGCGGCGAGGGGCGAGGGCGTCAGCGGAGCCAGACCGGGTCGGCGCCGGGCACCTCCAGCGGCGGCGGGTAGTCGAGCGTGCGACGCACAGCGTCGGGCAGCCGCCACGGCTGGTGCACCGCCTTGCCCGCCACCGATTCCAGCTCCGGCACCCACCGCCGCACGTACGCGCCGTCGGGGTCGTAGCGCTCGGCCTGCCGTACCGGGTTGAAGCCGCGGTACGGCCGGGTGTCGTTGCCGGTGCCGGCCACCCACTGCCAGTTGCCGGAGTTGTTGACCCGGTCGCCGTCGAGCAACCACCGGAAGAAGACTTCCAGGCCGGGCCGCCAGTCCAGCCCGAGGTGCTTGGTCAGGTAGCCGGCGGTGATCAGGCGGGCCCGGTTGTGCATCCAGCCCTCGGCGCGCATCTGACGCATGCCGGCGTCCACGATCGGCATGCCGGTCCGTCCCTCGGTCCAGGCGTCGAGCGCGTGCTCGTCGTACCGCCAGTCCTCCCGGGCGCCCCGCCGGTAGGCGGCCGTGGACAGGTCCGGGAATCCGGCGACGACCTGGTGGTAGAAGTCGCGCCAGCAGAGCTGCCGGACGAACGGGCCGTCGCGGTCGCCGGCCCGGGTCGCCACCGCCAGCGGGGAGACGCAGCCGAAGCGCAGGTACGGGCTGAGCCGGGAGGTCTCGTCGCCGGCCATGTCGTCGTGGATGTCGTCGTACCGATGAAGGGTGGGCAGCCAGGCGGTGAGCCGGCGGCGGGCGGCGTTCTCCCCGCCCACGGCGGCGGCCGGGCTGTCGCCCTTCGGCGGGTCGGGCAGGCGGCCCGGGTCGACGCCGTCGGGCAGCCGGACCCGCTTCGGCGCGGCCAGTTCGTCCCGCAGGCGCACGCCCTGCCAGGCGCGGAAGTAGGGGCTGAACACGCGGTAGTGGTCGCCGCCGCTCGGGCGCAGCGCGCCCGGCTCGACGATCGTCAGGCCGGGGAACAACCGCAGGAACATGCGGTGCCGGTCGCACTCGGCGCGCAGGCGGCGTTCCCGGCGGCGGGCGTAGTGGCTGACGTCGGCGGAGAGCCCGACGCCCTCGGCGCCCACCTTCCGGGCCAGCTTCACCGTCTCGGCCACCGGGTCGCCGCGCCTGATCACCAGGTCGCCGCCGCGCTTGCGCAGCGCCTCGCGCAGGTCGGCCAGGCTCTGGTGCAGGAAGCGGGTGCGGTTCGGCGAGAGCTGCTGCAACTCCGGGTCGAGCACGTAGAGCGGCACCACCCGCTCGAACGCGGAACAGGCGGCCGCCAGCGCCGGGTGGTCGTGCACCCGCAGGTCGCGGGTGAACAGCACGACCGCCGTCCGGCCGGTCATCCGGCCAGGGCCGGTTCCAGCGCCGGGCCGGGCACCTGAACCGGCGTGCCGGGCGGGGTGAGCAGCGCCCGCGCGGCCACCGCCATCCGGCGCCGCTGCGGCACCAGGGCCCGGCGGACGAAGACGTCGTAGTCCTGCGCGGCGACCTCGTCCAGGATGCCGCCGTAGAGCGCGTACGCGGTGCGCATGCACGCCTGCGAGGCGGGGTTGAGCAGCGGGATGCCCGGCGCGGCGGCGAGGTAGTGGGCCTGCGCGCGGGTCACCTCGTACTCGATCAGCTCGCGGATGCGCGGCGTGGTGCGACCGGCGGCCTTGGCCGCGACGAGGTCGGCGCGGGTGACGTCGAACTTGGCCAGATCCTCGTCGGGCAGGTAGGTCCGGCCCCGGTCGAGGTCCTCGGCGACGTCCCGGATGAAGTTGGTGAGCTGGAAGGCGAAGCCGAGCTGGCGGGCGGGCTCCCGGGCGGCGGCCGGGTCGGAGCTGCCCAGGATCGGCAGCATCATGGTGCCGATGACGGCGGCCGAGCCCTCCATGTAGTCGAGCAGGTCGTCGTAGGTCGGGTACGACATCACCGTCAGGTCCATCGCCATGCTGCGCAGGAACGACGCGAAGTCGTCGCGGTCCAGGTCGAACACGGCGATGGTGTGCAGCACGGCGGGGAGCAGCGGGTCGTCGACCGACGCGCCGTGCAGCCCGGCCACGAATCGATCCGACCACTCGCGCAGCCGGGCCGCGCGCTCGGCGGGCGGCAGGTCCTCGGTGCGGTCGACGATCTCGTCCGCGTAGCGGGTGAATCCGTACAAGGCGTGCACATGTCGCCGTTTCCAGGCGGGGAGCAGCCGGGTGGCGAGATAGTAGGTACGGCCGTGACGCCGGTGCAGCTCGCGGCAGCGGTCATAGGCGGCGGCCAGATCCACGTCCATCGGCCCTCCTCAGTTTCGACGCAGGAATCGACGCAACTCGTAACCCTAGGGTACGCTCGCCCACATGGCCAACGACGCAGTTGCGGGTAATGCGCTCCGCGTCGCGCCGGCTCAGGCCGGGGCGACGGACGATCCGGTCCGCGGCGTACTGGCCGCGTTCACGAAAGACCTGATCAAAGGGGTCGATGAGACGCTGGTGGCGTTCCTGGCCGCAGAAGTCGATTCGCTGACCGAGATCGACGCAGCGATGGGTGCATTCGCCGCAACCGCGCGCGACTGCGTGCTGGCCGGCGGCAAACGGGTCCGGCCCACGTTCGCGTACTGGGGATGGCGGGGCGCTGTCGGCGGGGAGGAACCGATGTGTTCGGTGCTCCCGGCCCTGTCCGCCCTCGAACTGCTGCACACGTTCGCGCTCGTGCACGACGACGTGATGGACGCTTCCGACACCCGGCGCGGGCTGCCGACCGCGCACCGGGCCGCCGCCGCCCGGCACCGCGCCGCCGGGCACGCGGGCGACCCCGACCGGTACGGCGAAGCGGTCGCCGTCCTCATCGGCGACCTCTGCATGGTGTGGGCCGACCGGCTCATGGGCCACGCGGCGGTCCCCGCCGAGCGGCTGCTCGACGTGCGCCGCTGCTACGACCAGATGCGGGTGGAGACGGTCGCCGGGCAGTTCCTGGACGTGCTCGGCGAGAACGACGCGGGGAACTGGACGGTCGACCGGGCGCTACGGGTGGCCCGGTACAAGACCGCCAGCTACACCGTCCAGCGGCCGCTGCTCTTCGGCGCCTGCCTGGCCGGCACCGACCCGGACGACCCGCTCATCGCCGCGTACACCCGGTACGGGCTGGCCGTCGGCGAGGCGTTCCAGCTCCGCGACGACCTGCTCGGCGTCTACGGCGACCCGGAGACCACCGGCAAGCCGGCCGGGGACGACCTACGTACCGGCAAGCCGACCGCGCTGCTGATGCTGGCCCGGCAGCTCGCCGACCCGGCGCAGCGCCGGGCGCTGGACCGGGCCGGCTCGGTCACCACGGCACGCGACGTGGACCGGCTGGCCGACGTGGTCCGCGACACCGGCGCCACCGCCCGGGTGGAACGGATGATCGCCGACCGGGTCACCGAGGCGCTCGCCGCGCTCGGCACCGCACCGATCGACGAGACCGCGCGCACCGCGCTGACGGGTCTCGCCACCGCCGCCACCGCACGGCGGGCATGATGAGCAACTTCGCGAGCAAGGGGGCCGGAATGCGTACCGTCAAGGGACGGACCGACCGGGTGGTGGTGGTCGGCGCCGGGCTGGGTGGGCTGGCGTGCGCGCTGCACCTGGCCGGCAGCGGCCGGCAGGTGACGGTGCTGGAGCGCGAGCCGGTGCCCGGCGGGCGCGCCGGGCGGCTCAGCGTCGACGGGTACGAGTTCGACACCGGCCCGACCGTCCTCACCATGCCCGACCTGATCGCCGAGGCGCTCGGCGCGGTCGGCGAGGAGCTGACCGACTGGCTCGACCTGAGCCCGCTCGACCCGGCGTACCGCGCCTACTACCCGGACGGGTCGACGCTCGACGTCATCACCGACACCACCCGGATGGCGGCCGAGATCGCGCGTGTCTGCGGTCCCCGGGAGGCGGACGGCTACCTGCGTTTCGTCGACTACGCCCGCAACCTGTGGCAGTGGGAACGGGCCGACTTCATCGAGCGCAACCTCGACGCGCCGACCGACCTGCTCACCGGCAACCTGCTGAAGTTGTTCGCCAACGGCGCCTTCCGGCGGCTCCAGACGAAGATCAACCAGTTCTTCCGCGACCCGCGTACCCAGCGGATCTTCTCCTTCCAGGCCATGTACGCGGGCCTGTCGCCGCACGACGCGCTGGCGATCTACGCGGTCATCGCGTACCTCGACTCGGTGGCCGGTGTCTGCTTCCCGCGCGGCGGCATCCACGCGGTCTCCCGCGGGATGGCCGGCGCGGCCGAGAAGCACGGCGTGCAGTTCCGGTACGGCACCACGGTGACCCGGGTGGAGACCGCCAACGGCCGCGCCACCGGCGTGATCACCTCCGACGGCGACTTCGTCCCCGCCGACACGGTGGTGCTCAACCCCGACCTGCCGGTCGCCTACGAGGACCTGCTGCCGCCCAGCCGGCAACGCAAGCTCACCTACTCGCCGTCCTGCGTGGTGCTGCACATCGGTTCGACGCAGGGCTATGGCAAGATCGCCCACCACAACATCCACTTCGGGCGCTCCTGGAAGGGGACGTTCGACGAGGTGATCCGCCGAGGCGAGCTGATGACCGACCCGTCGCTGCTGGTGACGAACCCGAGCCGCACCGACCCGTCGGTGGCGCCGGCCGGGAAGCACACCTACTACGTGCTGGCGCCGGTGCCGAACCTGGAGCGGGCGCCGTTCGACTGGACGGGCGACCTCACCCAGCGGTACGCCGACCAGCTCGTAGGCACGCTGGAGGAACGCGGATACGTCGGCTTCGGCGACGGCATCGAGGTGATGCGGGCCGTCACCCCGGCCGACTGGGCGGCGCAGGGCATGGCCGCCGGCACGCCGTTCGCCGCCGCGCACAGCCTCTTCCAGACCGGGCCGTTCCGCCCCTCCAACCTGCACCGGAAGCTGGACAACGTGGTCTTCGTCGGCTCCGGCACGCAGCCGGGCGTGGGGGTACCGATGGTGCTGATCAGCGGCAAGCTCGCGGCGGCCCGGATCACCGGGGCGACGGCATGAGCGAGCGGGAGGAACACCTGGTCGAGCTGGTCGGCGACGACGGGCAGGTGCTCGGCGAGACCACCGTGGCGACCGCCCACCAGCCACCCGGCCGGCTGCACCGGGCCTTCTCGGTGCTCCTGGTCGACCCGCAGGGGCGGGTGCTGCTGCAGCAGCGGGCCGCGGTGAAGACGCGGTTCCCGCTGCGCTGGGCGAACTCCTGCTGCGGGCACCCGCTGCCGGGCCAGTCGCTGACCGAGGCCGCCAACCGGCGGCTCGGCGAGGAACTCGGCGTCGGCCCGGTCGAGCTCACCGAGGTGGGCGTCTACATCTACTACGCCGAGGACCCGGCGACCGGCCGCGTCGAGTTCGAGTACGACCACGTGCTGCGCGCCGACGTACCCGCCGACCTGGTGACGCGGCCCGATCCGGACGAGGTGGCCGAGCTGCGCTGGGCCGACCCCGGCGCAGTGGTGGCCGACCTGGACGCCGACCCCCGCGCGTACGCCCCGTGGCTGGGCGGCGTGGTCAACCGGCTGCTGCATCCGGCGGGCCCGGCCCGGCCGGGCGTCGCGGCCTCCGAGGCACCGGAGCGGTCGGGTGGCCGATGAGGCGCTGAGCGCGGGGGCCGTGGCACGCCGGTTGGGTGTGGCGGTCACCACGCTGCGCACCTGGCACCAGCGGTACGGCCTCGGTCCCAGCGAGCACGTGCCGGGCCACCACCGGCGCTACACGCCCGCCGACCTCGCCCGCCTGGAGATCATGCGCCGGCTGACCACCGAGGGGGTGGCGCCCGCCGAGGCGGCCCGCTGGGCCCGGCAGGCCCCGGCCGTGCCGCCGCCGGACCGGCTCGCGCTCAAGGCACGGACCTCGGCGGTACGCGACGGCGGCGGCACGACCATCCCGGTCGGCCGGGCCGGCCCCGCCGCACGGGGGCTGGCCCGTGCCGCGATGCGCCTGGACTCGGTGACCATCGCGCGGACCATCGCCGAGGCGCTCGCCGCCGACGGGGTGGTGGCGACCTGGGAGGGGCTGCTCCGGCCGGTGCTCACCGGCATCGGGGAACGGCACGCCGCCACCGCCGGCCTGATCGAGGTGGAACACCTGATGTCCCGGTGCGTCTCGGTGGCGTTCGCCACGGTGATCCGGGCCCACCCGAACGGCGGACCGCCCCGGATCCTGCTCTCCTGCGCCGACGAGGAACAGCACTCGTTGCCGCTGGAGGCGCTCGCCGCCGCGCTCGCGGAGGCCGGTGTGAGCTGTCGCATGCTCGGCGCCCGGGTGCCGTTGCCCGCCCTGGTTGAGGCGGTCAACCGGACCGGGCCGGCGGCCGTGGTCCTCTGGTCGCACACCCGCGCGACCGCCGACCCGTGCCAGCTCACCGCGCTGCTGACCGTCCCCCGCCGGCCGCTGCTGGTGCTCGCCGCCGGGCCCGGCTGGCGGGCCGACTCGCTGCCGGCCGGGGTGGTCCGGCCGGTGGATCTGGCCGAGGCGCTCTCCCTCGCCCTGGCGGTACGGGACTCGCTGGACCAGTCGACGAAGGGCTGACGGCCCTTTTCGCTCCGGGGCGCGTCCACTACGGTCGGAAAGTCCGTCTGACCCCGACCCCTCCGGGAGCGACGAATGCGTCCACGCGCCCTGCCGGCGCTCGCCCTGGGCCTGGTGCTCCTCGTCACCGCCTGCGGCGAAGCCGGCAAGTCACCCGATCAGGCGGCGGCGTCGCCGTCGGTCCCGGCGTCGCCGTCGCCCGTGACGAAGCCCTCACCGACCCCGACCGCCACCCCCAGGAAGCCGAAGCTGCGCCCGGTGCCCAAGAAGCTCCCGGCGGGCCTGCACCGGGCCAGCGGGAGCAGCGGGGTGGCGCTCACCTTCGACGACGGACCGGATCCCCGCTACACCCCGCAGATCCTGGCCCAGCTCCGGGCGGCCCGGGTCACCGCGACGTTCTGCGTGGTCGGCCAGCAGGCCAAGCGCTACCCGGAGCTGGTGGCCCGGATCGTCCGCGAGGGTCACCAGCTCTGCAACCACAGCTGGCACCACGACGTGAACCTCGGCCGGCGGTCGGCCACCGAGATCCGGGCCGACCTGGAACGGACCAACGACGCCATCCGCGCCGCCGCGCCCAAGGCGCCGATCACCTGGTTCCGCCAGCCCGGCGGCCGGTGGACCGCCGAGGAGATCGTGGTGGCCCGGCAGATGGGCCTGCGCCCGCTGCACTGGAGCGTGGACCCGCAGGACTGGGACCACCCGCCGGCGAAGACGATCATCAAGCGGGTGAAGGGCGCCACCCGGAACGGCTCGATCGTGCTGATGCACGATGCGGGCGGTGACCGGGCCCAGACGATGGCCGCGTGCCGGCACCTGATCCCGGACCTGAAGCGGCGGTACGGGATCGCGCGGCTACCCTGACCTGCGGTTTTGCCCGGCGTCGCGGCCATGCCCATACCGGTTTGGCCGTCCGTGCAGACATGACATATGCTTCTCCTGCCTCCGGCGGGGCCGGATGGGAGCAAGTCCGCTTGAAGTTGCGAGTGTGCAATGATGGCGGGGCCGCCCTCATCGTCTAGCGGCCCAGGACGCCGCCCTTTCAAGGCGGTAGCACGGGTTCGAATCCCGTTGGGGGCACGGTCCGGCTCGCGCCGGATGCAACACCAGCCAGGTCCTGTGGAGCAGTTGGAGTGCTCGCCGCCCTGTCAAGGCGGAGGTCGCGGGTTCAAGTCCCGTCAGGACCGCAAGCGCTGACGCCGCGCAGCTCAATGCGCGGCGTTCTGCGTATCGGCTCATGCGGTAGCATGTGCCGAGCACCACGGCCAGGTAGCTCAGTTGGTACGAGCGTCCGACTGAAAATCGGAAGGTCGGCGGTTCGACCCCGCCCCTGGCCACATAGCCTTTCGCCGGGCTACAGGAACGCCGACCAGCGGATACGCAGGTCGGCGTTCTGCTTTTCAGCCCAGGCGGGCCGCCTCCGCCCGCAGGTGCTCCAGGAAATGCGTGACTGCCGGCGGCGGCGTCCTGCCCCGCACGGTCGCCGCGAATATCTGCCGCACCGACTCGTCGTCCGGGTGCAGGCGCAGCAGGGCGATGTCCGGCGGGGTTCCGCGTACCGCCAGGGCCGGAACCAGGGCCACCCCCAACCCGGCGGCGACGCATCCCAGCTTGCCGGTCCACTCGGCCGCGACGATGTCGATGCGCGGCGAGAAACCGCTGGGCAGGCTTGCGCGGAGCAGGCTGTTCTCCGCGGTGGCCGAGCCCACGACGAACGCTTCCGGGGCGAGGTCCGCCAGGCGCACCGAGCGGCGGCGCGCCAGCCGGTGGTCACGCGCGACCGCGACCAGGAGCCGCTCGTCGAGCAGGTGTCGCAGGTCGAATCGTTCGCGGTCCAGCTCGCCCGTGGGCGAGGTGCTGACCACTGCCACATCCGCCTCCTCGGCGAGCAGGCGCTCCAGCAGCCGCGGCGTCACGCCCTCGACCAGCGACAGCGAGACCTCCGGGTAGGCCGAGCGGAACGACGCCATCGCCCGGGGTACGAGAGCCGCGACAGCGGTCGGGAAGGCACCCACACGCAGCCGCCCACGGCCGAGCCCGCGCAGGTCGTCGAGGTCACGCCGGGCCGCGGCGAGCCGGTCGAGGACCGCCTCGGCGTGCGGGAGCAGCTCTCGTCCCTCCTCGGTGAGGGCGACGCCGCGGGGCAGCCGGTCGAAGAGCCGGGCGCCGATGTCGGCCTCGAGCGCGGCTATCTGCCGGGAGACAGCCGACTGGGTGAAGCGGAGTGCGCGGGCGGCGGTGGTGATCGAGCCGTGCCGCGCGACGGTGCGGAACACCTCCAGCAGCTGAGTCTCCATGGGCAGGCATGGTAATCACGCATGGCAGGCATGCAAGACATTCGTTGGTCGCATTACCCTCACCGGCCTAGCGTTACCGCGTGAAGATCATCGCGGTCCTCGGGACCGGGCACATGGGTACGCCGATCGCGCGCCGCCTCCTGGCCGGCGGCAACCGGGTCAGAGTGTGGAACCGCAGCCCGGAGCGTTCGGAGCCGCTCGCGGCGGTCGGCGCGACGGTGGCCGCGAGCCCGTCCGCCGCGGTCGACGGAGCCGAGGTCGTCGTCGTCATGCTCGCCGACGCCGGCGCGGTCGAGACGGTGCTGTTCGGGCCGGACGGCGCCGCCACCGCGCTCCGACCCGGGACGGTCGTGGTGCAGATGTCGACGATCGGGCCGGACGAAGTCCGAGCGGTGGCCGGCCGGCTTCCGGCGGGCGTCTACCTCCTCGACGCCCCCGTCGGCGGCAGCGTCAACGCCGCCCGGGCCGGCACGCTGGTGATCTTCGCGGGCGGCACTGCCGATGCCGTGGAGAGGGCGGCTCCGGTGCTGGGGCAGCTCGGGACGGTCCGTCACTGCGGTCCGATCGGCGCAGGTGCCGCCGTCAAACTCGTCGCGAACACGGGCCTGGTGACGGCTGTCGCCGCGCTGCACGACGCGCTGGCTGTCGCCGCAGCGCTCGGTGTCGACAGGCAGACCGCCCTCGACGTGCTCGACCGTGGGGCCCTCGGCGGCGCGGTCGGACGGGCCACCGCCCCGGGCGCCTCGTTCGCAGTCACGATGGCGGCGAAGGACGCGCGGCTGGCGCTGCGCCGCCCGGTGCCGGCCCCCGTGCTGGAGGCCGCCCTCGACCTGATGCGGGCCGCGCCGGACCAGGACGCCGATCTCTCCTCCCTCGTCTCCCCCGACTTCTGCGAAGGGACGCTGATGCGCCTCACCCTGGACAACCCCGAATCCGTCGCGGCCCCGTTCGGCGACCGCTTCGCGCACGTCGCCCGGATCGATGTCGGCGGCGGCGCGCTGCTGATGCTCGCCGGACAGGTCGCCGTCGACGACGACGGCGAGGTGGTGGCCCCCGGAGACGCAGGCGCCCAGGCCGAACGGATCTTCGAGATCGTGGGCGGCGTGCTCGCGGCGCACGGCGCGAGCTTCGACGACGTGCTGCACGTCCGCACGTTCATGACGGACCTGGCTGACCTGCCGGCGTACGCGGCCGTCCGGCGACGGCTCTTCACTGGCACACCGCCGCCGGCGAGCACGACTGTCGAGGTCAGCAGGCTCTTCCTGCCCGGTGCCGTGCTCGAGGTCGAGGTCACGGCAGTGGTCCGGTCCCGCTAGGGGTTGCGCTTCCCGGCCGACGGGCAAGTTCCACGGCCGACGCAGGTCGCCACGCCGGAGTACCTGGCGGGTGTACGGTACGCAGCCCGGCAGCGGCCGCAGGGGACGCCCCAGGCCCCGGCCGCGCGATATGTTGCACGCTGTGACAGGGCCTGAGATCACCGTTGCGACGCCGGAAGACCGTGGCAGCGTGGTCACGTCGCTGGTCGCGGCCTTCACCAAGGATCCGGTCCTGCGGCACCTGTTCCCCGACGAGGCTACCTATGCGCGTTATGCGGCCGTCTTCTTCGGGCACCTGTTCGACAAGCGGGTGCACAAGGAGACGATCTGGACGATCGGGCACGGCGCGTCGGTGGCGATCTGGGAGCCGCCGGCATCCGGGAGCGCCCCGCCGGACGACGATCTCGCCGCCCAGCTTCCCGCCGACGTGTTGCACCGCGTCCGCGCCTACGACGAGGCGGTGCACGCCGCGCTGCCGTCGGCGCCGTTCTGGTACCTGGGGGTGCTGGGTACGCACCCGGACCACGCCGGCCGCAGGTGGGGCCACGCCGTGATGCGGGTGGGGCTGGACCGGGCCGCCGCGGACGGCCTGCCGGCGATTCTGGAGACCAGCAACCCGGACAACGTCGAGGTGTACCGGCGCGCCGGCTGGGAGGTGGTGCACGCCTTCGCGGAACCGCTGCCCACCTGGGTCATGCGGAATCGCCGCACCTGACCGTACGACAGAGATCCCCACCGGCGGAGACGCCGGTGGGGATCCGCCGTTCAGACGCCGGCGGGCTGCTCCGCAGTGTCCGAGGCGCAGCAGGCGCTCTCGGTCACCTTCTCCAGCTGCGGTGAGTCGGCCTTGACCGTGTAGACCTCCCACGGCTCGTCGCCGGGGCCGCGCACCCAGACCTTGTCCTGGAGCGCGTAGCAGCACTCGGTGTCGTTCTCCTCCAGCGTGATCAGGCCGGACTCGGTGAGCCGGCTGGTCGCGGCGTTCACCTCGCCGGTGGTGGCCACCTCGACCCCGAGGTGGTCCATCACCGTCGGCAGGCCGGGCTCACCTTCGAGGAGTACGAGCTTCAGCGGCGGGTTCTCCACCGCGAAGTTGGCGTAGCCGGGGCGGCGCTTGGCCGGCTCGACGCCGAACAGCTTGCTGTAGAAGGCGACGGAGCCTTCGAGGTCGGACACGCGCAGGGCGAGCTGGACGCGGGACATGTGAACTCCTTGTCTAGATGTTTATCGAAGCAGGCTCCACCCTGCCCTCTGCTTTGAAGTCTGTCAACCTAGAGAAGTGTCGAAACAAGCGCTGCCGGCGCCTCGGCGTCGGAGATCTACGTCCGGCTCCGAGCGGCGCGGCACCTGGGCCTGGTACCGGGTACGCCCCGAGGCGTTCCGCCAACTCGGCGCGCCTGTCCCACCACACAGCGCTGTCGTGGAGCGGCGTTCCCGGTGTCCGGAAGCGGGCGCAACGGAAGCTGCGCACCGAGACATGAGCCGGTATGGTCCGGACCTATGGGACAGGAGATGGCCGATCCGGATGAGGTCCGGCAGGAATCCGACCGCTTCTCCCTCCGCAGCAACCTGTTCGCCCCGGCGTCGGCCGAGCGGGCGTACGCCGTGTTCACCGGATCGCTCGCCGACTGGTGGGTACGCGAGTACACCTGGTCCGGCCCGCAGGCGCTCGCCGCGCTCGGCATCGAACCCCGGGCCGGCGGCATGCTCTACGAAATCGGCCCGTACGGCTTCCGCAACGACTGGGGCCGCGTGCTGACCTGGGATCCGCCCCGGCGTCTGGTCTTCACCTGGCAGATCGGCCCGGACCGGGTGCCGGTGCCGGACCCGGCCGGCGCCAGCGAGGTGGAGGTCCTGTTCCACCCCGAGGGCCCGGAACTGACCCGGGTCGAGGTCGAGCACCGCTACTTCGACCGGCACGGCGCCGCGGCCGAGGGCTACCGCGAGGCGCTCACGGCCGGCTGGCACGAGTTGCTCTGCCGCTACCTGGCGACGGTCGCCCGCACCGCCTGACCCGTACCCGATGGGCCCGGTCAGCCGGTGATGCCCGGCGTCGCCGCGGCGCCGGGCACGCCGGTGCCGCCGAGGTCGGCGCGGCGGCCGGCGTCCGCGCCCGGCGCGAAACCACCGCCCGCGAGGCGCCGTCGCGGCGCGGTGCGCAACCTGGGGTACGCCTCGGCGACCCGGCGCTGGACGCGGTCGGAACGGTCGGCGAGTACCAGGGCCGTCGAGGGACCGCCCGCCTCGGCCACCGCGTTCTCCTCGGCTGCGCGCAGCCGCTGCGCGACGACGTACGCGAAGCCGGCCAGCCAGGTACGCCGGAACGCGGCCGGGTGCTCCCCGTCCGGCACGGCGGCTCCCGCCAGTCCGTGCGCGGCCTGCACCAGCAGCGAGGTGAACAGCAACTCGACGCGTTCCAGGTCGCTGGCGAAGCCGAACAGGTGCATGGCGAAACCGTTGCCCTGCCGTCGGCGTACGCAGCGGCAGCGCAACGGTTCGGCGACCGCGGCCAGCAGTCCGGCCTTGTCCCGGGCGTACGGCGCGACCACCTCGACCGTCCGGTCGCCCACCGGGTCGACGGCCGGGTCGCGTGCCGCGAGCAGCGCCCGGTCGACGCCGTAACGGGCGATCAGCTCGGTGGCCTTGGCCATGAACGCGGCCGACTCGGCGGGCGTGCAGGCCGGGTCCTCGGCCTGGGCGAGCAGCTTGCGCACCTTGCTGAGCATCGCCTCGGACATGACCCAGAGCTATCACAGCCGGCGCGCGTCGCGGCGCGGCGGGCTCAGTCGGACCGGCTGCGCAGCGTGGCGATGGTCGAGCCGGCGAGGGTGAGCAGGCAGTCGGGCAGCAGCCCGTCGGCGGCGGCCGCGCCGAACAGCGCCTCACCGGTGTCGGCGTCGTCGTTGGCGCACGCGCTGACGAAGCGGGCCACCCAGCGGGTGTCGTAGTCGGCCTGGTCGATGCCGGGGAAGTCGAGGGCCGCCCCGCCGGCCGGCGCGTCGTCGCCGAGCATGGTGGCGGCCAGGCACCACGCCACCCCGTACGCCCCGGCCAGGCCGGAGCGGTCCACCACCGCGTCGAACGTGCCCACCACCCCGGCGCCGTCGCCGGCGAGGGCGGAACGGAGCACGGCGGTCGCGTCGTCCAGCGTCTGCTGTGCTTCGTCGTTCACCCGCGGAACAGTAGCGCCGGGGGTCAAGCCGTGACCCGGAAATCGCTCGATGAACACGCAGCGTGATTCCCGCAGTCGGGGTGCCGACGGAGCCGACTCCACAGTCCCGCCTACCGCGTGGGCACGCTAAGGTGCGCAGCGGACCTTCGCCGGAGGAAGGACGACCATGCTGAGAACACGCACGTCGCGCGCGGCCCTGTCCATGGCCTGCGCGGCGCTCCTGCTCGCCACGAGCGCCTGCGGGAGCGACGAGCCGGAAGAAGCGCCCGCCACCCAGGTGCGCCTCTACGGCACCGACGGCAACATGCTCAATTCATACCCAGCCGAGCTGAAGGATCGGGCGGATCTGGTGAACGGGATGAAGGGCACCACGCCCCTCACTCCGCTGCCCGAGAGCTTCAAGGAACGACTACTCGCCGTAGACGCGAAGCTGGGTGACTTCCTCTACTCCGCCGAGTCCTACGACGCGGTCGTGATCAGCGCGCTGGCCGCCCAGCTCGCCGGCACCACCGCGCCGGGCGAGATCGCCAAGCAGATCGTCGGGGTCACCACCGGCGGCGAGCGCTGCGACGAGGTGGCGACCTGCCTCCAGCTCGCCCGCGCCGGTCAGGACATCCAGTACCGGGGCGTGTCGCTCACCCGGGCCGGGTTCACCGACAACGGCGAGCCGGCCACCGCCAGCTACGGCACCATGCACTTCGACAACCAGAAGATCGACGACAGCAAGACCGAGTTCGTCGGCGCCGGTGAGGAGTCCGGGGCGAGCAGCAAGACGCCGCCGCGCGGTCGCAAGCTGCGCGACGGGAAGGCGAAGGACGCGCCGCTGGTCCTCGGCGGCCTCCTGCCGAAGACCGGTGACCTGGCGCTGGCGTACCCGCCGTTGGCCGCCGGCGCCGCGCTCGCGCTCCGCGAGGTCAACGCCGCCGGTGGTGTGCTCGGTGAGCCGGTGAGGTGGGTCGAGGGCGACGACGGCACCAACCCGGCGGTCGCCAAGGCCACTGTCGCCTCGCACGTCCGGGAGGGCGTCCACGTCATCATCGGCGCCGGTGGTTCGGGCATCTCCCGGGCGGTGCTGCCGGACGTGGTGGCCGCCGGGCGGATCCTGTTCTCGCCGTCGAACACCGACGCGGGGCTGAGCGCGGTGGACGACAACGGCCTCTACTTCCGTACCGCCCCGCCGGACAGCCTCCAGGGTCGCGCGCTGGCCGACGTGATGCTCCGGGACGGGCCGCGCAAGATCGCGATCCTGGCCCGTAAGGACTCCTACGGCGAGGGCCTCCAGGAGAACGTCCGTTCGGAGCTGGAGAAGGCCGGCATCGGCGCGGACCGGGTCAAGCTGCTGACCTACGAGCCGCCGGAGGACCCGAAGACCCCCGTCGACTTCTCCGGCATCGCCCAGGAGATCAAAGCGTACGGGCCGGAGGCGCTGCTGCTCATCGGCTTCGCCGAGTCCGCGCCGGCGATCCCGGCTCTGGCGGACGCCGGAGTCCAGATCAGACGCTGAGAAGCGCCGACGACGAGGGCCGCACCGGGAACACCGGCGCGGCCCTCGTCGTGTTCCGGCTCAGCGCGCCTTGCGCCGGTCCAGGAACTCGGTCATCCGCCGGTGTTTCTCCTCGTCCTCGAAGAGCACCGCCTGGCTGAGCAGGTCGAGTTGCGGGTGCGCGGCCGCCGGGGCGTCCACCGCCAGCTTGGTCAGCCGCAGGGCCAGCGCGGAGCCCTTCGCCATCTCGTCGAGCAGACCGTGCGCGGTGGGCAGCAGCTCGTCCGGTTCGGCCACCACCCGGTTCACCAGCCCGATCCGCAGCGCCTCCGCGGCGTCCACCCGCCGGCCGGTGAAGAGCAGTTCCTTGGCGCGGGCCTCACCGATCAACGCCGGCAGCCGGTAGGTCGCGCCCGCGCCGGCCAGGATGCCCAGCCGCACCTCGGGCTGACCGAAGACCGCGCGGTCCGTGCACACCCGCAGATCGCAGGCGTACGCGAGTTCGGCGCCGCCGCCCAGCGCCGGCCCGTCGACGGCGGCCACGGTGGGCATCGGGAGCGCCCGGATGCGGGCGAAGACGCCCTGGTTGATGGCGGCCA
Source organism: Micromonospora sp. CMU55-4 (assembly GCF_011602315.1). NCBI lineage: Bacteria > Bacillati > Actinomycetota > Actinomycetes > Micromonosporales > Micromonosporaceae > Micromonospora > Micromonospora sp. CMU55-4. The sequence continues at coordinate 52,355 of NZ_JAAOLH010000016.1, forward strand.
GCGCGTCCAGCCGGCCGCGCTCGCGCAGCTGGGCGATGTCGGCGCCGCCGGCGAAGATGCCCGCCGTCCCGCCGGTGAGCAGCAGCAGCCGGGGGCGTGCCTCCAGGTCGGCGCAGACCGCGTGCAGCTCGGCCACCAGGTCGGCGTCGATCGCGTTGCGTTTCTCCGGCCGGTCCAGCGTGACGACCAGCCGGTCCGGCAGCTCCTCGATCCGCAGCCCGCTCATTTCTTCTGGCCGTCCTTCCAGGTGTAGAAGCCCTGCCCGGACTTCTTGCCGAGCTTCCCGGCGGCCACCATCTCGACCAGCAGCGGCGGCGGCGCGAAGCGGTCCCCGTACGCGGCCTGGAGCGTACGCGCGATGTCGAGCCGCACGTCCAGTCCGACCAGGTCGGTCAGCTCCAGCGGGCCGATCGGGTGCCGGTAGCCGAGCACCATCGCCTTGTCGATGTCGGCCGGGCTCGCCACCTCGTCGGCCACCATCCGGATCGCCTCCAGGCCGAGCGTGACGCCGAGGCGGGAGGTGGCGAAGCCGGGCATGTCGCGTACGACGACGGGGTCCTTGCCCAGCCGGGCGGCGAGCGCGACGGCCGCCTCGGTGGTCTGCGGCGCGGTGGCCGGGCCGACCACGACCTCCAGCAACGCCATCGCCCAGACCGGGTTGAAGAAGTGCAGCCCGACGAAGTCGGCCGGGCGGTCCAGCCCGGCGGCCAGTTCGGCGATCGGGATGCTGGACGTGTTGCTGCCCAGCAGCGCGGGGCGGCGGCTCTCCGCCTCGCGCAGCACGGCGCGCTTCAGGTCGAGCCGCTCGGGCACCGCCTCCACGATCACGTCGGCGCCCTCGGGCACCTCGGTGAGCCCGGCCCGCAACGTGACGCGCCCGCGGTTGGCGGTGGCGGCCTCCTCGGTCAGCTTGCCGCGCTGCACGCCCCGGTCCCACAGCTCGCCGAGCCGGCGGACGGCCTCGGCGCCCCGCGCGGGGTCGACCTCGACCAGTTCGACCGCGTACCCGGCGCCGGCCGCCACGTACGCGATGCCGAGGCCCATGGTGCCGGCCCCGACGACCACAAAACGACCACTCATCGGTGTCCCCTCGCCGCGGCGGGGGCGCGCGGGGTCTCCGCCGCCGGGCCCGTCCGCTCGCTCGTTCCTGCATGCGACCCTATGCAGGGCCGGGCCGCCGGGATGAGTGGGGGCGGAGCGGACGGGGTAAGGACGGCCGTCAACGTCGAAGGAAGGAACGAGATGAGCCAGGCACCGGAGAGCGCGGAGAACACCGAGACGGTCGAGACCCGCGGCGACGAGCGGGTGGACCTGCTCCGCGCGGACACCAACAACGACGGCAAGACCGACGTGTGGGTGGTGGACACCGACGGCGACGGCAAGGCCGACCTGTTCCAGTTCGACACCGACGGTGACGGCAAGGTGGACATCACCATGGTGGACATCGACGAGGACGGCACGCCGGACGAGGTGGTCGACGGCGACGGCGGACTGCCCCCGGAGCAGACCACCCCCACCGTCCAGGTCTGAGCATGTAAGGAAGGGCCCCTTGTTAACGCCTGGGCGCTTGAAAGGGGCCCTTCCTAACGCCGCAGCTCCAGCGTGGCGAGGTAGTACGGGTGGTCGGTGTCGTCCACGTCGGCCAGTCGCCACGGCGAGCCGTGGACCAGCTCGGCGAACTCCTCGGGCGAGCAGACCAGGTAGTCGAACCACCCGGTGCCGAGCAGCCGGTAGCGCAGCCGCAGCCGCAGTTGCCCGCCGATCCGGCCCCGCTGCCGGTTGCGCTCGTGATAGGCGGTGTGCACCGGGTCGGTGGTGCCGTACGGGTCGGTACCGTGGGCGATCACCCGGGCGCCGGGGCGGGCCAGGGCGGCGAGCGCGGCCAGCATCGCGGGCGCCCGTTCCCGCCCCTCGAACAGCCCGAGGTTGTTGCCGAGCAGCAGGAACGTGTCGTAGCGCGGCCCGTCGGCGGTGTGCTCGTCGACGGTGCCGTGGACGAGGTCGCGTACGCCCCGGTGCCGGCTGACCCGCAGCGCGCCCAGCGAGGTGTCCAGGCCGGTGACGGGCACGCCGCGCTCCTGGAGTTCCAGCGCGATCCGTCCGGCGCCGACGCCGACGTCGAGCACGTGCCCGCGTACCCGGTTCACCGCCCGGTGGTCGTGCGGCTGCCACAGCTGCGGCGGGTCCAGGTAGTGCCCGGCGGGCGCGCCGTTGATCAGCCCGTCGTCCCGCTCGATGATCTCGATGACCGGCCGGGGCAGGCGCCCACCGGCCATCGGCCGGGGTCCGATCCCGGTGGCGACCGCGTACGCGTCGCGGATCATCTCGCCGAACACGTCGCCGATCTCGGGTTCCCCGGTCATGCCCGCAACGCTATCCGGGGGTCGGCGGCGCCGTGGCCGCCGTATCCTGGGCGGCGTGACCGACCTGGACCGCCTGGCGGCGGAGAAGTACGTCCTGCTCACCACGTTCCGCAAGGACGGCCGGGCGGTGGCGACACCGGTGTGGGCGGTACGCGACGGTGACTCGCTGGCGGTGTGGACGGTGTCCGACTCCGGCAAGGTGAAGCGGATCCGGCGCGACGGCCGGGTCACTGTGGCGCCGTGCGACGTGCGCGGGCGACCGCACGGCGAGGCGGTGCCGGCACACGCGACGATCGCCGATCCGGAGAGCACCCGGCGGGTGCGGGGCCTGCTCAAGCAGAAGTACCGGCTGATCGGGCGGCTGAGCCTGCTCGGCAGCCGGCTGCGCCGGGGCGAGGGGGGCACGGTGGGGCTGCGGATCGTGCTGGACGGCGCGGCCCCCGGACACGATTGAGCCCGGGCACGATTAAGGGCGGCGCCGCGACGGCACCGCCCCTGATCGGAACGCCGGAGAACGCCGGTTCGTCAGTCTCCCTGGCGCTGCTGGGGGATCTGCCCCTGCAGTAGCGCCCGAACCTCTGACTCACGGTAGCGGCGGTGGCCGCCAAGGGTCCGGATGGCGCTGAGCTTGCCAGCCTTGGCCCACCGGGTCACCGTCTTCGGGTCGACACGGAACATCGACGCCACCTCGGCCGGTGTGAGTAGCGGCTCAGGTTCGTGCGTTCGCGATGCCATCGGGGTCACTCCTCCACATGTATAGACATCGGCCGGGGTCCCGCCGGCCGACGCGTCTCCCATGGTCCGGCTAGTCCCCGATGTCCGACATGGGCCGAACGGCTGAAGGTCCCTAGACGGACGGATGAAGCATGACCGATTTTTACGACTTTTATGCCGCAGAAACTACCTTATTAGGACTCATGATCACGGTTCGTGACGCATCAACTACGAGACACTCTCGTGTCCAAGACCACTTATCGGGGTAAACCGGGCGTCAGTTGCAGCGCTCCAACAGCTGCACCGCGCGCCAGCGGGCGACCAGCTTGTCGTACGCGGCGGACGCCTCCTCGGCCTCGCCCCGGCCCAGTCCGGACAGTCCGGTGGCCACCAGATCGGTCGAGTCGTCGGCCTCGAGCGTCTCGTCCGGCAGCAGTTGCACCAGGCCGCCGTAGTCCAGCTCGACCACCGAGCGCGGGTGGAACTCCTCCAGCCACCGGGCCGCCTCCTCGACCGCCTCGGTGATCGGCGCCTCGCCGATCGACTTGCGCAGCACCGACAGCGCCCGCGACGCGCGGCGGCGCGCCTTGGAGATCTCGGTGCGGTAGCGCAGCGCGCGCCGCTCCGGCTCGGTGACCAGGTGCCGCTCACCCGCCTCGAACAGCACGAACCAGCGCAGCGGCACGCCCCAGGTGGCGATCTGCTCGTGCACCCGGGGCACGCCGTGCTCCAGCACCCGGGCGCCGCTGCGCCAGTCCTCCACCACGGCCTTGGCCTGCCCGGCGAGCACCGGCGGCACGAACGCGTCGGCCAGCACCGAGGGCACGCCGTCGCGGGCGCTCAGCGCCGCCTCGGCGACCCGGATGCGCAGGTTCCAGGGGCAGACCAGCAACGAGTCGTCCGACTCCAGGACGTACGCCTCGTCGGGCAGGTCGGGCAGCCGGGTCCAGCCCGCGCCCAGCGCCTCGATCACGGCGGTCCGTTGTCGTACCGGCCCTTCCAGCGGGGCGATCGCCCGGCCCTCGCTGACGTACCGGCGCCAGTAGGACTGCCGGTCCCGGTCGAAGGCGGTCAGCGGCTCGTACACGCGCAGGTATGAAGCGAAGAGCGACGGCACGGCGCGATCCTCCCACGAGACGGGACCGCCCGTCGCCGCCCGTGAGCCCGTGGCGTGACGTGCGCGACAGTACGGTTCGGGCCGATATTAGGCTCAGAGACACCGGCAGCATCCCGCCGGCGTGCCACCAGGTTCCGCTCCCCACAAGGGCGCTCACCGACACAGGAGTCAGCCATGGGCGTATTCGCCAGCACCGACGACCCCGTTTCCACGGGGCATGAGCAGGTCGTGTTCTGCCAGGACAAGCAGTCCGGCCTGAAGGCGATCATCGGGATCTACTCCACCGCGCTGGGCCCCGCGCTCGGCGGGACCCGGTTCTACCCGTACGCCACGGAGGCCGACGCCCTCGCCGACGTGCTCGACCTCTCCCGCGGCATGGCCTACAAGAACGCGCTGGCGAACCTCGACCTCGGTGGCGGCAAGGCGGTCATCTGGGGCGACCCCGAGCAGATCAAGAGCGAGGCGCTGCTGCGCGCGTACGGCCGCTTCGTCGAGTCGCTCAACGGCCGCTACTACACCGCCTGTGACGTCGGCACGTACGTCGCGGACATGGACGTGATCGCGCGCGAGACCCGGTACGTCACCGGCCGCAGCGTGGAGCACGGCGGCGCGGGCGACTCCTCGATCCTCACCGCGTGGGGCGTGTTCCAGGGCATGCGGGCCGCCGCCGAGCACGTCTGGGGCAGCCCGACGCTGGCCGGCCGCCGGGTCGGCGTGGCCGGGCTGGGCAAGGTCGGCAAGTACCTGACCGCCCACCTGCTCGACGACGGCGCCGAGGTCGTGGCGACCGACGTGAACCCGCGCGCCCTGGAGTGGGCGCGCACCACCCACCCGCAGGTCACCCTGGTCGACGACACCGCGGCGCTGGTCGCCTCCGACATCGACGTGTACGCCCCGTGCGCGCTCGGCGGCGCGCTGAACGACGAGACCGTGCCGGTGCTGCGGGCGAAGGTCGTCACCGGAGCGGCGAACAACCAGCTCGCCCACTCGGGCATCGAGAAGGTGCTCGCCGACCGGGGCATCCTCTACACCCCGGACTACGTGGTGAACGCGGGCGGCGTGATCCAGGTGGCCGACGAGATCGAGGGCTTCAACTTCGAGCGCGCCAAGCTGCGCGCCACCCGGATCTTCGACACCACCCGGCAGATCCTCCAGCTCGCCGACGACGAGGGCGTACCCCCGGCGGTGGCCGCGGACCGGCTCGCCGAGCGGCGGATGGCCGAGGTCGGCCGGCTGCGCGCGATCCATCTGCGGTGAAGCTCACCTCCGGGGGCGGAGCGGCGACTCCACCCCCGGAGGCCGTGCGCGTTAAGCTGAGCCTCGGGCCCGTTCGTACCCATTTGTCCGCTGTCACGGCCAGCCCCGGACCTTACCCCTTACCCGGTACACTTGGTGACGGCTGGACCACTGCGACGCGCAGGTCCGGTCGACGGTGACCCGAGGTGCCGAACGATGGCATCCCCATGTACCGTAAGAGCCACGAGAGATGCCTGACGTCATCGGGGCCCGCCTTCGGGCTGCCCCGCATTCTGTGCGAGGGGGTCGAGCCATGGGGCGCGGCCGTGCTAAGGCCAAGCAGACGAAGGTGGCGCGGGAGTTGAAGTATCACTCCCCGAACACCGACCTAACCGCCTTGCAGCGCGAACTGGCGGGTAGTGGGAAGTCTGAGCACAACTTCGACGACGACTACAAAGAGTATGTCGACGACGATGACGAGGACCACGCGGACGACGACCCGGACACCTGGGCTCGTCCGACCCGCTGACCTCCGGTCACATCTGAGCACGCGGTAACCCCCGCGTGCTCACGCATGTGCTCTGCTGAGCCGGCGTACGACCGACGATCAGGGACCTGCCGTGCCGGGGTGCCGCCCCGACTCGCCGGCAGGTCCCTGATCGCGGAACCGAGCCCTCAGCGCGGCCGGTTGTTCCAGTTGTAGAACGTCGGGATGTTCTCGAAGTGGTTCCAGGCGCAGACCGCGTTGGCGCCGTCGCCGCCCGACACCTCCGCCCGCAGCAGCCGCGCCGCCTCCGCCTCACGGAGCAGAGCGGTAAGCCCCGCAGCGGCGTCCCGCACCCGGTCGGCCACTGCCCCCCGGTCGGTGTCACTGATGGTCTCGGGCATGCTCCAACACTCCCTCCAGTAGGCGGATCTTGCTGTTCCGGCAGTGCTCGGTCTCCGTACCGTCGAAACGCCCCAGCTCGAAGTAGCGGTTGGCGGCGTGCCCACCCCCACAGAAGCCGAAGTACGCGCAGGACGTCCGGCACGCCTCCACGCCGGTGAGGAACTCGCCCACCCAGGGCGTGCCGGCCGCGTCGGCGAGGATCTCGCCCAGCGGGGTGGTGAGCACGTTCCCGCTGGTGAAGTCGCCGTAGTGCGGGTCCGTGAAGCCGGCCAGCTCCGGCGAGAGCACCACCACCGAACCGTCGTGCCCGACCGTCGGGATCGGGTCGAGGCGGCGGGGCAGCAGGTCGTCGGCGGTGCCGGCCAGCACCGCGCCCGCGTACCGCAGCGACCACTCCACCTCGCGCAGGTGGATCCGGGGATCACGCCGCCAGGCCGCGACCAGCTCCGCCCAGAACCCGGTGACCGCGCCCGCGTCCCGGGCGTTGGTCCGGGTGTTGACGCCCTCGGTCTCCTCGATGTTGACGCCGAGCACGTCGCAGCCCAGGTCGAGGAAGTAGTCGTACAGCTCGGTCGCCAGGCCCGGCTCCGGCCGGGACACCACAGCCAGCGCCGAGAACGGCACGCCGTGGCGGCGCAGCGCCGCCACCCCGGCCACGATCCGGTCGTACGCGGGCCGCCCGCCCCGGGTGACCCGCTCGGCGTTGCGGGCCCGTGGCCCGTCCACGCTGACGCTGACCCGCACCCGGTGCTCGGCGAAGAACGCGCACCAGGCGTCGTCGATCAGCGTGGCGTTCGTCTGCACGTGGTGCTCGACGTCCGGCCCGAACGGCGCCAGCAGGGCGGCCAGATGCTCCCGGCCGGCCGCGAGCGGCTCCCCGCCGTGCCAGACCACGGAGAAGCGACCACCCGTCGCCCACGGGTTCACCGACGCCGCCACCGCCTCGGCGACGGCCACCGGCATCCGCCGATCGGCCGCCCGAAGCGGCAGGTAGCAGTAGGCGCAGTCGAGGTTGCACAGGGTGGTCGGCTGCATCACCACGTACGACGGGACGGCGGCGATACCCCGCATCCCTTCGGGCGCACGTGCGGCCATCAGCACCTCCCCCGCCTGCCTGAAAACCGAACCTCCAGGCTAGGCCGCGGCGACCGCTCGGGTGAACCCCCGATCAGGTGCCCGGCCGATCGGCGCAGGGTGATCAGCCCCGGGTGTGCTGCCCGACCATCTGCACGTTGCCGGACCCCTCGATGATCTCGCCCGCCTGCCAGGCGTCCACGCCCCGGCCGGTCAGGGTGGCCAGCGCGCGGTCGGCGTCCTCGGCGGAGACGATCGCGAACATGCCGACGCCCATGTTGAACGTCGCCTCCATCTCCGGGTCCTCGATCCGGCCCTTGGTCTGGATCAGATCGAAGATCGGCTGCGGCTTCCAGGTGGAGCGGTTGACCACGGCGTCGACGTGCTCCGGCAGCACCCGGACCAGGTTGCCGGGGATGCCGCCGCCGGTGACGTGGGCCAGCGCCCGCACCTCGGCCTCGGCGATCAGCTTGAGGCAGTCCTGCGCGTAGATCTTGGTCGGGGTGAGCAGCTCCTCGCCGAGCGTCCGCTGGCGGCCGAAGTCGTCGATCACCACGTCCAGCCGCATCCGGCCGGCGCCCAGCAGCACGTGCCGGACCAGGGAGTAGCCGTTGGAGTGCAGGCCGGAGGAGCGCATGGCGATCACCACGTCACCCACCTCCACCCGCTCCGGGGTGAGGATCTCGCTCTCCTCCACCACGCCGACGCCGGTGGCGGAGATGTCGTACTCGTCGGGGCGCAGCACGCCCGGGTGCTCGGCGGTCTCGCCACCCAGCAGCGCGCAGCCGGCGTACCGGCAGCCGTCCGCGATGCCCGCGCCGATCTCGGCGACCTTGTCCGGCACGACCTCGCCGGTGGCGATGTAGTCGAGCAGGAACAGCGGCTCGGCGCCGCAGGCGACCAGGTCGTCGACGACCATGGCGACCAGGTCGATGCCGACCGTGTCGTGGATGTCGAGCTGCTGCGCGATCACCAGCTTGGTGCCGACGCCGTCGGTCGAGGAGGCCAGGATCGGATTCTTGTACTTCTTCGTGTCCAGCCGGAACAGGCCGGCGAAGCCGCCCAGGTCACCCAGGACCTCCGGGCGCCGGGTCTCCTTGACCTTGGACTTGAGCAGCTCGACCGCGCGGTCGCCCGCCTCGATCGACACCCCGGCGTCGGCGTACGAGACCGAGCGTTTGCGCTGCGTCCGGCCGGACCCCGCCGACCAGGGCTGGCGGTCGCCGCCGGCGCCCGTCGGGCTGGATCCTGCGCCGCTGCGCTCGGACACGTGCGTCACGGTTCTCCCCTTTGTGGTTCCCGCGAGCCCGGAGCGGCCGGACCCGCGTCGGTGGTGCTACGGGTGGTGGGTCGGTGTGGCGACGAGCGGACCGGTCGGCCCGGCCGCCTCGGCGGCGACCCGGCGTCCCACTCCTTCGAGCACGTGCTTGCCGATCAGGTTCCCGGCCGGCAGTTCGATCGGATACTCCCCATCGAAGCACGCCCGGCAGAGCCGGCTCTTCGGCTGCTCGGTCGCGGCGATGAGACCGGGCAGCGATACGTACCCGAGCGTGTCGGCGCCGATCGAGCGCCGGATGCCCTCGTTGTCCAGCCCGTTGGCCAGCAGTTCGGCCCGGGTGGCGAAGTCGATGCCGTAGAAGCAGGGCCAGCTCACCGGCGGCGAGGAGATCCGGACATGGACCTCCAGGGCGCCCGCCTCGCGCAGCAACCGGACGATCGCCCGCTGGGTGGTGCCCCGGACGATCGAGTCGTCCACCACCACCAGGCGCTTGCCGCGTACGTTCTGCCGCAGCGGGTTCAGCTTCAGCCGGACGCCGAGCGCGCGCAGCGTCTGCGAGGGCTGGATGAAGGTGCGCCCGACGTACGGATTCTTCATCAGGCCCTGGCCGTAGGTGATGCCTGATTCCTCGGCGTAGCCGATCGCGGCCGGCGTGCCGGACTCCGGCACCGGGATCACCAGGTCGGCCTCGACCGGGTGCTCCTTGGCGAGCTGACGGCCGATCTGCACCCGCGCGGCGTGCACGTTACGGCCGGCGATGGTGGCGTCCGGCCGGGCGATGTACACGTACTCGAAGAGGCAGCCCTTGGGCTCGGGCGCGGCGAACCGGCTGGAGCGCAGCCCGTTCTCGTCGATGGCGATCAGCTCGCCCGGCTCGACCTCGCGGACCACGCTCGCGCCGACGATGTCCAGCGCGGCGGTCTCGCTGGCCACCACCCAGCCGCGTTCGAGCCGGCCGAGCACCAGCGGGCGTACGCCGTGCGCGTCGCGCGCCGCGTAGAGCGTCGACTCGTCCATGAAAACGAAGCTGAACGCGCCGCGCAGTTGCGGCAGCACCTCCAGCGCCGCCGCCTCGACCGACAGGTCGGGCCGGCTGGCCAGCAGCATCGTCACCAGCGAGGTGTCGTTCGTCGAGCCGTCCGGGTCGAGCCCGCGCACTGCGGCCTCGCGCTGCAGCTCGGCGGTGTTGACCAGGTTGCCGTTGTGCGCCAGCGCGATGGTGGTGCCGGCGCTGGTGGCGCGGATCGTCGGCTGGGCGTTCTCCCAGGTCGAGCCGCCGGTGGTGGAGTAGCGCGCGTGCCCGATCGCGACGTGCCCGCGCAGGCTCGCCAGCGTCGGCTCGTCGAACACCTGGGCGACCAGGCCGAGATCCTTGTAGACCACGACGCCGGAACCGTCGCTCACTGCGATGCCCGCGGCCTCCTGGCCCCGGTGCTGGAGGGCGTAGAGCCCGAAGTAGGTGAGGTTGGCGACCTCTTCCCCGGGGGCCCAGACGCCGAAGACGCCGCACGCGTCCTGGGGGCCGGGTCGCTCGGGGTCAAGGTCGTGGCTCAGCCGGCCATCGCCTCGGGGCACCTGCCGCTCCCTCTTGGTGGGGTCTGGACTGGCCTGGCGGAGTCGGGGGTCAGCTCCGCACGCTATGGGCCGGGACCGTCGTCGGCTCTCAGTGTACGCGAACAGCAGTCGATACCGACAGTCACGGAGTCCCCGCTCAGGGTGAGTGCAGGTTGCGGCGGTCCGCCGGCTAAATCGGGAGGTACGCGGAAAGGTCGGCCCGGTTCCCCGACACCCGTACGCGACCGTCGGTGACCGCCCGCGCCCAGTCGAGGCGTCCGGTGGCGAGCGCCAGCCACGTCGGCGGGTCCATCTCCACCACGTTCGGGGGCGTGCCGCGGGTGTGTCGTGGACCACTCACGCACTGCACCGCACCGTAGGGTGGGACGCGCACCTCCACCGATCGGCCGGGGGCGCGATCCGTGAGGGCAGCCAAGAGGGTCCGGACCGCCTCCCGGAGGACCGGCCGTTCGGGCGTACGCCCCTCGTCCAGCGCCGCCAGGGCGGCGAGTACCGCTTCGGAATAAGCGTGCGGAGAGGACACGACGGGACGATACGACCCGGCAGAACGCCGCCCTGCGGCGGCCCTGGGTAGAGATGATCCGGTCAGACAAGGCATAGTTGCCGACGGCGTTATTCGTACCGTGAGTGATCAACCTCGGCCGAGCGGCCGGCGGAGAGATCAGACCCGGAAGGCGGTGGACGTGTCAACACACCGACGTGCCTGGAAGCAGCGGGCCGGTGTGGTCGTAGCGCTGCTCTTCGGCGCCCTGCTCACCGTCCCCGCCACCCCCGCCCTCGCGGAGCCCCCGGAAGTCAGCGTCAACCCGGGTGCTGTGACTATCAGCGCCGGCAGCGACGCCTCCGTTCAGGTGAGAGTCAAGGTCACCGATCCCGGCCCAACCCAGGTCACGATCAGGGTGGCCGGTCTGCCGGCAGGCGTCACGTGCAGCGCGGGCTGCAATGCGCCAACTGCTGTCGTTGGACAACGCAATGTGCCAGTAACGCTAAAGGCCAGCGCCAACGCGTCGGCAACCGACGGTGCAAGCGTTCAATTCACCGCAGAGACGCCGAGCGACTCGAACAGCGCGTCCCTTTCTCTAACGGTGCGAGCCGCCGCGCAGGAGCCGCAGCAGCCGCAGACCGTCAAGACGGTGTCCGGCAAGGTGGTAAACGCCGACGGCGACCCGATCGAAGGCGCCCTCGTCATGCTGCGCGACAGCGCGGGCAAGGAGCGCCGTACCAACACCAGCGGCAACGGCAACTTCAGCTTCAGTGGCTCCGACTCCAACCCGATCGCGCCCGGCCGGATCGAGGTGGGCGCCTCGACCGACGGCGCCACCCCGGTCGCCAGGTCGATAAACGCCAGCGCCGGCCAGTCCGTGACCGGCGTCCGGCTCAGCATTCAGCTGCGGGCGTCGGCGAGCCCGAGCGCCACCCCGTCGGCGAGTGAGTCCGCCCCGCCGTCGGACGAGCCGCTCGAGGAGGACCCGGCCGACACCCCGGCCACCGACGCGCCGGCCGCCCAGGAGCCGACCGCGAACGAGGACTCCGGGGGCATGGGCTCCTGGCTGCTGATCCTGCTCGGCGGCCTGTTCGTCGCCGTCGGTGTGGGCACCATCGTGCTGCTCTACATGCGGCGCAAGAACGAGGGCGACGACGGTGACGGCGACGGCCCGGGTGGACCGGTCGGTCCGGGTGGCCCCGGCGGCGCCGCCGCGGCCGGCGCGATCCCCGCGGCCCGGGGCGCCTACCACGGCACCGACGACCAGACCCGCGTCGTGAACGGCATGGGCGCCGGACCGGCGGCGACGATGGTCGGCGGCCCGTCGATCAGCGACGCCCCCACCATGCTCCAGCGGCCGGTCGTGGACGACGTCCCGCCGGACCCGTACGGCGCACCGCCCGGACCGGCGTACGGCGTCGGCGCGGGACAGGCCGGGTACGGCTACGGCGACGACGCGCCTGGTCAGGGCGGCTACGGCGCCGGCAACGGCTACGGCGACGCGCCCGCCTCCGGCGGCGGATACGGCACCGCGCCCTCCTCGGGCGGCGGCTACGGCAACGGTCCGTCCTCCGGGGCCGGCTACGGCAGCCCGGACTACGCCGCCGGCGCTGCGGCCGGGGCGGCCGGATACGCGGCCCAGGGCGGCGGGTACGGCAACGAGCGCTTCGACGAGCCGACCGGCCGTTACACCGGCGACAGCACGCAGTACGCGCCGGCGGCCGACCCGTACCCGACCAGCACCTACCAGCCGGAGCAGGATCGCGGGTACGACCAGTCCGGCCCGGCCGGGTACGGCCGCGGCGCGGAGCAGGGTGACGGCTACCGCTCCGGCGGCGGGTACGGCGCCGCCTCGGGTGGCTACGACAACGCGCCCACCGGCGGCTACGACAGCGGCCGCCAGCAGGGCGGTTACGGCGACGCCCCGGCGGGCGGCTACGGCGGCGCCGGTGGCTACGGCGACGCCCCGGCCGGCGGGTACGGCGACGCGGGCTACGGCGGTGGCCGGGCCACCGGTGGATACGGCGACGCCCCGGCTGGTGGCTACGACAGCGCGCCCGCAGGCGGGTACGACGCCCCGGCCGGTGGCTACGACGCCGGCCGCCAGCAGGGCGGCTACGGCGACGCTCCGGCCGGTGGATACGACAGCCCGGCCGGTGGCTACGACGCCGGTCGCCAGCAGGGCGGCTACGACAACGCCCCGGCCGGTGGCGGCTACGGCAGCACCGGCGGATACGACGGCGGGCACCAGGCGGGCGGATACGGCCAGCAGGGCGGCGGATACGGCGACGGCTACGGCCAGTCCCCGCAGGGTGGCTACGGCCAGCAGGGTGGTTACGGCCAGGAGCCGCCGCAGCAGCGCGGTGGCGGCTACGACAACGCCTACCCCAACGACCCGGCGCAGGCCGGTCGCGCCCGCCCGGACGCGCAGGGGGACCGCGGCGGCCGGCGTCTCGACTGGCTGGACGACTGACAGGCACCAGCACGCATGACTGTGGCCGCCCGCGTTCGCGGGCGGCCACAGTCGTTGGTTGATACCCCGTCGAGCGGGTGGTGAAGCCGGTGAGTCAGGCGGCGGCGAAGTAGTCCTGGCGCAGCACCGGCACCACGTCGGAGACGCCGACCTCGGTCGCGACGTCGACGTCCTCGGCGAAGCCACCCTCGGCGAGTTCCCGGCCGGACACGCACCCCCGCACCGCCGCCGGCACATCAGGGGTGCTGGCGAGCGCGGCCAGCGCCATCGCTGCCTCCACCGAAAGTCCGCCGGGCACCCCGGCGAGCGCGTCGAGCACGCAGGCCGCGCCGAGCTGGTCCTCCACGCAGGGCCGCAGTGACCCGTCGGGCCAGCGCTCCCCGGCCGCCACCACACCCACGGGAGCGTCGGTCGAGCCGTACCCCTGGGTGCGGAGCCAGCGCCCGACGGCGCGCGCGTTGCGCAGGCAGGCCGCGACCACCGGCACTCCGGTGGCGCTCGCGGCGGCGCTGATCGCCGAGCCGTTCGGCGACGGCAGCACCAGGTCGGCGACGACGGGCGCGGCCCGCAGCGCCGCCGGGGAGAGCGACCACGGGTGCTCCGCTGTCGTCCTCCGGCGGCCCACCGCGGCTACGGCGCCGACCCGGCGGGCGTAGTCGGCGGCCTGCTCGCCCCACGGGAACGGGTGTACCCGCATGCCGCGGCTCACCGCCACCTCCACGGCGGTGGTGAACGACAGCACGTCCACCACCACCAGGGCGGCGCAGACCCGGCCGAGCTCCGCCGCCCCGGTCAGTCCCCAGTCGAAGCGGGCACCGGCGCCGGGCTGGGCGAAAACGGCCAAGGCCGGGGCCTCAGCGCCGGTCCGGCGCCGGCTCACCGGGAGCCGGGCCGTCGGACCCGTCGGCAGGCGCCGAAGCGTCCTGCGCCGGGGTCGCGTCGGCGGCCGGCGCGGTCTCGTCGGAATCCGCGTCGGACGCGGCCGGAGCGGAGTCGGTGGCGGCCGGCGAGGCGTCCGTGCCCGTCTCGGCGATCGGCTCGGAGGCGACCTCGGCCGGGTCCACGTCGACCGGCTGCTCGGCGGTGGCCGGAAGCACGGTGGTGGTCCCGGTACGGGTCGCCGCCACCTCCACCCGCGCCGCCTCGGCCGCGCCGAACAGGCGCGGCAGCGTGCCGCTGTGCGCCTCGCGCAGCTCGTCCAGGCCGATCCGGAACTGGCCGTGCACCTCCAGCGCGCCGGAGGCCGGGTCGGTGACGCCGATGAACTCCCACGGCACGCCGCGCTCGGCGCAGAGGGCGGTGAACGCCTTCTCGTGCCCGCGCGGCACCGACACCAGCGCCCGGCCGGCGGACTCGCTGAACAGGAACACGAACGGCATCGAGCCACCGGCGAAGTGCTCCGGCACCACGACCCGGGCGCCGACACCGCGGCGCAGGGCCGACTCGACCAGGCTCTGCGCCAGGCCGCCGTCGGAGAGGTCGTGCGCCGAGCTGAGGTGACCGACGCGGGCCGCCTCGGCCAGCAGCTCGGCGAGCTGCCGCTCACGGGCCAGGTCGACCTGCGGCGGGATGCCGCCCAGGTGCTCGTGGGTCACCCAGGCCCACTCCGAGCCGGACAGCTCGACGTGCGTCTCGCCCAGCAGGAAGAGCTGGTCGTGGTCGCCGGCCGCGCGGGGCACGAAGCCCATCGGCACCCGGTTCGCCACGTCGTCGAGCACGCCGAGCACGCCGACCACCGGGGTCGGGTGGATGGCCGCCGCGCCGGTCTGGTTGTAGAAGCTGACGTTGCCGCCGGTCACCGGGATGCCCAGCTCCAGGCAGCCGTCCGCCAGGCCGCGTACGGCCTCGGCGAACTGCCACATCACGCCCGGGTCCTCCGGCGAGCCGAAGTTCAGGCAGTTGGTGACCGCGATCGGCTTCGCGCCGGTCACCGCCACGTTCCGGTACGCCTCGGCCAGCGCCAGCTTCGTGCCGTGGTACGGGTCGAGGCGGGCGTACCGGCCGTTGCCGTCGACGGAGAGCGCGACGCCGAGGCCGCTGCGCTCGTCGATCCGAATCACGCCGGAGTCCTCCGGCTGGGCGAGCACGGTGTTGCCGAGCACGTAGCGGTCGTACTGCTCGGTGACCCAGGTCTTGTCGGCCAGGTTGGGCGACGCGATCATGCGCAGCACGGTCTCCCGGAGCGCCTCCGGGGTGTTCGGCCGGGGCAGCGTCTCGGCGCGGTCGGCCTGGAGCAGGATCAGGTCGGCCGGCTCGCGCATCGGCCGGGCGTAGACCGGGCCGTCGTCGACGAGCGAGCCCGGCGGCACGTCCACCACGAGCTGGTCACGCCAGGTGACGACCAGGCGGCCCGGCTGGCCGTCCGGGGACGGCGCGGTGACCTCGCCGATGGCGGTGGCCCAGACGCCCCATTTCTCGGCGGTCTTGAGGACCGCGTCGAGCTTGTCCGGCGAGACGACGAGCAGCATCCGCTCCTGGGACTCGCTGGCCAGGATCTCGTGCGGCTCCATCGACGGCTCGCGCAGCGGCACCCGCTCCAGCCACACCCGCATGCCGGTGCCGGCGGAGGCGGCGGTCTCGGTGAGCGCGCAGGTCAGGCCGGCGCCGCCGAGGTCCTGGATGCCGACGACCAGCTCGGCGTCGTACAGCTCCAGGCACGCCTCGATGAGCAGCTTCTCCATGAAGGGGTCGCCGACCTGCACGGACGGGCGGCGCTGCTCGCTGCCCTCGTCGAAGGTGGCGCTGGCCAGCACCGACACGCCGCCGATGCCGTCGCGGCCGGTCTTGGCGCCCATCAGGACCACGATGTTGCCGGGGCCGGTGGCGTCCTTCTTCTGCAGGCGGTCGACCGGCAGCACGCCCAGGCAGAGCGCGTTGACCAGCGGGTTGCCCTGGTAGCAGGGGTCGAAGACGACCTCGCCGCCGATGTTGGGCAGGCCGAGGCAGTTGCCGTAGCCGCCGACGCCGGCGACCACGCCGGGCAGCACCCGGGCGGTGTCCGGGTGGTCGGCCGCGCCGAAGCGCAGCGGGTCCATCACGGCGACCGGGCGCGCGCCCATGGCGAGGATGTCGCGGACGATGCCGCCGACGCCGGTCGCCGCGCCCTGGTACGGCTCGACGAAGCTCGGGTGGTTGTGCGACTCGACCTTGAAGGTCACCGCCAGCTCGTCGGAGACCTGGACCACGCCGGCGTTCTCCCCGATGCCGGCGAGCAGCCGGTCGCTCGGCGGGGCCTTCTCCCCGAACTGGCGCAGGTGCACCTTGCTCGACTTGTAGGAGCAGTGCTCGCTCCACATGATCGAGTACATGGCCAGCTCGGCCTGGGTGGGCCGGCGGCCGAGGATGTGCCGGATCCGGTCGTACTCGTCGTCGCGGAGGCCCAGCTCGGCGTACGGCTGAAGCTCTTCCGGCGTCTCGGCGGCCCGGGGGACGGTGTCCACGCCCGGCGCCCACTCGTCGGTCGGGCCGCCCTGCGGCTCCCGCAGGGCCGGGTCCGGATGGGTGGTCATGACGTCTCCTTGTTGCGCTCGCCGCCCGTGCGGCGGGTGAGCCGACCGATGATCACGGCCACCATCACGCCGGCGCTCCCACCAGGTGCTTGAGCACCGAGGTGAAGAAGCCGAGGCCGTCCAGGGACGGGCCGGTGAGCGCCTCCACCGCGTGCTCGGGGTGCGGCATGATGCCGACCACGTTGCCGGCCTCGTTGGTGATCGCGGCGATGTCGCGCAGCGATCCGTTGGGGTTGCCGCCGACGTAGCGGGCGACGACGCGGCCCTCGCCCTCCAGCCGGTCGAGCGTCGCGGCGTCCGCGACGTAGCAGCCCTCGCCGTTCTTGACCGGGACGAGCACCTCCTGGCCCGGCTGGAACGCGTTGGTCCAGGCGGTGCCGGTGGCCTCGATCCGCAGGACCTGGTCCCGGTTGCGGAAGTGCAGGTGCTGGTTGCGGGTGAGCGCGCCGGGCAGCAGGTGCGCCTCGCAGAGGATCTGGAAGCCGTTGCAGATGCCGAGGACCGGCAGGCCACCTCGCGCGGCCTGGACGATCGTCTCCATCACCGGGGCGAACCGGGCGATGGCGCCGCAGCGCAGGTAGTCACCGTAGGAGAAGCCGCCGGGCAGGACGACGGCGTCCACCCCGTGCAGGTCCGGGTCGCCGTGCCAGAGCCGGACCGCCTCGGCGCCGGCGATCCGCACGGCGCGGGCCGCGTCCCCGTCGTCGAGCGAGCCGGGGAAGGTCACCACACCGACCCGGGCGGTCACGACTGCGCGCCCGCGGTCTCGTCGGTGTTTACCACGCGGACGGTGAAGTCCTCGATGACCGGGTTGGCCAGCAGCTTGTCGGCGATCTCGCGGGCCCGGTCCAGGTCCGGTTCGCCGGTGAACTCGATCTCGATCCGCCTGCCGATCCGAACCGAGGCGACGTCGCTGACGCCGAGCCGGGGCAGCGCGTTCGCGACGGCCTGGCCCTGCGGATCGAGGATCTCGGGCTTGAGCATGACGTCGACTACGACGCGAGGCACGGGGCACTCCTGACTGTGTACGCAGTTGGGTGCCGGCCCACTATCGGGCGAGCGCAGCCAGCCTACCTGGCAGATACCGCCCGGCCCGAACCGGCCGGGGGCAGTTCCGGCAGTGCCGGGCGGGACCGGCGACGCCGGCCGGGCACCGTTGCCCGTTCGTTGCTGCGTCGATGCGAATTCGTTGCGCTCGGTGCCTGTGGGTGACCCTCCGCACCCCCCTCTACCAGGCATTCTGCTGCGAAACGCCCCAGCTTGGACAGGTATCCGACAGCACGTCGACGCGACACGCGGCGGACGTCACGCCATCGGCGTTTTTCGATTCATCTCTTGTGACACCGCGAGGCACGCCCGTAGCATGCATCGTCAGATGTCGATGCACCCGATCGATGTCTCTCGCCGGCTCCCCCGTCCGGCGGGTGTCATTCTGCCCGGCAACCCCGGGCGTCGCGCAGAAGGAGCCCCGACATGCGCCTCCGTCCCCTGCTCGCCGTGCTGACCACCGCGCTGGCCGGTGTCCTGGCCACCGCCTCCGGCGCCGCCGCCGCGCCGGCCGGCCCGCAGCCGATCATCGGTGGCGGCACCGTCTCGTCCGCGCCCTGGGCCGCCGCCGTCTTCAGCAACGGCTCGTTCACCTGCTCCGGCAGCGTGATCGCGCCCCAGTGGGTGCTCACCGCCCGGCACTGCGTCAGCGGCACCATGTCCGTGCGGGTCGGCAGCGTCTACTACGCCTCGGGTGGCGTCACCCGCACCGTGAGCGCCTCCTACACCCGCTACGACCTGGCCCTGCTGCGCCTGTCGAGCACGGTCAGCACCTCCGCCGTCTCGCTCGCCAGCAGCAACCCGCCGGTCGGCTCCACGAACACCATCTACGGCTGGGGCATGACCTGCTACAGCGGTTGCGGCGCGTCGCCCCAGCTCAAGACCGCGAGCGTGCGGGTGACCAGCACCAGCGTCACCGACGCGTACGGCGGCCAGGCGATCCGGAGCACCCGGGTCAACGGCAACGCCTGGCGGGGCGACTCGGGTGGCCCGCAGTTCTACAACGGCCAGCAGGTCGGCGTGGCCTCCACCGCCGACGGCCAGAGCATCCAGAACTACGGCAGTGTCGCGTACAACCGGTCCTGGATCGCCTCGACGGCCGGTGTCTGACGGTTGATGCCGATGCGGCGCGGATCGGCCGGGAGCAGCCCGGCCGTCCGCGCCGCGTCGTTTTTCAGCATGCGATCAGCTGAACACGGCTCCCGAACCACCCGGCCGGGGGCTGACAGCATCGGAAACGTGCTGGTCGTGACGACGGATCAACTGCCTGGCTACGAGATCCGCCAGATCCTCGGCGAAGTGGTCTCGTCGATGGCGAGGACCCGCAACCCGTACCGCGAGGGGGTCAAGAACCTGCGCGGTGGCGCATACGACCCGCTGGCGCCGGACAACCTGACCCGGTGGCGTACCGACTCGGTGGCCCGGCTCGGCGAGGAGGCCCGCCGCCTCGGCGCGAACGCGGTGATCGGCATGCGCTTCGACAGCCGCGACTGCGGCGAGATGTGGATGGAGATCTGCGCGTACGGCACGGCGGTGATCGTCGCGCCCAAGATGCCGGACGTCATGCCGCCGGACCAGCCGGCGATCGCGGCCGAGACCGCCCACGACCCGGAGATCGCCTCCGCCCCGGGCGGCATCGCCGAACCGGCCAGCGCCCCCAACCTGAGTTCCGCAGCCGAAACCCCCACCGGCCCCTGACCCCTCCCACCACACCGTTGATCAAGGAGTTTGTGTCACTGCGACGCTCCGCGCAGGACACAAACTCCTTGATCACCGAGAAGAGGGCCGGGCCGGTCAGAGGATGGGGGGTGGGGAGTAGGCCGCGGCCTGGGGGTGGGACTGCACTACCCCGGTGATTCGTGCGGTCACGCGGTTGACCTGGTCGGCGGCGGCGCCAACGAAGGCGTTGCGGTCGGCCACCAGGGTGTCGATCTCGGCCCGGGTCAGGCCCAGCCGGCCGTCGGCGGCCAGGCGGTCGAACAGGTCGTTCTCCGCCGCGCCCTTCTCCCGCATGGCCAGCGCCACGGCGACCGCGTGCTCCTTGATCACCTCGTGCGCGACCTCCCGGCCGACACCCCGGCGTACGGCTGCCACCAGGATCTTCGTGGTGGCGAGGAACGGCAGGAAGCGCTCCAGCTCCCGGTTGATCACCGCTGGGTACGGACCGAACTCGTCCAGCACGGTGAGGAACGTCTGGAACAGGCCGTCGGCAGCGAAGAACGCATCAGGCAGCGCCACCCGGCGTACCACCGAGCAGGAGACGTCGCCCTCGTTCCACTGGTCACCGGCCAGCTCACCGACCATCGACAGGTAACCCCGGATGATCACCGCGAAGCCGTTCACCCGCTCCGACGAGCGCGTGTTCATCTTGTGCGGCATGGCGCTGGACCCGACCTGGCCCGGCTTGAAGCCCTCGGTGACCAGCTCCTGGCCCACCATCAGCCGGATCGTGGTGGCCAGCGACGACGGCGCGGCGGCCACCTGGGCCAGCGCGGAGAGCACGTCGAAGTCCAGCGAACGCGGGTAGACCTGGCCGACGCTGTCCAGCACCCGGCTGAAGCCCAGGTGCCCGGCGACCCGGCGCTCCAGCTCGGCCACCTTCCCGGCGTCGCCGTCGAACAGGTCGAGCTGGTCGGCGGCGGTACCCACCGGCCCCTTGATCCCCCGCAGCGGGTAGCGGCCGATCAGGTCCTCCAGCCGCTCGTACGCGATCAGCAGCTCCTCCGCGGCGGACGCGAAGCGCTTGCCGAGCGTGGTGGCCTGCGCGGCCACGTTGTGCGACCGGCCGGTCATCACCAGCGCCGAGTACTCGCCCGCGTGCCAGCCCAGCCGGGCCAGCGTGGCGACCACCCGGTCCCGGATCAGCTCCAGCGAGGCACGGATCTGCAGCTGCTCGACGTTCTCGGTGAGGTCCCGGGAGGTCATCCCCTTGTGCACGTGCTCGTGCCCGGCGAGCGCGCTGAACTCCTCGATCCGGGCCTTCACGTCGTGCCGGGTGACCCGCTCCCGCGCCGCGATCGAGGCCAGGTCGACGTCGTCGACCACCCGCTCGTACGCCTCGACCACGCCGTCCGGCACCGGCACGCCGAGATCACGCTGGGCCTTGAGCACCGCCAGCCAGAGCCGGCGCTCCATCCGGACCTTCTCCTCCGGCGACCAGAGGGCGACCAGTTCGGGCGAGGCGTACCGGTTGGCGAGCACGTTCGGGATCGTCGTCACGGCCCTCATTCTCGCGTACGGGCTCGCGCCGCCACCGGTCGGCCCGCTGGTGGCGGACGCCCTGGACCGGTCCGGACCCGGGCGTCGACCTTCTCCGGATCAGGGCAACAAGTTGATCAGATCCGGATGCGCGGCTAGCGCCGTGACCTGCTCCAGAGTGAGCGGCGGGGTCGCGCCACCCTTGACGCCCTTCGGCCAGCGACGCCCGAAGTCTCCGTCCGTCGGCATGTCCGAGGCGCCTCCGGTGTTGGGCCGGTTGTCGATCACCACCTCGACCGTGCCGCGGTCGGGTCGCTGGACGAACACGCTGTAGACCACCGACCCGGCCGGACGGGAGACGATCGTGACGACCCGGTTCCCGTCCGGGCGGGTCGACTCGGTGCACTCGCCGTCATGCGCGTGCGCCCGGTGCGTCGCGGGCGGGAGCGCCCCGACCGTGGCGCAGCTCAGCACCAGCGCCGCGCGGCGCTCCACGATGATCTCCCCGTCGCCGGCCAGCCCGCCTCGCTGCACCATGAAGTTGTACGACAGGAGAGTCGCGCCGTTGGGCCCGTCGCCCCCTCCGCGGAAGGGCAGCAGATAGATCATTCCGTCCGGCGAGACGGCGTCGAGCGCGCCGGTGGCTGCCGCCGACGCTGCGCCGTCGTAGTCCCACCTGAGCGGGCTGTAGACCTGGCTGGTGGCGGTTCCCGCCGGGGGCCGTGGGGCCAGGACGAGCGACGGCTCCCTAGCCATCTCGATCGTCTGTTCCATCGAGAGCGCCGGCTTGTCCTGCGTGAGATAGAGGCGGACCAGCGTGCCGTCCGGGCGGAGCGACTCGATCAGGTAGCTGTTGTTTCCCACCGGCCGTGCCGAGCCGGGGCGCGAGCCGAAGTCGGAGAGCATCCGCCGGGCCCGCAGGCGCTCGCCACCAGGGAACTCGGTCACCGTGCAGTGACGGGCGGCGAGCGCGGCGGTCGGGCAGGGCGGGGCGACCGACCAGGCTGCCTGTCCGTCGCGCACCAGCCGTAGCGTGACCTGCGCGGCCCGGTTCCCGACCCGGAACGTGGCGGCATCCATCATCGGTGCGTCGACGCTCAGCCAGCCCTTGGGCTCGAACCCGACCGAGGTCGGGCTGCTCTCGCCGCCCCACTTGGTCAGCCAGGTGAAGTCGGGTGCCTGCCGGCGCAGAGCGCTGGTCAGCGCCGCCTCGAGACGCGCCGCGTCCGCGGCGGTGCCCGCGACAGTGGTGACGGTGGACGTGGCCGCCGGTGTGGGGGACGGCTCCGGCGCGAGGGCGACGGCCCGGTCGACCACGACCGGGATCAGCTGCCCGACGGCGACCGGAAGCTTGTCCTCGGCGGTGACGGTCCTGAGGCTCAGGTTCAGAAACGTGCCGTCCCGACGCAGTGCTGTCACACCAGCGCTCTCTGTCCGGCTCGACATCTGATCCCGGAGCTGCGGAGGTACCTCCTGCTCCCAGACCGACCGGTGGTACCTGATCTTCTCGCCGTCCGGACCCGTCTGCTCGCCGCACTCGACGGCGTTCTTGGAACATCCGCGAGCCGCCTCGGCCTGCCAGCTCTTCGCGCCGTCAGGAGTGATCTGCAGGCTCGCGACCAGGTCCACCCCGTCCGCCCGGAAGCTGCCGTTTCCCCGGTAACCGAGGGAGCCGGGCCGGCCCATGACGTCGGAGGCCCATGCGGGGGTGTCGATCACCGGCCCGTCCTTGACCGCCCAGGCCAGGCGCGGCATCGCGCGGGTCAACGCCGCGATCACCGCGGCGTCGATCCGGTCCAGGTCCTGATCGCTGCCGGGAATCGTCGTGACGGCCGGTGCCGGTTTGGCCGGCTGGGCATGCGGCTTGCCGATGAGCGTCGTGGTGCCGACCAGCACTGCCGCCACCACCGCGGCAACAGCCGTCGTACCGGCCCCGATCCGCAGCCGCCGGGCCCGGCGCTGTCCGCTGATCACCCGGTCGACATCCACCGTGGAGACCGGCGGCTCGCCGATCAGGTCGTCGAACAACTGTCGGTACGTCATGACAGCTCCCCTCGGGTCGACGGGATGCCGCCCAGCAGCAGGCGCAACGCCTCCAGGCCGCGTGCGGACTGGCTCTTCACAGTGCCGGTACTGATACCCATGACGTCGGCGGTCTCCTCCACCGACAGGTCGCAGTAGTAGCGGAGCACCAGCACGGCGCGTCGCCGGGGCGGTAGCTGGCCGAGCAGGGCGAGCAGCATGTCGCGTTCGGCGAGCGTGGGCTCCGGCAGGATCATGTCGGCGGTCTCCGGCACCGTGTCGGTGCTGTGCTCGCGCCGCCAGGGCCGCCGCCGCTCGTCCAGCCAGGCGTTTGTGAGCATTCCGCGCACGTACGCGTCGATGTTCTCCGCCGCGCGGACTCGGCGCCAGTGCCGGTAGAGCTTGCCGATCGTGATGGAGACCAGGTCGTCGGCGGTGTGCCACTCGCGGCAGAGGAGGTACGCGGTGCGGCGCAACGACTCCAGCCGGGCGGTGACGAACTGCCGGTACTCGTCTTCCTCGGCCCGGTTCACGTCCCGGAGCCTCTCGTACGCCTCATGCCCAGGTGACGCGGCTGAGCCGCCCTCGGGTTGCTCCGGGCGCCGACGGGAACGTGGAGCAGGGCTGCGGCCGGGACCGCAGCCCTGCCGGAGGCTGTCAGCGCTCCAGGATGGCTGTCACGCCCTGCCCACCGGCCGCGCAGATGGAGATCAGGCCGCGCCCGCTCCCCTTCTGATCAAGCAGCTTGGCGAGCGTGGCGACGATCCGGCCGCCGGTGGCGGCGAACGGGTGGCCGGCCGCCAGCGAGGAGCCGTTGACGTTCAGCTTCTCCCGGTCGATCGAGCCGAGCGGCGCGTCCAGGCCGAGGCGCTCCTTGCAGAACTCCGGCGACTCCCAGGCGGCGAGCGTGGCCAGCACCTGGGAGGCGAACGCCTCGTGGATCTCGTAGAAGTCGAAGTCCTGGAGGCTGAGCCCGGCCCGGGCCAGCATCCGGGGCACCGCGTACGTGGGGGCCATCAGCAGCCCCTCGTCGCCGTGCACGAAGTCGACGGCGGCGGTCTCGGACCAGGAGAACCAGGCGAGCACCGGCAGGTTGTGCGCCTTGGCCCACTCCTCGGACGCGAGCAGGACGGTCGACGCGCCGTCGGTGAGCGGCGAGGAGTTGCCGGCGGTCATGGTGGCTCGCTCGGCGTCCGCGCCGGAGGCGCCGAAGACCGGCTTGAGCGAGCCGAGCTTCTCCAGGCTGGTGTCCGGGCGCAGGTTCTGGTCGCGGGTCAGCCCCAGGTAGGGGGTCATCAGGTCGTCGAAGAACCCCTTGTCGTACGCGGCGGTGAGCCGCTGGTGCGAGCGCAGCGCGAGTTCGTCCTGCGCGGTCCGGTCGACGTTCCAGCGCAGCGCCGTCCGGGCCGCGTGCTCACCCATGGACAGTCCGGTACGCGGCTCGGCGTTGCGCGGGATCTCCGGCTTGAACGGCTGGTGCGGGCGCAGCTTCGCCGCGATCTTGAGCCGTTCGCCGAGCGTACGGGCGGAGTTGAGCTGGAGCAGGGTGCGCCGCATGTCCTCGTTGACGGCGAGTGGCGCGTCCGAGGTGGTGTCGACGCCACCGGCGATGCCGACCTCGATCTGCCCGAGGGCGATCTTGTTGGCGACCAGGATGGCGGCTTCCAGTCCGGTGCCGCAGGCCTGCTGGATGTCGTACGCGGGGGTGTGCGGGTCGAGCCGGGAGCCGAGCACCACCTCACGGGTGAGGTTGAAGTCGCGGGAGTGCTTGAGCACCGCGCCGGCCACCACTTCGCCGACCCGCTCGCCGGCCAGCCCGAACCGGGCGACCAGCCCGTCGAGCGCCGCGCCGAGCATGTCGGCGTTCGACGCGTGCGCGTAGCGCGAGTTGGACCGGGCGAAGGGGATGCGGTTGCCCCCGATGACCGCGACCCGCCGGACACTCTGCACGATCGGCCTCCCTCGAAACTGTTGCCCGAACCCTACTCGCCAGTAGGCTACGCCTATGACCGACAGGTACGCGAGCTTCGTCCAGACGGGGGCCGGTCGCGCGCTGGTCAAGCGCCTCGGGCTGCCCGATCCGCCTCGACTGCGCCGGCACACGCCGGGCGACCCGCTCGTTCCCGGGCCGGTCCTGCTCGGCTCCTCGACCGGCGGCCGGATCGCCGAGCCGACCGGCAAGATCCTGACCGCCGCCGGAGTCGAGCTGGCCGATCCGGTCGCCGCCCACGACGCCGACCGCCGCTTCGCGGCCCTGGTGTACGACGCCAGCGGCATCACCGACTCCACCGGGCTGCGCCAGCTGTACGACTTCTTCCACCCGCAGGCCCGCTCGCTGGTGCCGAGCGGCCGGGTGATCGTGCTGGGCACGCCGCCGGCCGAGTGCGGCTCCCCTCGGGAGGCTACCGCCCAGCGCGCGCTGGAGGGCCTGACCCGCAGCATCGGCAAGGAGTTCGGCCGGGGCGTCACCGCCCAACTGGTCTACGTGACACGCGAGGGTGACGCCGGTACCCCGGTGAGCCTGGAGTCCACGCTCCGGTTCCTGCTCTCCGGCCGGTCCGCGTACGTCTCGGGCCAGGTGATCCGGGTCGGCGCCGGCACCGCCGTCGCGCCGGCCGACTGGGACCGGCCGCTGGACGGGCAGGTGGTGCTGGTGACCGGCGCGGCGCGGGGCATCGGCGCGGCGCTGGCGAAGGTGCTGGCCCGCGACGGCGCGCAGGTGGTGGCGCTGGACATCCCCGCGGCCGGGGACGAGCTGGCCGCCGTCGCCAACGACATCGGCGGCAGCGCGGTGCAGCTCGACCTGACCGCGCCGGATGCGCCGACCCGGCTGGCGGAGCACCTGGCGTCCCGGCACGGGCGGGTCGACGTGGTGGTGCACAACGCGGGCATCACCCGGGACAAGACGCTGGGCCGGATGGACGCCGACCGGTGGGACTCGGTGATCGACGTGAACCTGTCCAGCCAGGAGCGGATCAACGACGTACTGCTGGAACGCGACCTGATCCCGGCCGGCGGCCGGATCGTCTCGGTCTCGTCGATCGCCGGGATCGCCGGCAACCGGGGGCAGACCAACTACGCGACCAGCAAGGCCGGCGTGATCGGCCTGGTCGACTCGCTCTCCCCGGTGCTGCGCGAGCGCGGGATCAGCCTGAACGCGGTGGCGCCGGGCTTCATCGAGACGCGGCTGACCGCGCGTATCCCGTTGACCATCCGCGAGGCGGGACGGCGGATGAACAGCATGGCCCAGGGCGGCCTGCCGGTGGACGTGGCCGAGACGATCGGCTGGCTCTCCTGGCCGGCGAGCGGCGCGGTCAGCGGCAACGTGGTCCGGGTCTGCGGCCAGAGCCTCCTGGGGGCGTGATGGCACCCCGTGACCACGAGGACGACGACCTGACCCTGCACGACCTGATCGAGGGCCCCACCCGCGACCTCACGGCCGCCCGAGCCGCCGCCCTGGCCCGCACCAACGCCGCCGCCCGCCCCACCTCCGGCGATCATGAAGTTGACGGCACTTCTGGAGATCCACAAGGCAGCCAACCTCATGATCGACGGGGTGAAGGAGCGGTGGGGCGGCGGCGGGTGGAGTTGGACGGGCTGCCTGCCAGTGGGGCGCTTTATCGGCGGGCGTTACTCGGGGTCGTTCCGGGGGTTGGGGGGCGGCGCGGGGCTGACGTGCCGGGGCTGGAACTCGCCGTTGGCGGGGTCTCTGTGGATCAGCGGCACCTGGCGGACTACGACCGGGTGTGCGGGTTCCGGCTGACCGACCGGCTGCCGGCGACGTACCTGCACGTGCTCGGGTTTCCGCTGTCGCTGCGGCTGATGACGAGCCCGGGCTTCCCGATCCCGCTCACCGGTGTGGTGCACGTGGCCAACCGGATCACCGTGCGCCGGCCGGTCGAGGTCGGCGAGCGCGTCGACTTCCACACGTACGCGGAGAACCTGCGCCCACACGAGCGGGGCCGCCAGCTCGACGTGGTGCTTGTCGGCTCGATCGGCGGCGAGGAGGTGTGGCGCGGCGTGTCCACGTACCTCGGGAAGGAGCGCGCGTCCGGCGGCGGCCCGCGGCGCGACCGGGCTGACCGCCCGGAACCGCCGGCCTTCTCCGCGCAGTGGCGGGTGATGCCCCGCGTGGGTACTGACTACGCGCGCGTCTCCGGCGACCACAACCCGATCCACACCTCGAAGCTGGGCGCGCGGCTGTTCGGTTTCCCGCGCCCGATCGCGCACGGCATGTGGAGCAAGGCCCGATGCCTGGCCGCGCTGGAACCCCGGCTACCAGAGGCGTACACGGTGGACGTGGCGTTCAAGCTGCCGGTGCCGCTGCCGTCGACTGTGGCGTTCAGCGCCTCGCCGAACGGCGCGGACTGGGACTTCGCGCTGCACAGCGCCCGGGACGGGAGGCCGCACCTGACCGGTTCGGTGCGCTGAGCGAAAGAGGGGACTTGCCGTCCCCTCTTTTCGGCGCTAAGTTGTTCTCAGAGTGAGTTGTTCTCAACCTGAGAGAGTGAGTGACCGTGAACGAGCAGGACTTCCTCGCCGGGTACGACCCGCGGGACTACCCGGCGGTCGCGGTCACCGTCGACGTGGTCGCGCTAACCATCCGCGAGGGCGCGCTGCACCTGCTGCTGATCCGCCGCGGCGCGCCGCCCTTCGCGGGGCACTGGGCGCTGCCCGGCGGCTTCGTCCAGCCGGACGAGGACCTGACCGCCGGCGCCCGGCGCGAACTGGCCGAGGAGACCGGCCTCGGCGGCGAGCGGCTGCGCCGGGTGCACCTGGAACAGCTCGGCAGCTACGGCGCCCCGGACCGCGACCCGCGCATGCGGGTGGTCTCGGTCGCGCACCTGGCGTTCGCCCCCGACCTGCCCGACCCGGTCGCCGACACCGACGCCGACGAGGCGATCTGGCTGCCGGTCACCGCGCTGACCAGCCGGCAGCTCGCCTTCGACCACGGCCGGATCATCGACGACGGCTTGGAGCGCGCCCGTTCCAAGCTGGAGTACACGCCGCTGGCCACCCGCTTCCTCGCCCCCGAGTTCACGATCACCGAGCTGCGGGAGGTCTACGAGACGGTCTGGGGGCACCCGCTGCACGCCGGCAACTTCCACCGCAAGGTGCTCTCGGTGCCCGGCTTCGTGGAGAGCACCGGCGCCAGCACCGAGCGCGGCGGCGCGCGCGGCGGCCCCCGGGCCAAGCTCTACCGCGCCGGAGACGCCCGGCTGCTGCACCCGGCGCTGCTGCGCCCCGCCCGGGAGGAGACGGTGCGGTGAGGACCGAAGAGGCGATCCGGCTGGTCACTGCCGCGCGTACCGACGCCGACCTGTTCGGCGCCGACGAGCCGGCCCGCCGCTACCGCGAGCTGGTCGGCGCGCTGCACCCCGACCGGCTGGGCGCGGCCGACCCCGGCGTACGCGCCGCCGCCGCCGAAGCACTCGTCACGGTCACCACCCGGTGGCGCACCCCGGCCCCCGCGTACACCGGCGACGTCGCCACCCTGCACGAACGCAAGGAAGGGCCCCCTGTTAACGCCTCCGGTAGAGGAGGGGCCCCTTCTTATCACCTGGCCAAGGTGGCCCGGCACCCCGGCGACAACGACCTGATGGCCCGCGAGGCGCGCGCGTTGCGCCGCATCGCCGAGCGCGGCGACGCCAGACACCTCGCGTACGTGCCGAAGCTCGTCGACTCCTACCCGGCGCGTGACCCGTCGACCGGCGTGCAGCGGCAGGTCAACGAGCTGGTGACCGTACCCGGGCTGCGCAGCCTTGACGACGTGCGCCGCGCGTACCCGGACGGGCTGGACCCGCGCGACGCGGCCTGGATGTGGCGGCGGCTGCTCGTGGCGCTCGGCCTGGCCCACCGCGCGGGCGTGGTGCACGGCGCGGTGCTGCCCCGGCACGTGCTGATCGAGCCGGACGCGCACGGCCTGGTGCTCGTCGACTGGTGCTTCTCGGCCGAGCCGGGCGGGCTCGTGCCGGCGCTGGTGCCCGGCCACGAGGACTGGTATCCGCCGGAGGTCGCCGCGAAGCGGCAGTGCGGCCCCGGCACCGACATCGCGCTGGCCGCCCGCTGCATGACCTGGCTGATGGGCGACCGCGCGCCCCGCGAGCTGCGCGCCTTCGCCGACGGCTGCCAGGGCGCCGCGCTCGCCACCCGGCCCGACGACGCCTGGCGGCTGCTGCGCGAACTGGACGAGGTGCTGCACCGGCTGTACGGGCCGCGCACCTTCCGACCCTTCACCCTCAACCCGTAGGGAGGCTGCCATGGGCAGTGGAATCTGGTCCACCGACGTGTACGACGCCGCCGACCGCTACCGGCGCCGCACCGGCAAGAGCGCGTTCTCGTACAGCGACAGCGGCGCTCGCAAGGTGCACCCGGCGCTCGACCCGCGCGACGCGCTGCGGGAGAGCCGCGACTCCGCCGAGCACCCGCAGTCGACGCCGATCGCCGTGCTGTTCGACGTCACCGGCTCGATGGGGCACGTGCCCCGGGTGCTGCAGAGCAAGCTGCCGCAGCTGCTCGGCCTGCTGCTGCGCCAGGGGTACGCGAAGGACCCGCAGGTCATGTTCGGCGCGATCGGCGACGCCACCTGCGACCGGGTGCCGTTGCAGATCGGGCAGTTCGAGTCCGACAACCGGATGGACGACGACCTCGGCCGGATCGTGCTGGAGGGCGGCGGAGGCGGCCAGATGATGGAGTCGTACGAGCTGGCGCTGTACTTCATGGCCCGGCACACGGCCACCGACAGCTGGGACAAGCGCGGCCGGCGCGGCTACCTGTTCATCATCGGCGACGAGCTGGCGTACGCGGGGGTGAAGCGCGCGGAGGTGGCCCGGCTGATCGGCGACGACCTGAGCGAGGACGTGCCGGTCCGGCAGATCGTGGACGAGGTGACCGCGCGCTGGGACACCTACTACCTGCTGCCCGCCGGCAGCCACTACGCGGGCAACCGCAAGGTGCTGGACTTCTGGCGCGGCCTGCTCGGGCAGAACGCGGTCGAGCTGGACGACCTGGACGCGGTCTGCGAGACGATCGCGCTCACCGTCGGGCTCGGCGAGCAGGCCATCGACCTGGACGCCGGGCTGCGCGACCTGGACCGGGCCGGCTCCACCGCCACCCGGACCGTCTCGAAGGCGCTCGCCCGGCTCGGCTCGGGACGCCGCGCGGTGGCGACGCTGCCGTTCAGCCCGGCCGACGGCGGAAGCGGGGTCACCCGGCTGTGAACCACGTGATGGTGGTCGACCTCGGCTACGGCGACGCCGGCAAGGGCACAGTGGTGGACCTGCTCTGCGCCACCCGGCAGGTGCACACGGTGGTCCGGTTCAACGGGGGCGCGCAGGCGGCGCACAACGTCGTCCTGCGCGACGGGCGGCACCACACGTTCGCGCAGTTCGGCGCCGGGACGTTCCGTCCGGGCGTACGGACGCACCTGGCGCGGCACGTGGTGGTGGACCCGCTGGCGCTCGCCGCCGAGGCCGACCACCTCGCGTCGGTCGGCGTTCCAGACGCGCTCGACCGTCTGACTGTGGACGGGGAGGCGCTGCTCGCCACCCCGTACCACCGGGCCGCGAACCGCGCCCGGGAGATCGCCCGGGGAGCCGACCGGCACGGCTCCTGCGGGCTCGGGGTGGGCGAGGCGGTCGCGTACGGCCTCGCCCACCCCGACGAGGCACCCCGGGTGGCGGACTGCCGCCGCCCGGCGGTGCTGCGCCGCCGGCTGACCGCGCTGCGGGACCGGCTCACCGCCGAGCTGGGCCCGCTGGACGCGCCGCCGGTCCAGGACTGCCTGCCCGCGTACGCGGCCTTCGCGCGCCGGGTGGCGATCGTCGACCGGACCTGGCTGGCATCCGCGCTGCGCGAGGGCACCTGCGTGTTCGAGGGCGCGCAGGGGGTGCTGCTGGACGAGTGGCACGGCTTCCACCCGTACACGACGTGGAGCACCACGACGTTCGCCAACGCCGAGACGCTGCTCGCCGAGGCGGGCCTGGCCGGGACCGCGCAGCGGCTCGGCGTGCTGCGCACGACCACCACCCGGCACGGTCCCGGGCCGCTGGTCACCGAGGACGCGGCGCTGCCGTTCCGCGACCGGCACAACGGGACGAACCCCTGGCAGGGCCGGTTCCGGTTCGGGCACTTCGACGCGGTCGCCCACCGGTACGCGCTGGAGGTCGCCGGTGGGGTGGACGGGCTGGCGCTGACCCACCTCGACCTGGCCGGGTCCGAGCTGCGGATCTGCCGCCGGTACGAGGGCCTGGACCGGCTCGTCCCCGGCCCGGCCGGTGACCTGGACCGGCAGGCGGCGCTCACGCAGCGGCTGCTGCGGGCCCGGCCGGTGCTGGACTCGGCGCCCGCCGACTGGGCGGGGGCGGTCTCGGAGGCGCTGGGGGCGCCGGTGGTGCTCACGTCGCGCGGGCCCACGGCCGAGGAGAAGGAAGGGCCCCTTGTTAACGCCTTTTGTATGGGAAGGGCCCCTGCTTAACACCGCACCACCGAGCATGGGTGCATGGGGGACGCGCTCGACCTGCTGCACCACACGGTGACCTCACCGTGGGTGTACCTGGTGATCATCGCGGTCACCGCCGTCGACGCGTTCTTCCCGGCGGTGCCCGGCGAGACCGTGGTGATCACGGCCGGGGTCTTCGCGGCGGGCGGCGAGCCGGACCTGGCGCTGGTGATCGTGACCGCCGCGTTCGGCGCGCTCGTCGGCGATCACGTCTCCTACGCGATCGGGCGCGGCGGCGGCGCGCACCGGCTGGCCCGCTTCCCGGCGGACAGCCGGCGGCGGGCCGGCTCCGAGTGGGCCCGCCGGGCCGTCGACAGGCGCGGCGGGATGATCCTGACCACCGCCCGGTACGTCCCCGGCGGCCGCACCGCCGTCACGCTGACCATGGGTGCGGTCCGCTATCCGGTGCGGATGTTCCTGCTGTACGACGCGCTGGCCTGCGCGACCTGGGGGATCTACTGCACGCTGCTCGGCTACTTCGGCGGCCTGGCGTTCGAGCACAACCCCGTCTCCGGGCTCCTCGCCGGGGTCGCCATCTCGCTCGCGGTCACCGGGCTGTTCGAGGCCGCCCGCTGGGGCCGGCGGCGGGCACACCGGCGAGCCGCCGCGCGCCGCGACTGTTAAAAAGGGGCCCTTCCACTACCGGAGGCGTTAAGAAGGGGCCCTTCCTTACACAGCGCCGGGGTGCCAGGTGGCGCCGCGCAACAGCTGGTCGGCGCCGAGCCAGGCCACGTTCATCATCCGGGTCGCGGTCTTGCCGGCATCGGCCTCCGGGTGGTCGGCCAGCCAGTCGGCGAGCGACTCGGAGGCGCCGACGAGCGCGTACGAGACCACCTCCAGGTCGGTGGCGCCGACCTCCCGTCCGGCGGCGCGCAGCGCGTGGTCGAGCATCCCGGCCACCACCTCGACCAGCCGTCCCCGCATGGCGGCGAGTTCGGCGGCGAACGGCTGCGAGCCGCGGGCCTGCCGGTAGAGCACGGCCCAGCCGTCCCGGTGCGCGCCGACGAAGCCGAAGAACGCGCGCAGCCCGCGCCAGAGCCGCTCGTCGGCGGGCAGGTCGGGGGCGGCGGCGCCGGCGATGGCCTCCATCATCCGGGTGCTCTCGCGGTGCAGGCAGGCGATGAAGAGTTCTTCCTTGGTGCCGAGGTAGGCGTAGACCATCGGTTTGGAGATGCCGGCGTCGTCGGCGATCTCGTCCATGCTGGCGGCGTGGAAGCCGCGACGGGAGAACACCTTCACCGCCGCGTCGAGCATCTGCTGCTCGCGTACGGCTCGGGGGAGGCGCTTGAAGGTCGGCGTGCTGGACACTCTTGCGAGCATACCTACCCGTGCGTAGGGTTACGCCAGAGTAACCAAGCTGGCCCCGCCCGAGAGGTGCATTTCCTGATGACTGACTTCGACCCGGCCAACTTCGCGAACGTCGGCCCCAAGGAGTTCGCGCAGCTGGTCAAGTCCACGCCGGACGCCAAGATCGCCGAGATCATGTCCGGCGAGTCGCGCGGCAAGATCCTCAGCGAGGTCTTCAACCGGATGCCCACGCTGTTCCGCGCCGACCGCGCCGGTGCCACCAACGCGGTCATCCACTGGAACATCACCGGCCGCCCGGACGGTGGCACCGACACGTACGAGATCGTCATCGAGAACGGCGCCTGCACCGTCTCGGAGACCGCCACCCGCGACCCGAAGCTGAGCCTCACCATGGGCCCGGTCGAGTTCCTGAAGATCGTCTCCGGTGGCGCCAACCCGGTGATGATGTTCATGACCGGCAAGCTGAAGGCCAAGGGCGACCTGGGCCTGGCTGCCAACATCGCCAACCTGTTCGACATCCCCAAGGCCTGACATGGCCGAGTTCTCGCTCGACCTGAACGAGGAACAGCGGGATCTACGCGACTGGGTGCACGGCTTCGCAGCCGAGGTCGTGCGCCCGGCCGCGGCCGAGTGGGACGCCCGGGAGGAGACCCCGTGGCCGATCATCCAGGAGGCGGCGAAGGTCGGCCTGTACGGCTTCGAGTTCCTCGCCACCTGCTGGGCCGACCCCACCGGCCTCTCCCTGCCGATCGCCAGCGAGGAACTCTTCTGGGGTGACGCCGGCATCGGCCTGAGCATCTTCGGCACCTCGCTCGCGGTCGCCGCGATCTACGGCGCCGGCACCCCCGACCAGCTCGTCGAATGGGTGCCGCAGTGCTTCGGCGACGTCGACTCCCCGGCCGTCGCCGCGTTCTGCACGAGCGAGCCGGAAGCCGGCTCCGACGTCGGATCGATGCGTACCCGCGCCGTCTACGACGAGGCCACCGACGAGTGGGTGCTCAACGGGCAGAAGGCGTACGCCACGAACGGCGGCATCGCCGGCGTGCACGTGGTCACCGCCTCGATCGACCCCGAGCTGGGCTCGCGCGGGCAGGCCGCGTTCGTCGTACCCCCGGGCACCTCCGGTCTGACCGCCACCCGCAAGCTGCGCAAGCTCGGGCTGCGCGCCTCGCACACCGCGGACGTCTTCCTCGACGACGTCCGGGTGCCGGGCCGCTGCCTGCTCGGCGGCAAGGACGCGCTCGACGAGCGTCTGGCCCGCGCCCGGTCCGGGCAGCGCGCCTCCGGCCAGGCGGCGATGCGGACGTTCGAGCTGTCCCGTCCGACAGTCGGGGCGCAGGCGCTCGGCGTGGCCCGCGCCGCCTACGAGTACGCCCTGGACTACGCCAAGGAACGGGTCCAGTTCGGACGGCCGATCATCACCAACCAGGCGGTCGCGTTCGCGCTCGCCGACATGAAGATGGAGATCGACGCCGCCCGGCTCCTGGTCTGGCGCGCCTCCTGGATGGGCCGCAACAACCGGCCGTTCGCCGCCGGCGAAGGCTCGATGTCCAAGCTCAAGGCCGGCGAGGTGGCCGTCTCGGTGACCGACAAGGCGGTCCAGCTCCTCGGCGGCGCGGGCTTCCTGCGCGACCACCCGGTCGAGCGGTGGTACCGCGACGCCAAGATCTACACCATCTTCGAGGGCACCTCCGAAATCCAGCGGCTGGTCATCTCCCGGGCCATCTCCGGCATGCAGATCCGCTGACCGCCGGCGGCACGCCGCCCGGCCCGTGACGACAGGCAGCGCCGTCGCGGGCCGGGCGCCCCCGCCTGGCCGACCCGACCCGCGATCGGGCGCAAGATCACGCAAAACCGGACGGCCGATCCGTCCGGAGCCTGGTCGACGAACCACGAACGCGAAGGAGTTGCGCCTTGGACCTGCCGTTCATCGCCGCCACGCTGACCCGCCGTGGACTACTCACCCCGGGCCGTCCGATCCGGGTCGTCTCGCAGCTCAACGCGCTGCGCCGGTGGGGCTGGAGCCTCGCCGGGGAGCTGCGCCAGGCCGCCGCCCGCGACCCCGGCCGCGTCGCGGTGGTCGACGAGCGCGGCGCCACCATGACGTACCAGGAACTGCTGGAGCGCTCCGAACGGCTGGCCCGCTCCCTCCGGTCCCACCTCGGCGTCCAGGCCGGCGACCGGGTCGGCGTGCTCTGCCGCAACCACCACGGCCTGATCGAGGCGATAGTCGCCGCGATGCTGCTCGGCGCGGACGCCGTCCTGGTAAACACCGGCCTGTCCGCGGCTCAGCTGGGCACCGTGGCCGAGGAACAGGGCCTGCGCGTCCTGGTCCACGACGGCGAGTTCAACGACCGCGTCCTCGGCCTCCCCGCCGAGGTGCACCGGGTCGACGAGCGGCGGCACGAGGAGCTGATCGCCGCCGCGGTCCCCGGCGA
This sequence comes from Micromonospora sp. CMU55-4, assembly GCF_011602315.1. Taxonomy (NCBI): domain Bacteria; kingdom Bacillati; phylum Actinomycetota; class Actinomycetes; order Micromonosporales; family Micromonosporaceae; genus Micromonospora; species Micromonospora sp. CMU55-4. The sequence continues at coordinate 87,581 of NZ_JAAOLH010000016.1, forward strand.
ACAGCTCCAGCCGCCCGAGCGGGACGGCCGCACCATAGTGCTGACCTCCGGCACCACCGGCGCGCCCAAGGGCGCCCGCCGCCCCACCCCGCACGGCTTCGGCCCGCTGGTGTCCATCATCGACCGCATCCCGCTGCACGCGCGGAACACCACCATGATCGCCGCGCCGATCTTCCACACCTGGGGGTACGCCGCCCTCCAGGTCTCGTTCGCGCTGCGCGCCACAGTCGTGCTGCACCGCCGATTCGACCCCGCCGCCACGCTGACCGCGCTCGTCGCCCAGCGGTGCGACGCGATGTTCGCCGTACCGGTGATGCTGCAACGACTCATGGAGGTCGAGCCGCCGCTGCCCCGGCCCCCGCTCAAGGTGGTCGCGGTCAGCGGATCCGCCCTGCCCGGCAACCTGGCCACCGCCTTCATGGACCGCTACGGCGACGTGCTGTACAACCTCTACGGCTCGACCGAGGTCTCCTGGGCCTCCATCGCCGGCCCACGCGAACTGCGCGCCGCGCCCACCACCGCGGGCCGGCCGCCGCACGGCACCCGGCTGGCGATCCTGGACGAGAACGGCCGCCCCGTCCGGGACGGCGAGGTCGGGCGGATCTTCGTGGGCAACGAGATGCTCTTCGAGGGCTACACCTCGGGCGTCGGGCGGGAGAGCCGCGACGGCCTGCTGGACACCGGCGACCTCGGCCGGCTCGACGCCGACGGCCTGCTCTTCGTCGACGGCCGGGCGGACGACATGATCGTCTCCGGCGGCGAGAACGTGTTCCCGTCCGAGGTGGAGGACCTGATCGCCCGGCTGCCGCAGGTCCGCGAGGTCGCGGTGATCGGCGTACCGGACCCCGACTACGGCCAGCGGCTGGCCGCGTTCCTGGCGCTGCGGCCGGGCGAGACGCTCGACCCGGACGCGGTCCGCGAGTACGTCCGGCGCTACCTGGCCCGCTTCTCCGTGCCGCGGGACGTGGTGTTCGTCAAGTACCTGCCGCGCAACGCCACCGGCAAGGTGCTGAGCCGGGAGTTGCGCCGCTACTTCGACTGACGGACGGCGCCCCGCGAACCGGTCCCGCCGCGGGGGCGTCGCCCGTCAGCCGGGAATCGTGATCCGGCCCTCCACCGCACCCGCCGCGATGTCGGTGCGGTGGTGGGAGCCGGCCAGCTCGACCTCGCGTACCAACTCGTAGGCGGCGTCGCGCGCGGCGGCCAGGTCCGGGCCGGTCGCCGTACCGCAGAGGACCCGGCCGCCCGCGGAGCGCAACGTGCCGTCGGCGTCGCGGCGGGTTCCGGCGTGGATGATCCCGGCGCGGTCCGCGCCGGTGATCACGTCACCGGTACGCGGGCCCGCCGGGTAGCCCTCGGCCGCCACCACGACTGTCACCGCCGCGCCGTCGCGCCAGCGCAGCGGCGGGTGCGCGCCGAGCGTGCCGGTGGCGGCGGCGTGCAGCAGCCCACCCAGCGGCGTCTCCAGCAGGGCGAGCACCACCTGGGTCTCCGGGTCGCCGAAGCGCGCGTTGAACTCGATCACGCGCGGGCCGGACGGGGTGATCGCCAGTCCCACGTAGAGCAGACCGGCGAACGGGGTGCCCCGGCGGCGCAGCTCGGCGAGCGTCGGGTGCACCACGTCGCGCATCACGTCGTCCACCAGGTTCGGCGGCGCCCACGGCAGCGGCGCGTACGCGCCCATCCCGCCCGTGTTCGGGCCGGTGTCGCCGTCGCCGACGCGCTTGAAGTCCTGCGCGGGCAGCAGCGGCACCGCCGCTTCACCGTCGGTCACCACGAACAGGGAGACCTCGGGACCGGACAGGTACTCCTCGATCACCACCTGGCCGCACTCCGCGGCGTGCCGCTCGGCGGCGGCCCGGTCGTCGGTGACCACGACGCCCTTGCCGGCGGCCAGCCCGTCGTCCTTCACCACGTACGGCGCGCCGAACTCGTCCAGCGCCCGCGCCACCGCAGCCGCGTCCTCGCAGGTGTACGCGCGGGCGGTCGGCACACCGGCCGCCGTCATCACGTCCTTCGCGAACGTCTTCGAGCCCTCCAGCCGGGCCGCCTGCGCGCTCGGGCCGAACACCGCGATGCCCTTGGCGCGTACCGCGTCGGCGACGCCCGCCACCAGCGGCGCCTCCGGGCCGATGACCACCAGGTCCGCCGCGACCTCGACGGCGAGGGCCGCCACGGCCGCCGGGTCGGTGGGTGTCACCTCCCGAAGCGAGGCGACCTCGCCGATCCCCGGATTCCCCGGCGCTGCGACGAGCGCCTCGACAGCCGGATCCCCGGCGAGTCCGAGCGCGAGAGCGTGCTCCCGCCCACCACCACCCACAAGAAGTACGCGCACGACCCCGCATCCTACTGACCACCCCACCCCACCCCGTTGATCAAGGAGTTCGCGTCCCAGATTTGGGGTTTTCCGGCCGCAAACTCCTTGATCAACGGGGTGGGTGACGGCTCTGGCGCAGGGCTCGTCTGACCGTCTGGGGGATGTAGTCGGGGCGGAGGGTGTCGGACCAGGTGAAGCGGAGGATCCGCCAGCCGGCGTTGACCAGGCGGTTCTGCCGGAAGCGGTCGGCGTAGACGGCCTCCGGGGTCAGGTGCGGGGCCCGGCCGTCCGCCTCCGCAATCAGGCGCGCGCCCCGCCATGCCAGATCCCCGATGCCGAGCAGGTAACCGTCCTCGTCCCGGACCGGCAGTTGGAGGGTGTCCGGCGGCACGCCGCCGTCGACGCAGCGGAGCCGGGTGCGGGTCTCCAGGGGTGACTGTGCCCGGCCGTCCGCCTCGGCCAGGTACCCCCGGGCGGCGACCGCCCCGCGGCGTCCGGCGAAATGCGCGAGCACCAGGGACAGGTCGTCCTCGGCCAGGATCCCCTGGTTGAGCGCGGAGTCGAGAACGCACACCGCCGGGTAGCGCCGAGCCCGCAGCAACACGTCGGCAACGGTCCGCGCCGGTGTGGTGACCGGCACGCCCTCGACCTGGCACACGTCCGCGTCGGCGAGCGTCAACTGGTGCACCGTCAGTCCCGGCTCCGCCCGGCGTTGCACGTGCGGCCGGTCCGGCGGCACCGAGGCGTGGATCGCCGCCGCCGGCGGAAGGCCGGCGATGCCGTGCAGTTCGGCGGCGGTGTCGAGTACGGCGACCGCGCCCGGCCCCAGGCTCGCGATCGCGGCGCGGATGCGGACACGTCGCAGCGCCACCGCCGTCGGCCCTGCGGACGGGAGGTAGCAGCCGCGCGAGACGCGCGTCCATCGTCCGGCCCGGACGAGGTACCGGATCTGCTCCCGGCCGAGGCCCAGGCGCAACGCCTGCCCCGCCGTCACGAACCCGCCCTGCCCGGCAGCCAGCCGCGTCAGCTCGTCGAATTCACCCACACGCGCAGGCTCCCCCGCGCCACTCCACAGCCGAAACCCCTGTGGACAACCCTGTGGATAAACAGACCTACTCTCCCGGTGGCCACTCCACGACCGCCCCGTTGATCAAGGAGTTTGTGTACGGATCCGACGCCGGACTGGACACAAACTCCTTGATCAACGACAAAGGGCGGGTTTAGGGGAGGAGGGGGTGGCGGAGGACGTTTTCCTCTCGGCCCGGGCCCACACCCACCACGCTCACGCGGGTGCCGGTCAGCTCCTCGATGCGGGCGATGTAGCGCCTCGCGTTCTCCGGGAGCTCGTCCTCGGTGCGCGCCTTGGTGATGTCCTCCCACCAGCCGTCGTGCTCTTCGTAGATCGGCGTGGCGTGGTGGAAGTCGGTCTGCGTCATCGGCATGTCGTCGAAGCGCTCGCCGTTGATCTCGTACCCGACGCAGATCGGCACCTTCGCCAGACCGGTCAGCACGTCCAGCTTCGTGACCACCAGGTCGGTGACGCCGTTGAGGCGGCACGCGTACCGGGCCACCACCGCGTCGAACCAGCCGCAGCGGCGCTCCCGGCCGGTGGTGGTGCCGTACTCGTGGCCGACCTTGCGCAGGTGCTGCCCGTTGTCGTCGAACAGCTCGGTCGGGAACGGGCCGGAGCCCACCCGCGTCGTGTACGCCTTGCTCACCGCGATGACCTTGGTGATCGCGGTCGGCGGGATGCCCGCGCCCACGCACGCCCCGCCGGCCGTCGGGTTCGACGAGGTGACGAACGGGTAGGTGCCGTGGTCCATGTCGAGCATGGTGGCCTGGGCGCCCTCCAGCAGCACGGTCTCGCCGCGGTCGAGCGCGTCCCAGAGCATCACCCGGGTCTCGGCGATGTACGGGCGCAGCCGCTCGGCGTACTGGAGGTACTCCTCGACCGTCTCCTCGACGTCGATCGCCTTGCGGTTGTAGACCTTGAACAGCAGCTGGTTCTTCTCGCGGAGCGCCAGCTCCAGCTTCTTGCGCAGGATGCCCGGGTCGAGCAGGTCCTGCAGGCGGATGCCCATCCGGGCGACCTTGTCGCCGTACGCGGGGCCGATGCCCCGGCCGGTGGTGCCGATGCGGGCGCTGCCGAGGTAGCGCTCGACCACCCGGTCCAGCGCCCGGTGATGCGGCATGATCAGGTGCGCGTCGCCGGAGATGCGCAGGCGGGACACGTCCACGCCGCGCTCGGCGAGCCCGTCGATCTCCTGCAGCAGCACCTTCGGGTCGACCACCACGCCGTTGCCGATCACGATCATCGCGCTCGGTGACAGCGCACCGGACGGCATCAGGTGCAGCGCGTACTTCTGGCCGTCCGGCGTGATCACCGTGTGGCCTGCGTTGTTGCCGCCGGAGTAGCGCACGACGTAGTCGACCCGCTCACCCAGCAGGTCGGTAACCTTGCCCTTGCCCTCGTCGCCCCACTGGGCGCCGAGCAGCACGATCGCTGGCATCTCTTCCGCCTCCAGAAGGCTCGGGTGCCAGGTGGCGACCGGTCTGCGAGCCCGGGGTGTCAGGCTAACAAGTAGTGACGGCGGGACCAGCAGGGGTTGGTCGAGAAGCAGGAGGCTCCTTCGTGTACGACGTGGTGCTGCTCACCCTCGGCTCGGAGCGGGACGCTCCCGGTGGTGGCTGCGGCAGCGGCGGCGCCTGCTGCGGCGGCGCGGACGACACCGCCGCCGAGAGCGGCGAGGAGCGCTGCGAGACGCCGCGCGTACCGGTGCTGGCCTGCGCGGACGAGCTGACCGCCCGGGGTGCCCGGGTGACCACGGTGACCGCCCGGTCGGACGCCGAGATCGACGAGGTGCTGGCCCGGCTCGACGGCCCACCGCGCCCCGATGGCCTCACCTGGCCGGACCCCGACGGCAAGACCCGGCTGATCGTCGCCACGGCCAGTGACGGTCAGTTGCGCGCCGTCCTGCGCCGGCTGGTGCGCCGGTACGCTCCGCCGCCGAGCCGCCGCCCCGCGGACCTGGCCGACAACCGGACGGTGCCCGACCTGCCCCCGGTCGGCGTACTCCCGCTCGATCCGGCCCGGTCCGGGACGGCGCGTGACCTGGCCGCGCAGCTCGGGCTGCCCCGGGATCCGGCCGGGGTGGCCGCGGCGGTGCTGGACGGCACGGCCCGGCGGCTGGACCTGCTGCGCAACGACGGCGGCTCGGTGACGCTCGACGGCGCGCTGCTCGGCGCCGCCGACGACGCCGGCCGGCCGCTGCACTGGCGGGCCCGGGTCGAGGTCGACGGCACGGTGCTCAGCGACGGCGCCGAGCCGATCACCGCGTGCGCGATCGGCAACGCGGGCGGGTACGCGCGCCTCGGCGAGGTGGACCTGCTGGGCGGGCCGGACCCGGCCGACGGACGGGTGACGGTCGGCGTCGCCGTACCAGTGGTGACCCGGTCGGCGTTGGGCCGGAAGAAGGTCCGCCTGGAGGTACGGCGGGCGCGGGGACGTGCGGTGGCGGTGGTGCCCCGCGACGAGAAGGTGCCCTTCCTCGACGACGGCGTCGAGGGCGAGCTGAGCCGCAAGCGCTCCTGGTGGACCGAGCCGGGCGCCTGGGCGGTCTGGACGGGCTGACCTCGGTCGATCCCCGTCCGGCTCGCGCCGCTGGCCGTACCGCCTATCCTCGGCGGAAGGAATGGGGAGGAACCGTGGTGCACGACAACGACGACCGGGCCCACGTGCCGGGTCGAGGGCAGGTGCCGGAGCGGGACGTCGAGCCGCTCTGGCCGCCGGAGGAGACCGACGGCGTGGTGACCGCCCCGCCCTGGGCGGCCGTGCCCTGGCCGCTTCCGCCGGCCGACGCCCCCACGCCGTCGACGTCGGACGTCCCGGGGCCACCGGCGCCCGCGGTCGATCTGGACCTGCCGTTCACGCTCGACCAGCCGCCTGCCGGCGCGCCGCCGGCCCAGCCGGGCTCACCGGTCATGGCCGCCACGCCTCCCGCGTCGCAGGGAGCGCCCGGCCCGGATCCGGCCGCCGCATATCCCTCGTTGCAGGGCGCGCCCGCTCCCGACCCGGCCGCCACGCGGACACTGCCGGACCCGGCTGACACGCGGACGGCAGCCGACCCGGAGGACGCGCGGACGACGGCGCGCTCGGCCGACGCGCGGACGACGGCCGACGCGGACGGCGAGGGCGCCGGCAACGGCCGGGCCGTGTCTCCGTGGGCCCAGCCGCCGCAGCGGGCCACCGCCGACTCCGCACCGGACCTCGTTCCCGCTGACAGCGACACGCCGGGGTCCGGCACCGACCCGGCGCGGGCCGTCCACGCCGACGGCGCCGTCTCCGGCCGGGCCTCGGTCGCCGGCACTGCGCTCCCGCCGCCCGACACCGCCCCGGTGACCGGCCGGGCGCAGGTCACCGGAGCGTCGTCGCCGGGCACGGGTGAGCCGGCGCCGGAGCCGCCGCGTCTCGGGCCGTTCCCACCGTCGCCGGGCGTGCCGGCGCCGCCGTCGCCCTACGGCAACGGCTACCCGCAGGCCGGCTATCCCCAGGCCGGCTACCCACAGGCCGGCTACCAGCCGCAACCCGGCCAGCCCGGCTGGTACCCGCCGCCCGGCTGGACGCCACAGCCCGGCCCGGCCCAGACCGGCCCGGCGCAGGCCAGTCCGGCGCAGGCCGGTCCGACGCAGGCAGTCGCGGCGCCCAACGGCCCGGCGCACAACGGCCCAGCGCAGACCGGGCCGGCGCAGACCGGCGCCCCGGTGCCACCGCACGTGCCCGCCCCGCCGGTGTCCGGCCCGGCCGCGCCCCAGCCACCACAGCAGCCGGCGTACCCGGAGCAGGGCTGGACGCCGCAGCAGGCGGTACCCCCGACCGCCGAGGACTTCGCCCGCCGCCGCCAGGCCCGGCCGGTCGACCCGGTGGCCACCATGGGCGTACGCGCGGTGGTCAACAAGATCGGGCTGGTCCGGCTCGCGCCCGGGCGGCACGAGCAGGAGGTGAAGCGCGACATCGAGATGGTCCGCCGCAACTTCGGCGGGCTGCGCCAGGTGACTGTGGTCAACCCGAAGGGCGGCGCCGGCAAGACGGTGGCGATCCTGCTGCTCGCCATGACGTTCGGCCAGAAGCGCGGCGGATACGTGCTGGCCTGGGACAACAACGAGACCCAGGGCACCCTCGGCATGCGGGCGCAGCAGGACTTCCACGCCCGTACGGTGCGCGACATGCTGCGCGACCTGGCGCAGTTCCAGGGGCCGCACGGCCGGGTCGGCGATCTGTCGCAGTACGTCCGCTCGCAGGGCGAGGGCATGTTCGACGTGCTCGCCTCGGACGAGTCGGCGACCGGCGGCGAGATGCTCACCGCCGCCGCGTTCGCGGAGATCCGCGAGGTGGTCAGCCGCTTCTACAAGCTGATCTTCGTGGACACCGGGAACAACGTCCGGGCGCAGAACTGGCAGGCCGCGATGGACGCCACCGACCAGCTCGTGGTGACCATGTCGGCCCGGAACGACTCGGCCGAGACCGCCGCCCGGATGCTCGACCACCTGGAGCAGAGCGGCCGGCAGCGGCTGGTCCGGCAGGCGGTGACAGTGGTGTCGATGCCGCCGTCGCGTAAGGAGATCGACCTGCCCGCGATCCAGGCCCACTTCGCGGCGCGGACCCGGGCGGTGCTGCTGGCGCCGTACGAGCGGCTCATCGACACCGGCGAGCCGCTGCGGTACGGGCAGCTCTCCTCCGCCACCCGGGACGCCTGGCTGAAGATCGCCGCATCGGTGGCGGAAGGGCTGTAGGACGGGCGCGACGGCCGGTACCCGGGTGGGGACCGGCCGTCGCGGCAGTGGTCAGTCGCCGGAGAGCGCGTCTCCGGCGGCCGGGTCGCAGTCACGGAGGAACTGGGCGCACCGGGCCGCCTCGTCCGCCTCGCCGATCTCGCCCGCCGCGCGGGACAGCACGTAGAGGCAGCGCAGGAAGCCCTGGTTGGGCGCGTGCGACCAGGGCACCGGGCCGTGGCCCTTCCAGCCGCTGCGGCGCAGCTGGTCGAGGCCCCGGTGGTAGCCGGTGCGGGCGTACGCGTACGCCGTGACGACCTGGCCCGCGGCGAGCGCGCGGCCGGCCAGCGCGGCCCAGGCCGCACTGTAGGTCGGGAAGCGGGCCGCGACCTCGGCGTACGCCTCGTCGGTGCCCTGCTCGGCCGCCGCCGCCAGCGCGGCGTCGGCCTCCTCGTGGGCCGGGAGCAGGGTGGCCGGTGGCTCAGGCAACAGGTTCTGCATCGCCCCATTCAACCCGCTTCGCCATCGGGTACGCGAGGGGCCTCGCCCGTACGGTTGGCTGAACGGCTGAGGGTTTCGTCACGCCTGCGGCGGGAGCACACGTACCCGCGGCCCATGCCGCCGACGTGGTTCTTGCACTACAAATACAGATCCGGAGCCTCCCCAGGACCCGGTTACGCAGGAGCCCGGCGGCGTGCCCGCCGGGCTCCTGTCGTTCCCGCCCCCGGTTTCGGCACTTGCCGTGCGGAGGCAGGATGACGGGGTGCCGACCCCACCACCCGCGGACGTCATCGAGCCGCACGCGCCCCACGTCAACGAGATCGAGACCCGCACCGCGTTCGAGCAGCGGCTGGCCGGGGGGACCCTGGCCGGGCTGACCGTGCAGGGCCTCCGCCTCGACCTCGACCCGGTCCCCGACCTGCGCCACGTCGACGTCACCGGCACGCTCTTCGTGGGCTGCCGGTTCGCCGGCCGCGAGGTGGGCGCGGACCTGGTCCGGCGGGGCGCCAACGTGGTCCCGCCGTTCTCCGGGCTGCCCTACCCGACCCAGCCGTCGCACCTCTACACGGCCGACGAGCTGGCCGCCGGGTTCGCCGAGAGCGGGTTCGCCGGGATGTACGACACCCGGGTGTACGCGCACTTCCGGGCGCACGGCGGCGCGCTGCCGGACGTACGCGAGGCGCTCGGGCAGCGACTGCACGACCACGGTGTGGACAACGCGCTGGCCGACGCCACCCGGTCGTGGCTGGCCGCGCACGGCCCGCAGTCCGTGGTGGGCGTGATGGGCGGGCACGCGGTGCCGCGCGGCAGCGTCGCGTACCGGATGGCGGCGGTGCTGGGCTGGGAACTGGCGCGGGCCGACCGCCTGGTGGTGACCGGCGGCGGTCCGGGCGTGATGGAGGCGGCGAACCTCGGCGCGTTCCTCGCTGCGTGGCCGGCCGAGGAGCTGTCCGCCGCGATCGACACGCTCGCCGTCGCGCCGGACTTCACCGACCACGAGCGGTACACGGCGGCGGCGCTGGCGGTGCGCAAGCGGTACGCGGACGGCCCGTCGCTGCCGTCGCCCCGTCCGTCGGCGCCCGGCACCGAGTGGGCCCGGTCCGGCGGGCTGGCCATCCCCACCTGGCTGTACGGCCACGAGCCGGCGAACCTGTTCGCGGGCCGGATCGCGAAGTACTTCTCCAACGCCATCCGGGAGGACACGATCCTGCGGCTGGCCCGGGGCGGGATCGTGTTCGCACCAGGCAAGGCCGGCACCGTGCAGGAGGTGTTCCAGGCGGCCACCAAGACGTTCTACGGCACCGACGGGGCGAGCGGGGCGTACGTGTTCCTGGACCGCGCGTACTGGACCACCGAGCTGCCGGTGGAGTCGCTGCTGCGGCCGCTGTTCGCCGCGTCCCCGTTCGGCGACCTGTCGCACACGATCCACCTGACCGACGACGTACGCGACGCCGTCCGCCTGCTGGTGCAGTGAAAGGAAGGGCCCCTTTTTAACGCCTCCGGTAGAGGAAGGGCCCCTTGTTAACGCACGGCGTTAACAAGGGGCCCTTCCTTACAAGCAGAGGGTCACTTCATGGTGGTGCCGGTGGAGCGCAGGTGCTCGCAGGCCTCGACTACGCGGGCGGCCATGCCGGCTTCGGCGGCCTTGCCCCAGACGCGCGGGTCGTACATCTTCTTGTTGCCGACCTCGCCGTCGACCTTCAGCACGCCGTCGTAGTTGCGGAACATGTGGTCCGCGACCGGGCGGGTGAAGGTGTACTGGGTGTCGGTGTCGATGTTCATCTTCACCACGCCGTAGTCCAGCGCCTCCCGGATCTCCGAGAGCAGCGAGCCGGAGCCGCCGTGGAAGACCAGGCTGAGCGGCTTGTCCTTGCCGTACTTGGCGCCGACCGCGTCCTGGATCTGCTTGAGCACCTCGGGGCGCAGCTTGACGTTGCCCGGCTTGTAGACGCCGTGCACGTTGCCGAAGGTCAGCGCCGCCATGTAGCGGCCCTTCTCGCCCAGGCCGAGCGCGTCGACCATGGCCAGGCCGTCCTCGACGGTGGTGTAGAGCTTGTCGTTGATGGCGTTCTCGACGCCGTCCTCCTCGCCGCCGACGACGCCGACCTCGATCTCCAGGACGATCTTGCCCTTGGCGGCCTCGGTGAGGAGCTGCTCGGCGATCTCCAGGTTCTCCGCCACCGGCACGGCCGAGCCGTCCCACATGTGCGACTGGAACAGCGGCTCCTGGCCGGCCTTGACGCGCTCCTGCGAGATGGCCATGAGCGGCCGGACGAACTTGTCCAGCTTGTCCTTCGGGCAGTGGTCGGTGTGCAGCGCGATGTTCACCGGGTACTTCTTGGCGACCTCGTGGGCGTACGCGGCGAACGCCACCGCGCCGGTCACCATGTCCTTCACGGACGGGCCGGACAGGTACTCCGCGCCGCCGGTGGAGACCTGGATGATGCCGTCGCTCTCCGCGTCGGCGAAGCCCTTGAGCGCCGCGTTCAGCGTCTGCGAGGAGGTCACGTTGATCGCGGGGTACGCGTACCGGCCGGCCTTGGCCCGGTCCAGCATCTCCGCGTAAGCCTCAGGGGAAGCGATGGGCATGTCGAACGCTCCTTACTTACCGCTCTCGGCCGTGCAGGCCGCTGTCTTCCATGGGCGCGACCGTTCCGGTCGCTCACGTCCACGGGTGCGCCGGACCGCGCTGTCCACCGCGGGCAGTATCCCGTAGGAGCGCGCACGGGGCACAACCGGCCCGGGCGCTGCTCACCGATTCTCCAGCCGGTCCGGCACGACGACGCTGATCAGCCAGCTCACCACCGCCACCACGATGGCGCCCCAGAAGGCGGCCCAGAACCCGTCCACGTGGAACGGGAGCTTCAGCAGACCGGCGATCCAGTCGGTCAGCATGAACAGCAGCGCGTTCACCACCAGCGCGAACAGGCCGAGCGTGAGCAGGTAGAACACACAGCCGAACACCTTGATGAGCGGCTTGAGCACCGCGTTCACGACACCGAAGACCAGCGCCACCACGATCAGGGTGAGCACGTTGTTGCCGGTGTTACGGCCGCTCACCTCCACCCCGGGCACGATCAGCGTCGCGATCCACAACGCGACCGCCGTGATCGCCAGTCGGATCAGAAAGCCCATGGCAACCATCCTGGCACCGGCCGCGCGCCGGGAGCGGGACAATCGCCGACTCCGCGTTCCGCCCGCCGCCGGGCGGCGACCCGGACCAGCCCGTACGGTGGTGGGGACGATGCCCGCACGGAGATCAGGGAGGGACGATGGGTCAGCCCGACGAGGACTTCGCGCCCAGTGACCACCTCGCCCCGGAGGAGCGGGATCTGGAGGCCGAGCCGGCCGACGCGGTCGAGCAGGCCACCACGGTGACCGACGACAGCGACGGCGAGCCGCACCGCGGCCTGGAGGTCGACGACTGGGACGCCATGGAGCAGGCCCGCGTCGTCACCGCCGACGAGGACGACTACCGCTGATCCGGCGCCCGGGTCACCGCAGGGCGGTGACCCGGGCCGGATGGGCGGCGGCCCATTCCCCCAGCCGGTCGGCCCGCAGCGCGTCCAGGAACCCCGGGGTGAGTTCGGGGTCCGCCTCGTACCCGCGACCGTTCCACTCGGCGAGCACCGGGAAGGCGACCGCGACCGGCTCGGCGGCGCCGGCCCGGGCGGTCGCGCCCACCAGCGCCGGCAACGACAGGTCACCGGCGTCGACAGTGACGGCCGGGCCGATCCGGATGAGCAGCCGGTTGAGTTGCGCCGGATCGGTCGCCGTTCCCCGCTCACGCATCTGGCGGAGCAGGCCGGCGGCGTAGCGGGCCGCGTTGCGGTCGCGGTCCAGTCCGCCGTCGCGCAGGCCGTACCGCTGCCGCAGCAGGTCCACCGCCGCCGCGCCGTCGAGCCGCTGGCATCCGGCGGGAAAGCGCCGCTCGGTGTGCACCGAGCGGACCGGCTCCGGCAGGCAGACCGGCACGCCGCCGACCGCGTCGGTCAGGTCACGGGCCCCCGGGTACGTGAGCACCGCGCCGGCGTCGACGCGTACCCCGGTCAGCCGGGCGACCGCCTGGCGGGTCGCCCGGTAGCCGGCCGCCAGGTCGGTGCCCGAACCGGTGGCGCGGGAGAAGGTCGCGTTGAGTTTCTCCGTTCCGCCCGGCGCCGGCACCAGCAGGTCACGCGGGAGCGACACCAGGTAGAGCCGGCTCCGGTCGGCCGGCACGTGCACCAGCAGCACCGAGTCGGCACGGCGGCTGCCGGCCGACTGGTCGACGCCGAGCAGCAGCAGGTTCAGCGCGCCGCCGGGCTCCGGCTCCGGCGTGGCGAGCAGGGGCGCCGCCGTGGGCGCCGGTGGCCGGGGCGCCATGGCGGTGAAGCCGACCAACGCGACGGCGGCGACCGCCAGCGCCGTGCCGGCCAGGCGTACGCGCCGACGGCGCCGACGGCGGGTGATCACCGCCCGGTCGACGGCGGCCCGGACCGGGCCGACGGGCGGGGTCGACTCCTCGAGGCGGGCGAACGCGGCCCGCAGCTCGTCCTCGATCATCAGGAGACCTCCACGAGTTCGGCTCGGAGGGTGGCCAGCGCGCGCGAGATGCTGGACCGGACGGTGCCCACGGCGCAGCCGAGGATCTCGGCTATCTCCCCGTCCGGCAGGTCCTCGTAGTAGCGCAGCACCAGCGCGGCGCGCTGCCGCCGGGGCAGTCGGGACAGCCAGGAGCGGACCTGGTCCCGGTCGACTGCGGACTGGGCGTGGTCGGCGGACGCGGGCACCGAGTCGTCGACGTCGCCGCGCAGCAGCACGCGCCGGGCCCACGAGCCGCGCCGCCAGTCGATGAACTGGTTGGTGAGCATGCGTCGCACGTATCGCTCCGGGGCGTCGCTGCGAGCCACCCGCCGCCAGTGCAGCTGCACCCGGACCATGGTGTCCTGCACCAGGTCCTGGGCCTGGTGCGGGTCTCCGGTCAGCATGACCGCGTACCGCAGCAGGGCGCCCAACCGCGCGTCGGCGAACTCCTCGTACGTCACTGCACCTCCCGGTGTCCGTTTGAAGGACGGTCCCGGGCGGCTGGAACATTGCGGCGGCGACGATCATCCGTTCGGTCAATATTCATCATCTGGGACAACGCGATCCCTTAAGGAATCTTTAAGCTCCGTGGGCTCCACCTGATCACCCCCACGGGAGGACCCTCCACATGCTCAGCAACTCCAGCCGGCGTCTGCTCGCCGGGTTGGGCGTCGCAGGCGCGTTCGTCGCCGCCTCCGCCACACCCGGCTTCGCGGCTGACCCCAAGGTCAAGCTCGGCGTCTACTTCAGCGACACGACGATCGCCGCCGACTCGGACGGCAAGATCGACTACAGCATCATCCGCAGTTCGACCTCGGTCGTGCTGCACGACCTCACCGTCCGCTACGACCTCACCGGCCTCGCCGGCAAGGTGACCGTCGGCGAGGAGGAGAACACCGGTACGGACTGCACCTCGCCGTCGGCGAACGTGCTCGTGTGCACGACGCCCTGGGAGGTGGAGCTCGACGAGTGGGGTCTGTCCGGCGTCTTCCCGGTGCAGATCAAGCCCACCGGCAAGGCCCAGGACGGCGACACCGGCACGCTCAAGGTGACGCTGTCGGCGAACGGCGTCGACAGCGTCTCGCACGAGGCCAAGGTGCGCGTCGGTGAGGGCGTCGACCTGGCCGCCGGCCCGGAGACCACGGTGTCGGCCGCTCCGGGCAAGGGCTTCACCGCGCCGCTGAAGGTGACGAACGTCGGCGAGACCACCGCCAAGGGCGCCGCCGTCGTCTTCTACAACGACTACGGCATGAACGCCGCCAAGCACTACAGCAACTGCACGTACGTCGGTGACGAGCTGCGCACCTGCCGGTTCGACGAGGAGCTCCCCGGCGGCAGCACGTTCGGCGCGACGCTGCCGTACGCGCTCGGCGCGGACACCATGGCGCCCGGCAACCGGTACGGCGAGATCATCTGGATGACGCCGGACGAGTTCGAGGACTTCGAGAACTACCTCGGTAACTACGACGTGACCATCGGCAAGCCGGGCACCGACGGCAAGCTGACGCTGGCCGAGGCCGCCGGCCGCGCCGCCGCGCGGGGTTTCCAGGCCGACCCGCGGCCGGAGAACAACGCCTCGTACCTGCAGGTGAAGGTCACCGGCAACAACAGCACCGACCTGGAGGCGCTCGGCGCGTCGGTCACCGGCAAGGCGGGCGCGACCGTCAAGGCGACGGTGGGGCTGCGCAACAACGGCCCGGCCACGCTCGACTACAGCCGCTCCGGCAGCTCGGTCACGTACCTGACCTTCGACGTGCCGAAGGGCACCACCACGACCGCCGTGCCGGAGAACTGCTTCCCGGTGAAGGGCGACGAGTGGGGTGAGCCGGGCAAGCCGGGCGCGCGTCACTACCGCTGCTACTTCGACTCGTTCCTGAAGGCCGGGGACACCGTGAAGCTGGACTTCGGCCTGAAGATCGACAAGGTGATTCCCAACGACACCGGCCTCGTGAAGATCAACGTGCCGTGCGAGTGCGACGGCGGCTTCTACCGTGACTTGAAGCCGGCCAACGACACCGCCAAGGTCGTCGTCAACGCGGCGCCGGGTGGCGGCGACGGTGGCCAGGGCGGCGGTGACGGCGGCACGCTGCCGATCACCGGTTCCTCCACCGGCCTGATCGCCGGCCTCGGCGCGCTGCTGCTCGCCGCCGGCGCGGTCGGCTACGTGCTGACCCGCCGCCGCAAGACCCGCTTCGTAGCCTGACGAGAAGCACAAAGGTGCCCCGCCGACCCACCGGTCGGCGGGGCACCTCCACATAGAAAGCAAAGACACCCAGCAGCACGGATGAGACAAGCCGGACCAGGTCGGGTTTCCGGGGGAGCCCGACCCGCGCAGGGATCAAGCCTGACCGCCCGGAGCGGGTCGGGCTCCCCCGGAAACCCCCACGACAGAAGACACAAACCCAAGAGATCATCGACAAGTGCTACTGACCCTGACCACGACCCACCGCCCCGCGACCGACCTCGGCCACCTCCTGGTGAAGCATCCGGACCGCGTGCAGACCTTCGATCTGCCCGCCGGCGCCGCGCATGTGTTCTACCCGGAGGCGGACGAGGCGCGCTGCACGGCGGCGCTGCTGGTCGAGGTCGATCCACTCAAGCTGGGCGGGGGCCGGAAGAACCGCGCGCCGGAGGGCTTCGCGCTCGGGCAGTACGTCAACGACCGCCCGTACGCCGCCTCCAGCCTGCTCTCGTCGGCGCTGTCGAAGGTGTTCCGCTCCGCGCTGCGGGGCGAGTCGCGTGACCGTCCCGAACTGGCCGCGACCGCGATCCCGCTGACCGTACGGGTGCCGGTGCTGCGCTGCCGGGGCGGCGCGGAGCTGGCGGTACGGATCTTCGCCCCGCTGGGCTGGACCGTTACTGCCACCCCGATCCCGCTCGACGAGACGTACCCGGAGTGGGGTGACAGCCGCTACGTCGACCTGACGCTGACCGGCACGCTGCGGCTCGCGGACGCCCTCAACCACCTGTACGTGCTGCTGCCGGTGCTCGACGACGCGAAGCACTACTGGGTGGCGCCGGACGAGGTGGACAAGCTGCTGCGCGCGGGCGCCGGCTGGCTGGCCGGTCATCCGGAGCGGGCCCTGATCACGCGGCGCTACCTGGCGCACCGGCGGGCGCTCGCGGGCGTGGCGATGGCCCGCCTGACCGAGCTGCGCCTGGCCGACGAGCCGCCCGCCGACGACAGCATCGACCCCGCGCCCGGGGAGGCGCCGGTGGTGGAGGACGTCCGCCGCGCCTCGCTGGCGGTACGGCGACGCGAGGCGGTGCTCGCCGCGCTGCGGGACAGCGGTGCGAGCCGGGTGCTGGATCTGGGCTGCGGTGGCGGCGCGCTGCTGACCGCGCTCGTCGCCGACCGGCGCTTCACCGAGGTGGTGGGCGTCGACGTGTCCGACCGGTCGCTGGCCATGGCGGCCCGGCGGCTGCGCCTGGACCGGCTGCCGGAGCGGCAGCGGGACCGGATCCGGCTGTGGCAGTCGGCGCTGACCTACCGCGACGACCGGCTCCGGGGATACGACGCGGCGGTGCTGATGGAGGTCGTGGAGCACCTCGATCCGCCGCGCCTGCCCGCGCTGGAGGACGCGGTGTTCGGTCACGCCCGGCCGGGCACGGTGGTGGTGACCACCCCGAACATCGAGTACAACGTCCGCTACGAGGGGCTCGGGCCGGGCCGGTTCCGGCACGCGGACCACCGGTTCGAGTGGACCCGGGCCGAGTTCGCGGCCTGGGTGGATCAGGTGGCGGCGGCGCACGGCTACACGGCTGTCGTCGGCGGTGTCGGCGACGACGACCCGGAGGTGGGCGCGCCGACCCAGATGGCGGTGCTCACCCGCGCCGACCGCAACGAGAACACCAGCGACGACCGGAAGGAGGCGACGAACCGATGACCGTCCTGGACATCCCCGAGCTGGCACTGGTGGCACTCGTCGGCGTCTCCGGCTCCGGCAAGTCCACGTTCGCACGGCGGCACTTCGCGCCCAGCCAGGTGCTCTCCTCGGACACGTTCCGCGGCCTGGTGGCCGACGACGAGAACGACCAGTCCGCGTCCGCCGACGCGTTCGACGCGCTGCACCACGTCGCCGCCATCCGGCTGCGGCGCGGCCTGCTGACAGTGGTCGACGCGACGAACCTCCAGCCGCACGCCCGCGCCGGGCTGATCCGGGTCGCCCGGGAGCACGACGTGCTGCCGGTGGCGATCGTGCTGGACGTGCCGGAGGCGGTGGCCTGGGAGCGTACCGAGGCGCGCGCCGACCGCACGCACGGCCGGCAGGTGCTCAACCGGATGCGCCGCGACCTGCGGCAGTCGTACGGGCGGCTGGCCCGCGAGGGCTTCCGCAAGGTGCACGTGCTGCGCGGCGTGGAGGAGATCGACGCCGCGGAGATCCGCTACGAGAAGCTGTTCAACGACCGGCGCGAGCTGACCGGCCCGTTCGACGTGATCGGGGACGTGCACGGCTGCCGTACCGAGCTGGAGGCGCTGCTGTCCCGGCTCGGCTACGTGCTGCGACGCGACGACGCGGGCCGCCCGGTGGACGCGGAGCACCCGTCGGGGCGTACCGCGGTGTTCGTCGGTGACCTGGTGGACCGCGGCCCGGACTCCCCCGGCGTGCTCCGCCTGGTGATGGGCATGGTGGCGGCCGGCCACGCGATCTGCGTGCCGGGCAACCACGAGCAGAAGCTGCAGCGCAAGCTGCGCGGCCGGGACGTCCGGCTGACCCACGGTCTGGCCGAGACGATGGAGCAGCTCGCCGCGGAGCCGCCGGAGTTCGTCGCCGAGGTGGAGACGTTCATCGACGGCCTGGTCAGCCACTTCGTGCTCGACGGCGGCCGGCTGGTGGTGGCGCACGCCGGGCTGAAGGAGGCGTACCACGGGCGGGCGTCCGGCCGGGTGCGGTCGTTCGCGCTCTACGGCGAGACCACCGGCGAGACCGACGAGTACGGCCTGCCGGTGCGCTACCCGTGGGCGCGCGACTACCGGGGCTCGGCGATGGTCGTGTACGGGCACACGCCGACGCCCGAGCCGGAGTGGGTGAACAACACCATCTGCCTGGACACCGGTTGCGTGTTCGGCGGAAAGCTGACCGCGCTGCGCTACCCGGAGAAGGAGCTGGTCGCCGTACCGGCGGTGAAGGAGTGGTACGCCCCGGCCCGGCCGCTGGTCCCGGTCGCGCCCGTGCGGCCGGACACCGTGCTGGACCTGGCCGACGTGACCGGGCGACGCCACGTCACCCACCCGTACGGGTCGCTCACCGTGCCGGCCGAGAACGCCGCCGCCGCGCTGGAGGTGATGAGCCGCTTCGCTGTCGACCCGGGCCGGCTGGTGTGGCTGCCGCCGACCATGGCGCCCTGCTCCACGTCGACTGTCGAGGGGTTCCTGGAGCACCCGGCCGAGGCGTTCGCCGACTACCGGGCGGCCGGTGTCGACCGGGTGGTCTGCGAGGAGAAGCACATGGGCTCGCGGGCGGTGGTGCTCGTGGAGCGGGAGCCGGGCCGGTTCGGCGGCGGGGTGGTGCACACCCGTACCGGCAGGCCGTTCTTCGGCCCGCCGCTCGACGGCGAGCTGCTGGCCCGGGTGCGCGCCGCGGTCACCACCGCCGGTCTCTGGGCCGAGCTGGGCACCGACTGGCTGCTGCTCGACGCCGAGCTGCTGCCCTGGTCGGCGAAGGCGAGCGGGCTGATCCGCGAGCAGTACGCCGGGGTGGGCGCGGCCGGGCGGGCGGCGCTGCCGCCGGTGCTCGCCGCGCTGGACTCGGCCGCCGCGCGCGGGCTGCCGGTGGACGGGCTGCGTGACCGGATGGCCGAGCGGGCCGCCGAGGTGACCGCCTACTCGGCGGCCTACCGGGCGTACGTCCGGCCGACCGACGGGTTGCGCGGGGTGACGCTGGCACCGTTCGCGGTGCTGGCCGGGGCCGGGGTGAGCTACGCCGACCGCGACCACGGCTGGCACTTGGCGCTGGCCGACCGGCTCTGCGCCGCCGACCCGGAGTTCTTCACACCCACCCGGCGGCGGGTGGTGGACCTGTCCGACGAGTCGGCGGTGGCGGACGCGACGCAGTGGTGGCTGGCGCTCACCGCGGCCGGCGGCGAGGGCATGGTGGTCAAGCCGTACGCGGGCCTGGCCGCCCGTGGTCCGAAGGGCCCGCTGCTGCAGCCGGGGATCAAGTGCCGGGGCCGCGAGTACCTGCGGATCATCTACGGTCCCGGCTACACCGAGCCGGGTCAGCTCGCCGCGTTGCGCCGGCGCTCGCTGGGCCGCAAGCGCGGGCTCGCGCTGCGCGAGCACGGCCTCGGCCTGGCCGCGCTGGACGCCCTGGCCGAGGACGCGCCGCTCTGGCGCCGCCACGAGCTGGTGTTCGCGATCCTCGCCTGCGAGTCCGAGCCCGTCGATCCCCGCCTCTGACGAGGACGCCCGGTCCGGCCGAAATGCCGGACCGGGCCGGGGTACCCTGTGTGGCCGTGGACACAGCAGAGAAGACACGGATGTTCTCCGAGAGCGTGGCGCTGAACCCGCTCGATCCGAAGGACCTCATCCACACCTTCGGCATGATCGGCGTCTGGGTCATTCTCTTCGCCGAGACCGGGCTGCTGGTCGGCTTCTTCTTCCCGGGCGACTCGCTGCTGTTCCTCGCCGGGGTGGCCGCTTCCCCGGTGGCCGACGCCATCTTCGGCGACGGCACCCGCCTGTCCCTGGCCGGGCTGATGATCGGCGGGCCGCTCTGCGCCATCGTCGGCGCGCAGCTCGGGCACTGGCTCGGCGCCCGGTACGGCCGCCGCATGTTCGACAAGCCCAACTCCCGTCTGTTCAAGCGGGAGTACGTGGAGAAGGCCGAGTACTACTTCCAGAAGTTCGGGCCGGCGAAGGCGGTGGTGCTGGCCCGGTTCATCCCGATCGTGCGGACGTTCCTCAACCCGGTGGCCGGGGTGCTCGGCATGTCGGCCCGCCAGTTCTTCGTGTGGAACGTGGTGGGCGCGGTCCTCTGGGTGGACGGCATCCTGTTGATCGGCTACCTGCTGGCCCGGCAGATCTACGACGCCATCGGCGACAAGATCGACAGGTACATCCTGCCGGTGGTCGCGCTGATCATCGTGATCTCGGTGCTGCCGATCTTCTTCGAGTTCCTGCGGGACCGGCGTGCGCGCAAGCGCGGCGAGGCGGTCGCGGTGATCACCGCGGCGACCGTGGCCGGCACCGTGGAGGCGGCTCGCGAGGGCATCGAGGAGCACCGGCCGGGCCACGGAGACGGCGGGCAGCACCGCCGCTGAGCACGGTTCAGACACCGAAGGCCGGCCCTCGGGCGAGGACCGGCCTTCGGCATGACTGATCGAACCGGGTCACACGAACGGCCGCAGCCGTCATCGTGCGCTGATGGCGCCACCCCTCGCACGCCACCGGGCACCCGGCCGGGACGACCCTCTACGGGCCGGCCCGAAAGGTTTCAGCGAGCCTTCTTGGTGGCCCGCTTCCGCGGCGGGGTGAGCAGATCCGCGATCGTGGCGATCGCGGACGGCACCAGCCGGTAGTACGCCCAGACCCCGCGCTTCTCCCGCTCCAGCAAGCCGGCCTCGGTGAGGATTCGCAGGTGGTGGCTGACCGTCGGCTGCGAGAGGCCGAGCGGCGCGGTGAGGTCACACACGCACGCCTCCCCCTCGGGAGCCGACTGGATCAGGCTGAGCAGCCGCAGCCGTGCGGGGTCCGCGAGGGCCTTGAGGACCCCCGCAAGCCGCTCGGCGTCGGCGCGTTCGATCGGCTCGCCGGCAAGCGGCGAGATCTGAGGCATGGTCATTTCAGCCAACGCAGTTCCCACGTATTCCATCCTTCCACCAGCAGCATCGATCCGCCTGCATATCAGCAGATCCGAATCGGCAGACTTTTACGCCACAAGGCCGAGGTCAGCCAACGTATAGGCCGCCCGATAGGGCAATCCGGCGGCTCGCACCGCGTCGCCGGCGCCTCGATCAACAATAACCGCCACACCCACCACTTCGGCCCCCGCCTCGCGTAATGCCTCGACCGCCGTCAAAACACTTCCGCCAGTGGTGGAGGTGTCCTCGACCGCCAGGACCCGGCGACCGGCCACGTCCGGACCTTCGATCCGGCGCTGGAGGCCGTGCGCCTTGCCCTCCTTACGGACCACGAACGCGTCCACCGCGCCGTCGGTGCCGGCCGAGGCGTGCAACATGGCGGCGGCCACCGGATCGGCGCCCAGGGTCAGCCCACCAACCGCGTCGTACGCCCAGTCGGCGGTCAGATCGAGCATGACCCGACCGATCAACGGAGCCGCTTCGTGATGGAGCGTGACCCGGCGCAGATCCACGTACCAGTCCGCCTCGCGGCCCGACGAGAGCACCACCCGGCCGTGGACCACAGCCAGGTCACTGATGAATTTGCGCAGGTCGTCGCGGTCGCCCATGGCCCAAGAGAGTACTTCGCAAGTCTGAGAGCCGTGCTCGGGGTCCGCCCTGGTCAACCCAGTGGGCGACCGATGGGTGGCGATGAGCGGCTACGCTGCGCGACCGTCCATCGAGGTCGGCCGCCGACCGGCCCCGCCGCCGCTCAGCCGCGTCGCCGGTCGACCGCGCCCCGGGTGTCCCGGCGGAAGCCCCGCAGCAGGCGCTTCGGGGCGTACCGCAGCCCGGCGACCGCCACCTTGTACTTCCAGTCCGGGACACTCACGAACTTGCCTTTATGCAGGTCACGGAGCCCTTCGGCGACCACATCGTCGGCACGCAGCCAGGCCCAGGCGGGCAGGCGCGACATGTCGATGCCGACCCGCTCGTGGATGCCGGTGCGGGTGTAGCCGGGGCAGAGCGCCATCACCCGTACGCCGAGCGGCGCGACGGACTGGCCGATCGACTCGCTGAAATTCGTCACCCACGCCTTGCTGGCCGAGTACGTGGATCCCGGCATGGGGACACCGAAGCCCGCAACGGAAGAGACATTTATCACTGCCCCTTGCCCTCGTTCGATCATCGGGCCGAGCGCGGCGTGGGTCAGACGCAGCACCGCGAGCACGTTGAGCCGTACCAGCCGCGCCTCGTCGGCCACCGGCGACCGGACGAACGAGGTGTTCAAGCTGATCCCCGCGTTGTTCACCAGCAGGTCGACCGGTGGGCCGTCGGCAAGCCGGCGCTCGACCGCCGCACAACCGTCCTCGGTGGACAGATCGGCCGCGATCGTCTCCGCGTCGCCGCCGTGCCGGCCGGTCAGCTCGGTCGCGAGCGCGTCGAGCCGGGTGGCGTCCCGGGCCACCAGGACGAGGTCCCAGCCGCCGGCGGCGAGCCGCCGGGCGAACGCCTCGCCGATGCCGAGGCTGGCGCCGGTGACCAGGGCTCGGCGCCGGGAGGGGTGGGTGTCACCGGTCATGGGCGGTCCTCGGGAGGCGGCGGGGCGGCCCACGGCGACGCGGGCGGGGCGGACGCGGGCGGGGCGGACGGCTGTTGCAGGCCGGGCGGCGGTCCCCAGGGCGTCGGCCCGGAGACGGGCGCGCCGGATAAGGTGGCGCCGTACCCGGACGGCCGCGCCGGTCCGGTGCCGCTGCGCAGGAACGCGCCGGCCGACGGCAACGTGAGCAGCGCGGCGACCACCAGATAGCCGAGGATCTGCGCCACCGACACCACCGCGTTCACCGGGATCCACCACCCCGGGTAGGCGTCCCCGACCAGCCCGAGCAGGTCGGCGGTGATCCGGTCCTCGGGGCCGAGTTGCAACGGGGCGGCCCGCTGGCCGACCAGCAACGCCAGCCCGCAACAGCCGCAGAGCAGGCCGGTGCCGGCGACGACCCAGGTTCCCACGCGGGCCCCGGACCGGCCGGCGAGCAGGCCGAGCGCCAGCCCGACCAGCAGCAGCGCGGCCAGCACGCCGAGCACGGCGGCGAGGTAGGTCGAGGCGCGCAGCAGGCCGGCCACCTGGTCGATGTCGCCGCCGCTCGCGCCGGTCTCGTCCGCCGCGGCGGCCCGGAACCGGTCCACCGTGCCGCCGGTGACGGCGAGGTTCGCCACCGCGTACGCCACGGCGCCGACCGCCATCGCCAGCAGCACCGCCACCGCGGCGAGGACGGCGCCCGGCCGGCGGGGGGCGGCCCGATCGGGGTACGACACGACTGATCCCTCCGGTAGGCGTCGGATGCAACCTACTCGGAGGGATCGTCGGCGTCGCCTCAATCCGGACGTCAACTTCCGGATGGCGGCTCCGGGTCGCGGCGCTCGCCCGGCTGACCGCCCGGCCCGGCCGGCGGCTGACCGGCCGACGGCGGCGGACCGCCCGGCGTGGACGGCGGCGGGGTGCCGGGAGCCGGCGGGTACGCCGGGTCGCCGGTCGGGCCCGGGTACGACGGGTACGACGGGTCACCCGCGTGCCCCGGGGCCGCCGGGTACGCGCCGCCCGGTACCGGCGGCTCCCAGCCGGCCTTGGGCTTGCGGAAGAACTCGTTCGCCTTCGGCAGCGCCAGCAGGATCAGCGCGGCCAGCAGGGCGAGCAGCGCCACCAGGCCCAGCAGCAGGTTGACCGGGGTGTACCAGGACGGCAGAGCGTCGTCGAGCCGGCGTTGGATCTCGTCCGGGCTGGGCATGTCACCCGTGGCGGTGCCGCCGGTCATGCCACCGGTGAGGCCGGTGAGCAGCCCGCCGCCGGTGCAGCAGAGCAGGATGCCGCCCAGCACCCAGGTGGTGATCCGGGAGGCGTTCTTGCCCCTGTTGTTCAGCAGCGCGAGCACGACGAGCCCGGCCGCGATCAGCAGCGACACGATCGCCGTGACGATGCTGAACACGTACGCGATGTCGGCGGCCCCCTCGGCCGAGGAGCCCGCGTACGCGTCGGTGAGGACGTCGCGGACGGTGCCCGCGACGGTCAGCGCCACGATCAGGTTCACCACCTGGATCGCGGCGACGAGAATGAGCAGCCAGCTGGAAAGCGTCACCACACTGGGACGCGCGCGGGGCGCGGTGCCCGGAGCATCGGCCATGATTCTCCCTTTCCTGGATCAGGTGACCACCGTAGCGATCTCGCACCAGGTCAGCATGTCGGAACGGCTCACCGGTCCGCGGCGCGGCGCAGCCGGCGGTGCTCGGCGGTGACCACACCGAGCAGCGCCAGGTCGAGCGCGACCGCGGAGACCGCGCCGAACTGGTTGACGGTGAAGTTGAAGACCTGCCCGAACAGCAGGTCGACCAGGAGCGCCAGCTTGAACAGCCGGAACGCCTCGGCCCGGTCGCGGCGCAGCAGCCAGGCGGCCCACAGGCCGAGCACGGCCGTGATCAGCGCGCTGGCGCTGACACCGAGGATCGCACCCCACTCCCGTTCCTCGCCCAGGTGCCCGGTCACGCCGTCGAGGAACACGGCCAGCACGGTGAGCACCGGCTCCACCACCAGATAGACCACCACCGGCCAGATGAGCCAGCGGCGTCCGGCCGCCCAGACGGCGAGACGCCGGGCCCGGTCCGCCGCTCGCTGCCAGAACCGCACCGGCGGCGGCTCCCGGCGGGGTACGGCGTCCAGCAGTTGCGCCACCGCCGTCTCGGTGGCCGGTCCGGTGCCCTGCACGAGACGCAGCACGGCGATCCGCCGCCTGTCGGTCAATCCGCCGGGCAGGCCGCTGAGCACCACGTCCAGCGCGTTGGCGGTGCGTTCGGCGGGGGTGAGCCGGGAGCGGCCGGTGCGCCCGCGTACCGCCTGGGTGAGCAGGACCAGCAGCGCGAACGCGACGTAGATGATGGCGGCGGCGGGGGCGTAGAAGTAGTCGGTGCCGGTGGTGACGAACTTGCCCACCTCGTCGATGAACAGCCCGAACCCGATGCCGCCGATCACCGCTCCGCCGCTGCGGGCGCCGCCGCCGAGGAAGACCAGCGGGATGCCCAGACCCACGGCGAGCAGCAGGCCGCCCCAGAGCACGTGCGCGATGTGCAGCCCGCCGCCGCCGAGCTGTGGATAGTCGGCGGCCTTCAGGTACGCGCGTACGGCCAGCACGGTGACCACGCCGGAGAGCACGAACGCCTGGAGGTAGGACGCAGCCTGGATCGCCCGGGTCGGCAGCCGGCGGACCAGCCAGCCGATCCCCGGCCGGTAGCGCGGCGATTCGGGTGGCATGCCCCGAAACCTAGTAGCCGCGCCACTCCTCGCGGGCGTAGTCCAGCACCCTCGGTCGCAACAACGTGTTGGCCGGCATGTCCAGCCGGGCCCGGTCGGCGGGGAACGTGGAGGCTGCGGCCACCACCTCCGGGGTGAGGAAACGCAGCGGCGGCCGGTCGTCCGGCAGCGCCAGTTCCGGCGCCACGTCACCCGGCGCGGCGAGCACGAATCCCCAGTCGCCGAAGCTCGGCACGTCGACGTGGTACGGCACGGTGGCGAAGCCGGCCTCGCGGATCGACCGCTCGATCGACCAGTACGACCGGGGTGCGAAGTAGGGCGACCCGGACTGCACCACGAGCCGCCCGCCGGGGGCCAGCACCGGCCGGATCAGCGTGTAGAACTCGATCGTGTAGAGCTTCGCGGTGGCCGTCTCGTCCGGGTCGGGCAGGTCGGCGATCACCACGTCGAAGCGGTCCGTGGCGGTACGCAGCCACGCGAACGCGTCCAGGTTGAGCACCCGTACCCGGGGGTCGGTGAGCGAGCCGCCGTTCAGCTCGCGCAGTTGCGGCTCGCGGCGGGCCAGCTCGACCACTGCCGGGTCGAGGTCGACGAGCGTCACCGAACGCACGTCCGGGTACTTGAGGATCTCCCGCGCGGCCAGCCCGTCCCCGGCGCCGAGCACCAGCACGTCGCCGTGCGCCCCGCGCATCGCCGGGTGCACGAGCGCCTCGTGGTAGCGGTACTCGTCGATCGAGCTGAACTGCAGGTCGCCGTTGAGGAACAGCCGCAGGTCGGTGGCGGAGCGGCCGGGCTCGGGCACCGAGCAGGTCAGCACGATCTCCTGGTAGCGGCTGCGCTCGGCGTGCACCACCGGGTCGCGGTAGAGCTGCTGGCGGGTGGTCACCTCGAAGTCGTGGGCGGTCACCCAGGCGTACCCGAGGAGCAGGCCGACCACGGCGGTGGCCACGCCCAGCGCGGCCCGCGCCCGGCGGCTGAGGTCGGCGCGGAACACGGTGAAGACGAGCGCGACCCCGGCGACCGCGTTCACCGCGCCCACCACGAGCGCGCCCTTGAGCTGGCCGAAGACCGGGATCAGCAGGAACGGGAAGGCCAGCCCGCCGAGCAGCGCGCCCACGTAGTCGGCGGCGAACAGGTCGGCCACCGCGCTGCCCGCGGACTGTTCCCGGATGCGTTGCAGCATCACCATGAGCAGCGGGATCTCCGCGCCGATCAGCAGGCCGAGCACGAACGCGGTGCCGACGAGCGCCGGGCCGTACAGGTCGAGCCAGGCGAACGCGGCGTAGAGGCCGAGCACGGACAGGCCGCCGAGCAGCGCCAGCGTCAGCTCGATCACCGCGAACGAGACCACCGCCCGGGACTGCAACGGCTTCGCCACCAGCGCGCCGACGCCCATCGCGAAGACCATCACGCCGAGCACGATCGACGCCTGACCGACCGTGTCGCCGATCAGGTAGCTGCCGAGCGCGACCAGCGCCAGCTCGTACACCAGGCCGCAGGCCGCGCAGACGAAGACCGCGAGCAGGACCGCCGCGCGGGCCAGGCGCCACCGCGGCCGTGCGGCCACGTCGGCGGTCACCGTCTGCTCCGGGTACGTCCGGCGGCTCCCGCCCCGGGGCGCTGCGCGGGCACCCGTCCCCGGTGGCTGCGGCGCTGCCGCACGCCCACGGCGAGGAACAGCGCGGCGAGCAGGAACAGTCCGACCGAGCTGAGGAGGTAGGCCCAGCGGTCCCGCCAGAAGTCGTTGCCAGCGTCCGGCAGCGGCGCGGCAGCGGTGGACGGCGCGGCGGTGGGCGGCGTGGCCGGTCCGGCCAGCCCGCGTTCGGCGGCGAGCAGCGGCAGGATCGTGGCGGCCCGGGTGACGGCCCAGCCCGGGTCGTCGAGGAACGCGTCCTCGTCCAGCCCGAAGCGACCCAGCCGGGTCTCGATCGCGGCGAGGTCGGCGAACTCGATGTCGTCCGACCCCTTGATCCGGATCGTGGCGGAGTCCTCCGACTCGCTGCTGGACGAGGTGTACCTGACGTTCGCGGAGACCGCGATCCAGCGCGCGCAGCCGGGCGCGTCGACGACTGTGGTGCCGTCGCCGAGGTTGGAGCCGACGCTCACCTCGCCGTACACGTCGAGCAGTTCCCAGCCGTAGCAGATGCCTTGGCTGTCGGCGGCGGCCCGGAGGATCGGCACGGTGCCGGAGCGTTCGTCGGCGGCCGGCGCGGGGACGGAGGTGTCCGAGTCGCCGCTGAACGCGCCGACGGCGCAGACGACGACCACGACCCCCACGACCACGGACCAGATCACCGTCTGGCTGCGTTTGTCCTTCCCCGCCGAATGCTGTGCGGGCTTTCCGCTCATCAGATGATTGCGGCTGCGATGATCGCGCCGGTGGCGAGGTGCACGGTGGCCGAGACCCACACCGCCGGGTGCGGCTCCGGGTCGACCAGCAGCTCACCGAGCTTGCCCGGAGTGGCGGCGTCGAGCAGCATGAACGCCACCGCCATGATCACCAGGCCGAGGATGCCGTACGCGCCCGCGCCGATCAGCCCCAGCCTGAAGTCGTTGTCGCTGGCCACGATCGCGGCCACCACGATGGTGCCCACCCCGACCAGGTTCGACGAGAGCAACAGCGCCGCGTTGCGGTTGCGCTCGACCCAGATCAGCTCGTGAAGCTTGCCCGGGGTGGCCACGTCGACCAGGACGTAACCGATGGCCATCAGTACGACGCCGACCACGCCGTACGCGAGGGTGACCAGCAGATCGGTGACGAGATGCTGCACAGAAGACTCCAGGGTGAGGGGGCGAAGGGGGCTACTTACCGGAACCGGGGCCGCCGCCCCGGACCGTGCTGCCTCGGCCCCAGCCCCAGCTGTTGCCGACGACGGTGTGGTAGCGGGGGTAGGCGGTGGTCATCTTCTCCAGCAGGATCACCGAGCCGACGGCGAGCGGGAGGATCACCACCGAGTCGTCGTCGTAGCGCAGGTAGACCCCGCTGCCGTCGACGTACTGGTCGGCCGGCTTCCAGGCGTCGGTGATCTGCTTGGACACCTCGCTCGGCGTCTTCCGGGAGGTGTACGCGATCGCGTTCGAGCCGATGTCCCGCCCGGAGGCGCGGGAGAAGTTGTCCTCCACGTAGCCCCGGGGCGAGAAGTTGCCGTAGAAGATCGTGAAGGTGGCGATGAGCGCGCCGATGACGGCGACCGCCACGCCCACCACGAACCACCGTCGGTACGTCACAGCTCCTCCACCACGGTCTCGGTCAGGACCAGCTCGTTCGTCTGGGGGTAGACGTGCCAGGTACGCCAGGCGAGCACGCCGTCCGGCGGCCGGGGCCGGACGGAGAGCGCGGTGACCGCGTCCTCGTCACCGGGGAAGACCCCGATCAGCGCGTACGGGTCCTCGGCCAGCTCGGCGCGCAGCGCCGCGACCCGGGTACGCAGGCCGTCGCCGTCCGGCCGGAGCACAGCGGCCATGAACCGGTAGCCGGTCGTCTCGTCGTGCAGCGCGTCCGGCAGGTGCGGCGGGCGGCCGGGCAGGCAGGCGACCGTCTCCGTGAGCCCGCCGAGCACCACCTGGTGGGAGGCACCGAGCAGGCGCAGCCGCAGCCGGGGCAGCCCGGGCAGGTCGATGTCGCGTACGGCGAGCGCCGGCAGCTCCGGGCCGCCCAGGGCCAGGCTCAGATCGGCGGCGCTGGTGTCGACGTAGGGCGCGTCCAGGCAGACGAGCACGTCAGCGCACCGTCTCCGGGCCACCCTGCGGGTAGATCATCACCTCGGCGCGGCGCAGCTCCTCACCAAGGTTGACCTCCCAGCCGGCCTCCCCGTACGCCTCGAACGACAGCCGCGCGCCGCCCGGCGCCTGGTAGTCGTAGTAGCGCATGGTGCCGTGCGGATCGAGGCCGGTGCCCTCGGTCGCGGTGTACCGGGCCTGGCCCGACTCGTCCCAGTTGTAGCGGCGGCCGGCGATCTCCAGCGTCGGGGCGCCCGGCGTGACGGTGGCTGACGGCTCGCTGGTCCAGAGCACCAGCTCCAGGTCCGGGTCGGACTCGACGGAGAGCCAGCGCTTCACGCCGCCCGCGTCGTCGAGCAGGTGCTCCGCCCAGCTCCAGCCACCCTCGACCAGGTGCACCGAGCCCCGCACGGTGTACGGCACCGAGCGGATCTCGACGATGTCGCCGGGCTTGAGCGCGCGCGGGTCGCCCCGCAGCGCGTCGGCGTCCCGGTCCCGGAACGGGTCACCCGGCGCCGCCTTCGTCTTCGGGCCGGACTCCGACCGGGACTTCCGTACCGCGATCACGGCGATCACCACACCGGCCACCCCGACGAGGCACCCCAGCGTGGTCACCACGTACGCCAACGAACCGTTCACGACCGCCTCCCCCAACCTGCTAGGCGGGAACGGTAACAACCGCATGCACGCCTTCTGAAGTCCCGTTCGCTGAGTGTGCGGTCAGCTACTGCTCGCCGCCGGCGAGCCGGTCGGCGGCGTATTCACCCAGCGTGGCCCGGCCCATGAGGCAGCCGGAGAACGTGGTGAACTCGCCGTTGTCGTCGCGCAGCCGGGTCCACGCCGCCCGCCCGGCGGCCGGGTCGACCGCCTCCAGCAACGTGGCCGCGTATGCCCGGCCGGCCGGGGAACCCTTGCGGAGCAGCTTGTCGACCCGCTTGCGGGCCGCCTCCGGGTGCTCCCGCAACCCCTGTTCCAGCCGTCGGTACGCCTCGGTCGCGGGCAGCACCTGCCCCGCCAGTCCCACCCCGCCGAAGGCGAGGGTGTCCGCGCCGTCGAGTTCCCGCGCCGCCTCGTCCAGTTCCCGCTCCCACGCACTCATGCCCCACTATGTGCCCACCCCGCCACCCCCTCCAACCGCAAGGAAGGGCCCCCTTTTAACGCCTCCGGTAGAGGAAGGGCCCCTTGTTAACAACCTCCACGAGCAGGGCGCGGCCGGGAACGGCGAAGGCCCGGCCAAGAGGGCCGGGCCTTCGCAGGAGCTGGTCAGGCGGCGGTGACCGCCAGGGACTCCTTGGTGTCGGACAGGTCGACGCGGACCGTGTCGCCGTCGCGGATGTCGCCGGCCAGCAGCGCCTTCGCGAGCTGGTCGCCGATCGCCGACTGCACCAGCCGGCGCAGCGGGCGGGCGCCGTAGATCGGGTCGTACCCGTGCTCGGCCAGCCAGGTCCGGGCCGCTTCGGTGATCTCCAGGCCCAGCCGACGGTCGGCCAGTCGGCGGCGCATCCGGTCGAGCTGAATGTCCACGATCGAACGCAGGTCCTCGCCCTGGAGCGCGGCGAACACCACGATGTCGTCGAGCCGGTTGAGGAACTCCGGCTTGAAGTGCGACCGGACCACCGCGAGCACACCTTCCCGGCGCTCGTTCTCGGTGAGCGTCAGGTCGCTGATCACCGACGAGCCCAGGTTCGAGGTGAGGATCAGGATCGCGTTGCGGAAGTCCACGGTGCGACCCTGACCGTCGGTGAGCCGGCCGTCGTCGAGCACCTGCAGCAGTACGTCGAAGACGTCCGGGTGGGCCTTCTCCACCTCGTCCAGCAGGATCACCGAGTACGGCCGGCGGCGTACCGCCTCGGTGAGCTGGCCGCCCTCCTCGTACCCGACGTATCCGGGCGGGGCGCCGACCAGGCGGGCCACCGAGTGCTTCTCGCCGTACTCGCTCATGTCGATGCGGACCATGGCCCGCTCGTCGTCGAAGAGGAACTCGGCGAGCGCCTTTGCCAGCTCGGTCTTGCCGACGCCGGTCGGTCCGAGGAACAGGAAGCTGCCGGTCGGGCGGTCCGGGTCGGCGACGCCGGCCCGGGCGCGGCGTACCGCGTCGGAGACCGCGCCCACCGCCTCGGCCTGGCCGACGACGCGGGCCCGCAGCGACTCCTCCATCCGGAGCAGCTTGGCGGTCTCGCCTTCGAGCAGCCGGCCGGCGGGGATGCCGGTCCAGGAGGCGACCACCGCGGCGATGTCGTCCGCGCCGACCTCCTCCTTGAGCATCGCGCCGTCGGCCTGGAGCCGGGCCAGTTCCTCCTCGGCCTGCTTCAGCTCGGTCCGCAGCGCCGGGATCCGGCCGTACCGCAGCTCGGCGGCGCGTTCCAGCTCGCCGTCGCGCTCGGCCCGCTCGGCCTCGCCGCCGAGGCGCTCCAGCTCCTCCTTGGCGGTGGAGAGCTTGGTGATGTGGCTCTTCTCGGTCTGCCAGCGTTCGGACAGCGCGGTGAGCTGCTCGCGCTTGTCGGCCAGTTCCTTGCGCAGCCGCTCCAGGCGCTCGGCGGACGCGGCGTCCGGCTCCTTGGCCAGCGCCATCTCCTCGATCTCCAGGCGGCGTACCGCCCGCTCGATCTCGTCCACCTCGACCGGGCGCGAGTCGATCTCCATGCGCAGCCGGGACGCGGACTCGTCCACCAGGTCGATCGCCTTGTCCGGCAGGAAGCGGTCGGTGATGTACCGGTCGGAGAGCGCGGCGGCGGCGACCAGGGCGGCGTCGGTGATGCGTACGCCGTGGTGCACCTCGTAGCGCTCCTTGAGCCCGCGCAGGATGCCGATGGTGTCCTCGATGGTCGGCTCGCCGACCAGCACCGGCTGGAAGCGGCGCTCCAGCGCCGGGTCCTTCTCGATGTGCTCGCGGTACTCGTCGAGCGTCGTCGCGCCGACCATCCGCAGCTCACCGCGCGCCAGCATCGGCTTGAGCATGTTGCCGGCGTCCATCGAGCCCTCGCCCTTGCCCGCGCCGACCACGGTGTGCAGCTCGTCGAGGAACGTGATGACCTGGCCGTCGGAGTTCTTGATCTCCTCCAGCACGGACTTCAGCCGCTCCTCGAACTGGCCGCGGTACGACGCGCCGGCGACCATCGCGCCGAGGTCGAGCGAGACCAGCTTCTTGTCCCGCAGCGACTCCGGCACGTCGCCGGCCACGATCCGCTGGGCCAGGCCCTCCACGATCGCGGTCTTGCCGACGCCCGGCTCGCCGATCAGCACCGGGTTGTTCTTGGTACGCCGGGACAGCACCTGGATCACCCGGCGGATCTCCGAGTCCCGGCCGATCACCGGGTCGATCTTGCCGTCGCGGGCGCTGGCGGTGAGGTCCACGCCGTACTTGGCCAGGGCCTGGTAGGTCTGCTCGGGGTCGGCGGTGGTCACCCGGCGGTCTCCGCCCCGGACGGTCGGGAACGCGGCGACCAGGTTCTCCTCGGTGGCGCCGGAGTTCTTCAGCGCGACCGAGACCGCGCCGCCGACCCGGGCCAGCCCGGCCAGCAGGTGCTCGGTGGAGGTGTACTCGTCGCCCAGCGGCCGCGCGATCTGCTCGGCGGCGCCGATGGCGTTGACGAACTCGCGGGCCAGCGTCGGCTCGGCGATGCTCGACCCACGGGCGGCGGGCAGCGCGTCGACCGAGCGCTGGGCGACGCGGCGCAGCTCGGCGGGGTCGGCCCCGACGGCGCGCAGCAGGCCCGCGGCGGTCGAGCCCTCGGTGTCCAGCAGTGACAGCAGCAGGTGCCAGGGCTCCACGGTGGCGTGACCGCGCTGGTTCGCCAGCGCGACGGCACCGGTGATGGCCTCGCGGCTCTTGGTGGTGAGACGTTCCGTGTTCATGGGCTCCCCCGGATCGGCGTGTCCACTGGACATGACACAACCAGAGTTGAGTCTATTCCGCTCAACTCCACCCCTGTGACCTGAGTCACCCTCCGGCGGCGAGGCCGGGTAGATCTTGGTACGAAACGGCCCCTCCGAGGGCTGTTTCGTACCAAGATCTCAGCGACGCGGGAGGCGCGTGAGGCAAGGGGTCTCGTGGTCGGCGCGCAGCACGCAACGCCGGCCGCCGTCCAGCTTGCGGTCGCAGAAAACCCAATGGCGTACGGCCTGGTCGTCCTCCGTCGACACGGTGATCCCGCCCAACTCCACCACCGCGAGGAACGTCAACGACCGGCCGGCCGTGCGACCGAGCATCTTCGCCCGAGCCAGGTCGGCCGCGCGCACCGGCAGATGGATCACGTACCGCCCGGTCACGGCCGCCCGGCCAGGTCGCGCATCGAGGGAGCCTGACGGGACTGCCACTCGCGCAACGCGCCCTTGATCCGCGCCGTCTCCTCACGGCTCCGGGCGACTTCGGCGTACGCGGCGGCGAGGTCCCCGGCCACGCGGTCGAGGAACGCGGCGACCTCGGCGGGGTCCAGCCCCCGGCGGCGCGTCGCGAAGCTGCGACCTCGCACCTGCCAGGGCCGCAGCGGAAGGTACGACGCGGAGCGGTACGCGGCGCCCGGCGCGGAGTCGGGCGGGCGCGCGTTCCGCCGCTTCGGACGTATTCGCAGGAGATTGCGCACGACACTGTCCCTTCTCGCAGAGGACGGGGGTCGGGACGAGCCACGGGGGATGCCCGCCCCGACCCGGGAATGCTCCAGGTGCCATCCGGGAGCGTTCGTCAGCAACCTACAATCGGTACCAGTCGTAGGTCAACGACCGACCCACAATTGCTTGAGGTTGGAGGTGGGTGCATGGTCGAATGGGCGTGCCATCCGGGGAGTGTGTATGCCCAAGCAGCAGTACCAGGTGCTCGCAGACGAGCTGAAGAGCAAGATCGATTCGGGAGAGTGGCCACCCGGCACCAAGCTGCCGAGCCGTGCCCAACTCTGCAAGGAATACGGCGTCTCCGACACCGTCGTCGGCAAGGCGATGATGATCCTGCGGGCAACCGGCCTCACCGAGACCCTTGAAGGTGTCGGCGTGTTCGTGGCCGAACGTGCCTAGACGAGTCGCATCGACCAGCCTGTAGTTCGACCCCGGACGCAGCAGGTGCGCGCCCGGAGTAGCCTCACCCGCGTGCGAGTACGTGTCGAACAGACCGCCCTGCCGGGTATCGGCGTACGTCATGACCTGATGACGGAGTCCGGCCGCCGGCTCGGCGTGGTCTCCCACCGCAATGGCCGTCGCGACCTGGTCCTCTACGACCCGGAAGATCCCGACTCCTGTCAGCACGACATCCCCCTGACGGACGACGAGGCGGAGGCGCTCGCCGACATCCTCGGCGCGTCGCTGATGCTGGGTCAGCTCTCCGGGCTGCGCGAGCAGGCCGCCGGGCTGCTGACCGAGCAGATCGCCATTCCGGCCGGCTCGAAGTACGTCGGCAAGCGGCTGGGTGACACAAAGGCCCGGACCCGGACCAGCGCGTCGATCGTCGCCGTGCTGCGTCAGGGCACGGTGAACGTCTCGCCGGATCCCACTTTCCGGTTCGAAGCCGGCGACGTGGTCGTCGTGGTCGGTACCCGCCAGGGGCTCGACGGCGTGACCGCGATCCTCGCCGAGACCGACCCGGACGTCTGACGCGTATGCACGAAACCACAATCCTGCTCATCGAGGTCGGTGCGCTGCTGCTCCTGCTCGGCCTGCTCGGCCGGCTGAGCCGTCGCGTCGGTGTCTCGCCCATCCCGCTCTACCTGCTCGCCGGCCTGGCGTTCGGGCACGGTGGCCTGCTGCCGCTCAACGCCAGCGAGGAGTTCTTCGCCGTCGGCGCCGAGATCGGCGTGATCCTGCTGCTGGTCATGCTCGGCCTGGAGTACAGCGCCAACGAACTGGTGGGCAACCTCCGCTCGGCCGCGCCGGCCGGTCTGATCGACGCGGTGCTCAACGCGCTGCCCGGCTTCGGGTTCGCGCTGCTGCTCGGGTGGGGCTGGGTCGCCGCAGTGGTGCTCGGAGGCGTCACCTGGGTGTCGTCGTCGGGCGTGATCGCCAAGGTGCTCGGCGACCTGGGCCGGGTCGGTAACCGGGAGACGCCGGTGATCCTCTCCGTCCTGGTGATCGAGGACCTGGCGATGGCCCTCTACCTGCCGCTGGTCACCGCGCTGCTCGCCGGGGTCGGCCTGATGAAGGGCGGCATCGCGCTCGCCATCGCGGTGTTCACCGTCGTCGTGGTGCTGGCCGTGGCGATCCGGTACGGCCACCTGATCTCCGCCGCGCTCTCCGCCAAGGACCCGGAGGCGCTCCTGCTCGGGGTGCTCGGCCTGACCCTGCTGGTCGCCGGTATCGCGGCCAAACTCCAGGTCTCCGCCGCTGTCGGCGCGTTCCTGGTCGGCATCGCGTTGTCCGGGCCGGTGGCGCACCACGCCACCGAACTGCTCTCCCCGCTGCGGGATCTCTTCGCCGCTGTCTTCTTCGTGTTCTTCGGGCTGGTCACCAACCCGCTGGACATGCCGCCGGTGCTGCTGCCGGCGCTGGTGCTGGCAGTGGTCACCATGGCGACGAAGGTGGCCACCGGCTACCTGGCCGCCCGCCGGGCGGGGATCGCCGAGCCCGGTCGCTGGCGGGCCGGCCTGGCGCTGACCCCGCGCGGCGAGTTCTCCATCGTCATCGCCGGACTGGCCGTCGCGGCCGCCTACCCGGTGAACCCGAAGCTGGCGGCGCTCGCCACCGCGTACGTGTTGATCACGGTGGTGACCGGGCCGCTGCTCGCCCGGCTGCCCGACACCCAGTGGTTCAAGCAGTGGCTGCGCTCCCGCGCCGCCGCCGCCCGTGCGGCAGCGGCGTTGCCCGCGCCGACCGGGGACTGACCCGCGCCGGGCCGGACCTGCCACAGGCAGATCCGGCCCGGCGTTGTCAAATTGATCCCCGGAAGGTCTACCACTGCTCCGCTCAGCCGCGTTAACGTTTCGGCCCAGCAGCCAGGGTCCGCGGGTGGCCGGTGCCCCCGCCAGCGCAAGCGGAAGGTCGGCCGGTGAGCGTGCAGGAAGATACGTTCCACGGCTTCGCCAATCCGGTCGATCCCTCGCCCGCCGAACTCCGGGCGTGGGCCTATCAACCGGATTCGGTGCCGCTGACCTCGATGCCGCCCGACTGGGACCTGCTGGTCGCCGGTGACCATCTGGTGCAGACGCTGTTCGACCTGGCGATGGACGAGCGCTGCCCGGCCCGGCGGTTCGCGCTGCACTGCCTCTACATCTACGCCGCCGACGGCATCCGGACGAACTTCCGCGCCCATCCCAAACGCCGGTTCCGCAAGCTTGTCGAGCAGGCCGAACGCGCCGGTGACGACCTGATGCGCAACTGGGCGCACAACAGCCGCGTGCTGCTCGCCCGGCCCGACCTGTTCGTCTACCGGGACTGGTGCGAGGGCGGCCTGGTCCGCGAGAACCGCCGCCTCTGACACGTCGCCGGCTTGAACGGCGAACGGGCCGGGATCCCCCGTGGATCCCGGCCCGCACGTCGGCGGATCGTCAGGTCGACCCGCCCTGCTTCTTGCGCCTCTCGTCGTCCCGGGCCCGGTCCACGCCGTGGTCCGTCTGGTCGGCGAAGCGCCCTTCCTTGACCTTGTCGCTGAAGCGTCCCTCGGTGACCCGGTCGAACCGCTCGCGGACGTTCTCGGCCACCTTCTCCAGCCGTTCCTCGGCGCGTTCCGCCACCTTCTTAGCCGGTTCCGCCATGGCTCCCCCTGCCAACTCGGCGTCCGATTTAGGGGTTTTAGCCCTACCGGCGAGCCTAGTCGACAGCGCCCTGCCGCATCCCGCATTCCCCGACGAGCGCCCCGAACCAGGGACGCACGAGGGCCGGACGTACGAAGGCCGGCGCGGCCCCGGGGGAGCGGGGCGCGCCGGCCTTCCGGTGAAAGGTCAGCGGTCGGGAGCGCGGCGTGGTCGCCAGACGACGAGCGCGGTGGACGTGCGGTTGGTCGGCACGAGGTCGCCGCGGGCAAAGCCACCGAGCGACTCCAGCTCGGCGATCCGCCGGTACGCGGCGTCCAGCTCCGCCTCCAGCCGGGCCACCCGCTGCTGTGCCTCTTCGAGCAGCCGCTCCAACCCGATGATCCGCTTGACCCCGGCCAGGTTGATCCCGTCGTCCTGGCTGAGCCGCTGCACCTCGCGCAGCAGCACCACGTCCCGGACGCTGTACCGGCGACCACCGCCGGACGCCCGGCCCGCCTGCACCAGGCCCAGCCGGTCGTACTGGCGCAGCGTCTGGGGGTGCATTCCCGCCATCCGCGCAGCCACCGAGATCATCAACACCTTGGCCTCGTAGGCCGGGTCACCCGAGCCGACGTACTCCTCCGACATGCCCGCTCACCTCCGCTGCCGCCGTCAACTGAATCGACGTACCCGCGCGTCGAGATGTTCCCGCGCGGCGGGCGGAGTCTGCTCCGCGAAGGTCTCCAGCGCCGCCCGCGCCTCGTCCGAGACCTTCGCCGGGACCACCACGTCGAGCGTGACCAGCAGGTCACCGGCGCGGCCGTCCTTGCGTACGACGCCCTTGCCGCGGGCGCGCAGCACCCGCCCGCTGGGCGTACCCGGTGGCACCCGCAGCGTCACCGTCCCGTCCAGGGTCGGCACGCGCAGGTCGGTGCCGAGGACCGCCTCGGCGTACGTGATCGGGACGTTCAGGGTCAGATCGTCCCCGGTACGCCCGAACAGCTCGTCCGGGCGGACCTTCACCTGCACGAACAGGTCGCCCGCCGAGCCGCCCCGCTCACCGGGCTCACCCCGGCCGGCCAGGCGGATCCGCTGCCCGTCGGCCACCCCGGCCGGGAAGCGCACGTTCAGCGTGCGGGTCTTGGTGACACCGCCGGTGCCGTGGCACTCCGGGCACTTCTCCTCGACGATCGTGCCGACGCCCTGGCAGTTGCGGCACGGCTCGGAGAAGCTGAACGACCCCTGGTTGCGGGTGGTCACGCCGGCGCCGTGGCAGACCGGGCAGGCCACCGGCTGGGTACCCGGCTTCGCGCCGTTGCCGTGGCAGGTGTCGCAGACGCCGGGCGCGCGCAGCGTCAGCGGCAGCGTGACGCCGCGTACCGCATCCTCGAAATCGAGCGCCACCTCGGTCTCGACGTCCCGGCCCCGCGCCGGACCGCGCGGACGCGCCGCGCCGCCCCCGCCGCCGGAGAAGATCGAGCTGAACAGGTCGGTGAAACCGCCGCCGCCGAACCGGGTGTCCCCGCCGCCCGCGCCGCCGCCGAACAGGTCGGAGACGTCGAACGGCACGCCGCCCGGCTGGCCCGCGCCGCGGGCGCTGCGGCGGAAGGCGCCCGAGCCGAACAGCGAGCGCATCTCGTCGTACTCGCGTCGCTTCTTCTCGTCGCCCAGCACCGCGTACGCCTCGGAGACGGTCTTGAACCGCTCCTCGGCCCCGGTGTCGCCGGGGTTGTGGTCCGGGTGCGACTCCCGGGCCAGCTTGCGGTACGCCTTCTTGATCTCGTCCGAGGAGGCGGACTTCTCCACGCCCAACGCGGCGTAGTAGTCCTTCTCGATCCAGTCCTTGGAACTCACCGGTCCACCCCCTTCCACGGGTCGAAGCCCGGCCGTCCCGCCCGCCCGGTGGGGGCGGGCGGGACGTCACGGGTCGGCACTACTCCGGGTCCGCGACCGCGACCATGGCGGGCCGCAGCAGCCGCTCGCCGAGCTGGTAACCGCGGCGCATGACCTGTACGCAGGTCGACTCGGTCACGTCGGCGGAGGTCTGGTGCGCCACCGCCTCGTGCCGGGTCGGGTCGAACGGGTCGCCCTTCTCGCCGAACGCGGTCAGGCCGAACTTGCCCAGCGCGGCGGTGAGCTGCTCGGCCACGCTGCCGAACGGGCCCACCAGATCGCCGTGCTCACGGGCCCGGTCCAGGTCGTCCAGGATCGGCAGCAGCGCGCTGAGCACAGTGCCGGTGGCCTGCTCCTGGACCAGGTTGCGGTCCCGGTCGACCCGCTTGCGGTAGTTGGCGTACTCCGCCGTGACCCGCTGGAGGTCGCGGGTGCGCTCCTCCAGGTCGGTGCGGAGCGACTCCAGCTCGGCGCCGAGCGGCGCGGTCGCCTCCGTCTCCCCGCTCGGCTCGGCCGGGGAGTCGACCACCGTCGGCCCGGTGACCTCGGCCTCGCCGCCGATCTCGTCGACCACGACCTCGGCCTCCTCGACCAGCCCTTCGGCGGGCGCGTCGGCAGCGGCGTCCGCCGCCGAGGCGTCGTTCGCCGGCTGCTCGGTCACCTTGCCGAGCTTGCGCTTGTCGCGGATGACGACCCGGGGTTCGTCGCCGGCGTCCTTGCCGGCGCCCGCCGACCCGGTGGCACCCGGGTCGGCCGCGCGTGGCTTGTCCGTCATGCGGTTACCTCATCCCTCTGCCGTGCGAATCGTGTCCGGGACCGGATGTCACTTCTTGTCCTCGTCCACGATCTCCGCGTCGACCACGTCGTCGTCGCCGCCGGCCTTCGGGCCACCGGTCGCGCCCGCGCCCGCGCCGGCGCCCGGCCCGGCCGCGCCACCCGGCGCCGCCTGCTCGCCCTCCTGCTGCTGGGCGTAGAGCAGCGAGCCGGCCTGCTGGGAGACCTGCGCCAGCTTCTCGTGCGCGGACTTGATCTTCTCGATGTCCTGGCCGCCGAGCGCGCTGCGCAGCTCGCCGAGCGCCTCGTTGAGCTGGTCACGGTTCTCGCTGGGCAGCTTGTCGCCGCTCTCGGCGAGGAACTTCTCGGTCTGCCACTGGAGCGCCTCGGCCACGTTGCGGGTCTCGGCCTCCTCGCGGCGGCGCTTGTCCTCGTCGGCGTGCTCCTCGGCGTCCCGGCGCATCCGCTCGATGTCGTCCTTCGGCAGCGAGGAGCCGCCGGTGATCGTCATCTTCTGCTCCTTGCCGGTGCCCAGGTCCTTGGCGTGCACGTTCACGATGCCGTTGGCGTCGATGTCGAACGTGACCTCGATCTGCGGCACGCCGCGCGGGGCCGGCGGGAGGCCGGTCAGCTCGAAGGTGCCGAGCTTCTTGTTGTAGGCCGCGATCTCCCGCTCGCCCTGGAACACCTGGATCAGCACCGACGGCTGGTTGTCGTCGGCCGTGGTGAAGACCTCGGAGCGCTTGGTCGGGATGGTGGTGTTGCGCTCGATGAGCTTGGTGAAGATGCCGCCCTTGGTCTCGATGCCCAGGCTCAGCGGGGTCACGTCGAGCAGCAGGACGTCCTTGACCTCGCCCTTGAGCACACCGGCCTGGAGCGCGGCGCCGACGGCGACGACCTCGTCCGGGTTGACGCCCTTGTTCGGGTCCCGGCCGGTGAGCTGCTTGACCAGGTCGGTGACGGCCGGCATCCGGGTCGAGCCGCCGACCAGGATGACGTGGTCGACGTCGGAGATCTTGATGCCGGCGTCCTTGACGGCCTGCTCGAACGGGCCCTTGCAGCGGTCCAGCAGGTCCTGCGTCATGCGCTGGAACTCGGCGCGGCTGAGCGTCACGTCGAGGTGCAGCGGGCCGGCCGAGCCGGCGGTGATGTACGGCAGGTTGATGTTGCTGGTGGTGGCGGCGGACAGCTCGATCTTGGCCTTCTCGGCCGCCTCCTTGAGCCGCTGCATGGCCATCTTGTCCTGCGAGAGGTCGATGCCGTGCTCACCGCGGAACGTCTTCACCAGGTGGTCGATGATGCGCTGGTCCCAGTCGTCACCGCCGAGCTGGTTGTCACCGCTGGTGGACTTGACCTCCACCACGCCCTCGGCCAGCTCCAGCAGCGACACGTCGAAGGTGCCGCCACCGAGGTCGAAGACCAGGACGGTCTGCTCCTTGGAACCCTTGTCCAGGCCGTACGCCAGGGCGGCCGCGGTCGGCTCGTTCA
Organism: Micromonospora sp. CMU55-4; assembly: GCF_011602315.1. Lineage (NCBI taxonomy): Bacteria > Bacillati > Actinomycetota > Actinomycetes > Micromonosporales > Micromonosporaceae > Micromonospora > Micromonospora sp. CMU55-4. Next base: position 128,340 of record NZ_JAAOLH010000016.1, read on the forward strand.
CGATCCGCAGCACGTTGAAGCCGGCGATCTCACCGGCCTCCTTGGTGGCCTGGCGCTGCCCGTCGTTGAAGTAGGCGGGGACGGTGATCACCGCGTCGGTGATCTGCTCGCCCAGGTACGCCTCGGCGTCCCGCTTGAGCTTCATCAGCGTGCGGGCCGAGATCTCCTGCGGGGTGTACTTCTTGCCGTCGATGTCGACGGTCCAGTTGGTGCCGATCTCCCGCTTGACCGAGCGGATGGTCCGGTCGGGGTTGGTCACCGCCTGGCGCTTGGCGACCTCACCGACGAGCACCTCGCCGTTGCGGGCGAACGCGACGATCGAGGGAGTCGTACGCGAGCCCTCTGCGTTGGCGATGACGGTGGGCTCACCGCCCTCGAGAACGCTGACGCAGGAGTTCGTCGTGCCGAGGTCGATGCCGACCGCACGTGCCATGTTCGCTTCCTCGCTTCGTAACGGGTGAGCAGGTCAGACGGCCTGCCCGGGAGGGCCGCCCGGAAGCGACCGCACCACAAGTTGAGTGAACTTGACTCAATAGTGCCACGCCATCGCCAATCCGCAAGTCGAGGTTGAGCCGACCCGGCGCAACCCGACCGTTACTACTGTCCGGTTGTCTTACCTTGCGTCGGTCGGGCACGCTTTAGCGGTGACGACGCATGGCGATTCCGCCACCCGTGCCGGCGCGCCCGCCGTCGCAGCCCGCACCGGAGCCACCACCGGCGCCGACCAGCCTGCGCACGCCGCGGAGGGCCTGCCCGCCGCGCTCACCGGCCTGCGGTCGGCGATCGGCGCGGCCCGCTTCCCGCTCGCCCTCCCGTCGGCCGAGCCGGCCCGGCACGCCGCCACGAGCCTCACCGACCAGCTCGACGACTACCTGCTTCCCCGGCTGGCCCGGCTCGACGCCCCGCTGCTGGTGGTGGTCGGCGGCTCCACCGGCGCGGGCAAGTCGACGCTCGTCAACAGCCTGGTCCAGGCACGGGTCAGCGCGGCCGGGGTGCTCCGCCCCACCACCCGCTCCCCGGTGCTGGTGTGCAGCCCGACCGACGCGGCCTGGTTCCGGCAGGGCGAGCTGCTGCCCGGCCTGACCCGGACCACCGAGCCGAGCGAGCAGCCGGGCACCCTGCACCTGGTCACCGCACCGGCGCTGCCGCCCGGCCTGGCCTTCCTCGACGCGCCCGACATCGACTCGGTGGTCGACGCCAACCGGGCGCTCGCCGGGCAACTGCTCGCCGCCGCCGACCTCTGGCTGTTCGTCACCACCGCCGCCCGGTACGCCGACGCCGTCCCCTGGGAGCTGCTGCGCAGCGCCCGCGCCCGGGGCACCGCAGTGGCGATGGTGCTGGACCGGGTCCCCCCGGAGGCCGCCGACGAGGTCGCCGCCCACCTGTCCGAGATGCTGGCCGAGCAGGAGCTGGGCGCCGCGCCGCTGTTCGTGCTGCCGGAGACCTGGGTGGACGGGCAGGGGCTGCTGCCGGACCGGATCACCGCCCCGCTCAGTGACTGGTTCGCCCGGCTCGCCGCCGACGCCGACGCCCGCGCCGCGGTGGTCCGGCAGACGCTCGACGGCGCGCTGGCCGCGCTGCACCCGGTGGTGGAGGCGCTCGCCGAGGCCGCCGACGAGCAGTGCACCGCGGCCGACGCGCTGGACGAACGGGTACGGGCCGCGTACCGGGGCGCCGAGCGGAGCGTCGACCAGGGGCTCCGGGACGGCCGGCTGCTGCGCGGCGAGGTGCTGGCCCGCTGGCAGGAGTTCATCGGCACCGGCGAGTTCTTCCGGGGCCTGGAGGCACGCATCGGCCGGCTGCGGGACCGGGTCGTCGCGGCGGTCACCGGGCGGCCCGCGCCCGCCGCGGAACTGCGTACCGCGATCGAGTCGCAGCTCGTCACGCTGCTGCGCGGCGTGGCCGCCGAGGCGGCGGAGAACGCGTACACCGGTTGGAAGGCGCACCCGGCCGGCGCGGCGCTGCTTGAGCCGGACCTGGCCCACGCCTCGGCCGACCTGCCGGAGCGGGCCGAGCAGCTGGTCCGCGACTGGCAGCGCGGCGTGCTGGAACTGGTCCGGGTCGAGGGCGGCGACCGGCGGTTCGTGGCCCGCACCGCGGCGTACGCGGTGAACGCCACCGGCCTCGCCGTCATGATCGGCGTGTTCGCCTCCACCGCGTTCATCCCCACCGGGCTGGAGGTCGCCGCCGGCACCGGCACGGCGGTCGCCGGGCAGACCGTGCTCCAGGCGATCTTCGGCGACCAGGCGGTGCGGAACCTGGCCCGCAAGGCCCGGATCGACCTGCTCGACCGGACCGGCAAGCTGCTGGCCGAGGAAGCCGAGCGCTTCCTGGCCCGCACCGAGGCCGAACGCCCGGCCGACAACGCCGGCGCGGCGCTGCGCTGGGCCGCCCTGGAGGTCGAGCGGGCCCGGCACCGGAGTGGTCTGTTTCCGAGCCCCGAGCAGGACGGACGCCAGTGAGTAACGTCGTCGGACGGATGCGGGACGCGCTGCGCGGCGAGCAGCGGGTCGACCCGGACGTGCTCATCGAGCGCCTCCAGGCGATCCAGCGGTTCCTTTCCGCGGTGGACGGCGACGTGCCCGACGCTCAACTGGTCGCCGCGCACACGGTGGTCGAGCGGGCCGGTGACCGGCTCGCCCTCTCCGGTCGGCACACGGTGGTCGCGCTGGCCGGCGCGACCGGCAGCGGCAAGTCGAGCCTGTTCAACTCGCTGGCCCGGCTCGACCTCTCCCCGGTCGGGGTGCGCCGGCCGACCACCGGCGTCGCGCACGCCTGCGTGTGGGGTCCGCTGGACGGCGCGGTCCGGCTGCTCGACTGGATCGGCGTGCTGCCCCGGCACCGGTTCGTCCGGGAGAGCCCGCTGGACGCCGACGACGAGTCGACGCTGCACGGCCTCGTCCTGCTCGACCTGCCCGACTTCGACTCGGTGCAGCACGGTCACCGGCTGGAGGTCGACCGCCTGCTGGGCCTGGTCGACCTGGTGGTCTGGGTGGTCGACCCGCAGAAGTACGCCGACCGCGTGATCCACACCAGCTATCTGCGCGAGTTCCACAGGCACAAGGACGTCACGGTCGTGGTGCTCAACCAGGCCGACCGGCTGCACCCGACCGAGCTGCCCAAGGTCCTCGAGGATCTGCGCCGGCTGCTCGACGAGGACGGGCTGGGCGGGGTGCCGCTGCTGCCCACGGTAGCGGTCGACCCGAACGGGCTGAGCGGCCTGCGGGCCGAGCTGGAGCGTACGGTCGCCGAACGGCAGGCCGCCCTGCGCCGGCTCTCCGGCGACGTGGACGCCGTGGTGGCCGATCTCGAACCGCTCGTCGGGCCGGAACCGCCGAGCAGCAAACCCGGCGACGCCTCGGCGCAGGAGCTGAACCGGGCGCTGGCCGGGGCGGCCGGGGTGCCGACTGTGGCGGCGGCGGTCGAGGGGGCGTACCGGCACCGGGCCGTCAGCAACACCGGCTGGCCGCTGCTGCGGAGCTGGCGCAAGCTACGACCCGATCCGCTGCGCCGGCTGCACCTGCCCGGGCGGGACCCGGACGCGCCGGCGGACAGCCTGGTCGCGGCCACCTCCGTACCCGATCCGACGGCCGCGCAGCGCTCGGCCCTCACGCTGGCGATCCGCGCGGTGGCCGACCGGAACGGCGCCGGTCTGCCGGCGCCGTGGCCGGCCGCGGTGACCGCGGCGGCCCGGTCCCGGCAGGCCGACCTGCCGGGCGCGCTCGACCACGCGGTCGCCGCGACCGACCTGGGCATGGACCGCCGGCCGGCCTGGTGGCGGGTGGTCGGCGTGCTCCAGTGGGTGGTCACCCTGGCCGCGCTGGCCGGCCTGGTCTGGCTGCTCCTCGGGTACGCGGTGCGCCTGCTCGGCCTGCCCCCGCTGGAACACCCCACGCTCGGCGTGGTGCCGTGGCCGACGGTCCTGCTGCTCGGTGGCCTGCTGGCCGGGCTACTGATCGCGGCGCTGACCCGGCCGGTGGTCGGGTGGGCGGCCCGCCGGGCCCGGGCGCGGGCCGAGCGACGCCTGCTCACGTCGGTGGGCAGCGTCGGCGAGAAGTACGTGCTGGACCCGGTGTGGGCGGTGCTGACCCGCTACGGCACGGCCCGGGAGGCGCTGCGCGAAGCCGTGCGGCGCTGAACCCGGCGCGCTGACCGGTGTGGGGGCGGCCCGCGCGGCGTAGGGTCGATGCATGGCCACGCCACAGACCCCCTACGACGCGGTTCTGCACGCCGCGCGCGACGTGACGAGGCTCGACTCGGCCCTGGACGCGGAGATGCTCGGCGCCGCGTTGCTGGGCAGCGTCTACGCCGTCGCGGAGCACGACCGGGAACAGGCCGTCCGCGAGTTCGTCACCGGCTTCCTCGCCGCCACGTCCCGGCGGCGCAGCGCCGCCGCGACCACACTGCGCGCCGTCTTCGCCGCCCTGGTGCCCGACGCCGAGGGCGCCGCCCGGGTCCGGCCCGGCGCGTACGCCCCGACGTGGGCCGGCCAGCTCGGCCGGGTGCACGTCACAGGCGCCTGGGCGTACGGCGACGTGTACGGCGACCAGACGTCCTACCTCGCCACGTTCGCGTACGACGACGAGGAACAGGGCGGGCCGGAGCACGCGCTGGTGGCGCTGGTCGACCACAACATCGGCATCACCAAGGACGTCTTCGTCGGCGGCCCGGCGGCCCGGATCGTGGAGCAGGCCCGGGAGATCTGCACCGAGGACGAGTTCACCTGGTTCCGTACCGAGGACCCGGCCCGGATGCACGCCGAGGTGAGCCGCCACCTGGCGGTCACCGACGACCTCGCCGAGCTGCCCGCACAGGGCTCGCTCGCCACCGACCGGGCGCTCGTGGGCGCACGGCTGGCCGCGCTGCCCGGGCCGACCCCGCCGGCCGGTCCGGCGGTCGTGCCGCCGCCCACCGACGAGGAGCGCACCCGCCTGATACGCGCATTCCTCGACTCGCCCGAGGCGTCCCGGTTCGGCCTGCCCGAGGTCGCCGACGGCGAGCTGGCCTCGCTGCACTTCTGCCTCGGCCTGCTGCTCGACCACGCGGCCAGCTTCCCGGACGCCGACCCGATGCGGTGGAGCCCGATGGTCGCCGAGCTGTTCCTGCTCGACTGGGTGCACCGCCGGGCCGTGCTGGACATGGACGACGCGGCGATGCTGCCCCGGGTGCTGCGCGCCTGGGCGGCGTACGCGGCCCGGCAGCGCGGACTGTCGCAGTCGGCGGCCGCCCGGACGGACGAGGCGATCACCGAGATGGTCCCGGAGTTCGCGCGGCTCTACAGCACCGGTGAGCGGCGCAGCCCGGCCACCGCGGCGGTCGCCCAGCTGATGGCGGACGGCGTGGACCCGGACGACCCGGAGGCGCTCAACGCCTGGATCGAGGCGAACCGCCACCGCCTGACCGACGACCCGGCCTAGGCAGTCGCACACGCATGATCGGCACCACCTCGGCGAGGTGGCGGCATCACCCCGGCCGGAACCACACCACTACGCCGTACTGGTGTCGATCATGCGGGCGCCGGCCCTCGGTGGCCCCGCCCCTCGTTGATCCACGCCACCTCGCCGAGGTGGCTGCATCGAGCCGGCCGGAACCACACCAGCACGGCGTAACGGTGTCGATCATGCGGCCCTGGGTGCCCCGCGCGAGGGGCCTCCCCGAACCTCCTTGATCGACACCAGCACGGCGAAGTGGTGTCGATCATGCGCCTGCCGATGCCCTGACCAGCCGGACCTCGGTTGATCCACACCACCTCGGCGAGGTGGCTGCATCGGACCGGCCGGAACCACACCACCACCCCGTAATGGTGTTGATCATGCAGCCTGCGCCCTCCAGACCACCCCACCCCACACGAGGGCCAGGCCCCCGGACCCCTGTTGATCCACACCACCTCGGCGAGGTGGCCGCATCAGACCGGCCGGGACCACACCACCACCCCGTAACGGTGTCGATCATGAGGCCTGCCGTCCCCCGACCACCCCACCCCGGAACGAGGGCACACCCCCCAGACCCCTGTTGATCGACACCACCTCGGCGAGGTGGCTGCATCGGACCGGCCGGGACCACACCACTACGCCGAAGTGGTGTCGATCATGAGGCGCGGGACACCGATGGGCGGACCAGGCCGGAAGGAGCGGACGCGGCGGACGACCCGGCAGGACCCGACGGCTCGGCAGAACCGGACGGCTCGGCGGAACCCGACGGCCCAGCGGAACCGGTCGGCTCGGCAGGACCCGACGGATCAGCGGGACCGGACGTACCCGATGGGCCGGACGGGTCGGACGAACCTGCCGAGGGCGTCGGCTCGACGGACGTGGCGGACGGCTCGGGGCTGGGGCTCGGCTCGGGCGTCGGCGTACCCGGGTCGGACGGCGGGTGCGACGGCGACGGTGAGGGCACCGGCGAGGGGTGCGGCGGGCGGACCGGGGTGGGCCGGACCGGCGTGGACGGTGGCGGCGGCGCGGCCACCGGGCGGGACCGGTGGCGGGCGGCGAGGTCGCTGTCGTCGGGCAGGCTCGGCGCGGCGGGGAGGACGGGCCGCGCCGGGGGTACGGAGGTGACGTCGGGGGTGGGCGTGGACGGCACTGCGGGCTGGGTCGCCTGGGGCGGCGGGATCACCACCGGCCCGATCGAGGGTGTCGGCAGGAACGGGGTGCTGGTGTCGGGGAGCGCGCTGTTGCCCACCGTCGCCGATCCGGTGCTGATGGCGGCGAGGATCGGCATCGACGCGGTGCCGGCGAGCAGCGCCACTGTGAGCAGGTAGCCCCGGCTGGGGGCGCCGGCGCCGGGGGCGCGGTGCGCGCCGACGACCCGGCGGTACGGGGAGGCGGGCAGCGCGCGGTGCCGGCCGAGGAAGGGTGAGCCGGGGGGACCCTCTGGTTCGGACACCGGCACACTCCTCACGCGCGAACGGGGACGGGAGAGCACGCGCGGATATTCGGACAAATGCCGCGCAACAGCTCACCGCAAGCTTGACCCAGTGACGCTCAGTTCACCAGTCGCAACCGCGTGTCGACACACATTTTGTACGTCAGCCGATCCCGCCACTGGGGACAAAGACGGCTATCCGTCATGAAGACGATGGAACCTCACCCACCAAGGAGGCCATACTGTGGGCCCGCTCACCTCCTCTGCAATCATTCAGACACGACGGCAACGCAGCCGCCACCTCCGCGTACCCCGCGGCTGGTGCGGAACGGCGCCGGCGCTCCCGGGCCTGGGTCTGTCCCCGACCGACTCCGGCTCACGCCGCGCGGCAACCCCTACCGGGGTCAGGCGCGGTCGCCAGGGACCGACCCGGCATCAGCCGGGCGGGCGCACGAGGTGCTCGGCTCGGGTAACCCCCGGCGCCGGCGCAGACAGACAGGGAGAGACGGATGGCAAAGGGCGACCCCGGGGCCGCCACCCGCAGCAAGCGGGCCGCACCCCGCACCAGGCGCGCCGCCGCGGCCGGTGAACCGGAACTCGTACAGCTGCTCACGCCGGAAGGTGAGCGCATCGAGACCGCGCTCGGCCCGGACGGGACCGAGTACCGCGTCGACTTCACCGACGAGGAGTACCGCGGGCTCTACCGCGACCTCGTGCTGGTCCGCAAGCTGGACGCCGAGGCCACCGCGCTGCAGCGCCAGGGCGAGCTGGGACTGTGGGCCAGCCTGCTGGGCCAGGAGGCGGCGCAGGTCGGCTCCGGCCGGGCGCTGCGTACGCAGGACATGGCGTTCCCGACCTACCGCGAGCACGGCGTGCTCTACTGCCGCGGCATCGACCCGATCATGCCGCTGGGCCTGTTCCGCGGCGTCGACCAGGGCGGCTGGGACCCGAACGAGTTCAAGTTCAACATGTACACGATCGTGATCGGGGCGCAGACCCTGCACGCGACCGGGTACGCCATGGGTGTCGCCATGGACGGCAAGACCGGCGGCGAGGACGGCGAGGCGGTCATCGCCTACTTCGGCGACGGCGCCACCAGCCAGGGCGACGTCAACGAGTCGTTCGTCTGGGCCAGCGTCTTCAACGCCCCGCTGGTGTTCTTCTGCCAGAACAACCAGTACGCCATCTCCGAGCCGCTGGAGCGGCAGACCCGCGTGCCGCTGTACCGGCGGGCCGGCGGGTTCGGCTTCCCCGGCGTCCGGGTGGACGGCAACGACGTGCTCGCGTCGTACGCGGTGACCCGGCACGCGCTGGACAACGCGCGCAACGGCCAGGGCCCGAGCCTGATCGAGGCGTACACCTACCGGATGGGCGCGCACACCACCTCCGACGACCCGACCCGCTACCGCATCGCCAGCGAGGTCGAGGCGTGGCAGGCGAAGGACCCGATCGCCCGGATGAAGGCGTTCCTGACCAAGCAGAAGATCGCCGACGAGTCGTTCTTCACCGAGGTCGACGAGCAGGCCCGCACCGAGTCGGTGCACCTGCGCGAGCGTGTGCTCGCCATGCCCGACCCGCAGCCGGTGAGCATGTTCGACCACGTCTACCCCAACGGCTCTCCCGAGCTGGACGAGCAGCGGGCCCGGTTCACGCAGTACATGGAGTCCTTCGAGGGGAGCGCGCACTGATGGCCACGGAGACGCTCACCCTCGGCAAGGCACTGAACACCGGCCTGCGGCGGGCCCTGGAGAACGACCCGAAGGTCGTCATCATGGGCGAGGACGTCGGCAAGCTCGGCGGCGTGTTCCGGATCACCGACGGCCTCCAGAAGGACTTCGGCGACCAGCGCGTCATCGACACCCCGCTGGCCGAGTCCGGCATCATCGGCACCGCTGTCGGCCTGGCCATCCGCGGTTTCCGTCCGGTCTGCGAGATCCAGTTCGACGGCTTCGTCTACCCCGCGTACGACCAGATCGTGTCGCAGGTGGCGAAGATGCACTACCGCTCGCAGGGCAAGGTGCGGATCCCGATGGTCATCCGCATCCCGTTCGGCGGCGGCATCGGCGCGGTCGAGCACCACTCCGAGTCGCCCGAGGCGTACTTCGCGCACACCGCCGGTCTCAAGGTGGTGAGCTGCGCGAACCCGCAGGACGCGTACGTGATGATTCAGCAGGCGATCGCGTCGGACGACCCGATCGTGTTCCTGGAGCCGAAGCGGCGCTACTGGGAGAAGGGTCCGGTGGACCTGGACGCGCCGATCGCCGACGCGTACCCCCTGCACTCGGCCCGGGTCGCGCGGCCCGGCACGGACGCGACGGTCCTGGCGTACGGCCCGATGGTCCGCACCGCGCTCGACGCGGCCACCGCCGCCGCCGAGGACGGCCGCGAGCTGGAGGTCATCGATCTGCGCACGATCTCGCCGCTGGACCTGACCGCCGCGTACGAGTCGGTGCGGCGCACCGGCCGCTGCGTGGTCGTGCACGAGGCCCCGGGCAACCTGGGTCTCGGGTCGGAGATCGCGGCCCGGATCACCGAGGAGTGCTTCTACTCCCTGGAGTCCCCGGTGCTGCGGGTGACCGGCTTCGACACCCCCTACCCGGCCGCCCGGGTGGAGGAGGAGTACCTGCCCGACCTGGACCGGGTGCTCGACGCCGTCGACCGCACGTTCGGCTGGTGAGCGGCATGTCCCGGATCAAGGAGTTCAACCTTCCCGACCTGGGCGAGGGCCTGACCGAGGGCGAGATCCTCGCCTGGCTGGTCAAGGTCGGCGACGACATCGAGCTGAACCAGCCGATCGTCGAGGTGGAGACCGCGAAGGCGGCGGTCGAGATCCCGGCGAAGTGGGCCGGCCGGGTGCAGGCGATCTTCCACCCGGAGGGGTCCACTGTCGAGGTCGGCGTGCCGATCATCGCGATCGACACCGACCCGGGCGCCGGGCCGATCGAGGAGTCGACGACCGCGACCCCGGCGTCGGACCTGCCCGCTCCGTCGGCCGCGTCGCTCGCCGCGGTCCAGGTCGCGCCCGCCGAGGGCATGGTCGAGCCGGGCCTGATCGGTGGTGTGGCCCCGGGTGGGCGTACCGCCGTGCTGGTCGGCTACGGCCCGCGCAACGCCCCGGCCAAGCGCCGCCCGCGCAAGGGTGACGCGCCGGCACCGGCTCAGGCCGCCGCCCCGGTGGCGCCCGCGCCTGTCGCGCCCGCCCCGCCCGCTCCCGCCCCGGCGGTCAACGGCAACGGCCGGGTCTCCGGTCCGGTGCTGGCCAAGCCGCCGGTCCGCAAGCTGGCGAAGGACCTCGGCATCGACCTGGCCACGCTGACCGGCTCGGGTCCGCTCGGCTCGATCACCCGTGAGGACGTACAGCGGGCGGCGACCGCGACCCCGGCGGCGGCCGAGCCGCTGACGGTCACGACGCCGGCCGCGTCGGCCGCGAGCTTCGGCGCGGACCGCGAGCAGCGCATCCCGGTCAAGGGGGTACGCAAGCTCACCGCGGAGAACATGGCCCGCTCGGCGTTCACCGCCCCGCACGTGACGGAGTTCCTGACCGTCGACGTGACCCGGGCGATGAAGGCGCTGGACCGGCTGCGTGACCGGCGGGAGTGGCGCGACGTGCGGGTCTCGCCGCTGCTGCTGGTCGCCAAGGCGGTGCTGCTGGCGGTCAAGCGGCACCCGATGGTCAACTCGACCTGGGCCGGCGACGAGATCGTGGTGAAGGAGTACGTCAACCTCGGCATCGCGGCGGCCACCGAGCGCGGCCTGATCGTGCCGAACATCAAGGACGCCGGGCGGCTCTCGCTGCGCGAGCTGGCGGACGCGATGACGGACCTGGTGCAGACCGCGAAGTCGGGGAGGACGTCCCCGGCGGACATGTCCGGCGGCACGTTCACCATCACCAACGTCGGCGTCTTCGGCGTCGACACCGGTACGCCGATCCTGCCCCCGGGCGAGTCGGCGATCCTCGCCTTCGGCGCGGTACGGGAGCAGCCGTGGGTGCACAAGGGCAAGGTGAAGCCGCGCCTGGTGACCACGCTCGGCCTCTCCTTCGACCACCGCATCATCGACGGTGAGCTGGGCTCGAAGTTCCTCCGCGACATCGGGGACTTCCTGGCCGACCCGGAGGCGGCGCTGCTCGCCTGGACCTGACGCACCACCGCTCCGGTCACGGCCGGTGTGCCACGGGTGAACGCCCGGCACACCGGCCGTAACCGTTTCGGGAACGGAATCATAGGATCTGAGGGCAGGCTGACCTACGATCCTTAGGTACGTGGTTCAGCTCACCTAATAATCGATGGCGATGGGCGGCCTGGTGCGCTTAAATAGAGACATCAAGGGGCTGACAACCGAATAGCCAGGAGGAGAGACCCAAGATGAGCATGATCGAGCGAATCCGCACCCGCCGCGACGCCAACCGCCGCGCCCGCGCCATCGAGCACGCGCTGCGTTCCGCGAACTCGCCCGCGGTCCGCGAGGAGCTTCTCGCCATCGCCCAGCGTCACATGAGCTGACGCCACAGACCTTTCTCACCTCCTCCAGTCCGAAGACCCGCCCGACACCGGGCGGGTCTTCGGCGTATCGGCATCGGTCGGCACCGGGATTCCACCTCGCCGCACCGCCCGGTACGGTTGGCACGGTCGCCAACCGGTGGTTCCGGGCCGACGCGGGCAAGTGAAACCCATCGACGTCGTCCGGTGACTTTCGGTGACGGCCGATGCTCCCCCGGGCGGCTCCGGGCAACCACCGGATACGGTGCGGGGAGCCCGCACGGCCGGTACCCGCCGGCGACGCCGGCAGCCATGCCGACGGTTCCCCGGACCGGCATCGGCGGCCGACCTGTGATGGAGGAGGCGCACCCATGACGTCCGAGGCTCCGCACCGCCCCGGCCAGGAGCCGGGCGAGGTGTCGCCGGGCACCGGCGGACCGGTGCCGTACGGCGATCAGCCGGCGCAGCAGGACAACGGGTACAACGGAGCGCCCGACCTCGGCTGGGCGCCGCCCCCGCCGGCCGGTCGGCCCGCGCAGCCGGCCCCGGCCTGGGCCGCTAACGACGAACAGCCCCCCGCCTGGGCCCCGCCCGCGGGCCAGCCGGTGACCGGCCGGGCCACCGCCCAGGTCCCACCGCCCGCCGACCGTGGGCAGCAGCCCGCCTGGGGCGGCACCGACCAGGGCGCCCCCGCCTGGGCCGGTCCCGCCCAGGGCAGTCCCGTGTGGGGCGCTCAGGAGCAGCCCGGCCCGGACCGCGCCGCCGACCCGGCGCCGCCCGCGTGGGCCGCCACGCCGCCGGGCAGCCCGGTCGAGCCGACGGCGCCGGCCTGGGCCGCCGAGCAGAACCGCCAGGGGTGGGGCTCCGGTGAGCAGCCGGCCCGGTCGCCGTCCGGCGACCCGGCCGCCCGCAGCACCGGTTACGTCCCCGCCCCGGCCACCGTGCCGAACGAGACCTGGGTCACGCCCGCCCCGCCGGACGACCCGCACCGCTCCGGCGGCTTCGCGCCCACCGGTGGGCAGCACGACGACGCCCCGGGACACGCCGGTGGCTGGTCCACCGCCGCGCCGCCGGACGATCCGAACCGCTCCGGCGGCTGGAACCCGCGCGACGAGCAGCCCGCCGCGGCCGACGACCCCGGCCGCTCCGGCGGCTGGACGCCGCGTGAGAGCCAGCCGGCCTGGGCACCTCCGGGTCAGCAGACCGGCGCCACCTGGCCGCCGGCCGACCCGCCCGCCCGTGCCGCCGCCGCGGTCTCGGTGCCCGGCGTCACCCGGCCGGACAACGCGTGGTCCACTCCGGAGCAGTCCGATCAGGACAACCGCTCCGCCGCTGGCGAGGACGACTCGCACCGCTCCGGCGGCTGGCGTCCGACCGGTGGACAGCACGACGGCGGATGGCCCGCCCCGCAGGCCGAGAACCGGCCGGGTGGCTGGGACGAGCCCGCCCGCCCCGACGACCCGGACCGCTCCGGCGGCTGGGCCGCGGGCCGCGCCGCCGGCCCCGCCGAGGCGGCACAGCCGGGCGGCTGGGGTGAGCCGGACCAGGGCCGGCAGCCCGGTGGCTGGGGCGCCCCCGCCGTACCGCAGCAGCGTGACTCCGAGGAGCAGGCCGGCGCCTGGAGCGGCGCCGCGTCCGTGCCGCAGCAGGAGAGCGGCCGGTCGGCCGAGGAGCCGGCACAGCCCAGTTGGGGTGCCGCCGCACCGGTCGATACTCCGGCGGCCCGCGCGAGCGTCTCCGTACCGGCGCCCGACGCCGGCTGGGGCGGCAACCAGAACGACCGCCCGGCCGTACCGGCCGCCGAGCCGTGGTCGCCCGCCGAGGCGTGGGGCCGTTCCGAGGACTCCGCCCCGGCGTACCAGCCCGCTCCCGCGCCGGGCATCTCGCCCGGCAACGCGGTGCCGCTGCCGGCGCAGCAGCAGCGCGTGCCCGGAGCCGCGCTCGCCGCGTCGCCGCCCGCCGACCAGCCGCCCGCGCCGGCCGAACCCCAGGGGTACGAGCCGGAGCGCGGTGACGGCGCGTGGGGCGAGTCGCAGTCGGCCTCCGTGCCCGGCCCGCGTACCTCTCCGGAGGGCGGCCCGGTCTCGGCCAGCGCGTCGGTCCCGGTGACCAGCCGGGTCACCCCGCCGTCCGACCAGCCCCTGCCGACCGGCACCCCGGCGCCGCAGCCCCGGGTGTACGGCCGGCCCGCCCGCCCGGAGCCCGAGGACACGCCCGAGCAGGACGGTCACGGCTTCCCCGAGCAGGACGGGCCGTCCGGATTCGGCCCGGACAACGGCTTCCCCGGCCCGCAGTCCCGGACCGAGGACGCCGACGGGCCGCACGGGTACGCCGTCGTACCGCCGTCCTCGCCGGCCGCGCCGCCGCCGTTCCCGGCCGGTGTGCCGTCCTTCATGGACCCGCCCGCCAACACCCGCCCCGCCAACGGGGTGCACCCGGGCGGCGAGCAGCCCGGCGCGGTCCGGGACCCGTTCGACGGCCCGCAGAGCCCCTACGGCACCCCGGGTGGCAGCCAGGACCCGTTCGGCCCGCCCGGCGGCCATCAGGACCCGTTCGGTGGCCCTCAGGGCGGTCGCCAGGATGCGTTCGGCAGCCCGGCCGGCCGGCCCGAGCCGTTCGGCGGCCAGCCGGACCAGTTCGGCCCGCCGGCCGGTGGGCGCGCCTCCGTCGCGGTGCCCGGCCAGGGCCGGCCGGGCGAGACGAGCCCCTTCCCGGCACAGCAGGCCCCGCCGGCCTGGTCGCAGGACGCGCCGTCCGGTGAGCCGGAGCAGGGCCGGTTCGACGCGTTCAAGCCGGACGCCGCCGAGCCGCAGACCGAGGCGCCCCCGCCGAAGGTACGCAACGGACGGGTGCTGGCCGCCGTACTGATCGCGGCGGTGCTCATCCTCGCCGTACCGCTCGGTCTGCTCACGCTGCTCGGCAAGGTCGGCGACGACAAGCCGGCGGGCTTCGACCCGGCGGTCGGTTCCTGCGTCAAGCAGTCCGGCGAGACCGCCGTTCCCGCCGACTGCGGTGAGCAGGGCGCGTTCAGCGTGGTGTCGAAGGTGGACAACAAGGACAAGTGCGCCGATCTGACGCAGCCCACCGTCTCCGTCGAGAACGGCGGGACCACCCGAGTGCTCTGCCTGAAGCCGGCCGGCCAGTAACCACACGTACGCGGAGCGTCCACCCCTCACCGGGTGGGCGCTCCGCGCCGTTCCGGTGTGCCTCTGTTCACCCCGGGTTCGCCGCGAGCGCACCCGGCCGGTGCGGCACGATGGGGGCATGAGCGCGCGCGTACGGGCACCGGAACTGCGGGGTCGGGCCTGGCTGAACACCGGCGGCAAGGCCGTCACGCTGGCCGACCTGCGCGGCAAGATCGTCTTGTTGGACTTTTGGACCTTCTGCTGCATCAACTGCCTGCACGTGCTGGACGAGTTGCGCCCGCTCGAAGAGAAGTACGGCGACGTCCTGGTCGTGATCGGGGTGCACTCGCCGAAGTTCGAGCACGAGAAGGACCCGGCGGCGCTGGCGGCGGCCGTCGAGCGGTACGGCGTGCACCACCCGGTGCTCGACGACGCCGACATGGACATGTGGCAGCAGTACGCGGCCAAGGCATGGCCGACTCTGGCCGTGGTCGACCCCGAGGGGTACGTGGTCGCCACCATGGCCGGCGAGGGGCACGCCGAAGGGCTGGCGCGGCTGATCGACGAGTTGATCGCCACCCATGAGGCGAAGGGCACGCTGCACCGGGGCGAGGGCCCGTACGTGCCGCCGGCCGAGCCGGACACCGTGCTGCGGTTCCCCGGCAAGGCGCTGCCGCTCGACGGCGGGAACCTGCTGGTCAGCGACTCGGCCCGGCACTCGCTGGTGGAGCTGGCCGCCGACGGCGAGACGGTGGTGCGCCGCATCGGCGCCGGTTCCCGGGGCCGTACGGACGGCCCGGCCTCCGCCGCCACCTTCGCCGAGCCGCAGGGGCTCTGCCTGCTGCCGCCGCACGTGGCCGAGGTCGCCGGTTACGACGTGGTCGTCGCGGACACCGTCAACCACCTGCTGCGCGGCGTACGGCTGTCGTCCGGCGAGGTGGTCACGATCGCGGGCACCGGGCGGCAGTGGCGCTCGACCGTCGACGACCACGCGCACGACGCCCGCGCCGTCGACCTGTCGTCCCCGTGGGACGTGGCCTGGTACGGCGATCGGGTGATCGTCGCCATGGCCGGCATCCACCAGCTCTGGTGGTTCGACCCGATCAAGCGGACCGCCGGCATGTACGCCGGGACCACAGTCGAGGCGCTGCGCGACGGCCCGCTGCCGGACGTGTGGATGGCCCAGCCGTCCGGGTTGTCCGTCTCGGTCGACGGGACACGGCTCTGGGTGGCCGACAGCGAGACCAGCGCGATCCGGTGGGTCGAAGGCGGCGTGATGCACACCGCAGTCGGTCAGGGCCTGTTCGACTTCGGGCACGTCGACGGCCCGGCCGACCAGGCGTTGCTCCAGCACCCGCTGGGCGTGTGCGCGCTGCCCGACGGTTCGGTGCTGATCGCCGACACGTACAACGGGGCGGTGCGCCGCTTCGACCCGGAGACCGGCCAGGTGGGCACCGTGGCGGACGGGCTGGCCGAGCCGAGCGACCTGGTGCTGACCGGCGAGGGCGACGTGCTCGTGGTCGAGTCGGCCGCGCACCGGCTGACCCGGCTGGCGCCGGGCGCGCTGACGTCGGCCGGGGCGAACACGGTGGACGGCCCCCGACACCGGCTGGAGCGCAAGCCGACCGACGTGGCAGCCGGGGAGCTGACCCTGGACGTGATCTTCACGCCGGCGCCGGGGCAGAAGCTCGACGAGACGTACGGGCCGTCGACCCGGCTGGTGGTCTCGGCGTCCCCGCCGGAGCTGCTGGTCGAGGGCGCGGGCACGACCACCGACCTGTCCCGCAAGCTGGTGGTCAGCGGCGACGTGGCGCAGGGGGTGCTGCAGGTGACCGCCCAGGCGGCGACCTGCGACGCCGATGTGGAGCACGCGGCCTGTCACCTGACGCGGCAGGACTGGGGCGTGCCGGTCCGGGTGGTCACCGGCGGCGCGACCCGCGTGCCGCTGGTCCTGCGTGGCATGGACGCCTGACAGCGCGTGTTAAGAAGGGCCCCTTTCTCTACCGGAGGCGTTAAGAAGGGGCCCTTCCTTTCACGCGAACGGAGTGAGCGTGACCCCCGCGTCGATGAGCGCGGCGCGGACCAGCTCCGCGCACCGCACCGCGCCGGGCGTGTCCCCGTGCAGGCAGATCGACTCGACCGGGCAGGCGATCACCGTCCCGTCGACGGCGACGAGCGTCTGCTCGACGGCCATCCGTACCGCCCGGACGGCCACCTGCTCCGGGTCGGTCACCAGCGCGTCGGGGGAGCTGCGCGGCACCAGCGTGCCGTTCGGGAGGTAGTTGCGGTCGGCGAACCCCTCGGCCACCACCCGCAGGCCGGCGCCGGTGGCGAGCTGCGCGAGCACGCTGCCGGGCTGGCAGAGCACCGGTAGCTCGTGGTCGTACCCGCTGATCGCGGCCACCAGCGCGGCGGCCTGGGCCTCGTCGCGGGCCGCCGCGTGGTAGAGCGCGCCGTGCGGTTTGAGGTAGCGGACCCGGGTGCGGTACAGCCGGCAGAAGGCGTCGAGCGCGCCGAGCTGGTAGATCGTCTCGTCGCGCAGCTCGGCGAAGTCGTACGCGATGTGCCGCCGACCGAAGCCGGCGAGGTCCCGGTAGCCGACCTGCGCGCCGACCGCTACGCCGCGTTCGGCGGCGGCGGCGCAGACCTGGTGCATGGTGGCCGCGTCGCCGGCGTGGAAGCCGCAGGCGACGTTCGCGGAGCTGATCAGGTCGAGCAGCGCGTGGTCGTCGCCGAGCCGCCAGCTTCCGAATCCCTCGCCCAGGTCAGCGTTGAGGTCCATGGAACGTCACCGTAGTGCCTGGCCGGGCCTGGGCGAACGCTGTCACGTCGTCCACCACTCCGACGACCGGGTAGCCGCCGGTGGTGGGGTGGTCGGCCAGGAAGACCAGCGGCTGGCCGTCCGGCGGGACCTGCACCGCGCCGAGCACCAGGCCCTCGCTGGGCAGTTCGCCGGCGACCGCGCGGGGCAGCGCCGCGCCGGCCAGCCGCGCGCCGATCCGGTTGCTGTCCGGGCTCACCGTGTACGCGGTGCCGCACAGCAGGTCCAGCGCCTCGGGCGTGAACCAGTCCTGCCGGGGGCCGGGGCGCACGGTCAGCCGCAGTTCGTCCGGGACCGGCCGGGTGACGGCGAGGTCGACCGGGGGCGGCGGCCGGTCCGCGGTGCCGAGTGGCAGCCGGTCCCCGTCGCGCAGCGGAGGCGGCCCGAGCCCGGAGAGCGTGTCGGTGGATCGGCTGCCGAGCACCGGTTCGACGGTGATTCCGCCGCTGACCGCCAGCCAGGTGCGTACGCCGGCCCGGGCCGGTCCGACGCGCAGCACCGCGCCCGCCGGTAGTGCGAGCGGCAGTCCCACGTCCCCCGGCCGGGTGTCCCCGACCGGCCACTCGACGGCCACGTCGGCCGGGGCGCCGGTGAGCGCGAGCGCGACGGCCCGGGTGAAGCGCAGCACGCAGCCGGTCATGGTGATCTCCAGCCCGGCGGCGTGCTCGTCGTTGCCGACGAGGCGGTTGGCCAGGCGCAGGGCGGCCGGGTCGAGCGCGCCGGAGCGGGGTACGCCGAGGTGCGCCCACCCCGGTCGGCCCTGGTCCTGGACGGTGGTGAGCGCCCCGGCCCGCAGTACCTCGATCACGGCGTGTCGACCAGCCGGACCCGGGTGCCGGGGGTGAGCCGGGCCGGCGGGTCGGCGCGCACGTCGAACAGCGGCAGGTCGGTCCGGCCGACCAGCAGCCAGCCGCCGGGTGACGCGGCGGGGTAGATGCCCGCGTACGGGCCGGCGAGCGCGACCGAGCCGGCCGGCACCCGGGTACGCGGTGTGGCGAGCCGGGGCACTGCCAGCTCGGGCGGCAGCCCGGTCAGGTACGCGAACCCGGGCGCGAATCCGCAGAACGCGACCCGGAACTCGGTACGCCGCAGCCGGTCGATCACGGCGGGCACGTCGGTGTCCCAGTGGGCGGCGACGCGCGGCAGGTCCTCGCCGTCGTACACGACTGGCACCCGGACCTCGGCGGTGGTCGCGCCGGGGCCGCCGGTCCGTGGCCGCCAACCGGCGATCCGGTCGGCGGCGGCCGACGGGTCCGGTACGCCGTCGAGCAGCACGGTGACCGCGCCCGGGACGATTTCGGTGGCGGTCAGCTCGCCGCTCGCGCGCCGGTGCCACAGTTCGGCCCGCCATGCCTCGACCTGCTCGGGGTCGTCGCAGTCGAGCAGCAGGGCGTGGGTCCCGACCGGCCGGATCCGCATCCGGTCATCCTCCCGTCGGCTGACGTGACGGTCCACACTACTTGCAAGTAACCTACGCTGTCGTAACCTGTTGACGTGACCACATCCGCACCGTTCCGGCTCCGGCCGGCCGACATCGGGAAGCCGCGCATGCGCGGCTGGCTGCACGCATACGCGTTCTTCGCCGCTCTCGTCTGCGGCATCGTGCTCTGTTCGATCGCCGCCGGCCGTCCCGGCTGGGCGCCGCTGGTGAGCTGCCTGATCTACAGCTTCACCGTGTGCGGGCTGTTCGGCACCAGCGCGCTCTACCACCGGCGGGTCTGGTCCGAACGCGGCTACCAGATCATGCGCCGGATGGACCACTCGATGATCTTCGTGTTCATCGCCGGCACCTACACGCCGTTCTGCGCGCTGCTGCTGGACACCCGGCAGGCCACGATCATGCTGAGCCTGGTCTGGGGCGGCGCGATCGCGGGCGTGGCGGTGAAGCTGATCTGGCCGCACGCGCCGCGCTGGGTCTCCGCCCCGCTCTATCTCGCGCTCGGCTGGGTAGCGGTGGCCATGCTGCCGCAGATCCTGCACTCCGGCGGCGTCACCGCGCTGGTGCTGCTGGCCGTGGGCGGCGCGATCTACAGCGTGGGCGCGGTGTTCTACGCGCTGCGCCGCCCGAACCCGTGGCCCACGGTCTTCGGGCACCACGAGTTCTTCCACGCCTGCACGCTCGTCGCGGCGATCTGCCACCACATCGCGATCTACTTCGCCCTGTTCGCCTGAGCCGAGCCGGCCCCGGACACGCGCGAGGGCCCCGCGCCGTTGCGGGGCCCTCGGGTTCGGGGGTACGGGATCAGGCCGGGTAACCCGAGCCCGGACCACGCACCTCGCGGTACTCCTCGCGTACGACGCGGTCCTCCCGCACCGGTGCGACCGGCTCGGCGACGACCCGCTCACGCACCGGCGCCGCCACGACCCGGCGGCGGCTGTTCCAGAAGTAGAGCGTGGTGAGCAGGCCGGCGACGCCGGCGAGCATGAGCACCCAGCCCACCACGTTGAGGTTCAGCCATCCCAGATTGGCGTCGACGGCGAACGCGAAGATCGCGCCGAGCGCGATGAGAAAGATGCTGGCACCGATGCCCATGACGTCGCCTCCTTGGCGTCCTGCTGGCGTTTCCTGCCCGCCGCGGCCATGGATGAGGTAGCGGCACACATCGACATACCCAGGCGCTTTGATCGTCAATCAGGCAAGCTGGGCGGTATGACGGACGGCAGGAACGGGCAGCGGACGCTGGTGCTGCTGCGGCACGCCAAGGCCGAGCCGTCCGGGGACCTCCCGGACGTGGAGCGGTCACTCACCGCGCGGGGGCACGCCGACGCGGCCACCGCCGGGGCCTGGCTGGCCCGGCACGGGCTGCTCCCCGACGTGGTGCTCTGCTCGCCCGCCCGGCGTACCCGGCAGACCTGGCACGACGCGGCGATGGGCATGAGCGGTTCGCCGACGGAGAGCGGTCCGGCGGGCTCGGCGCCCGCGGTGCGGTACGAGGCGAGCGCGTACGACGCGCTTCCGGATCAGCTGCTGGAGCTGCTGTGGACCGTCGAGCCGACCGCCGGCACCGTGCTCCTGGTCGCCCACAATCCGGGGATCTCACTGTTGTCGGCGCTGCTCGACCCGCAGCGGGCCGACCCGGACGGGCTGCGGACCAGTGACCTTGTGGTGCACCGGCCGACGACCCGCTGGGCCGACCTCGGGCCGGGAACCGCGCCGATCACCGGCCGCCACACCGCCCGCGCCTGAGCCACAGCGCTCAGCCGACGCGGGTGTCGTACGCGGCCCGGTTGGCGAGCACGTCGTCCATGTGCGCCTCCGCCCAGGACTTCAGGCCGCGGATCATCTCGTGCAGCGAGAACCCGAGGTCGGTCATCTCGTAGGTGACCGTCACCGGCACTGTCGGCTCGACGGTGCGGGTGATCAGACCGTCGCGCTCCAGGGCGCGCAGCGTCTGGGTGAGCATCTTCTGGCTGACCCCGGGCAGCGTGCGGAACAGCTCGGAGTATCGCCTCGGTCGTGGGTCGCCCGCGCAGTCCGCCCCGAACCGGTGCGAGCCGTCGCTGCGCAGCGCGGCCAGCACGAGTGCGACCCACTTGTCGGTGATCCGGTCGAGCAGTTGCCGGCTGGGGCACCCGGCCAGGAACGCGTCGTACTCGGCCTTGCTCATCTTCTGCTCCTGCCGCCCGGTGAGCTACGCACTTTCAGGTGCCTACTTCCCACGAGAAAGTAACACCCCGATAGTGGAGGGCGGCCGCCGCGACCCGGCGGCGTCGCGTAACGACGAGAGGTACACGCATGGCCCCCACCACCCTTCCCGGCGGCACCTGGACGCTGGGCGACCTGACCGTGACCCGGTTCGGCTACGGCGCGATGCAGCTCGCCGGCCAGTGGGTCATGGGACCACCGGCGGACCACGAGGGCGCCCTCGCGGTGCTGCGCGAGGCGGTCGCGCTCGGCATCACCCACATCGACACCAGCGCGGCGTACGGGCCGTACGTCACCAACCGGCTGATCCGGGAGGCGCTGCACCCGTACCCGGAGTCGCTGCACGTCGTCACCAAGGTCGGCGCGGACCGGGACGAGCAGGGCGGCTGGCCCACCGCGCGCGACCCGCGCAGCCTGCGCCGGCAGGTCCGGGAGAACCTGAAGACGCTCGGCCTGGAGAGGCTCGACCTGGTCAACCTGCGGCTCGGCGACGCCACGGGCCCGCAGCCCGGCTCGCTCGCCGAGCCGCTGGAGACGCTCGTCGCGCTCCAGCGGGAGGGCCTGATCCGCCACCTCGGCCTGAGCAACGTGACGCCGGCACAGGTCACCGAGGCACAGGCCATCACACCCATCGTCTGCGTGCAGAACCACTACAACCTGGCGCACCGCGCAGACGACGACCTGATCGACGAGCTGGCCCGGCAGGGCGTCGCCTACGTGCCGTACTTCCCGCTCGGCGGCTTCACCCCGCTGCAGTCCTCGGCGCTGTCGGCAGTGGCCGCGCGCCTCGGGGCGACACCGATGGGTGTCGCCCTGGCCTGGCTGCTGCGCCGTTCCCCGAACATCCTGCTGATCCCCGGCACCAAGTCCGTCGCGCACCTGCGCGAGAACGTCGCCGGCGCCGGGCTGGCCCTCTCCGGCGAGGATCTCGCCGAGCTGGACCGGATCGGCCGCTGAGACGCGGCGTCAGGACGGCGGCGCCGTCGGCGGCGGCGGGTCGGGCGGCGGCGGCATCATCGCGGTCGGATGCGAGAGCCGGTTCTCCTCCACGATGAGCGTGCGGGCCCGCTTGCGGCGGTCCTGCCAGAACCACAGCGTGGTCAGCAGGACGCCCAGCCCGGCCAGGATGAAGACCCAGCCGACCGCGCGCAGGTCGATCCACCAGACGTTGGCCCGGATGGCGAAGGTCATGATCGCGCCGAGCGCGATGAGAAAGATGGCGCTACCAATGCCCATGTGCGCTGCACTCCCCCGTGCGATGGCCTTGGGCGTACTCCGGTCGTGGTCCGCGACGGTTACCCGCCACCGGGCCGCCTATCCGCCCGGGGCGCACGCACGACGACGGCCGGCGGGCTGGGGCCCGCCGGCCGTCGTCATGAGGGGGAGAGTGACGCTTCAGGGGTGAAAGCCCCCGGAAGGGCTCAGAAAGCCTCCTCCGGGAGGTCCATGATCTCCAGGTCGGTGCCCTCGATGATCCGCCGGTCCGCGCCGATGCGGGGCAGCACCTCGCGGGCGAAGAACCGGGCGGCGGCGACCTTGCCGGTGTAGAAGGACTTGTCGGCCGCGGAGACCTCGCCGGCCAGCGCCTTCAGCGCCACGTCCGCCTGCTTCTGCAGCAGCCAGCCGACCACCAGGTCGCCGATCGCGAGCAGGAACCGGCGGCTGCTCAGGCCGACCTTGTAGAGGGCGCGGGTGTCGCCACCCTGGGCCTCGCCCAGCCAGCCGGTCATCACGCCGAGGATGTTCTGGATCTCGGCGAGCGCCTTGCCGAGCGCCTGCCGCTCCTCCTTGAGCTGGCCGTTGCCGGCCTCGGAGGTGATGTGCTCCTGGATCTCGGCGGCGACAGCCATCAGGGCCTTGCCGTTGTCCCGGACGATCTTACGGAAGATCAGGTCCAGGCTCTGGATCGCCGTGGTGCCCTCGTACAGGGTGTCGATCTTGGCGTCCCGGACGTACTGCTCCAGCGGGTAGTCCTGGAGGAAGCCGGAGCCGCCGAAGGTCTGCAGCGCCTCGTGCCCGAGCAGCTCGTACGCCCGCTCCGAACCGACGCCCTTGACCAGCGGCAGGAGCAGGTCGTTGACGCGCTTCGCCAGCTTGGTGGCCTTCTCGTCACCGGCCGCCTCGGCGATCGTGACCTTGTCCTGCCAGGTCGCCGTGTAGCAGACGAGCGCGCGCAGGCCCTCGGCGTACGACTTCTGCAGCAGCAGCGAGCGGCGCACGTCCGGGTGGTTGGTGATGGTCACCCGCGGCGCGGTCTTGTCGGCCATCTGGGTGAGGTCGGCGCCCTGCACCCGGTTCTTGGCGTACTCCAGCGCGTTCAGGTAGCCGGTGGAGAGCGTGGCGATCGCCTTGGTGCCGACCAGCATCCGGGCGTACTCGATGATCATGAACATCTGGCGGATGCCGTCGTGCTTCTCACCCAGCAGCCAGCCCTTGGCCGGTACGCCGTGCTCGCCGAAGGTCACCTCGCAGGTGTTCGAGACCTTCAGGCCCATCTTGTGCTCGACGTTGGTGGCGTAGACGCCGTTGCGCTCGCCCAGCTCGCCGGTCTCGGCGTCGAAGTGGTACTTCGGCACGACGAACAGCGACAGGCCCTTGGTGCCCGGGCCACCGACGCCCTCGACGCCGACCGGGCGGGCCAGCACGTAGTGGACGATGTTGTCGCTCAGGTCGTGCTCACCGGAGGTGATGAAGCGCTTCACGCCCTCGATGTGCCACGAGCCGTCCGGCTGCTGGATCGCGCGGGTACGGCCGGCGCCCACGTCCGAGCCGGCGTCCGGCTCGGTGAGGACCATGGTCGAACCCCACTGCTTGTCGATGAACAGCCGGGCCCACTTCTTCTGCTCCTCGGTGCCCTCGACGTGCAGCACGTGGGCGAAGGACGGGCCGGAGGCGTACATCCAGATCGGGGCGTTGGCGCCGAGCACCAGCTCGGCGAGCGACCACCAGAGGGCACGCGGGGCGTTGGTGCCGCCCAGGGACTCCGGCAGGTCGAGGCGCCAGAACTCGGAGTCCATGAACGCCTTGTACGACTTCTTGAACGACTCCGGCAGCGGCGCGGTGAACGTCGCCGGGTCGAAGACCGGCGGGTTGCGGTCGCTGTCCGTGTAGCTGGCAGCCAGGTCCTCGCGGGCGAGGCGGTCGACCTCGCCGAGGAAGCTGCGGGCGGTGTCGACGTCCAGGTCCGTGAACGGGGCCTGGCCGAGCGTCCGGTCCGCCCCGAATACCTCGAACAGGTTGAACTCGAGGTCCCGCACGTTGCTCTTGTAGTGGGTCATGCTCGCTGGCCCCGCTTCCGGACAGGTGTTACCGATCAGTAACTCCAGACTGTATTACTCACCGGTAGGCAACGACAAGCGGATCTCGGAAGTGACAGCGATTACACACTTCCCGTTCATCCGTCGGCGGCGCCGACCTCCCAGCTCGGCACCGGCGTCGCGGTGGCGCTGTACGGGCCCGCGTACTCCATCAGGACCAGCGCGATGTCGTCGTCGAGCCGGCCGTGCACCCACTCGACCAGGGCGGTCTCCAGCGAGGCCAGCCCGTCGGCGACGGTGCCGTGGCCGAGCAGCCGCCAGGCCCGGTCGGCGGTGGGGAAGAACTCGCCGTCCCGGCGCGCCTCGCCAAGCCCGTCGGTGAACAGCAGCAGCCGGTCGCCCGGCTCCAGCCGCTCCACACGCGGCCGGACCACCGGCATGAAGCCGAGCGGCGGCGCGGGCGCGGGCGGCTCCAGCGGGATCACCGCGCCCCGGCGCAGCAGCAACGGCGGCGGGTGCCCGCAGTTGACGATCGTGAGGGTGCCGCCGCGCTCCTCGACCAGCGCCGCGGTGACGAAGTCCTCGTCGCCGACGTTGCGGGCCACCGCCCGGTCCAGGTCGGTCACCACCGCGCGCAGGTCGGCCCGCTCGTAGGCGACGTGCCGGTAGGAACCGAGCACGATGCTGGCCAGGCGGACCGCGTCCAGCCCCTTGCCCCGGACGTCACCGATGATCATGCGGACGCCGTACGGGGTGTCCATCGCCTCGTACAGGTCGCCGCCGATCTCGGCGGTCGCGGTGGAGGAGATGTACCGGGCGGCCACCGCGAGCGTGCCGACCTGCGGTCCGAGCGGGCGCAGCACCGCCTGCTGGGCCACCGAGGCGAGCCGGGACAGCTCCGCGATGCGGTCCACCTGCCGCTGGCGTACCGCCGCCGTGGCCGCGGCGACGACAGTCCCCACCGCGATGGCTGTCACGTTCACGGCGGTCACCAGCGTGGTGCCCCGCTCGGCGAGGGCGAAGGCGACACCGACGGCGGTGGCCAGCCCGCCCATCGCGAGCACCACCCGCCAGGAGGCCAGCGCCGCCGCCAGGAACGGCGCGATGACCATCAGCGCGAGGTAGTGCGCCGGACGGCCGTCGGCCAGTTCCGCCGCGGCGACGATCGCGAGCAGCCCGAGGGCCGCGCCGAGGCCGGCGCGGGATCCGGGGCTCAGCGGGCGACGGCCCGGCTGGAAGGGTTGCGTGCGTACATCGGACAGCATGCCTGATGGACGTGAACGGGAGAATGAACCTGGCCCGTCGGCCGTGGAAGTTCTGGCCGAGTGGACGGTCAGCCGAGGACCTCGTACCGGACCTGGATGTGCCCGAGACCGGTGGCGGCGATGGACGCGAACGCGGCGCGGGACAGGTCCAGGCACCGGCCCTCGATGAACGGGCCCCGGTCGTTGATCCGCACCACCACCGACTTGCCGTTGTCCGGGTTGGTGACCCGGACCTTCGTGTTGAACGGCAGTGTCTTGTGCGCGGCGGTCAGCGCGTTCGGGTTGAACGACTCGCCGTTCGCGGTCATCTGACCCTCGGCGTAGAAGGACGCGCCGCAGGAGCCGCTGTCCACGACCTTCGGGCTGCTGGTCTTCTTCGCCGTCGGCGACGGGGAGGCGGTCCGGGCCTTGCTCCGGGAGGCCGCCTGGGTCCGGCTCGACTTCGGGCTCGCGGTGGCCTTCGGCGACGGGCTGAGGCTCGCGCTCGGCGAGGCCGACGCGCTCGGCGAGGGGGCCGCCGAGGTGGGGGCGGGCGTGCTGGGCAGCGTCGCGACCGCGACCGGCTCGGCGGGCGGCTCGGCGGAGGTGAGCCGCACGGCGCCGACGGTACCGCCGACCGCGAGCGCCACGCCGACCGCCGCGGTCGCGGCGATGGCGGCGGGCGAGGAGAACTTGCGGGTACGAAGGTGCCTAGCAGCCACCGGCCCGGTCCTTTCGTCAACTGAACAAACCGGCCCGGACCGTAACGAGAGAAGCACTTCCGAAGTCAACGTGATCATGGTGCTATGCCCGTATTTACCCCGGTACGTGTAGCCGATCACGCCACGCTCGATCGGCCGAACGGCCCACCGATCCCCGAGGATGGAAACCGTGCTGAACCGTCGCCTGGTCGAGCTGTTCCGGTGGATCGACCCCGGCCCCGGCAGCACCCACCTGGTCAGCGACACCTCCGGCTGGTGGCGTGACCCCGAGGTGCTCGCCCAGGTCGGCCCGGCGCTGGCCGGGCTCTTTCCGGACGCCCGCCCGACCGTCGTGATCGCGCCCGAGGTGACCGGGCTGCTGCTCGGCCCGCTCGTCGCGGTCGCCGCCGGAGCCGGTTTCCTGCCCGCGTACAAGGACGGCGGCGAGCGACGCCGGGCCGGGCCGACGCGCTGGGCGCAGACACCCCCCGACTACCGGGGCCGGCGGCTGCGGGTCGGCGTGGACAGCAGGCGGCTCGGCACCGGCGACCGGGTGCTGCTCGTCGACGACTGGGTCGACACCGGCGCGCAACTCGACGCGCTGTGCCGGGTCGTCCGGGACGCCGGGGCCGACCTGGTCGGCGCCGCCGCGCTCGTCGCGACCTGCCCGCCCGAGGTCGCCGCGCGGCTCAGGCTGCGCGCCCTGATCACCGGCGCCGACCTGCCGTGAGCCGCCGGCGGTGGCGGAGCGTGCCGTAGCGTCGGCGGCATGTGGCCCCGCATCGGTGGATTGCGCGCACTCGCCCTCGGCACGCCCGGTGAGCTGCGCACCCGGCTCAACACCCTCGTGCTCTCCGGCGTGAAGACCGCCACCGCCGGCCTGATGCAGGAGTACGACGACGAGAACGAGGAACTGGAGCACGTCGGCGAGCGACTGGTCCTGGTCGACGACAACGACCGGTTCGTCGCCGTCGTGGAGGTCACAGGCGTCGAGGTGGTGCGCTTCGCCGACGTGCCGTGGGACTTCGCCCGCGCCGAGGGCGAGGGCGACAGGTCGATCGAGGAGTGGCGCGAGGGCCACGGCGCCTACTGGGCCCGGCAGGGCACGCCGGTCACCGACGACACCCGGATCGTCTGCCTCCGGTTCCGGGTGGTCTCCACCGAGGGCAGCGTCGGCACCTAACCGGCCCGGCGCAGCTCCGGCAGCAGCGCCGCCGCCTCCACCAGCACCGCCTCGTCGCCCGCGTACCAACTGCTGGCCCGGGGCCAGTGCGTCACCACGTCGGTGAAGCCCAGCCGGGCCGCCCGGGCCACCTGCTCGGCGAAGAAGTCGGCGCTGGTCAGCGAGAACATCGGAGCGGAGTCGAGCGAGAGGTAGCGGTCCAGCGTCGCCGGGTCACGGCCGGCCTGCTCCAGCGTGCGGTCCATCCGCTCGGACAGCTCCGTGACCGTCCGCCACCAGCTCTCCACGTCGTCGCTGCCCTGCCCGAGGGTCACCCAGCCCTGCCCGAACCGGGCGGCCAGCCGCATCGAGCGGGGACCGTTCGCGGCCACCACGAACGGCACCCGGGGCTGCTGGACACACCCCGGGTTGTTGCGCGCGTCGACTGCGGTGAACCAGTCCCCGCGCCAGGTCGTGCCGTCCTCCCGCAGGATCGCGTCGAGCAGCTCGATGAACTCGGCGAACCGGTCCACGCGCTGCCGGGGCGGCAGCGTCTCGCCGCCGAGCACCGCCGAGTCGAAGCCGATGCCCCCCGCGCCCAGGCCGAGCAGCACGCGGCCGTCGGACACGTCGTCGAGCGCCGTCACCTGCCGGGCGAACGCCACCGGGTGCCGGAAGTTCGGCGAGGCCACGAGCGTCCCCAGCTTGACCCGGGACGTCACGCCGGCCGCCGCGGTCAGCGTCGTCCACGAGTCGAACCACGGCCCGTCGACCAGGTCACGCCAGCCCAGGTGGTCGTAGGTCCAGGCGTGGTCGAAGCCCCACTCGTCCACCTGGGCCCACCGCCGGCGTGCTTCCGACCAACGCTGGTCAGGCAGGATCACGATGCCGATTCGCATGCCCGCCAGGGTACGACCCGGGTCGGACACTCCGACCCGGGTCGGGTGATCACGCCGCCAGATCGGCGACCACGCAGGCGATGTTGTCCGGTGCGCCGGCCGCGTACGCCAGCTCCACCAGGCGCTCGACGGCGCTCTCCGGATCGTCCGCCTCCGTCAGCGCGGCGTGCAGCGCGCCCGGCTCCACCACGGCGGAGAGGCCGTCGGAGCAGAGCAGGTAGCGATCGCCGGGCAGCGCGGTCCGCAGCGCCAGGTCCGCCTCGACCTCCGCGCCCGCGCCGAGCGCCCGGGCCAGCAGCGCCCGCTGCGGATGCGATCCCGCCTCGGCCGGGGTGAGCCGGCCCTGGTCGACGAGCGTCTGCACGTACGTGTGGTCCTGGGTGAGCCGGGACAACTCACCGCCGCGCAGCAGGTACGCCCGGCTGTCCCCGACGTGCACCAGCGCGAGCCGGGTGCCACGTCGCACGAGCGCGGTGAGCGTGGTGGCAGGCTGATCGGTGTCGGTGGCGTGCCCGCGTACCGCCCGGTCGGCCCGGCTCACCGCGTCGGCAAGCGCGGCGAGCAGATCGGCCTGCGACTCGTCCGTCTGCTCCAGCGGCCGCAGCGCGTCCACCGCCTCCGCGCTCGCGGTGGACCCGGCCGGGCCGCGTACGCCGTCGGCGACAGCGAGCAGCGCCGCGCTCGCGTACGCGGTGTCCTCGTTGGAGTCGCGGACCGTTCCCGTTTCGCAGCGCGTCGCGTACCGGAAGATCGTCTCGGACATGGTGGTGCCCCTCTCGCTGAGCGTGTCGACGAGGAGCGCGACGGCCCGGCCGCGCGCCGCGGTGTCCGCGCTGACCCGCCGCCACCAGGCGTCGAGCGCCTCCGCGGCGGCCGCGGGCGGCAGGCCGCAGACGGTACGGATCTCGGCCAGCGGCATCCCCGCCCGGCGCAGCCCGGCGATCAGCCGCGCCCGGTCCGCCTGCTCCGGCGCGTAGTAGCGGTAGCCCGAGTGCGGGTCCACCGCGGCCGGGGGCAGCAGCCCGCAGTCGTCGTAGATGCGCAGCGCCTTGGCGCTCAGGCCGGTCGCGCGGGCGAACGCCCCGATGGTCAGCAGTCGCACCGTGCCTCCCTCGCGCTCCTCGTGCCGGTCACCGCGACCGGCACCGATCACGCTGGGCCTTGCCGCAGGGGACGGGTCAAGCCGCGTCAGGGAGCGGGTTGGCGTCGGCCGCTGCGCGGACGAACTCGCGTACCCGGGATGTGGTGTTCCCGGCCGGCCACACCGGACCGCGACAGATCGGCGGCGCGTCGTGGATCGGCACGTAGGCCACGTCCGGACGGGCGTAGAACTGCCGGGCCTGCTCACCCACCGGCAGCACCCCGCGCCCGAGCGCGACGAGCGCCAGCATCTCGGAGAAGCTGCCACCCACCGGGCCCTTCGGCACCGGACGGCCGGACGGGGTGCGGTCCGGCGTGCGGTCCTGCTTGAACGCGGTCGACGTCACCGCCGGGTACTGCACCACCGGATGGTCGCCGAGCACCTCCAGCGACACCGACTCCTCGGCCGCCAGCGGATGGCCCGCGGCCACCGCGAGCACCCGGCGCTCGCGCAGCAGCACCGGGCCGTTCGCCATGCCGTCGAAGGGGTACGAGGCGATCAGGACGTCGATCGTGCCGTCCAGCAGGCTCGACCGGGTGCTGGCCAGCGGCGCCTCGTGCACGTGCACCTCGCAGTCCGGGTGGCGCTCGGTGAACAGCGCGACCGCGCGCAGCAGCACCGGCGCTGTCGACTCGCCGACGTACGCCACCCGCAGCTCGCCGGTGAGCCCGCGGCCGGCGTCCACGGCCCGCTGCACCGCCGCCTCGATGCCGGCCACCAGCGGGCGCATCTCCTCGGCCAGGCGGGCACCGATCGGGGTGAGGCGGACCACCCGGCTGGTGCGCTCGAACAGCGGCGCGCCGATGCGGCGTTCCAGCTTGCGCACCACGTGACTGACCCGGCCGGTGCTCACCCGCAGCCGCTCGGCGGTCCGCCCGAAGTGCAGCTCCTCGGCCAGGGTCAGAAACGTCTCGATCTCGTACCGCTCCAGCACAAGGCGCCTCCGTCGTTGCCCGTGAGTCAACGATCGTAGTGCGATCGGGGGTTGGTCCCGCCGCTGCGCCGGGGCCAGGGTTGACGCATGCTGAACGATCTCGTGACGGTGACCGGGTTCGACCATCTCGTGCTCTCGGTGAGCGACGTCGAGCGTTCCCTCGACTTCTACTGCGGCACGCTCGGGCTGGCCCCGGTGCGGGTCGACAGGTGGCGGGCCGGCGAGGTGCCGTTCCCGTCCGTACGGGTCGACGCCGGCACCATCATCGACCTGATCGCGGGCGACCCGACCGGGTCCAACGTGGACCACTTCTGCCTCGTCGTGGAGCCGGTCGACTGGCAGCGGGTGGTCGACTCCGGGGTGTTCACCGTGCTGACCGGCCCGGTCCAGCGCTTCGGCGCACGGGGCACCGGCACCTCGATCTACGTCAGCGACCCGGACGGCAACACAATCGAACTGCGTTCCTACCCGGCCGACGCCTAACCTGGCCCGATGCCGGAGCTGGAACGACTCGCCGCCCGCCACGCGCCCGCCGTGCTGCGGTTCGAGCGGGAGAACCGGGCCTACTTCGCCCGGTACGTCCCCGACCGGGGCGACGACTTCTTCACCGGCTACGCCGCCCGGCACGCGGCCCTGCTGGCCGAGCAGGACCGCGGCACCTGCCACTTCCACGTGCTGGTCGGCGACTACGGCGCCGTACTCGGGCGCTTCAACCTGGTCGACGTCGCAGGCGGCAGCGCCGAGCTGGGCTACCGCGTGGCCGAGCGCGCCGCCGGGCGCGGGCTCGCCGGCGAAGGCGTACGGCGCGTCTGCGAGCTGGCCCGCGGCGAGTACGGGCTGCACCGGCTCGTCGCCTCGGCGACGCTGGCGAACCCGGCCTCACTGGCGGTGCTCACGCGTGCCGGCTTCGTACCGGACGGTCCGGTGGAACTGGACGGGGAGCCCGGCCTGCGGCACACGCTCGACCTCGACGTGCCCTACGCGGCCGCGTCGCCGTAGGCGGGCGCGCCGGCCGGCTCGTACGTGAGCTGGAGCGTGCCGTGGGCGTGGGTGACCGACTCGGTGAGCCGCAGCGCGGTCGGCACCGTGCCGTCGCCGAACAGCCGCTTGCCGGTGCCGAGCAGCACCGGGTACACCCACAGGTTGAGCCGGTTCACGAGACCGGCGCGCAGCAGCGACTGCGCCAGGTCGAGGCTGCCGATCACGTGCACCTCGTCGTGGCGGGCCTTGATCTCGGTGACGCGCTCGGCGAGGTCACCGTTGACCAGCGTCGAGTTCGCCCAGGTCAGCGGCTCGGTGAGGGTACGGCTGGCCACGTACTTGGGCACGCCGTTGAGCAGGCCGGTGAAGGGGGTCTCCTCCGGCGCCTTCGGCCAGTAGCCGGCGAAGATGTCGTACGTCTTGCGGCCCAGCAGCAGCGCGTCCATGCTGCTGGCCTGCTGGAACATCACCGTGCCGGACTCGTCGTCCAGCAGCGGCATCTGCCATCCGCCGTGGCTGAAGCCGCCGTCGCGGTCCTCGTCAGGCTCGCCGGGCGCCTGCGCCACGCCGTCGAGGGTCAGGAACTCGGTCACGATCAACGTACCCATGGGTCTGCTCCTCCGGTTTTCGCTGCCTTCCCCCCGTCAGACCCGGCTGCGGCCCGCGACTCATCGCTCCGCCCGCCCGATCGATGGAATGCTTCAGGGGTGCCGTCTCCCGTGCCCCGGACCGTCAAGGCGGTCGACACCGCCACGCTCATCCAACTCGACACCCAGGCGATCGAGTACGGGTTCAGCCGCAATCACGGTCGGGGCTGGCTGGCCAAGCACGCCGCCCCGCTCGCCCTGCACTACCTGCACCCGTTTCTGCTGCACAGGGCGGGCCGGCGGCCGGAGCTCGATCCGCACTGGCGGTGCATGCTGCTGCTGACAGTGCGCGACGGCCAGGAGATCTTCTCGTTGCTCGACGTCTGGCCCGCTTCGTTCGACCGGCTGCCCGAGACGCTGGACCGGGCCGCGAAGCAGGCGATAGTCGACCGCCTCAACCACGGGGAGCTGTCCACCCAGGCGCAGTGGGCGAGCCTGAACCCCTGACTCGCCGGGCGTCGGCGTCACGACGCCGGATGAAGGTGGCCGCGCAGGAAGGCGACGATCTCGCGGCGCGCCGGCCGGGCGGCCGGCACCAGACCAGGAGTGCTCAGGAACGTGTGGGTGGCCCTCGGATAGCAGGTCAGGCGGGCGTCGGCGCCGTCCTCGCGAAGCCGTTGGACGTAGCGACGGCCATGATCGGCCAGCGGATCCAGCGCGGCGGTGACAACCAGCGTCGGCGGTAGTCCGGCGAGCCTGTCGAACTTGAGGGGCGACACGCTGCGCGGGTCGAGGGTGGGCGGCAGGCTCAGCTTGCGGGCGGCGCGCAGCCGGGACAACGACAGGGTGGGGTTGTCGGCGTTCTCCCTGACCGAGGGGTAGTCGGTCATGCCCTCCGTCCAGTCCGTGCCGGGGTAGAGCAGCGCCTGGGCGCGCAGCGGTGGGCCGTCCGTACGGGCACGCAGGGCGACGAGCCCGGCGATCGTGCCGCCCGCGCTCTCGCCCATGACCGCGACGGCTGCGGGATCGACGCCCCACCGGGCCGCGTCGTCGACGAGCCGGACCACGCTGTCATAGCCGTCGTCGATCGGGTGGGGCAACGGATGCTCCGGAGCGAGGCGGTATTCGACCGAGACGACCACCGCGGGGCACCGGGCCGCGAGGTGGCTGTTCAGCCAGTCGTTCTGCGCAGCGGTGCCCGCGAAGAACCCTCCGCCGTGGAACGAGACGACCAGCGGCAGGCACCGGCCGGCGCCCTTCGGGCGATGTACCCGCAGCGTCAGGCGGCGACCGGGAAGGTCGATCGAGGTCTCCTCGATGCGCGCGCCGCGGTCCGGCCGGCCGGTGACGATCCGGGCGGCACGCGACGACGCCACGCGGTTCGCCTTTTCGCGCGCGGCGATCACCTGGTCGTCGGTCAGAGCCTCCCAGTCAAGGCTGTCCCTCAGGAGCCGAGTGCCCAGTGGAGCCTTGCCTCTCATGGTGTCCTCCGGGATGCAGACGCTGTGCACTCACTGTCACAGCCGTTGCGTCCCGATGGATTGAACGAATGTCAGGACGGACGTCAGCCGGCCCGGGCGGGCCACGCGACCTCGTCGACGGCCAGAAACGGTGCGCTCGCCACTGTCGCCGGCGTCGCCCCGGTGAAGGTCATCACCTCGCGATGAAGGTGGGACTGATCGGCGTAGCCGCTGTCCGCCGCCGTCGCAGCGGCGCTGTGACCCGCGGCGAGGCGATGAGCCGCACGATCGAACCGGATGAGCTGCGCGGCCCGCTTAGGGGTGAGACCGATCTGGGACCGGAACCGGGCCCACAGCCGTTTGCGGCTCCACCCGACCTCAGCCGCCAGCCGCTCGACCTGCACCTGCCCCCGGCTCGCCACCATCCGCCTCCAGCAGAAGGCCACTTCCGCATCGACCACGCGGCCCGCGTCGTGACGTCGGACCAGCGCCACCTCGACGATCGCGAACCGGTCGTCCCAGGACCGGGCGGCGCGCAGCTGCTCCTGGACTCGCGCGGCGTCACGCCCCCACAGGTCGTCGAGGGTCGTCACGGCCCCGCTCAACTCCGGCGCGCCGCTCAGGACCGCGTACGCGACCACGGGCGACAGCCGCACCTGAAGGCACTCGAAGCTTCCGGCCTGGCCTCGTCCGCGAGCGCCATGGGGAGGCGCGAGCCCGGCGGTGACGGAGCCTCGCCGTTGCTGCCCACTGCCGTCGTCGACGACGAGCGGCTGGTCACCGAGGTCGAAGAGCACCATGAGAGCGGGATGCGGCACGACTTCAACCTCGACCGCGGCGTCAGCCCGATCGCTGAACCCCGCCATGGTGACCCCCGCCAATCGGCCGGGAACCGCCGGGACCGCGATGTCCCACGCGGGCGGACCGGAA
Organism: Micromonospora sp. CMU55-4; assembly: GCF_011602315.1. Taxonomy (NCBI): domain Bacteria; kingdom Bacillati; phylum Actinomycetota; class Actinomycetes; order Micromonosporales; family Micromonosporaceae; genus Micromonospora; species Micromonospora sp. CMU55-4. The sequence continues at coordinate 162,570 of NZ_JAAOLH010000016.1, forward strand.
CGCACCGGTTCGGTGGGTCGCACATGCCGATGGTACGTCTCACCTCGAACGGCGCCGGTCCCTCTGTCATGCTTGCCCACATGGCTTCACGTCGAAAGGACCGTGCCGCGTAGGCGGCCTGTGGCGTTACGCGCCGCTGAACCCAGCCGTCGACAGGTGCACGGATCCCGTAGGCACATTCAGCGGGTCTCCGGCAGGGTCGTCGCTGACATCGTCCGGCTCGAGCGCCGGGACAATCGGCTGCGCCCGGGTGACATCGGCTACGCCCTCCGAGGTTGGATCGGCATAGCGCGAGGTCCAGCGCGTCAGCTGCTCGATGACTTCGGCGGGTGCCCCTGCGGCTGCACCCTCGACTATCGGGAAGTGCTGGACATCGCTCTGCGGTCGCTACCCGGGCGAGCGGCGCGGGAGCTGCGCCGCGTCATCGACGAGGCTGATGATCGATTCCTCGGTCGAACCCTGGCGAATCCGTGGGCCGACCCGCGCGCGCCTTGGTGGGAACAGCGGTTGTGAACGTCCGACAAGGAAGCCCCAGCCAGGAAACCTGTCCTGAGCTGGGGCCTCACGCTGGAGCGGGTGACGGGAATCGAACCCGCACT
>NZ_JAAOLH010000017.1:0-150501 GCF_011602315.1 Micromonospora sp. CMU55-4
GGGTAACCCGCCGTCTCTGATCAATCTGCCGTCGGGGTGTGCGTTTCATCCCCGCTGCCGGTGGGCCGGCGTGAACGGTGACCGGTCCCGCACCGAGATCCCGGAGCTGGGCCCTGCTGGTGCGCCGGGTCATCTGGTGGCGTGTCATCTGCCGGTCGCCGCGCGGGAGCGGATCTACCGGGACGAGGTCGCGCAGGTGGGGGCGGCTCGATGAACGGTGTGACGAACGGGCAGGCGGCGGTGGCTGGCGACGCCAGCCGGCTCGCGGGCGAGCCGCTGCTGTCGGTGCGAGGGCTGACCAAGCATTTCCCGGTGCGGCAGGGATTGCGCGCGCGGGGTGCGGTGCGGGCTGTCGACGGGCTGGACTTCGATGTGCGTCCGGGCGAGACGCTCGGCCTGGTCGGGGAGTCCGGGTGCGGGAAGACCACGACCGGGCGGATGCTGGTCCGGCTGCTGGAGCCCACCTCGGGCAGCATCATGTTCGCGGGGCGGGACATCACCCACGGCGGGCGGCGTGAGTTGCGTGCGCTGCGGCAGGACCTGCAGATCATCTTCCAGGACCCGTACGCCTCGCTGAACCCCCGCCACACCGTCGGGCGGATCGTGGCCATGCCGTTGCAGGTCAACCGGATCACCCCGCCCGGCGGCGTGAAGAAACGCGTCCAGGAACTCCTCGAACTCGTCGGGCTGAACCCGGAGCACTACAACAGGTACCCGCACGAGTTCTCCGGCGGACAACGCCAACGCATCGGCATCGCCCGCGCCCTCGCGCTGAAACCCAAGCTCATCGTCGCCGACGAACCCGTCTCCGCGCTGGACGTGTCGATCCAGGCGCAGGTCATCAACCTGCTACGCGACCTGCAACGCGACCTCGACCTGGCGTTCGTGTTCATCGCCCACGACCTCGCCGTCATCCGCCACTTCTGCCACCGCGTCGCCGTCATGTACCTCGGCACAATCGTCGAGATCGGCGACCGCGACGACATCTACACCCGCCCCCAGCACCCCTACACCCGAGCGCTGCTCTCCGCCATCCCCGACGTCACCACCCTCGGGCCCGCCGGCCGGATCCGCCTCACCGGCGACGTCCCCACCCCGTTGAACCCACCATCGGGCTGCCGCTTCCGCACCCGCTGCTGGAAAGCCACCGACCACTGCGCCACCGAAGAACCCGCACTCACCACCCGAGACGACGGCGGGCAACTCACCGCCTGCCACTACCCGGAGAGCGGACCGGTCGGCATGCCGACCGGCGAACCCGGCAGCAACGAACGCACCTGACCCACGACGGAGCCGGGGACGACCCTGCCCGGCGCAGGGATCAAGCCTGACTGTGCCCTGAGCCGGGCGCGGTCGCCCCCGGCCGCCGATGCCGGAGTCCGCGCCGGTGACGATCGCGACCCCGGTCGTAGTGCCCGTATCGCTGGGGCATGACCGCGCACTACCCGCGCGCGGCGACCTCAACCGGGCGGACGACCCCGACTCGGCCGCCGGTTTCGTCGGAGGCGGTGGCTAGGGTACGGACGTGATAGCCGATGAGTCCGATGCCGTGACCGTTCGCTTCCTGCGCATGATGAGCGCCGAGCTGCACGCCGAGCGGGCGGGCGCCGACTCGCTCGGCCGCACTGTCGAGCTGGCCCGGCAGTGGTGGGGGACCGCCGACGACCGGCTCGCCGACGCCCTGCGCGAGCTGCACGGCGAGCCGGCCGAGCCGACGGGTCGGGTGTCAGACGGTCCGGACGGGCACGGCGAACTCCGGGGCCTGCGAGGTGAGCAACGCCGTCCGTGACGGCACGCGCCACTGCTCGTCCAGCGCCGACGCCAGCTCGTCCAGCATCCGGCGTACGGTCGGCGCCGCCCCGGCGTGCATCGCCTCGATGACCACGAGGACCTCGACGGTGGCGGCCCGTACCGCCGAGGCGCCGCTCTGCCGGTGGCACCAGCGCCGGGCGTGCGCGTGTCCGCCCTCGTCGGCGAAGATCACCTCGCCGGGCGCGGGCTGCTCGGACTCCCCACCGAGGCCGAGATAGGACTCGGTGCCGTCGGCCGGGCGCACGGTCAGGTCGCCGTCGATCCCGGCCAGGTCGAGCACGGCGACCGGGACCGCGTACCCGACGGAGAGCGCGTTGCCGAGGTCCACCAGCGGGTGCAGCCGGGGCAGGTCGCCGTCGCGGCGCAGCCGGCGCAGCAGTGACTCGGCCGCGCAGCGGTAGCGCGTCGGTGGGCAGCCCATCCGGGTGAACGCGCGCCGCCACGCCTGGATTTCCGGGAAGCCGCCCTCGGGTGCGGCGGCGAGCCGGTCCCGGGCGACGTCGAGGTAATCGACGAGCTGCGGCGTAACGTCGGGGTCGGGCGTGATCCCGGTGGCGTGCAGGACCCCGCAGGTCAGCTCGGGGAAGGAAGACCAGATCTCGGGGGAGTGCCGGAAACGCACTGGTGAACTCCTTGTCGGCGAGTGCTAGGCGGCGAACGCGAGGCCGAGGCCCAGGGCGAGGAAGCTGCCGGCCACGGCGTGCCGCAGCAGCGCCCTCAGCCGGGGCCGGGCCAGCACGCGGCGGCGCAACGCGCCGGCGAGCACCGCGTACCCGGCGAACACCAGCAGCGTGACCAGCATGAACACCAGGCCGCAGGCGAGCATGCGGACGGGGGCGGCGGGCGTGCCCGGGGGTACGAACTGCGGCAGGAACGCCACGAAGAACACCGTCACCTTCGGGTTCAGCAGGTTCAGCAACACCCCGTCGCGGAACACCGCCGACGCCGGGCGCGGCGGCCGGTCCGCGTCGACGGTGAACGCGCCCCGGTCGCGCCACGCCGACCAGGCCATCCAGAGCAGGTACGCCACGCCCAGCCAGGTCACCACGCGGAACGCCGGGGTGCCGGCGCGCAGCAACGCGGCCAGGCCGGTCACCGCGGCGATCACGTGCGGAACGAGGCTGAGCGTGGCACCGGCCGCGGCGGCCAGCCCGGCGCGACGTCCCGCGGTCACGGCGGTGGCGAGCGTGTGCGTCACCCCGGTGCCCGGAGTGACTGCGACGACGAGTGCGGTCAGCAGGAAGGCGATGGTCACCCGTCCAGCCTCTGGCCATAATGGTCCGGTGGACAGGGCCAAAGCCGTCGTTTCCGAGAGGTCCAAATCGGTCGGCGCGGACTTCCTCCAGCTCGATGTGGGCGAGGCCCCGCCCGGCGGCCGCGCGGACTGGCTGGCCGCCCGGCTGCGCTCGGCGATCGCCGACGGCCGCGCGCCAGTAGGCACCCGCCTGCCACCCAGCCGGGTGCTCGCCGCCGAGCTGGGCGTCTCACGCGGCGTGGTGACCGAGGCGTACCAGCGGCTGGGCGAGGACGGCCAGGTCGCCGGGCGCGGCCGGGCCGGCACCGTCGTGGTGGCCACCCCGGCCGCCGTGCGCGCCCGGCCACCCGAGCCGAGGAGAGCACCGGAGGTGTTCACCGGCCGGCCCGGCCTCGACGTCTTCGAGGCGCTGCGCGCCGCCCCCGCGCGGGTGGACCTGACGCCCGGCGTACCCGATCTGGCGGCATTTCCCCGCGCGGCCTGGCTGCGGGCCGAGCGGGCCGTGCTGCACCGGGCCACGCCCGCCGCGCTCGGCTACGGCGACCCGACCGGCACGCCCGCGCTGCGGCGGGCCGTCGCGAACTGGCTGGCCCGCAACCGGGGCATCCGCGCCGACCCGGCCGAGGTGGTGGTAGTGGCCGGGGTGTCCCAGGCGCTCGGCCTGCTCGCGCGGGTGCTGCACGAGCGGGGTACGCGCACCGTCGCGGTGGAGGACCCCGGCTCGCTCGGCGTGCGGCAGCACCTCACGTACGCGGGGATGGCGACGCTGCCGGTGCCGGTGGACGACAGGGGCCTGCGCGTCGACGAGCTGGAGCGGTCCGGCGCGCCGGCCGTGCTGCTCACCCCGGCGCACCAGTTCCCGACCGGGGTGGTGCTCGACGGTGAGCGGCGTCGCCGGCTGCTGAGGTGGGCGCGCGACGGCGGCCTGGTGCTGGAGGACGACTACGACGCCGAGCACCGCTACGACCGCCCGCCCGTGCCGGCGCTGCGCGGCATGGCCCCCGACCGGGTCTGCTACACCGGCAGCATCTCCAAGCTGCTCGCCCCGGCCCTGCGGATCGGGTGGACGCTGGTGCCGCCGTCGCTGCACGCCGACGTGGTGGACGCGAAGCGGACGGCGGATCTGGGCAACGCGGCGCTGCCGCAGCTCGTGCTGGCCGAGCTGATGGAGTCGGGCGCGCTGGAGCGGCACCTGCGGCTGCTGCGCCACCGGCACGTACGCCGCCGCGACGCGATGATCCGGGCGGTCCGCGCGTACCTGCCGGGGGCGGTGGTGCACGGCGCCGCGGCCGGGCTGCACCTGACGGTCACGCTGCCCGGCGACGTGGACGACCTGGCGCTCGCGGCGGAGGCGCTGCGCCGGGGCGTCAAGGTCCATCCGCTGTCCTGGCACGGCCAGCGTCCGCAGCCGCCGGGCCTGGTCCTCGGGTACGCGGCGACCCCGCCGTCGGAGATCGACCGAGCCCTGTCCACAGTCGCCGATGCCCTCCACGCCCTTCCTTGATCAACGAGGGAGAGGTGGGGGGTAGAGGGCGGCCAGGGCGGTGGCGGTTTCGGCCAGGCGGGCGCGCAGCTCTTCCGGGGACAGGACCTCCACGTCGGCGCCGAGCCGCAGCAGGTCGCCGTGGGCGTGGGTGAGCGACTCGATCGGGATGACCGCGCGCACCCAGCCGCTGTCGTCGGGCGGGCCGGCGCTCGCCTCGGCGGCGGCGACCACCACGTCGCTGCCGATCTCGCGCAGCCGGGCGAACCCGCGCGGCGACAGCCGGATGTGCGCCTCGTCGCGGTGCAGCCCGGCCCGGAACGCCACCACGTGGGCGCGCCACCAGGCCGGCAGGTCGAACTCGGGCCGCTCGAACGTCTCGTCCAGCGGGGCCAGGTCGAGGATCTGGTTGACCCGGTAGGTGGCCGGTCCGGCGCGGTCCGGGCGGGCGGCCACGAGATACCAGCGCCCGCCCTTGAGCACCAGCCCGTACGGTTCGAGCACCCGGATCGTCTCGCCGCGCCAGCCCCGGTAGCGCACCCGGATCCGGTGCTCCCGCCACACCGCCTCGGCCGCCTCGGCGAGGTACGGCGACGGGTCGCCGTCGGAGTACCAGCCCGGCGTGTCCAGGTGGAACCGCTGTTCCAGCCGGGCAGCCCGGTCGGCCAGCGGCGCTGGTAGCGCGGCCCGCAGCTTGAGCTGCACGGCGGTGACGACCGACTGGTAGCCCAGCTTGGCGGCCGGTCCGGGCAGCCCGGCGAAGAGCAGCCGGTCGGCCTCCTCTGCGGTCAGCCCGGTCAGCCGGGTCCGCCAGCCCTCCACGAGCCGGTAGCCGCCGTCGTGTCCGGCCTCGCCGTACAGCGGGATACCGGCGGTGTGCAGCGCCTCGACGTCCCGGTAGATGGTGCGTACCGACACCTCGAGGCGGGTGGCCAGGTCGGCGGCGGTGAGCCGGCCGTGCGCCTGCAGGAGCAGCAGGATGGACAGGAGTCGACTGGCCCGCATTCTGCTGACACTAGCTGTCAGGGGACCGCCCCTACCGTCCCGATCATGGCTTTCCACGACAAGGAGCTGACGGTGCCGGGGACGATCGAGGTCGCCGGCCGGCACGTCAAGCGCTACCACATCGACCAGCCGGACCGTCGCCTCGAACCACGTGTGGTCGAGGCCGCGTACGCGTACCTTCCCAAGCTGCTGCCCGGTCCCGACGGCGGCACCCCGCCGGCGAGCTGGGTGGTGCTGCACCGGGGCGCGGACAGCGGCGCGTACCTGCTGGCGTACACCTGGTTCTTCGACAACGTGGTCGAGTGCCGCATCGCGATCGCCGGGCAGCCTGCGCTCGACTGCCCGGACGACGATCCGGCGCGCTTCGTGGACCTGGAGCGTCCCGGGGTGGGCTGCGTCTGGGAGCTGGGCGTGCTGGAGCACGAACGCGCCGCCTGGATCCGGCACGTGCTCGTGCCGGACGAGCCGGACCTGGCCGGCTACCTGGCCGACGCCCGGCCCGAGGGGCCGGTGGGATTCTGATGGGCGACTTCGACTTCCTCGTCGGCACCTGGGACGTGACCAACCGGCGTCTGCGGCAGCGCCACGTCGGCAGCGACGACTGGGACGAGTTCGCCGGTTTCAGCGAGGCCCGCTCGTTCTTCGACGGCGCGGGCAGCTTCGACGAGATGCGCTGCCCCAGCCGGGGCTTCTCCGGCTCCAGCGTGCGCGTCCTGAACCCGGCGACCGGGCTGTGGTCGATCTACTGGATGCACAGCGCGCGGGGCGTGCTGGAGCAGCCGCCGGTGGTGGGCCGGTTCACCGACGGCGTCGGTGAGTTCCACGCCGACGACACCGACGAGGGCCGCCCGGTGCGCTGCCGGTTCCTCTGGTCGGCGATCACCCCGGTCTCCTGCCGCTGGGAGCAGGCGTTCTCCACCGACGGCGGGCACGCCTGGGAGACCAACTGGATCATGGAGTTCCGGCGGACGGCATGACCGGCGGGGTGGTGGTCCGGTAGATCGCGGTCAGCCAGACGTCGAGCAGCACGTCGACCACGTCCCGCTCGGCCACCGCCGGGCCGTCCCCGGCGAACGTGGCGTACCAGACCCGTTCGTTCATCGAGTTCAGCGCGATCGAGAGGTCCCGGGCGGGCAGCCCGTCCGGGGCCGCGCCGCGTGCGCGTTCGGTCTCGATCGCGGCCTGCACCGCGCGGACCCAGCGTTCCAGCACCTCGGCCCAGAGCCGCCGCACCTCGGCGTTGGTGCCGCGTACCTGGGCGCAGGCCAGCACCACGTCCCGGTGCCCGCCGAACGTGGCGTGGAACCGGGCGATCAGCTCCCGCCAGTGGGCGCGCGGGTCCTCGGCGAGCCGGTCGAACACGCCGCCGGCCGCCGCGTCGGCCTCCTCGGTGACCCGGTCCAGCAGCGTGAGCAGCACCGCGTCCTTGGACGGGAAGTAGAAGTAGAACGTGGGACGGGAGATGCCCGCGCCGCGCGCCAGGTCGTCGATGGAGATGTCGCCGAACGCGCGCTGCCGCAGCAGCCGCTCGGCGGTTGCCAGGATCGCGGTCTCCCGCTCGTCGCCGGTGGAGCGGCCGGTCCGCCGCCCGCGGCTGGGCGCGGCGCCGGCCGGCGTACGGGCGGTGGTCATGTCGGCTGATGCTACACCCGCTCAACACCCTGTCGATTAAGCTCGACACGGTGTTGACTGCGCTCGACGGCGATGGATAGTGTCCGGTCCACCGCCGGTGCGAACGGGAGAAACCGATGGCCGCAGACCACGTCGACGTCCTCATCGTCGGGGCCGGCCTGTCCGGCATCGGCGCCGCCGTCCACCTCGGACGCGAGTGCCCCGGCAAGACCTACGCGGTGCTGGAGGCCCGGGGCGCCATCGGCGGCACCTGGGACCTGTTCCGCTACCCGGGCATCCGCTCCGACTCCGACATGTACACCCTCGGCTACTCGTTCAAGCCGTGGACCGACCCGAAGGCCATCGCCGACGGCGACTCCATCCGGGCGTACGTGCGCCAGACCGCCCGCGAGTACGACGTCGAGCGGCACATCCGCTTCCACCACCGGGCCGTGCGCGCGGAATGGGACAGCGCCACCGCCCGCTGGACGGTCCACGCCCGCCGCGACGACACCGGCGAGGACGTCACCATCACCTGCGGGTTCCTGTTCACCAACTCCGGCTACTACCGCTACGACTCCGGCTACACGCCGCGTTTCCCCGGCGTCGAGCGGTACGCCGGCACGCTCGTGCACCCGCAGCACTGGCCCGACGACCTGGACTACACCGGCAAGCGGGTCGTGGTGATCGGCAGCGGCGCCACAGCCGTCACCCTCGTGCCGGCGATGGCCGAGCGGGCCGCCCACGTCACCATGCTTCAGCGCTCACCCACGTACGTGATCGCGCTGCCCTCGCGCGACCCGTTCGCCGACGCCGCGCGGCGCTGGCTGCCCCCGAAGGCCGCGTACACGGTGGCGCGGTGGAAGAACGTCGCGCTCGGAGTGGCCAACTTCCAGCTCAGCCGGCGTGCCCCCGGCGTGGTGAAGCGGTTCCTGCGCCGGGCCGCGAAGGGCCGGCTGCCCGCCGGGTACGACGTCGAGCGGCACTTCTCGCCCCGGTACGACCCGTGGGACCAGCGCCTGTGCGTGGTGCCGGACGGCGACCTGTTCACCGTGCTGCGCGAGGGACGCGCGTCGGTGGTCACCGACACCATCGACACGTTCACCGAGCACGGGCTCCGGCTCGCCTCCGGCGAGGAGCTGCCCGCCGACATCGTGGTCACCGCCACCGGCCTGAACCTGCTCGCGCTCGGCGGCATGACCCTGGCGGTCGACGGTGCCGACGTCGACCTCGCCTCGACGGTGGCGTACAAGGGCATGATGCTGTCCGGCGTGCCGAACTTCGCCATGACGATCGGCTACACGAACGCCTCGTGGACGCTCAAGGCCGACCTCGTCGCCACCTACGTCTGCCGGCTGCTGCGCCACCTCGACGAGACCGGCCAGCAGATCGTCACGCCGCTCGCCCCGGACACCGACGACCTGGCGCCGATCATCGACCTGCAGTCCGGCTACGTGCTGCGCGCCGTCGACCAGCTGCCCAAGCAGGGGCCGCGCGCGCCGTGGCGGCTGCACCAGAACTACCCCCGCGACGTACGCCTGATGCGGCACGGCCCGCTCACCGACGGCGTACGCTTCGCCCGCGCCGGTGTGCCCGCCGCCGCCACCTCGGGAGGAACCGATGCGTGACCTCGTCTTTCCCGGCGGCACCGCGGTGCTCACCGGCGCGGCGAGCGGCATCGGCGCGGCGCTGGCCCACGGCCTGGCCCGGCGCGGCGCCGACCTGGTCCTGCTCGACCGCGACGCCGACGGCCTGACCTCGGTCGCCGCCGCGATCTCGGCGGCGCACCCGGACCTGCGGGTCGAGACGCACGTGGTCGACCTCGCCGACGCCGAGGCCACCGAACGGGTCGCCGCCGAGATCCACCGCGCGCATCCCCGCATCCGGCTGCTGATCAACAACGCCGGGGTGGCGCTGGGCGGGCGTTTCGACCAGGTCACAGTGGAGGAGTTCCTCTGGGTCGTCGAGATCAACTTCCGGGCGGTGGTACGCCTGACCCACGCGCTGCTGCCCGCGCTCAAGGCCGAACCCGGCGCGCACCTGGTCAACGTCTCCAGCCTGTTCGGCATCATCGCGCCCGCCGGGCAGGCCGCGTACGCGGCGAGCAAGTTCGCCGTCCGCGGCTTCACCGAGGCGCTGCGGCACGAACTCGTCGACGACGGCGTCGGCGTCACGTCGGTGCACCCGGGCGGCATCCGTACCCGGATCGCCAGCAGCGCCCGGGTCGGCAGCGGCGTTGACCGGGCCGAGTACGAGACCGGGCTCAGGCAGTTCGAGAAGCTGCTCACCATCGACCCGGCGAAGGCCGCCGAGGCGATCCTGCGCGGCGCGAAGCGGCGTCGCGGCCGGGTGCTGATCGGCTGGTCGGCGAAGCTGCCCGACCTGCTGGCCCGGGTCGCCCCCGCCGGGTACGGCCGGGTGCTCGCCCTGGGCATGCGCCCGTCCCGCCCGGCGGCGGCCGTCGCAGGGGCGCCGGCGCCGCGGGCCGAGACGCCCGCCGAGGAGGCCGCGCGGGAACCCGGACGCACGGCGTGACAGCGGCCCTCCCGCCGGCCGACGAGCGCACCGTCGACGGCCGGCGCGTGCGCTGCCGGATCAGCGGCGACGGGCCGCCCGTGGTGCTGCTGCACGGCATCGGCCGTACCCTCGACGACTTCACCGCCCTGCACGCCGCGCTGGCCCGCGACCACCTGGTGCTCGCGGTGGACCTGCCCGGGCACGGCGGCTCCGCGCCGCTGGACGGGCCGCACACGCTGCCCGCCCTGGCCGGCGCGGTCGCCCGGTTCCTCGACGTGGCCGGGGTGACCGGCCCGGCGCACCTGGTCGGCAACTCCCTCGGCGGGGCGGTGGCGATGCGCCTCGCGGTCGACGCGCCGCAGCGGGCGGCCAGCCTGGCGCTGCTCAACAGCGCCGGCTTCGGCCGGGAGGTGACGGTGGCGCTGCGGCTGCTCGCGATCCGCCCGCTGGCGCCGCTGCTGCTGCGCCCGCATCCGGGGATCGCCCGCCGCAGCGAGCGGGCCATCTTCTTCGACCCGGCGTACGTCACCGAGGAGCGGATCGCCACCGCTCTGGCGCTGGCCCGCCGGCCGCACGCCGCCCGGGTGATGCTGGAGCTGGTACGCGACCTGGGCACCTGGCGCGGGGTGAAGCCGCGGTGGCGCGCCGAACTGCTCGACGCGGTGGCCGCGCTCGACCTGCCCACGCTGCTCGTCTGGGGCGACCGTGACCTGATCCTGCCCGCCACGCACCTGGCGTACGCCGGCAGCCGGCTGCCGCACGCGCGCCGCCATCTGTTCCGCGACACCGGGCACATGCCGCAGATCGAGCGGACCGCCGAGGTGGAGGCGCTGCTGCGGGAGTTGTGGGCCTGACCCGCGGTGGCCTGCGCCACTGCCCGGACCCGCGCCGGATCGGCGCGACCAGCCGCGGAGCAAGCTTAGATACATGACGCATCCCAGCCGGACCGCGCCGTCCGCCGCCGAGCGGGCGTACCGGCACCTCAAGCAGGCCATCCTGGAACAGGTCTACCCGGGCGGCCAGCTCGTGAGCGAGGGCGAGATCGCCGACGCGACCGGCGTGTCCCGCACCCCGGTCCGGGAGGCGCTGCTGCGGCTGGAGACCGAGGGTCTGGTCAAGCTCTACCCGAAGCGCGGCGCGCTGATCCGGCCGGTGTCGGCCCGGGAGATCGCCGACGTCATCGAGGCCCGCCGGCTGGTCGAGCTGCACGCCGCCGAGCGGGTCTGGGACCGCCGCGCCGAGTTGCGCGCCGACCTGGCCCGCCGGCTGGGGGAGATGCGACGCGCGCACGCCGCCGGTGACATCAGCGCGCTGATGGGCGCCGACCGCTCGTTCCACGCCGCCGTGGTCGAGGCCGCCGGCAACGAGATCCTGGCCGAGCTGTACCACCGCCTGCGCGACCGGCAGCTGCGCATGGGCGAGGCGAGCTTCCGGCTCTCACCCGGCTGGGCCGAGGTCGCCCTGGCCGAGCACGCCGGCCAGCTCGCCGCGCTCGACGGCGACGACCCGCAGGTGTGGCGCGACGCGGTCGCCGGGCACATCGACACCGCCGCGCGGATGCTCGGGACGCTGCGGTGAGCGTGTCCCGCCGGCCCGCGGCCCTGGTGTACGCGGTGGCGCTGACCGCGTACCTGACCGCCGTGTTCCACCGCAGCTCACTCGGCGTCACCGGGGTCGACGCGGCGGATCGGTTCCACATCAACGCCTCCGCGCTCGCCACGTTCTCCGTCGCCCAGCTCGCCGTCTACGCCGCCATGCAGGTCCCGGTCGGGGTGCTGCTCGACCGCTACGGCTCGCGCCGGCTGCTGCTGGCCGGCGGCGCGCTGATGGTGGCCGGGCAGATCGTCTTCGCGGTCGCCACCGACGTGCCGGCCGCCGTCGCCGCGCGGGTGCTCGTCGGCCTCGGTGACGCCATGACCTTCATCAGCGTGCTGCGCATCGTCGCGTTCTGGTTCCCCGGCCGCCGCAACCCGCTGCTGGTGCAGCTCACCGGCACCGTCGGCCAGCTCGGCGCGGTGCTCGGCGCCGTACCCCTGGTGCTGCTGCTGCACCGCGCGGGCTGGACCCCGGCGTTCCTGACCGCCGCGGCGCTCGGCGCGACGGTGGTGCTGATGATCCTCGTCGCGGTACGCGACACCCCGCACGCCGAGCACGCCACCGCGCTCGCGCCCGACCTGGCGACCGTGCGCCGCCAGCTCGCCGAGGCGTGGGCCGAGCCGGGCACCCGGCTGGGCCTGTGGACGCACTTCGTCACGCAGTTCTCCGGCTCGGTGTTCGCGCTGCTGTGGGGGTACCCGTTCCTGGTGCAGGGCCAGGGCTTCTCGCCCACGGCGGCGGCCGGGCTGCTCACCCTGATGACGATGGTGACGCTCGTGTGCGGGCCGGTGCTCGCGCATCTGTGCGCCCGCTTCCCGTTCCACCGCTCGGTGTTGGTCTTCGCCATCACCGCCGGCACCGCCGGCATGTGGGCGGTGGTGCTGGCGTGGCCGGGTCGGGCGCCGCACGCGCTGCTGGTGGCGCTCGTGGTGGTGCTCGCGGTCAACGGTCCCGGTTCGATGATCGGGTTCGACTACGCCCGCTCGTTCAACCCGGTGCACCGCATCGGCAGCGCCACCGGCATCGTCAACGTCGGCGGTTTCGCCGCCTCGATCGTGCTGATCCTGGCCGTCGGCCTGGTGCTCGACCTGGCCACCCCGGCCGGGCACGACGCGCCGCCGCTGTCCGCGTTCCGCTGGGCGTTCGCCGTGCAGTTCCTGCTCTGGGCGCTCGGCGCGGCGCAGGTGCTGCGCTACCGCAACGCCGCCCGCCGGATCGCCGCCGACCGGGCCGCCGCGACGGCCGCGGCCCCCGTCTGAGTACGCGGCCGGCCCGGAGCGGCTTCGGCGCGGGCGGCTCAGCGCCGGTGCCGCACCAGCGAGTCGAGCATCAGCGTCAGCCCGGCGCCGACCAGCCACACGTCCTTGGCCAGCCCGATGCCCTCCTGGCTCGGCCGCAGGCTGCTGCCCTCCCGCATGCCGGGCGTCTTCAGGTAGAGCTGCACCAGCCCCGCGCCGAACGCGGTGAGCGCGGCCCCGGCCAGCAACGACGGCACGAACGGGGCGAGCAGCGCCGCGCCGAGCGCCGTCTCGCCCCGGGACAGCAGCACGGCGAACCGGTCCGGCGGGATCTGCCTCAGCTGCGGCATCGCGCCGGCCGCCATGCCGTGCATGCCCGCGGCGGCCTCACCCTCCAGGCCCCGCTTGCCCAGCCCGGAGTTCAAGATGTACGCGCCGATGGCGACCCGCAGCGGCGCATGCGACAGCCTCATGATCACTCCCGTCCCACCTGGTAGAACCGGCACACCGGGTACCCGGTCATGACCAGGACAATCCGGCGGGCTTCATTGGTTCGCGGGTCATGATCAGCGGTAGGTTCGGGGTGCAGAAGCACGCAACAAGGGAGGCACTGTGAGCCAGGAAGTCCGGGGAGTCGTGTCGCGGCGCAAGGGCGCGCCCGTGGAGGTCACCACCATCGTGGTGCCCGACCCGGGACCGGGCGAGGCGGTGGTCCGCATCCAGTCGTGCGGCGTCTGCCACACCGACCTGCACTACCGCGAGGGCGGCATCAACGACGACTACCCGTTCCTGCTGGGCCACGAGGCCGCCGGCATCGTCGAGCAGGTCGGCGACGGCGTCACCGACGTGGCACCCGGCGACTTCGTGGTGCTCAACTGGCGCGCGGTCTGCGGGCAGTGCCGGGCCTGCCGCCGCGGCCGCCCGTGGTACTGCTTCGCCACCCACAACGCGACGCAGAAGATGACGCTCACCGACGGCACCGAGCTGACGCCCGCGCTCGGCATCGGCGCGTTCGCCGAGAAGACGCTCGTGCACGCCGGGCAGTGCACCAAGGTCGACCCGTCAGCGCGGCCGGCGGCCGTCGGCCTGCTCGGCTGCGGCGTGATGGCCGGCCTCGGCGCGGCCATGAACACCGGCAACGTGACCCGGGGCGACTCGGTCGCGGTGATCGGCTGCGGCGGCGTCGGCGACGCGGCGGTGGCCGGCGCGGCCCTGGCCGGCGCGACCACGATCATCGCGGTGGACACCGACTCCCGCAAGCTCGACTGGGCGCGCAAGTTCGGCGCCACCCACACCGTCAACGCCTCCGAGGACGACGCGGTGGAAGCCATCCGCGCCGCCACCGGCGGCTTCGGCGCCGACGTGGTGATCGACGCGGTCGGCCGCCCGGAGACCTGGAAGCAGGCGTTCTACGCCCGTGACCTGGCCGGCACGGTCGTGCTGGTCGGCGTGCCGACGCCGGAGATGACTGTCGACCTGCCGCTGCTGGACGTGTTCGGTCGCGGCGGCGCGCTCAAGTCCAGCTGGTACGGCGACTGCCTGCCCAGCCGCGACTTCCCGATGCTGACCGAGCTGTACCGGCAGGGCCGGCTGGACCTGGACGCGTTCGTCACCGAGGAGATCGCCCTCGACCAGGTCGAGGAGGCGTTCAGCCGGATGCACCACGGCGACGTGCTGCGCTCGGTGGTGGTCTTCCCGTGACCGCCCGCGTCGACCACGCCGTCACGTCCGGCACGTTCTCCCTGGACGGCCAGACGTTCGACGTCGACAACAACGTCTGGGTGATCGGTGACGACGCCGAGTGCGTCGTCCTCGACGCGCCGCACGACGTCGCGGCCATCCGCCAGGTGATCGGCGACCGGCGGGTGGTGGCGATCGTGGCCACGCACGCCCATGACGACCACGTGCGGGTCGCGCCCGAGCTGGCCCGGGCCACCGGCGCGCCGGTGCTGCTGCACCCGGCCGACCGGGTGCTGTGGGACATGGTGCACCCGGACACCGCCCCGGACGGTGAGCTGACCGACGGGCAGACCATCACCGTCGGCGGGACCACGCTGCGGGTGCTGCACACCCCCGGCCACAGCCCCGGCGCGTGCAGCCTGTACGCGCCCGACCTGGGCGCGGTCTTCACCGGCGACACCCTGTTCGCCGGGGGACCGGGCGCCACTGGCCGGTCGTACAGCGACTTCGGCACCATCGTCGAGTCGATCCGTACCCGTCTGCTCACGCTGCCGCCGGAGACGGTGGTGCACACCGGGCACGGCGACGACACTACGATCGGGGCCGAGGCGCCGCACCTGGACGAGTGGATCGCCCGGGGCCACTGAGGACCACACACCCGCGCGGGTCCGGCCGGAGCAGTCCGGTCCGGGCCCGCGTGCGGCGTCTTCCGGCCCGTCCGCGCCCGGGTGGCGCCGGGTGTCCGTCCGCTTCGGACGGGTCCGGAAAACCGTGTGGCCGGGCGACGTTCCGCCCCGGTGACACTCGCGTCCGTGCCCGTCGCCACCCTCACCGACGCCCAGTCCGCCACGCTGCTGGACCGCCCGGCGGCGCTCGCCGTCATCGTCGGGCGCCTCGCCGCCTGCCGGTACGAGGAGGTCGTCGCCGCGAGCGGCTGACGCTCAACTTCCACCCGGACCGGGTGCTGCGCGGCGGCCGTACCGTGGTCCGGGCCCTCGATGCGGTGACGCTGCAGCACCTCAAGCAGCTCCGGCACGCGCTGGTCCGGCGCGGCGTCTCGCCCTGATCGTCCCATTCCTCGCCCTTCACCCAGGATGCGGACCGGGTGCCCGGAATCGCGGGTGACCTGGACCGCAGCCTCGGCGCTGCCCGGCATTTCCGGAATGACCGACACTGCGGTCTCGTTGTGTCCCCCATACCGTCGGAACCCAAACACCTACCCGGCGGTAGTCCCCCGAGGGGCGCTCATCCCGGAGCGCGTCGTAACGATCGAAAGGGCAACCATCGTGAAGCAGCACTTCACTCGATGGCTCCCCGCCATCGCGAAGACCGCCGTGGCGAAGACCGCCGTCGCGAAGACCGTCGCCGTCGCCAAGAACCGCCGCGCCCTGCTGAGCGTGGCGGGCGTGGCCGTCCTGGGCGGGCTGGCCGTCGGCCCCACCGCCGTGGCCGCGCCCGTGACCAGTGGCCCGCACGCCGGCGCCAAGGCCGCCATCGACCTGGCCACCGGCAAGCAGACCTCGACCGAGGCGGTCAAGCCCGGCCAGACCACCGGCCTGGACAAGCTGCCGACCAGGGCGGACCGGCCGGCCAAGGAGAAGCTCGTGCCGCACGGCGTCGAGGGCGCGCAGTCGCGCATCCCGCTCGACGACGCGCAGCTCGCCAACGCCAAGGCCATCGTCGAGGCGGCCAAGGAGACCGGCGTGGGGGAGCGGGGCGCCGTGATCGGCGTGGCCACCTCGCTGCAGGAGTCGAAGCTGTACAACCTGGGTCACCTCGGCGCGTACAACGACCACGACTCCGAGGGCCTGTTCCAGCAGCGCCCGTCGTCCGGTTGGGGCACGTCCGAGCAGATCACCGACCCGGAGTACTCCAGCAAGGCGTTCTTCAACGCGCTGAAGAACGTCGGCGGCTGGCACGAGCTGCCGCTGACCACCGCCGCGCAGACGGTCCAGGTGTCCGCCTACCCGTACGCGTACGCGCAGTGGGAGGAGCAGGCGGCGGACATCGTCCAGCAGGTCTGGTGACCCACCCGTAGCGAACGGCCGGCCCTCCGGGGTCGGCCGTTCTCGCCGATCTTGGAATTGTGGTGCCTCGCATACCTCAGATACCGGACATCCTGGGCGCCACAACTCCAAGATCGGCGGGGCGGGGTGGGCGGGTGGGGGGCGTTGTAAGCCGGTGCGCGACGGGAGTGGCGCCGGGGAGCGCCCCCGGGGAACAAGCCCGGGGCGTCGGTCGTTGCAGATGCACCCGGCACGCCCCGCGCTGCCGGATCCCCCCGAGAACTTCGAGCGCCTGACGGTGCCCACGCATCCCCCCGGATGCGTCGACCCCCGAACGGAGCCCACCATGAACACGATCCTGCGCAAGAGCATCCTCGGTATCGCCGGTCTCGCCTTCACCGGTGGCGTGTTCGCCGGTCCGGTCGCCGCCCACGCGGCGGAGACCGCCAAGCCGGCCGCGGCAGCGGTTCAGGGCGTGAGCCCGCAGGGCGAGCAGTCGCACGTGGACCTGAACGACGAGCAGATCGCCAACGCCAAGGCCATCATCGCGGCCACCAAGAAGGCGGGCCTGCCCGAGCGGGCCGCTGTCGTCGCGATCGCCACCGCGCTGCAGGAGTCGAAGCTGGAGAACCTGGGTCACCTGGGTGACCGCAACGACCACGACTCGCTGGGCCTGTTCCAGCAGCGGCCGTCCAGCGGCTGGGGTACGCCGGAGCAGATCACCGACCCCGAGTACTCGACGCTGGCGTTCCTCAAGGGCCTCAAGCAGGTCGACGGCTGGCAGGACATGCCGCTGACCGAGGCCGCGCAGACCGTGCAGGTCAGCGCCTACCCCGACGCGTACGCGCAGTGGGAGAAGCAGGCCGCCGAGATCGTCGCCGAGCACTGGAACAAGTAAGAACCACCGAAAGGCCGGTACCCGGATCGGGTGCCGGCCTTTCGCGTGCTCTCAGCCGCCGTGCGCGGCGAGCCACGACAGCACCGGCTCGACCACCTCGGGGGCCAGCGGCTGCTTCGCCTCGTCCCGGTACGCCCGCAGCGACGGCGGACCGGGCTGGCGCCGCAGCACGTGGGTGACGTCCGGCAGCACACCGGTCCGCACCGGCCCGCCCGCGTGCGCGGCGATGACCGGCAGGTCCGCCGGGTCGGTCTGGAGGTCCTTGTCGCCGGTGAGCGCGAGGATCGGGGCGTCGACGCGGCCCAGGTCCGGCCGGGGGTCGTAGCGCAGGAACTCCCGGAACCAGCGGGCGTTGAGCCGCTGCCCGCCGACCCACGCCACGTCCTTGTCGGTGGCGAGGATCTTCTCGTGGTTGCGGGCCACCTTCGCCACCAGGTCGGTGCGGGTGAGCCGGAGCACCAGGCGTACCGGCGCGGGCAGCGTGGGCAGCAGTCGTCCGGCCTGCCAGCGCAGCACCTCGGCGCCGCTGCGCCCGGGCGCGGACAGCAGGACCAGGCCGGCCACCGGTACGCCGCGCGCGGCGAGCGCGACAGCGGTGAGCGCGCCCTCGCTGTGCCCGACCAGGAACATCCGTCCGGCGTCCACGGCCGGGTCGTCGCGCAGCGCCGCGAACACGGCGGCCGCGTCGTCGACGTTGTCGAAGAAGCCGGTACGCAGGAACTCGCCGGTGCTCTCGCCGACGCCCCGCCGGTCGTACCGGGCGACCGCGATCCCGGCCCCGGCGAGCGCTGCGGCCAGGTGCCGCTGGATGCCCAGGGGCAGGCGGCGGTGGTCGCCGTCGCGGTTGATCGGCCCGGAGCCGGGCAGCAGCAGCGCCACCGGGTGCCCTCCGGCGCCGTCGGGCAGCGTGAGCGTGCCGGACAGCCGCTGCTCGCCCGAGTCGACGACGAGCGGACGGTCGATCGTCACGGCAGCACCGCCGCGGCCAGGGTGGAGGCGTCGTCGGCGCCGATGAGCAGGGAGTCGTACGCCTGGCCGGTGAGGGTGATGCGGACGGCCGGCTGGCCGCCGCGGACGCTGACGAACTCCTTGCCGGCCCTGCCGCGCCAGGTGCCGACGTTGCGCGTGCGGGGCACGCCGAGGCCGGGCGCCCGGATGCCGCGGGTGGCGCGCGCCCCGTCGGGCACGACGACGGCGCCCGCGACGGCGGAGCGGGGGAACGACAGGTCGCCGCGCAGGGCCCAGATCTTCTCGGCGGTGGTGAGCCGGACGTCGATGCGGTCGGGGGTGATGTCGATGGTGGCCATCGGCGCGCTCCTCGGTTCTGTTATCGTCGGTGAGAACATTACCGGAGGCGATAACAAAAAGGGGAGCGACTGTGGCACTCGACACCGTGGAGCTGCTGATGCACCCGGTCCGGCTGCGCATCGTCCAGGCGTTCCTGGGGGGCCGCACGCTGACCACCGCCGACCTGCGCAGCGAGCTGAGCGACGTGCCGCCGGCCACGCTCTACCGGCAGGTCGCCACGCTCGCCGAGAACGGCGTGCTGCACACGGTCGGGGAGCGGCGGGCCCGCGGCGCGGTCGAGCGCAGCTACCGGCTCCACGAGGCCGCCGCGTCGGTGGACCCGGACGAGGCCCGGGCCATGAGCCCGCAACGGCACCGCCAGGCGTTCCTCACCTTCGTCGCGGGCCTGCTCGCCGACTTCGACGGCTACCTCGACCGCGGCGACCCCGACCTGGCCCGCGACGTGGCCGGCTACCGGCAGAACGCGTTCCACGCCACCGACGCCGAGACCGCCGAGTTCGTCACCCGGTTCCGCGAGCTGTTCGCCGAGTACGCCGCGCTCGGCCCCGGGCCCGGCCGCACCCGGCGGCTGCTCACCACCGTGCTGCTGCCCGGCGCCGATCAGGGGCGGCCCGCCGAGCGCCGGTGACCGGCCACGATGTCCGCCACGGCGGCACCCAGCGCCAGCACGATGATCCCGGCGGCGAGCAGCAGTGAGTGGCGGAACGCCGTACCCCAGTCGCCGTGGTCGTCGGCGATCGTGGAGAAGAACAGCGCGCCCACCGCGGCGATGCCGGCGGCCGAGCCGATGCGCTGCCCGGTCTGCAGCATGCCCGCGCCGCTGCCGGCCATCGGCACCGGCACCTCGGACAGCGTGAGCGTCTGGTTCGGCGCGATCACCAGGCCGCTGCCCAGCCCCGCGACGAGCAGCGGCAGCGCGGTCCGCAGCGGCACGTTGTCGTGCGGCCCGCCCGCCAGCACCAGGTCGGTCGCGATCAGCCCGGCCACCACCGCCAGCAGCCCGATCGCGACGAGCGGACGGCCGTACCGGGTGACCACCCGGCCGCCGAGCGCGGAGGCGAGCGCCGAACCGAGCGCGAACGGCGTGATCGCCAGACCGGCCACGAGCGCGCTGTAGCCGAGCCCCATCTGCAGGTAGAGCGTGAAGATGAAGAAGATCGCGGTGAACCCGGCGAAGTAGATCAGGCCGATCAGCGCGCCGAGCGTGTACGAGCGCACCGTGAACAGCCGCAGGTCGAACAGCGGCTGGGCGCGCCGGGCGTACCGGTGCTCCCAGAGCGCGAACCCGGCGAGCAGCAGCAGGCCGACCGGGATCAGCAACCACTTGCCCGGGCCCCGCCACTGCTCCCGCTGCACCAGCGGCAGCAGGATCACCGTCACCCCGGCGCCGAGCAGCAGCACGCCGAGTGGATCGAGGCGGCCCCGCCCGGCCGGGTTCGTCGCCCGGGTCGGCATCAGCCGCCAGCCGAGCAGCATCGCCACGATCCCGACCGGGATGTTCACGAAGAACACCCACCGCCAGCCGTGCTCCGCGCCGCCCAGCTGGATGAGCAGGCCGCCGAGCAGCGGCCCCACGGCGGTGGAGATACCGATCGTCGCGCCCAGCAGGCCGAACGCGCGACCCCGGTCGGCGCCCCGGAACAGCTCCTGGATCATGCCGCTGACCTGAGGGTTCACCACACCGGCGGCGGCGCCCTGGACGAGCCGGGCCACCACCAGCCACTCCGGCGAGCGGGCCAGCCCGGCCAGCGCGCTGGTCAGCGTGAACAGGCCCACCCCGACCACGAACGCGGTACGCCGCCCGCGCGCGTCGCCGAACCGCCCGGCCGGCACCAGCACCAGGCCGAACGTCAGCGCGTACCCGGACAGCACCCACTGCAGGTCGCTCGGTGTGGCGTGCAGCGCCCGGTCGATCGACGGCACCGCGACGTTGACGATGCTGACGTCCAGCAGCGTCATGAACGCCGCGATCAGGCCGACGCTCAGCGCGCGCCAGCGACGCCGATCGTCGTACCCGGTGTCCGGCACGATCCGATCACGCCACCTGGCGCGCGCACCACCGCGGCCCGAAGTCCAGGCCGGACATGGGGGAGTCCTCGCGGTGCAGCAGCCCTCGCTCGGTGAGCGAGTGCAGCGGCTCGCGCAGTTCCTCCTCGGTCATCCCGGTCTCCTGGGCGATCAGGTCCGGGTAGGGGACGTGTCCCTGCACCTCCAGCGCGGACACCGCCTGGTACACCCGTTCCTCGACCGCAGACAGCTGGACCTGAGGCATCGCTTCCCTCCTCGGCGTGGACCGTCCGACCCGCGGACGGCCGGCGACCGGCGGTTACCCGGACGGGCCACGATGATGCTCACCCGTTCGACTGTCGTGCCGGGCGGGGCGGCACGGCGGTGCCCTAGGCTGCACCAGTGATCATCTGGGATCTCGTCGTGGTCGGCGGTGGGCCCGCCGGACTCTCCGCCGCGCATGCCGCGGCCCGCTCCGGCGTCCGCACGCTCGTGGTCGAGCGGGCCACCCACCCCCGGTACAAGACCTGCGGCGGCGGCCTGATCGGCACCTCGCTGGCCGAGGTCGCCGACCGCCTCGAGGTGCCCGCCCACGACCGGGTCGACCGGATCACGTTCACCCGCGACGGGCGGCGCGCGTTCACCCGCCGGCACCCGTCGCCGCTGGTCACGATGATCCGCCGGGAGGAGTTCGACGACCGGCTGCGCGCCGCCGCCGTCGCCGCCGGGGCTCAGGTCCGCGAGGGCGTCGCGGTCCGCGCGGTCGAGCAGGACCCCGACGAGGTACGCCTGCGTCTGGCCGACGGCGAGGTGGTGCGCGCCCGTGCCGTCATCGGCGCGGACGGCTCCTCCGGCGTCACGGCACGCCACGTCGGTGTCCGTTTCCGCCAGGTCGACCTCGGCCTGGAACTGGAACTGCCGGTGGACGGTGCCGAACGGGAACGCTGGCGCGGTCGGGTGCTGCTCGACTGGGGGCCGCTGCCCGGCTCCTACGCGTGGGTGTTCCCCAAGGGCGACCGGCTCACCGTGGGCGTCATCTCGGCCCGGGGCGACGGCGACCGCACCCGCGCCTACCTGCGCGACTTCACCGACCGGCTCGGACTGTCCGGGGTGACGCCGGAGCACGACTCCGGTCACCTCACCCGCTGCCGCGCCGACGACTCGCCGCTGCGCCACGGGCGGGTGCTGGTCGCAGGCGACGCGGCCGGGCTGCTGGAGCCGTGGAGCCGGGAGGGGATCAGCTACGCGCTGCGCTCCGGCCGGCTGGCCGGGGAGGCGGTGGCCGTCGGTGACCTCGGCGCGTACGCCCGGGAGGTCGGCCGGCGGCTGACGCCGGAGATGCGCGCCGGGCACCGGCTGCTGGAGACGTTCGAGCGGCGGCCCGACGTGTTCCACGCGATGCTCGCCAGCCCGCCCGGCTGGCGGATGTTCGTCCGGTTCTGCCAGGGCCGGGCGAGCTTCGCCGAGATGCTCGACCGGCGGCCGGTACGCGCCGGGCTCGCGGTGCTCGACCGCCTGCCCGCGAGGGCGCGGGCCGTGGCCGGTTAACCTGGCGCGGTGACCGACTGGGATCTCGTCTGCGGACGCGACTTCGCGGTGCCGGACGGCCGCGACCTGGACGACCTCGTCGCCGAACTCGCCGCCGCGCTGCGCGACCCCGACCCGGCGGTCCGGGACGGCGCGCCCTACGTGGTGCTGCGCACCTGGATCGCCCGGGACGTGATCGACGCCGGCCGCCGGGCGAAGCTCGGCGCGATCATGGCCGAGCGGTTCACCGACCCGGAGATCCAGGCCCGCACGTTCGCGCCGCTGGTGCTGGACATGATCGTCAGCCGGGGTGACCTCGACCCGGCCTGGCCGGCCGCGTTCCGCGCCTGGTACCCGGCCGAGACCGACCTGCGCGGGTACGACGCGATGCTCGGCTGGCTGCACGCGGTGGCCCACGGCGCCGACCTGCTGGCCACGTTCGGCCGCCACCCGTCTGTCGACCCGGCGAGCATGCTCGACCTGGCCGCGGCCCGCCTCGTCGCGCCGACCGGCCACCTCTTCGCGCAGCAGGAGGACGACCGGCTGGCCCGCGCGATCGCGCTGGTGCTGGCCCGGCCCGGCCTGTCCGGCGCCGACGCGCTCGGCTGGCTGGACCCGGTCGCGGCCGGCTACGCCGCGCTGCCCCGGGGCACCACACCCGCGCACGCCTCGAACAGCATGCGGACGTTGCGGGCGCTGTACGTGCTGCTGGACACCGGCATCGGGCCGAGCCGGGACGCCCCGGCGCTGCCGCAGCCGCACCGCGACGCGGTCAAGGCACGCCTGGCCGAGGTGCTCGCCCCGGTCTTCCAGCACGGCTGAACGCCCCGGGTCAGGGGACGATGACCGCCCGCCCGTGCACGTCGCCCCGGCGCAGCGCCTCGTACGCCTGCGGCGCCTCCGCGAGCGGGAACGTCTGCACGTCGGCGTGCAGCCGGCCGTCGTGGGCCAGCGCGATCACCTCGTGCAGTTCGGCCCGGGTGCCCCAGAACGGCACCGCCACAGCGGCCTCGAACGGCACGGGCGGCGGTTCGTCGGCGACCGGCCGGACCGGCAGCGTGCCGCCGGCCAGGCCGACCAGCAGCAGCTGACCGCCGGTGGCGACGACCTGCCGGGCGGTGTCCAGGGTCGCCTTCGCGCCGACGAAGTCGAGCACCACGTCCGCGCCGTCCGGGGCCGGCCCGACCAGCTCACGGATCTTCTCCACCGCGTCCGGGCCGGCCTGCACCACGTGGTGCGCGCCGAGCCGGCCGGCCAGGTCCAGCGCCGCGGCGCTGGTGTCGACCGCGACGATCCGTACCGCTGTGGTGGCGAGCAGGATCTGCAACCCCATGTGCCCCAGCCCGCCGATGCCGATCACCACACAGGTGGTGCCGGGCCGCAGCCGGGGCCGGGCCAGCTCCACCGCGTGGTACGGCGTCAGCCCGGCGTCGGTGAGCGGCGCGGCCTGGGTCAGGTCCATGTCGCCGACCGGCAGCAGCCGGGACGCGGGAACCACGACGTACTCGGCGAGCCCGCCGTCGCGGCTGAGCCCGATGCCGCCGACCGGGGTGACGCGGCACCGGTTCTCCTCGCCCCGCAGGCAGGCACGGCACCGGCCGCAGCCGATGATCCCGTAGACCGCGGCCCGTTCTCCGGGCGACCAGCCGACCACCCCGGCGCCGACCGTGTCGACGGTGCCGGCGATCTCGTGCCCCAGGGTCATCGGGATCGGGAACACGCCGGCCGGGGCGTCGAGGATGTGCAGGTCGGAGTGGCAGGCGCCGACCGCGCCGACGCGCAGCAGCACCTCACCGGGGCCGGCGTCGGGCGTGGGCACCTCCGTGTGCTCCAGCACCCCGGGTGCGGTCATCCGTACTGCGCGCATGTCTCCTCCACCTCGTCGCCGACGGTCGTCGCGGCGGCATACCCCTGCCGTGGTGGTTGATGCGCCGGCGGGACGGGCGGGCGCACAATGCGGTCATGAGTGAGCCGGCCGAGTCGTTCACCGACGAGGAGTACGCGTTCCTGCGGCACGTCCGCTTCGGCGAACTGCCGGCCCGGGTACGCCCGGAGGACCTCACGGGGTCCGTGGAGACCGAGACCCCGCCGGACCGGCCGGACCCGGTCGGCGGGGAGTCGGAGTGGCACCTGCGCGCGGGCGGCTGACGGGGCCCGGGCCCCGTCAGCCGCACGGTCAGAAGACCGGCACGCCGTCGCGGACCAGCTTCCAGTTGGGTACGAAGAAGTCGGCCGGGTCGATGACGCCCTTGGCCTGCGCCCAGTCGATGAGCAGCTGGCGGGTCTCCTGCTGGGCGTTGTAGACCTGGGTCTTCACGATGCCCGGGAAGTTGCCGCCGCCGCTGCGCCGGTAGTTGTTCACCGCCACCACGAACCGGGCGTCCGCCGCGACCGGGGTGTCGGTGCCGGCCAGCACCAGCCGGGTGACCCGCTGGCCGACCGGCTTGGCGATGTCGATGTCGTAGTCGACGCCGGAGAACACGTCGTAGTTGTAGTCCGGCACCGCCGGGTCGCTGATCGTCTCCGGGTTCACCGGCGCGCCCGACGGCAGCGTGACGAAGTACTTCGCCGAGTACTCCAGGTACGCCTTCACCTCGGCGCCGGTCAGCACGACCGCCTCCAGCGTGTTGTCGTACACGTAGAGGCCCGCCACGTCGCGGATGCGCACGTCGCCCTGCGGGAACACCGCGGTACGGCTGAACGGCGCGGCGATGGACAGCACCGGCAGGCCCGCGTACTCGCCGCCCGCGAGCGCCTCGGTGACGACCTCGGTCTGGACGTGGTTGATGAAGTCCAGGATCGGGGTGTCCTTGTACCGCGACTCGGCGGCCGACAGCTCCACGCTGGACTGCGCGACGACGCGGTTGACGTACTCGACGGTCTTGGTGTGCTGGCCGCGCACGGCCGCGAGCACCGCCGGGTCCTCGACCACCGTGTTGGTGTTGAGCGTGGTGGCCGACTTGGCGGTGACCTTCCAGCGGCCCTTGTCCCGGGTCAGCGTGAAGTCCATCCGGGTCAGCCGCTGGCCCCACTTCGACGGCTCCGAGGTGAGGACCCGCTCGCCGGTGGTGAGGTTGGTGACGAACTTCTCCGGCACCTCGTTGTGCGCGTGGCCGAACAGGATCGCGTCGATGCCGGGGACCTGCTCGGCGATCAGCGCGGTCGGGTTCTCGTTCGGCAGCTCCGGGCCGTAGCTGGAGGTGCCGCTGTCGCCGCCGTGCGCCGAGATGACGACCAGGTCGGCGCCGCGGCGGCGCATCTCCGGCACCCACTTCGCGGCGGTGGCGACCATGTCGGCGAAGACGAGGCGGCCCTCGACGTTGCCCTTGTCCCAGATGGCCACGCCGGGGTTGGTCAGGCCGAGGATGCCCACGCGCAGCTTCGGCGCGCCGTGCCCGCCGAGCTTGACCTCCTTGATCACGTACGGGAGGAACGCCGGCTTGCCGGTCTTCGCGTTGAGCGCGTTCGCGGCCAGGGCCGGGAAGCCGAGCTGCTCGATCCAGGTGGCCAGCAGCGGCAGGCCGTAGTTGAACTCGTGGTTGCCGAGCGTCACCGCGTCGTACTTGAGGATGTTCATGGCGCGGGCCATCGGGTGCGTCTCACCGGTGCTGGTGATCGGCTCCTGCTTGGCGTAGTACGTGGCCAGCGGCGTGCCCTGGATGGTGTCGCCGGCGTCGAGGACCAGCGTCGCTCTGCCCTTGCGCTCGGCGCGGATCTGGTTGACCAGGGTGGCGAGCTTCGCGACGCCGACGTCGTTCTGCTTGCTGTCGTCGAACTCCGCGTCCTTGTAGTAGTCCCAGTTGTAGACGTTGCCGTGGGTGTCGGACGTGCCGAGGATCGTCAGGTCCCAGGTCTTCGGCTGCTTCGGCTTCGCCTCGGCGGGCGCGCCGGCCAGCAGGGGAGCGGTCGCGGCGGCGGCCGCGACGGCCAGCACCTGGCGCCGGGAGGCGCCGGAGGAGGAAGTCATGAGGTGCCTTTCCAATGGGGGGTACGCGCCTCGTGGGCGCCGTTGCGCACCATAACCACCACATGTCGCGTGCGCCACACCGGCCCGTTTTGTTTCCCCTACGGTCACGGTGCTGCTGTTTCCCCTCCGGTCACCGGGGTAGGGGCGCAGACATGAGCGAGGACCAGTTCACCCAGCAGCACCCGGCCGAGCAGTACGGACAGCGTGAGGGACAGCCGTCGCAGCAGCAGACGCCGCCCGGCAGCGAACAGCAGATGGGGCCGAAGCCCGACCACGGCGAGCAGTCGTACCGGGGCAGCGACCGGCTCACCGGCAAGCGCGCGATCATCACCGGCGGCGACTCCGGCATCGGCCGGGCCGTGGCGATCGCCTTCGCCCGCGAGTGCGCCGACGTGCTCGTCACCTACCTCGCCGACGAGGAGGAGAAGGACGCCCGGGAGACGGTCGCCCTGATCGAGCAGGCCGGGCGCACCGGCGTCGCGGTCCGGTGCGACCTGCGCGAGGAGGCCAACTGCCGTGACCTCGTCGACCAGGCGCTGCGCGACCTCGGCGGCGTCGACATCCTGGTCAACAACGCGGCGTACCAGATGTCGCAGGACAACGGCCTGCTCGACATCACCACCGAGCAGTTCGACCGGGTGTTCAAGACCAACGTGTACGCCATGTTCTGGCTCTGCAAGTTCGCCGTGCCGCACATGAAGGAAGGCTCGACGATCATCAACACGTCGTCGATCCAGGCGTTCGACCCGTCGCCGCAGCTGCTCGACTACGCCACCACCAAGGCCGCCATCGCGAACTTCACCAAGGCGCTCGCGCAGAACCTCGCCGAGCGGGGCATCCGGGTCAACGCGGTCGCGCCCGGTCCGATCTGGACGCCGCTGATCCCGGCCACCATGCCGGAGGAGAAGGTGAAGCAGTTCGGCACCGACACGCCGCTGGGCCGTCCCGGTCAGCCGGCCGAGTTGGCGCCCGCGTACGTCTACTTCGCCTCCCAGGAGTCCAGCTACGTCACCGGCGAGATCCTCGGCGTCACGGGCGGCCGCCCGACGAAGTGAGTGTCCGGTCCGGCTGCGTCTCTGGTCCCGGCTCGCCCATCCGGCCGGTCCGGCTTGTCCCGGCTCGGTCGTCTGGTCCGGCGCGACTCGGGCGTCTGTCCGTCCGGCCCGGCGCGGCGGGGGTCGTCTGGTTCCGTTGCTCAGCGGGGCCAGACGGCCATCCGGCGGCGCACCTCGGCGATGCGCGGCGCGTCCAGGCCGTAGCGGGTGAACCGGCGGTCGGCCAGCCCGTCCAGGTAGCGGCCGGCGGCGCGCACGTCCTCGTCGTCCAGCGCCGGGTCCACCTGCCGGGCCAGCTCCAGCAGTTCCGCCACGCTGTACCGGTCCAGGGCGGCGGAGACGTCGATGTAGTCGCGTACCTCCCGCCGGTTGACCAGCGCGGCGGTCTTGTTGGCGATCAGGTCCCGCACGTCCATCACCGGCCCGAAGTCCATCACCACCGGGCTGCGGTGCCGGTCCAGGCGGGCCAGGCTGAGGCGGATCTGCCGGCCGTCCCGGCTCACCACGAAGTCCCGCAGGTCCCGGTCGAAGCCGTCGAACACCTCGCCCAGCCCGCCCGGATCCGCCTCGGCCACCCGGTAGCCGGCCCGTTCCAGCGCCGCGCGTACCCCGTCGGCCGCGGCCGCGGCGGCGCCCTCCACGTCGGCGAACAGGTCGACGTCCTCGGTGGGGCGGGTGACCAGGCCGTGCGCGGCCCAGGCGACACCGCCGCCGAGCACGAACCGGTGCGGGCCGGCGGCGGCCAGCGCCACCCGGGCCACCTCCCGGTAGAAGTCGTGCGGATGGGTCACGCCGGGCGCAGGCTCCGGTGCCGGCCCTCCCAGGCCAGGCGTACGCCCCGGGGCAGGTTCAACAGCGGCCACAACCGGCGCAACGTGCCCCCGTGGATCAGCTCGCGCAGATCCTCCACCCGGGTCGTCTCGCGCAGCACGTTCTCGTACATCCAGAGCAGTTCGTCCGGGTCGGCCAGGTCGAACGCGCGCTCGCTGCTCCACATGAGGCGTACCGGCAGTTCGACGATGCCGGTGGTGGGGCCGGTCAGCTCGTCCAGGGTGCGCGCCACCACGGCGGGTCGCCCGGGCCGGGCGAGGTACGCGTGCGCGGTGGCCGACATGGCATCAGGGTAACCCCAACCCGGCCCATCACCCCCCTCCCTTCCCGCCCTTGTCGCGTCGGGCGGGCCCACCCCAGCCCGTTGATCAAGAAGTTTGTGTCTGCCTCAGGCCTCACGGGTGACCCAAACTCCTTGATCAATGACCGTTCACTCGAGGCCTGATCGATCATGAGGTTGACGGTGACAAAACGGACACGAGGTGCCGTCAACCTCATGATCGACGCTTCCGGGTCACGGGAGGGTGAGCCGGGGTGTCGGGTGGGGTGGGTGTCTGGTTTCGGGGTGGTGGGGGACACCCGGGTGGCGGAATCGGTGGCGGGGCGGGGGCGTTATACCTGGTGAACGACCGCAGCAGCATCCCCCGGCGCCCCCGGAATGATCCCGGGGCGGCGGTCGTTGGACATGTCTCCGGCCCCCGCAGTCACGGGCAGCGAGCCGGATCCCCCCGAAGACTTCTCTGAGCGCCTGACGGTGCCCACGCACTCGCCCCCGGGTGCGTCGACCCCCGAATGGAGCCCCCTCATGAACACGATCCTGCGCAAGAGCATCCTCGGTATCGCCGGTCTGACCGTCGCCGGTGGCCTCGCCGCCGGCCCCCTCAACCACGACACCAGCACCCCCACCACCCGCAACGCCGCCGCGGTCACCACCACCCAGGCCGCGAAGCTCGACAGCGCCGCGCTGATCCCGCACGGCGTGCAGGGCACCCAGTCCCACATCGACCTCGACGACGAGCAGACCGCCAACGTCAAGGCCATCATCGCCGCCACCAAGAAGGCCGGCATGGACGAACGCGCCGCCGTCGTGTCGATCGCCACCGCCCTGCAGGAGTCGAAGCTGGAGAACCTCGGCCACCTCGGCGACCGCAACGACCACGACTCGCAGGGCCTGTTCCAGCAGCGCCCCTCCAGCGGCTGGGGCACGGTCGAGCAGATCACCGACCCCGAGTACTCGACCATGGCGTTCCTGAAGGGCCTGAAGCAGGTCGACGGCTGGCGCGACATGCCCCTGACCGTCGCCGCCCAGACCGTCCAGGTCTCCGCCTACCCCGACCACTACGCCCAGTGGGAGCAGCAGGCCGCCGACCTGGTCGCCGAGCACTGGAACAGCTGACCCGGCGGTGACCGGGGTCACGAGGAACGAGCGGAAGAACCGTGACCCCGGTACCGTTGTGCAGAGCGTCGGTGTGTCCAGTGTCCCCGGGCCTCACCTAAATTGCCTTCGCGGAATACCGTTCGGCTGGAGCCGCGTCGCGCCACTCGCCGAGAGGCGACATGCACACCGACGCCCAGAGCCGCCCCGGCCATTCGGCCGGGGCGGCTCTGTCTGTGGGCTCGACTCGCACGCCTCCGGCGGCTGGCCTAGGGTGAGAAGGAAGAGGTGAGAGCCGTTCTCGACGCGGAGGGGGTGCCCGGGTGGGTCTGAAGACCTTCATCCAGGGGTGGCCGGTCTACCGGCAACTCACCGGCACCGATCCGCTCGGTCGCGGCGCCGCCGCCCAGTCGGCGCGCTCCGCCGCGCTGACCGCCCGCACCGAGACCGCCGACGGCATGGCCCGCTCGGTCTGCCCGTACTGCGCGGTCGGCTGCGGGCAGCGCGTCTTCCACTCCGACGGCAAGGTCACCCAGATCGAGGGCGACCCGGACAGCCCGATCTCGCGCGGCCGGCTCTGCCCGAAGGGCTCGGCCAGCAAGAGCCTGGTGACCAGCCCGCTGCGCCAGACGAAGGTCCGCTACCGCCGGCCGTACGCGACCGAGTGGGAAGACCTGGACCTCGACGTCGCGCTCGACATGATCGCCGACCGGATCCTCGCCGCCCGCGCGGAGACCTGGGAGGACGTCGACGACGAGGGTCGTCCGCTGAACCGGACGCTCGGCATCTCCAGCCTCGGCGGCGCGACGCTGGACAACGAGGAGAACTACCTCATCAAGAAGCTGTTCACCGCGATGGGGGCACTCCAGATCGAGAACCAGGCCCGTATTTGACACTCCGCCACCGTCCCCGGTCTGGGGACCAGCTTCGGTCGCGGCGGCGCCACGGACTTCCAGCAGGATCTCGCCAACGCTGACGTCATCATCATCCAGGGCTCGAACATGGCCGAGGCCCACCCGGTGGGTTTCCAGTGGGTGATGGAGGCGAAGAAGCGCGGCGCGAAGGTCTTCCACGTCGACCCGCGGTTCACGCGCACCAGCGCGCTCGCCGACACGTACCTGCCGATCCGGGCGGGCACGGACATCGCGCTGCTCGGCGGCGTGGTGCGCTACATCCTGGACAACGAGCTGGACTTCCGGGAGTACGTGCTGGCGTACACCAACGCGGCCAACATCGTCAGCGAGCGGTTCGCCGACACCGAGGACCTGGACGGCCTGTTCTCCGGCTACAACCCGGACACCGGCTCCTACGACCACGCCAGCTGGCAGTACGAGGGCCAGGAGGACAACGCCAAGATCCGGGGTACGGGCAAGGAGCGTGACTCGGCTTCCGGGCTGGAGCACGAGTCGCACGGCGAGCCGGTGCCGGCGCAGGCCCCGCGGGACGAGACGTTGCAGCATCCGCGCTGCGTCTACCAGATCCTGAAGCGGCACTTCTCCCGCTACACGCCGGAGATGGTGGCCCGGGTGTGCGGCATCCCGGAGGAGAAATTCCTCGAACTGGCGCGTGCCTGGACGGAGAACTCGGGGCGGGAGCGCACCGGCGCGCTCGTCTACTCGGTCGGCTGGACGCAGCACAGCGTGGGCGTGCAGTACATCCGCACCGGCTCGATCATTCAGACGCTGCTGGGCAACATGGGCCGTCCGGGCGGTGGCATCCTGGCGCTGCGCGGTCACGCCAGCATCCAGGGCTCCACCGACATCCCGACGCTGTTCAACCTGCTGCCCGGCTACCTGCCGATGCCGCACCACGCCGACCACCCGACGTTCGACAGGTGGGTGGACAGCATCCGGCACCCGGGGCAGAAGGGCTTCTGGGGCAACTCGCGGGCGTTCGCGGCGAGCCTGCTCAAGGCGTACTGGGGTGACGCGGCGACGCCGGAGAACGACTTCTGCTACGGCTACATGCCCCGGATGACCGGCGACCACGGCACGTACCAGCAGGTCCTGAACATGATCGACGGCAAGGTGAAGGGCTATTTCCTGCTCGGCCAGAACCCGGCGGTCGGCTCGGCGCACGGCCGTGCCCAGCGCCTCGGCATGGCCAACCTCGACTGGCTCGTGGTCCGCGACCTGTTCATGATCGAGAGCGCCACGTTCTGGAAGAACGGCCCGGAGGTCGCCACCGGTGAGATCGTGCCGGAGGAGTGCCGTACCGAGGTGTTCTTCCTGCCGGCGGCCTCGCACGTGGAGAAGGAGGGCACGTTCACCCAGACGCAGCGGCTGCTGCAGTGGCGGGAGAAGGCCGTCGACCCGCCGGGCGACGCCCGCTCCGAGCTGTGGTTCTTCTACCACCTCGGCCGCGTGCTGCGGGAGAAGCTGGCCGGCTCCACCGAGCGCCGCGACCGGGCGCTGCTGGACCTGGCCTGGGACTACCCCACGCACGGTCCGCACGCGGAGCCGAGCGCCGAGGCGGTGCTCAAGGAGATCAACGGGTACGAGGTGGCGACCGGCCGCCCGCTGAACGCGTTCGGCGAGGCCCGCGACGACGGCTCGACGGCGATCGGCTGCTGGATCTACTCCGGCGTCTACGCCGACGGGGTGAACCAGGCGGCCCGCCGCCGGTCCCGCCACGAGCAGGACTGGGTGGCCGCCGAGTGGGGCTGGGCGTGGCCGGCGAACCGCCGCACGCTCTACAACCGCGCCTCCGCCGACCCCGAGGGCCGGCCGTGGAGCGAGCGCAAGAAGTACGTCTGGTGGGACCCGGATGCCGGCGAGTGGACCGGCTACGACGTGCCGGACTTCGAGAAGACGAAGCCGCCGTCGTACCGGCCGCCGGAGGGCGCCTCCGGGCCGGCCGCGCTCGCCGGTGACGACCCGTTCGTCATGCAGGGCGACGGCAAGGCGTGGCTGTACGCGCCGAGCGGCGTCCTGGACGGCCCGCTGCCGACGCACTACGAGCCGGCCGAGTCGCCGATGCGCAACCCGCTCTACGGTCAGCAGGCCAACCCGACCCGCAAGATCTACGAGCACCCGATCAACCGGATGAACCCGAGTCCGCCGGAGCCGCACAGCCAGGTCTTCCCGTACGTGTTCACGGTCAGCCGCCTCACCGAGCACCACACGGCCGGTGGGATGAGCCGTACCGTGCCGCGCCTGGCCGAGCTGCAGCCGGAGATGTTCGTCGAGGTGTCCCCGGAACTGGCCGGCGAGGTCGGGCTGGCGCACCTGGGCTGGGCGCACCTGATCAGCGGCCGCGCGGTGATCGAGGCGCGGGTGCTGGTCACCGACCGGCTCACTCCGCTGCGGGTGGACGGGCGGATCATCCACCAGGTGTGGCTGCCGTACCACTTCGGCACCGAGGGCCTGGTCACCGGCGACTCGGCGAACGACCTATTCGGCATCACGCTGGACCCGAACGTGCTCATCCAGGAGAGCAAGGTCGGCACCTGCGACATCCGGCCCGGCCGTCGTCCCACCGGTCCGCCGCTGCTGGACCTGGTCGGCGACTACCAACGGCGGGCCGGGATGACGCCGGACCGGAAGATCCCGCTGGTGACCACCGACGCGGCCGGCGGGGACGACGCCGCCGGCAGCACCGACGAGCAGTCGCCCGCCGCGCACCAGGACGGGGAGCCGGATGCCTGACGCCAACAGCCTGTACGGTCCGCTGGACCCGGCCCCCGACGCGGGTTGGGTCGAAGCGCCGCCCCGGATGGGCTTCTTCACCGACACCAGCGTCTGCATCGGCTGCAAGGCGTGCGAGGTGGCCTGCAAGGAGTGGAACGGCGTCCCGGACTCCGGGTTCGACCTGCTCGGCATGTCGTACGACAACACCGGCGCGCTGACCGCGAACTCGTGGCGGCACGTCGCGTTCATCGAGCAGCCCCGCCCGGCCGGGCACCGCACGCCGCCGTTCGCCGGTGACCCGACCGGCCCGGCGACCAGCCCCGCGTCCGCGGCGGTCGGCGCGGGCACGGCCCCCGACACCGGCACGAATCCCGGTCTGCCGCCGGGGCGGCCGGAGGCGGCGGCGCGGATGGCGGCCGGTCCGGAGTTCCTCGGCATGCCCGGCGCGCAGCCGCCCGGGCGGGACAGCGGCGCGGAGACCCGCACCGACTTCCGCTGGCTGATGATGTCCGACGTGTGCAAGCACTGCACGCACGCGGCCTGCCTGGACGTGTGCCCGACCGGTTCGTTGTTCCGCACCGAGTTCGGCACGGTGGTGGTGCAGGAGGACATCTGCAACGGCTGCGGCTACTGCATCTCCGCCTGCCCGTACGGCGTGATCGACCAGCGCAAGGGCGACGGCCGGGCGTGGAAGTGCACGCTGTGCTACGACCGGGTCGGCGCGGGCATGACGCCCGCCTGCGCGCAGGCGTGCCCGACCGAGTCGATCCAGTACGGCCCGCTCGACGAGCTGCGGGAACGGGCCGCCACGCGGGTCGCCGCGCTGCACGAGCGGGGCGTGCCGGAGGCGCGGCTGTACGGCCACGACCCGACCGACGGCGTGGGCGGCGACGGCGCGTTCTTCCTGCTGCTCGACGAGCCGGAGGTGTACGGGCTGCCGCCGGACCCGGTGGTCACCACCCGGGACCTGCCGAAGATGTGGAAGCGGGCCGGGTTCGCCGCGCTGGCCATGGCGGCGGCTGCCGTCGCCGCGTTCGTCGGAGGATCGTCGTGAGCCCGGACCGCCCGGTCGGTGACCTGTTCCGCCGCTTCCGCGAGCGCCTGTCCACGGAACCGGAGGACCGCGGCGCCGCCGAGCGGGAGAACGGCAGCCGGGCCACCGCGGCCGGTCCCGGCGTGGGACGCACCGACGCGGGTTCCCGCGACGCGCGGCTGGCCCCGCACCCGCCCCGCGACGCGGCCCCGCGCCGGCGCGGCAAGGGTGGTGGTGAGCAGCTCAACGTCCCGCCGGCCGAGTTCACCTCCTACTACGGCCGGCCCGTCCTCAAGCCGCCGGTGTGGCGGTGGGACATCGCCGCGTACCTGTTCACCGGCGGTCTCGCCGCCGGCTCGTCGCTGCTGGCCGCGGGCGGGCAGCTCACCGGCCGCCCGGCGCTGCGCCGCGCCGGCCG
The DNA here is from genome assembly GCF_011602315.1 of Micromonospora sp. CMU55-4. Classification (NCBI taxonomy): domain Bacteria; kingdom Bacillati; phylum Actinomycetota; class Actinomycetes; order Micromonosporales; family Micromonosporaceae; genus Micromonospora; species Micromonospora sp. CMU55-4. The sequence continues at coordinate 34,252 of NZ_JAAOLH010000017.1, forward strand.
GGTCACCGCCCTGGCGGCGGTGGGCGCGAGCACGTACTTCCTGGTCAACGACCTGGGCCGGCCGTCCCGGTTCCACCACATGCTGCGGGTGGCGAAGGTGACCTCGCCGATGTCGGTGGGCACCTGGATCCTCAGCGTGTTCGGCCCGGCCGCCGGGCTCGCCGCGATCGCCGAGGCGGCGCCGCTGCTGCCCGAGCGCGGCGTGCTGGGGCTCGGCCGCCGGCTGCTGCCCCCGGCCGGGCACACCGCCGGTGTGGTCGCCGCCGTCACCGCGCCCGCGCTGGCCACGTACACCGGGGTGCTGCTGGCGGACACGGCGGTGCCGTCGTGGCACGAGGCGTACCCGGAACTGCCGGCCATCTTCGCGGGCAGCGCGCTGGCCAGCGGCGCCGGTGTCGGGCTGGTGGCCGCGCCCTGCGCCCAGGCCGGTCCGGCGCGGCGCCTCGCGGTCGCGGGCGCGGCGATGGAGCTGTGGGGTTCGCACCGGGTGGAGAACCGGCTCGGGCTGCTCAGCGAGCCCTACACGCAGGGCACACCCGGCAAGCTGCTGCGCGCGGGCCGCGCGCTGACCGCCGCCGGTGTGGTCGGCGCGCTGGTCGGTCGCCGCAGCCGGGTGCTGTCCGCGCTGTCCGGCGGCGCGCTGATCGCCGCGTCGGTGTGCACCCGGTTCGGGATCTTCCACGGCGGCGTCGCCTCCGCGCGCGATCCGCGGTACACGGTGGTGCCGCAGCGCGAACGCGCCGACCGGCGGGCCGCCGACCAGGTCTGACACCTCCCCGGGCGGCCTCCCGTCCGCTGTGGTTGACTGCTGCGTGGAGGCGTTCAGGCGGCTGGTGCCCCTCCCGGTCTTCAAAACCGGTGTGGTCCGGGACCCGGGCCAGGCGGGTTCGATTCCCGTCCGTCTCCGCCAAACCGTTCCCGGGAGTGCGCGATGCGTGAGGTCGACCCGCGACGGCGGGTGCCGCGCACCGACGCGCTGCTCGCCGATCCCGCGCTGGCCGCCGCCGCCGTGACGCTGGGCCGCGACCGGGTCAAGGCCGCGATCGTCAGCGCGCAGGACCGCGCCCGCCGCGGCGAGCTGACCCCCGAGCAGGTACGCGACGCGGTGCTCGCCGACCTGCCCGGCCGTACGCCACGCGCCGTGCTCAACGCCACCGGCGTCGTGCTGCACACCAACCTGGGCCGTGCCCCGCTCGCCCCGTCCGCCGTGGACGCGCTCGTGGCCGCCGCCGGGCACACCGACGTGGAGCTGGACCTGCGTACCGGACGGCGGGCGCGGCGCGGCCGGGAGGCGCTGGACGCGCTCGCCGCCGCCGTGCCCGACGCCGGGGCGGTGCACGTGGTGAACAACGGCGCCGCCGCGCTGGCGCTGGCCGCGACCGCGCTCGCCGCCGGCCGGGAGATCGTGGTCAGCCGCGGTGAGCTGGTCGAGATCGGCGACGGGTTCCGCCTGCCCGACCTGCTGGCCAGCACCGGCGCGCGGCTGCGCGAGGTGGGCACCACCAACCGCACCACGCGCGCCGACTACGAAGCCGCGATCGGCGAGCACACCGGGTTCGTGCTGAAGGTGCACCCGTCGAACTTCGTGGTCACCGGCTTCACCTCGGCGGTGCCGGTCGCCGAGCTGGCCACGCTCGGCGTACCGGTGGTGGTCGACATCGGGTCGGGCCTGCTCGCGCCCGACCCGCTGCTGCCCGACGAGCCGGACGCCGCCACCACGCTGCGCGCGGGCGCGCACATGGTCACCGCCAGCGGCGACAAGCTGCTCGGCGGTCCGCAGGCCGGTCTGCTGCTCGGCGACGCCGACCTGGTGCACCGGCTGCGCCGGCACCCGCTCGCGCGGGCGCTGCGCGTCGACAAGCTCACCCTCGCCGCGCTCGCCGCCACCCTGTACGCCCCGACCACGCCCACCCGCGACGCGCTGCACGCCGACCCGGTCCGGCTGCGGGAGCGGGTGGAGCGGCTGCGTGACCGGCTCGGTGAGGACGGCTGCAAGGCCGAGGTGGTGCCCAGCGCGGCAGTCGTCGGCGGCGGCGGGGCGCCCGGCGTGGAGCTGGACTCGTGGGCGCTGAGCCTGCCCGAGCGGTACGCCGAGCCGCTGCGCGCCGGCGACCCGGCGGTCCTCGGACGGGTGCTGCAGGGCCGGCTCCTGCTGGACCTGCGCGCCGTGCCGGAGGGCGCCGACGACCGGGTCCGCGTGGCCGTGCTGAGCGTGGAGGACTGACCGGCATGTGGGTGGTGGCCACCGCCGGGCACGTCGACCACGGCAAGTCGACGCTGGTGCGGGCGCTGACCGGGATGGAACCGGACCGGTGGGCGGAGGAACGCCGCCGGGGCATGACCATCGACCTCGGCTTCGCCTGGACCACGCTGCCCTCCGGCGGCACCGTCGCCTTCGTCGACGTACCCGGACACGAGCGGTTCGTGCCGAACATGCTCGCCGGTGTCGGCCCGGTCCCGGCCGCGCTGATCGTGGTGGCCGCGGACGAGGGCTGGATGCCGCAGTCCGCCGAGCACCTGGCCGCGCTGGACGCGCTGGGTGTGTCGTACGGGCTGCTCGCGGTGACCCGCGCGGACCTCGCCGACCCAGGGCCGGCGACGGCGCGGGCCCGCACGGAGATCGCCGCGACGTCGCTGGGCGAGGTGGAGGCGGTGCCGGTCTCCGCGGTCACCGGCGCCGGCCTGCCCGAGCTGCGCGCCGCCCTGGACCGCCTGACCGCCCGGCTGCCCGACCCGGCCGCTGACGCGCCGGTGCGGCTCTGGGTGGACCGGGCGTTCACGGTACGCGGCAGCGGCACCGTGGTCACCGGCACGCTCGGCGGCGGCCGGCTGCGCGTCGGCGACGAACTGGAGCTGGCCGGCACCGGCGAGGCGGTGCGGGTACGCGGACTGCACTCCCTCGGCGCCGCGCACACCGCCGTCGAGGCGGTGGCCCGGGTCGCGGTGAACCTGCGCGGCCTGCCCCGGGACCGCGTCGGGCGTGGCGACGCGCTGCTCACACCCGGCCGGTTCGGGCGTACCGACCTGCTCGACGTGCGCCTGTCCGGCGACCCGGCCGCCGACCTGCCGGCCACGCTCATGCTGCACGCCGGCTCGGCGGCGGTGCCCGCCCGGGTCCGGCCGCTGGGCCCGGACACGGTCCGGCTGCGCCTGGCCCGGCCGCTGCCGCTGCTGATCGGGGACCGGGCGCTGCTGCGCGACCCCGGCCGGCACCACGTCTGCGGTGGCGTCACGGTGCTGGACGTGGACCCGCCGCCGCTGCGCCGCCGGGGCGCGGCAGCGGCCCGCGCGGCCGTGCTCGCCGGGCTGGACGGGCGCCCGGACCTGGCCGGGGAGCTGCGCCGGCGGCTGCTGATCCGGGCCGGGGACCTGACCCGGATGGGCGTGCCGCCGACCGCGACGCCGGTGGCCGGGCAGTGGCTGGCCGACCCGGAGCACTGGCGGGACCTGGGCCGCCGCCTCACCGAGGAGGTGACCCGGTACACCGCCGAGCATCCGCTGGCCGCGGGCGTGCCGGTCGACGTGCTGCGGCACCGGCTCGACGTGCCCGACCGCGCGCTGGTGACGGCGCTGCTGCGCCCGCCGCTGCGGCTGCGCGACGGCCTGGTCACCGCCGCCGGGCAGCACACGCTGCCCGATCCGGTGGCGCGGGCGGTGGACCGGGTCCGGGCCGAGTACGGCGACCGACCGTTCCAGGCGCCCGAGGCGCACCACCTGGCCGACCTCGGGCTCGGCCCCCGCGAGATCGGCGCCGCCGTCCGGGCCGGCGCGCTGCTGAAGCTGGCCGAGAACGTGGTGCTGCTCCCCGGCGCCCCGGACGACGCGGTGCGCGTCCTGGCCGGGCTGCCGCAGCCGTTCACGCTCAGCGCCGCCCGGCAGGCGCTCGGCACCACCCGCCGGGTGGCGGTGCCGCTGCTGGAGCTGCTGGACCGGCGCGGCGCCACCCGGCGGCTGCCCGACGACGCCCGCGAGGTGCTCCGCCCGCCGGGCTGACGCAACAGGCGTCGCCCGCCCGCTCCGGTCACCTACCGTGACGCCATGGACCCTTCCGCGGTCTGGCGGGACAAGAACCACAAGTGGCGGATCGAGGCGTACCGCGCACCGGATCTGAGGTTCGCCATCTACGCCACGAACGGCCCCACCGAGTCGGCGCCGCTGTGGCTGTTCGGGATGGCCGCGCTGGCCCGCTGGCTGATGACCCACGCGATCTCCCTGGACGACCTGGAGACGGACTGACACCCGGACGGGGGACGGCCGCCCGATCCCCGCCCCGGGCGGCGCCGCCGGTCGTACGGTGCGGGCGTGAAGGACAGGGGACTGCGTACGTTCATCACCGTGCTGGCCGGACTGGCCGTGATCTACTTCGGCTTCTCGGGAAGCCGCGACAGCGGCGGGGAGGGCGGCGTCTCCGGCGGCGTGGTGCTGCTCGCGCTGCTCGCCTCGCTGCTGGCCTGGAACCTGACCAAGCCCGGGCCGGCCAAGTAGCGCTCTCAGCGCGCCGTGGCGGCGCTGCGGCTCACCTCGCCGGCCGACTCCTCGCCCAGCGCCACCCGCACCAGCGCCGACGCCAGCCGCCCGAAGTCGGCCTCGCCGACCAGCCCGACCAGGTCGCCGGGGCTCGCCGGCAGGCCCAGCCGCTTCGCCCCGGCCAGCGTGCGCCGGTCGGCGTACGGGCGCACGTCCGGCCACACCGACTGCGCCTCGCGCAGGAAGATGTCCGCCCCGGTGGGGCCGATGCCGGGGAACTCGGTGAGAAACCGGCGCAGCGCGGCCCGGTCGGCGCCGGCTTCCTGGTGCAGCCGGCGCAGGTCGCCGTGCCAGCGGTCCAGGCAGAGCCGGGCGCCGGTGCCGAGCATGGTCGCGGTCCGCTCGTCGTAGCGCCGGTAGTGGCCCCGGCCCAGCGCGTCGACCCGGTCCTGCCAGCTCGCCGCCTCCATCGTCTGCGGGGTGCGGTAACCGGCGGCGAACAGCTCCCGGGCGGCGGCCACCGCCACCGACGCCCGGATCCGGGTGCTCAGCAGCGTGGTGAGCACCAGCAACTGGTAGAGCGGGCCGGGCCGGTCGGCGAGGGTGATCCCCGCCTCCTCCGCGTACGTGCGGGACTGCCGGTCCAGCAGGGCGCGCGCGACGTTGCGATCGTCTGGCATCCATCCGGCTTACCCGTCCCGGCCCCGGCCAGACCCCCGCGCCGATCCGGAATGCGCCGGGCGGCGACGGGTACGCCTGTCTGGTGCGCGGCCGACGGCCGTGCGCCCCACCGGGAAGGAGAGAGCCGTGGTCAAGCCGCAGCAGGAGGAACTGCGCCGGAACGATCTCGGCGCCACCAGCCAGGACAGCCGCAAGACGGCCACCCAGGCGGGCGGCCGTTCGCGGAGCCGGGGCACGTCGAACGCCGACGCGGGACGGCCCGTTCCGAAGGGTCAGGTGTCGCCGTACGGCCCGGCCGGTGAGCCGGTTGCCGACGACGAGAGCTAACCGCGAGCCGACGCCGGCCGCAGCCGCCGCCAGGTGGCTGCGGCCGACAGCCCGTACGCCAGGTGCGGGATCAGGTCGGAGACCCAGTCGGCGCGCCGCCAGGTACGCGGGTCAGTCACGCCCAGCACCGTCATCGAGCCGTCCGAGGTGGCCATCACCCCACCGCCGAGCAGCACCGTGGCCAGCGGCAACGGGATCCGCCGGTGTCCGGCGAGCAGACCGAACGCGGCCCCCGCGGCGATGCCTGTGGCGTACCCGAGCAGTGGCCCCAGACCGGAACGGCGGTTCGCCGCCTCGTCGCCGGGGCCCAGGTCGACGTGCGTGACGTCGGCCAGCCGTCCGGCCACCGACTCCGGGGTGCTGCTCGCCGGCCGCGCCCGCAGCGCCATGTCGAGGTAGGAGACCGCGTTGAGCACGGCGCTGCCGACGGCGCCCGCGATGGCGCCGTCGACGGCGGATGCCGCTCTCACTTCGGGTCACCCGGTTCCCGGTTGCCCTTGGGGCCGTAGGTCCGTTCGCCCCGGACCACGCCGCGTTGCCCACGGTCGTCCTGCAGGATCCGGTTGGCGACCTGGTTGGCCTCCTTGTCGGTGGCGCGCCCGGACTGCTCGACGAGGTCGCGCAGCCGTGCCCGTTGCTTGTCGTACGCGTTGCTGCCCGGACGGGGTCCTGCCATCACTGCCTCCTCGGGTCGCCGTCGGCTGACGAACCCGTCTACCCGCCCGGGCCGGGGCCAACCGTGCGCTCAGGCCGGGGCGCGGACGACAGCGACCGGGCACGCGGCGCGGTGCAGGATCCCCTGGCTCACCGAGCCGAGCAGCAAGCCGCTGAGCTCACCGCGGCCTTGCCGGCCCACCACGACCAGTTGGGCGTCCCGGGACGCCTCGGTCAGCGCTGTGACCGGGCGGGCCCGCACCGCCTCCCGGTTGATCGGCACGTCCGGCCAGCGCTCGGCGACGCCGGCGACCGACTCGGCCAGGACCCGCTCCTGCTCGTCGGCCTGCGCCGACCGGCCGCCCGGGTGGGCGTGCAGCACACGCAGCGGGGCGCCGCGGTGGGACGCCGTTTCGGCGGCGAACTCGACGGCGGCGCGGGACAGCGCGGAGCCGTCCACCCCGGCCACCACCGGGCCGGTGTCGCGGGCGGCGCCCCGGGCCACCAGCATCGGGCAGTCGGCGTACGCGGTGACCTGCAGCGCGACCGAGCCGATCACCAGCGAGGCGAACCCGCCGAGACCTCGGTCGCCGAGCACGATCAGCGCGGCCGTGGGGGACTCGCCGATCAGCACGGCGGCCGCCTCCCCGTCGATGATCTCGCCGGTGATGCGCAGCCCGCGCTCCTGCGCCTGGGCCGCGTTGACCGCGTCGGCGACCAGTTGCTCGGCCTGGTGACGCAGGCCGGCGTGCGGCGGCGCCCCGGCCGGAGCGGCCACCGGTACGCCCAGCAGCGGCCAGATGAATCCGTGGACCACCCGCAGCGGCCGGTTGCGGCGGGCGGCCTCCCGGGCGGCCAGGAGCACGGCCCGGGTCGCCGGCTCGGAGCCGTCCACCCCGACCACCACGGCCGCACCGTCAGCGGAGTTCACCAGGTACCTCCTCGTGGCCGGCGCTCCCGCGGCCAGTATCGCGGCCGGCGGGACCGGCCCGGGGCGATACCGCGCCGGTCGCCCGGTCGGTACGCTGGCGGACAGCGCCCAGGGAGGGAGGCCCGTCGATGGATCAGCCGGACGGACCGAGCACCGCCCGCATGATCGACTACTGGCTCGGCGGCCGGCACCACCGTCCGGTCGACGTCGCCGCGGCCGCCGCGTTCGAGGCGGCGTACGGGCCCTGCGCGGCGATCTTCCGCTCGCTGCGCGGTTTCCTGGGCCGGACCGTGCGCGCCATGGCCGGCGACGGCGTGGACGGCTTCCTGGTCTTCGGTGCGGGCGTGCCCACCTGCGGAAACGTGCACGAGGTCGCACCGGAGGCGACGGTCCTCTACACCGACGTCGACCCGGAGACGGTCCGGCTCGGCCAGCGCCTGCTCGCCGGCAGTGACCGCGCCGGTTACGGCTACGGCGACGCCACCGACATCGGCACCGTCGACCGGGCGCAGCTGCACCGTTTCGTGCCGGGGTGGGGGAGACGGCCGGTCGGAGTGGTGTTCCTCGGGCTGGCCGCGTTCCTGGACGACGACACGCTCGCCCGTACCCTGGACGAGTTGTACCGGGCGGTCGCGCCGGGCAGCCGGCTGGCGATCGACTTCGACAGCGAGGAGCTGACCGGGCACCCGCAGGCGCTGGCCATGATGGGCCCGGCGTTCCGGATGCGCGCGCCCGAGCGGTTCGCGCCGCTGCTGGGCCGCTGGCGTCCCACCGACGAGGGCGTCGTGCCGGTGGCCCGGTGGCGGCCCGAGGGTGAGCCGGAGCCGGTGCCGGACGCGTTCTACGGCGCGTTGGCGCTGCGGCCGGCGGACTGAGCCGCGCCGGTCGAGGCGGGCCGTTCGGCGGTCGGGGGTCCTTCGTATGATGTTTGCTCTGTAGCAATAGTCGTCATCGGAGGATGAGCATGCCGGAGGCGTCCGGATCGGTGTCACGTGCCCTGCGCACGGCGCCACCCGACCAGCTGGTGGAGACCGCGGACGCGGTGCTGCGCCAGACGCTCGGGGCCGCGCGGGCGGAGGTGTTCGTCGCCGACTACCGCGCCAGCGGCCTCTGGCCGGTGCTCGACCCGGACGTGCCCGACGGTGGCCCGTTGCCGGCACACACCGTGGCGCAACGCTGCTTCAGCAGCCAGGAGCCGGTCCTGGACATCATCGACGACGGCCGCTGCCGGGCCTACCTGCCGCTGTCGGTGTGGGGGGAGCGGCTCGGCGTCCTGATGGTCGAGCTGCCCGGTGACCCGGACGCGGCCACAGTGGAGGCGGCGCGGGACGCCGCCGGCGAGCTGGCCGTGGCCATCCGCGCGGCCGACCGGGAGACCGACAGGTACCGCCGCGCCCGGCGGCGGGAACGGCTGAGCATGGCTGCGGAGATGCAGTGGGACCTGTTGCCGGGGCGCAGCGTGCGCCACGGCGACGCGTTGCTGGCCGGGCAGCTCGAACCGGCGTACACGGTGGGCGGTGACCACTTCGACTGGTCGGTGGACTGTGAGCGGCTCACCCTCACCGTGCTCAACGGCACCGGCAGCGGGCTGGCCGCGTCGCTGCTCACGGCGATGACGGTGAACGCCATGCGCAACGCCCGGCGTTCCGGCGGCAGCCTGGTCGAGCAGGCGGAGCTGGCCTCGGACACCATCTACTACCAGCACCGGGGCGGCCGGCACGTGGCCACGCTGCTGCTGGAGCTGGACAGCCGCCGGGGCGTGGTGCGGGCGGTGGACGCCGGTTCCCCGCAACTGCTGCGGCTGCGGGGGAGGCGGGTCACCCCGATCGCGTTGGAGCAGCAACTGCCGTTGGGCATGTTCGCCGAGACCCGGTACGACGTGCAGGAGTTCACTCTGGAGCCGGGCGATCGTCTCTTCGTGGTCAGCGACGGGGTGTACGCGGCGGAGCCCGACGGGCAGGAGCCGTACGGCGTCCGGGCCATGGCGCGCGCGATGCGGGCTACTCGGCTGCAGCCGGCGACCGAGGCAGTTGGTACGGTGATGCGCGAACTGCATGCGTACCACGCCGACGCGGATCTCCGTGACGACGCGGTCGTCGTCTGCCTGGACTGGCGCGGTTCCGGCCGGTCCGACGACGTCACGGGGCAGTGATCGGGGCGGCGGAGCGAACACGAGCGGGACGATCGCAGGGGACAGCGGGTGGAGCGACCTCCGAATCTTGCCGCGGCCATCGAGTCGGCTGCCGAGGCGCTCATCGGTGTGCTCGACTCCGCGACCTCACGGCACACCGTCAGCGTCTCGCCGACGCAGCTGCGGGTGCTGTCGCTGATCGTGTCCCATCCGGACACCAACGTGAACCGGCTGGCCGAGCTGCTGGACGTGGTCCCGTCGTCGGCGAGCCGGCTCTGTGACCGCCTGGAGGCCGTCGGCCTGCTGCGCCGGGTGGCCGACCCGCGTGACAGGCGAGAGGTGCGGCTGATCCCGACCGCGGCGGCGGACACGTTGCTGCGCGACCTGCAGCAGCGCCGGCACCGTGCGGTCCAGGCGGTGCTCGACCGGATGCCCAACCGTGCGCAGCACGAGCTGCTGCTGGCGCTCGTGGCGTTCAGTCAGGCCGCCGCGGCGGTCGCGCCGCAGGCGGGCTCCGACTCCACCGCCCGGACCGCCTGAGTCCCACCCCGGCGCTGATCCTGACCAACGGCCGTGATGGTCAGCTAGTGTCCTAGGATGCCATAGCGGTTGTGACGGTCCCCACCCTCACAACACTGAGCAACGGCGCAGCGCGGCCAGCGGCCGGAGCGGGGGAGCCCGATATAGTGGCAGCGCAACTGAGCGGCCGGTGATCACCGGCCGCGTCGGGGGAGGTCCCAGCCCGGGATCACAGAGGGCGCCGGCGTCTGACCGGCCGGCAACGCGCACGTCCCTCCAGCGGCCGCTCGTCCGGCTGCCGGACCGTGCTGCGAAGGGAGGGTTCGGTGTCGCGTCGGCCGGCTCCAGCGGAGCACCCGGATTCCGGGGACGCCACGGTCGTGGGAGACCGCGTCCTCACGCTGCCCAACCTGATCAGCTTCGTCCGGCTCGTCGGCGTGCCGATCTTCCTCTACCTGTTCCTCGTGGTCCGCGCCGACGTCGCGGCCATCGTGGTGCTCGCCGTGGGCGGCACCAGCGACTGGGTGGACGGCTGGATCGCCCGCCGGCTGGGGCAGGTGAGCCGGCTCGGCGAACTGCTCGACCCGCTGGCCGACCGGCTCTACATCCTGGCCACGCTGCTGGCCTTCACCGCGCGGGAGGTGGTGCCCTGGCAGTTCACCGGGGCGCTGCTGGCCCGCGAGTTGCTGCTGCTGGTCTCTCTCGGGGTGCTGCGCCGCTACGGCTACGGCCCGCCGCCGGTGCACTACGTGGGCAAGACCGCCACCTTCCTGCTGCTGGCGGCGTTCCCGATCCTGCTGCTGGCCGACGCCGTGCCGGACATCGGCACCGCGGCCGGCGCGATCGGCTGGGGCCTGGGCTGGTGGGGTCTGGTCCTCTACTGGGTGGCCGGCGCGATGTACGTGGTGCAGGCGAGCCGTCTCGTACGGCAGATGCGGGCGCGGCGCGCGGAGGTGGCGGCGTGACCGGGCCGGCGTCCGGCGACGCGGAGAAGGAGCGCGACCCGTCGAGCCGGGTGTACGCGCCGGACTTCCTGACCGAGCTGTTCCGCAATCCGCTGGACCCGGGGTACGGGGACGCGGCGGCGCGCCGGGCGGCGGGTGGCATGTCGCGGGTGCGGCAGGTGCTGGGCCGTCCGGTGAGCCTGCTCGTCCTGGCGGTGATCGGGTTCCTGTTCGCGGTGGCGTACCGGGAGACGATGGCGGAGGAGCCGAGCCGGGCGACGGCGCGGGCGGGGCTGATCGCCGAGATCAAGGGGCGTGAGGCGGCGACCGACCGGTTGACCGAGCGGGCCGAGCAGTTGCGCGAGGAGGTCGGCCGGCAGCGGGACGCGGCGCTGAGCGGTTCGCAGGCGTCCCGGTTGCGCACGCTGGAGGCGGGCACCGGTCTGGCTCGGGTGCGCGGTGACGGCGTGGTGGTGCGGCTGGCCGACGCGACGGCGGACCAGGACGGCGTGACCAGCGGGGACGCGGGCCCGTCCCGGGTGCTGTACTCGGATCTGCAGAAGGTGGCCAACGCGTTGTGGGCGGCGGGCGCCGAGGCGGTGGCGGTGAACGGCCAGCGGTTGACCGCGACGTCGACGATCCGGTCGGCGGGTGAGGCGATCCTGGTGGACTACCGGCCGGTGACGGGCCCGTACGAGGTGCAGGCGATCGGGCCGCGGTCGATGCGGGACCGGTTCAACGAGAGCCGGGCGGCGGCGCTCATGCGTGAGGTGGCGCGGACGACGGGGCTGTCGTTCGGGGTGAAGCGGGTCGACGACCTCACCTTGCCGGCGGCGCCGCAGCCGCGGCTACGCTACGCCGAGCCTTCGGTCAGTCCGAGTCCGCGTCCGTCGGGTTCGGGGGCCGCCGGTTCGTCGAGTCCCGGGTCGTCCGGCCCGGGTGGTTCTTCCAGCCCCTCGGGAGGTGGCCGATGATCGCGGTGCTGGCGTTGCTCGCCGGTGTGGTGCTCGGGGTGTATCTGGACCCCACGGTGCCGGCGGCGTTGCAGCCGTATCTGCCGATCGCGGTGGTGGCCGCGTTGGACGCGGTGTTCGGTGGGGTGCGGGCGAAGCTGGACCGGATCTTCGACGACAAGCAGTTCGTGGTGTCGTTCATCTCGAACGTGCTGGTGGCGGGGCTGATCGTGTACCTGGGTGACCAGTTGGGCGTGGGTGGTCAGTTGTCCACGGGTGTGGTGGTCGTGCTCGGGGTGCGCATCTTCGGAAATGTGGCGGCGATCCGTCGGCACCTGTTCCGGGCGTAGGTTTGTGGCGATGAGTGAGGAACACAGGGAGACGGGGACGGGGTGGCCGCGTCCGGTGGAGCCGGAGCGGCCGTCGGGTCCGGCGGGTGAGCCGGATCCGCGCCCGGACGCGCCCGATCCGGACGAGTTGAGCCCGTTGGCGCCGGTGGAGCCGGCGCCGGATGAGTCGTCGGAGCCGGCGGAGCGGGAGGCGGTGCCGGAGTCCGAGCCGGAGCCGGGTGCGGTGGCGCGGCCGTCGCGGTCGCGGCGGTTCTCCTCGGCGGGTCTGATGATCGCGGTGCTGCTGGCGTTGCTGGGTTTCACGCTCGTGGTGCAGTTGAAGACGACGTCGACGGATCCGACGCTCGCGGCGACGCGGGAGGAGGATCTGGTGCGGATCTCGTCGGATCTGGATTCGCGGGAGCGGCGGCTGCGTCAGGACATCGACGCCCTGGAGGAGAGTCAGCGGCAGTTGCGCTCGGGTGAGCAGGGCCGGCAGGCGGCGCTGGAGGAGGCGACGCGGCGGGCGGACGAGCTGGGCATCCTGGCGGGTACGTTGCCGGCGGTGGGTCCGGGGCTGGAGGTGCGGTTCTCGGGGCCGGCGAAGGCGGTGTCGTCGACGCGGATCCTGGACGCGGTGCAGGAGCTGCGGGGTGCGGGCGCGGAGGCGATGCAGATCCAGGGCGCTGATGGTTCGGCGGTGCGGATCATCGCGTCGACGTATTTCGTGGACGGGGCCGATGGTGTTCTGGTGGTGGACGGGCGGCGGTTGACGGGTCCGTTTACGATCATGGTGATCGGGGATCCGGCGACGATGCGTACGGCGTTGAACATTCCTGGCGGGGTGGTCGCATCGGTGCGGGACGGCGGCGGTAACGTGACCTCCGAGGATCGTGAGGTTGTGGAGGTTTCGCAGCTGCACGCGCCGATCAAGCTGGACCACGCGCGGCCGGTTTCCTGACCGGGCGCGGCCGCGCCGGTTTTTCCGGTGCACCGATGACGAAGGACGCAGTTGGTGATTCCTGAGGATCTGCGGTACACCGCCGAGCACGAGTGGGTGGTCGGTGGTGACGGTGGTGTCGTCCGCGTCGGTATCACGCACTTCGCGCAGGACGCTCTGGGTGACATCGTGTTCGTGCAGCTGCCGGATTCCGGTTCGGTGGTGGCGGCGGGCGAGTCGCTGGGCGAGATCGAGTCGACGAAGAGCGTGTCGGAGATCTACGCGCCGTTGAGCGGCACGGTGGCGGCGCGCAACGAGGCGCTTGCCGACACCCCTGAGGTGATCAACACGGATCCGTACGGTGCGGGGTGGTTGGTGGAGATCACTCCGGATGATCCGGCGGCGGTCGAGGGGTTGTTGACCGCTGATGCGTACCGCGAGCTCACCGAGAGCTGAGTTCGTGCTGTTCCGGGCGGCGGCGTGGTTCCGCGCGTCCGGTTGCCCTGCATTTCGGCGCTGGCTAGGCTCGCCCAGTCGACCGAGAACCAATAGTTTGAGCGTTGCGGAATGCGCCTTCCCGGGCACGGGGAGCCAGCCGCCGGGTGTGGTGTTGCCCGGCGGCCAGACCCGCCATTTCCTGACGCCGACCGAACAGATCCGTGAGGTGGTCCCATGACGCGCCCAGACGACGAGTTCCCCCCGCTCGACGTCACTTCGACGCTCAATCTCGGTTCGCTCGACGAAGTGCTGGAGGGGCCGGACACCGATGTGGTGCCGAGCCGGATGTCCGGTTCTTTGCCGCCGGGTATGGCGTTGCTGGTGGTTCGCCGGGGTCCGAACGCGGGCGCCCGGTTCCTGTTGGACCACGACGTGACGACGAGTGGGCGGCACCCGGACAGTGACATCTTCCTGGACGATGTGACGGTGTCGCGTCGGCACGCGGAGTTCCACCGGGACGGTGGGACGTTCACGGTGCGGGATGTGGGCAGCCTGAACGGCACGTACGTGAATCGTGAGCGGGTCGAGGCGGCGACGTTGAGCAACGGTGACGAGGTGCAGATCGGTAAGTTCCGGGTGGTGTTCATCGCCGGTCCGCGCCCGGAGGGTGAGGCCGGCCGGGGGTGAACGAGCCTGCGGCTTCGACGCCGTCCGGGGCTGGGCGGGCGCCTGCGCTGATGAGTATCGGCGAGGTGCTGGCTCAGTTGCGGCCGGAGTTTCCGGACGTCACGATCTCGAAGTTGCGGTTCCTGGAGGCCGAGGGCCTGGTGGAGCCGCAGCGGACGCCGGCGGGTTATCGCAAGTACGGCTGGGACGATGTGGCGCGGCTGCGGTTCGTGTTGACCGCGCAGCGGGATCAGTATCTGCCGTTGCGGGTGATCCGGGAGCAGTTGGCCGAGTGGGACGGTTCTGGTCCGTCGCCGGGGCGGGGGCGGCCGAATCTGGTGGCTGTGGGTCCGGGTGGTGAGGTGCCGGGCCGGGAGCCGGTGGATTCGGTCGAGTCGTCGGAGGTGCGGCTGGACCGGGCGGGGCTGATCTCGCGTAGCGGCGTGGACGAGTCGACGCTTGCGGAGTTGGAGCGGCTCGGTGTGCTGGTGTCGGATCCGCCGGGGTGGTACGACGCGGATGCTTTGATCATCGCGAGTGCGGTGGCGGGTCTGGCGGCGTACGGGTTGGAGCCTCGGCATCTGCGGGCGTACCGGTCGGCGGCGGATCGTGAGGTTGGTTTGTTCGCGCAGCTTGTGGCGCCGTTGGCGCGGCAGAGTGATCCGGCGGCGCGGGCTCGTGCGGCGGAGACGGCGCGGGAGCTGGTGGCGTTGTCGCAGCGGTTGCACGCGGCGTTGGTGCGGGTGGGGCTGCGGTCGACGTTGGGCCGGTGAGGTTGTCGGTGAAGGGCCGGGTGTCGTGGACGCCCGGCCCTTCGTCGTGGGGTGGCGCGGAAAGATCTGGTCGGGGGAGCGTGTCGTAGGCTTGCCGGGGTAAGCCCCTCCGGCGAGGCGTGGTGCACGTAGCGTGTGGGACTCCTGTGTCCTGGTCCGTGTACCGTGCAGGGAGGGGCGCGGTGCAAGGTGACGACGACACGGAGGCGGCGGTGCGCGAGCTGAGCGTGGTCGGAGTTCGGGTGGAGTTGCCGAGCAACCAGCCGATCGTCCTGCTGCGGGAGGTCGAGGGGGACCGCTATCTGCCGATCTGGATCGGCGCGGTCGAGGCGACGGCGATCGCTTACGAGCAGCAGGGGGTCAAGCCGGCCCGGCCGTTGACGCATGATCTTCTGCGGGATGTGCTGGCGGCGTTGCAGGCGCCGTTGCGGGCGGTGGAGATCACCGAGTTGAAGGACAACGTGTTCTACGCGGATCTGCTGCTGGGTGACGGGGTGCGGGTGTCGGCGCGGCCGAGTGACTCGATCGCGTTGGCGTTGCGGGTCGGCGCTCCGATTCGTTGTGCGGAGCAGGTCCTCGGCGAGGCGGGGATCGTGATTCCGGACGAGCAGGAGGACGAGGTGGAGAAGTTCCGGGAGTTCCTGGATCAGGTGCGTCCGGAGGACTTCGCGGGTTGAGGTGTGCCCGGCCGGGTGGCCGGGGTCGGCGCGGCGGTGGTTGTCACTGTGGGTGATGGCTGGCCGCCGTGTGTCGTTGGTGCCGGGCGGTCGCGCGGCGTGTCGCGGTGTCTCCTGCGGGTGAAGTGCGGGCGGCGGCGATAGGGTTGCCGTGTCGAGGGGTGCGCGTGACGGGGAGTCGGCGCGGCACCGCCACGGACGCGGGGAGGTTGGTCCGGATGCACGAGCCGCGGGATCCTGGTCCGGGTGCGGAGCAGCAGGCGGGTGTGGGGCCTGAGTCGGTCGGTGACGGTGAGGTCGGCTACCGGGGTGTGACCGCGTGTTCGGCGGTGGGCATCAGTTACCGGCAGTTGGACTACTGGGCGCGTACGGCGCTTGTGGTGCCGAGTGTGCGTGATGCTTCGGGTTCGGGGACGTCGAGGTTGTACTCGTTCCGCGACCTGGTGGTGTTGAAGGTCGTGAAGCGGCTGCTGGACGCCGGGGTGTCGTTGCAGAACATTCGGAAGGCGATCGAGGCGTTGCGGTCGCGTGGGGTGGATGATCTTGCGGGCATCACGTTGATTTCCGACGGGACGACTGTGTATGAGTGCCGGTCGCCGGAGGAGGTGGTCGACCTGTTGCAGGGCGGCCAGGGCGTGTTCGGCATCGCGATCGGTGGGGCGTTCAAGGAGATCCAGGGTTCGTTGTCGCATCTGCCGGCGGAGCCGGTGGGTGGGCAGGAGCCGGCTGCTCCGGCGGTGGAGCCGGAGGCGGACGCGGTGGGTGACGAGCTGGCGGCGCGTCGGGCGCGGCGCCGGGCCGGGTGACCTGCGTCGCGTCTCGTTGACGGGATCGCGCCGCGCCCGAAAAGGGTACGGCGCGATTCGTGTTTTGGTGACGGGGTGTGCTGTGCGGGGGCCGGGCGGGCCCGGTCCGGTGGTCGGGCGCGGCCCGGTCGGTGTATCCGCAGGTCGCGGCTGGTCGGTGCGCAATGTCCGAAAGGGACGGTACGCGCTGCGGGTTGACCGGGGGTGCTCGGCTGACTGCGGTGTGTTCATCGTATTCGCGGCTGTTGTTGACTGTCCGTAGTTGACGGTTCTCGGGATCGGGACAGGGGCGGCGTGAAGCGTGGTGGGGGGCGCGCTATCGTCCGTTCCGATCGTCGGCGTGTCGACGTCACGGTGGAACGCTGTGTGACTTCGCGCGCCGGACGGTGAGCCCCTGACGCGGCGCTGCCCGCGGACCCCTGGTGGAAGGACCGAGCATGACGGTGACGAGCGAGACCACCCCGATCTCCCATTACGAGCGCATCGGCGGCGCGGCGGCGGTGAAGGCCGCTGTGGAGTTGTTCTACGACAAGGTGCTGGCCGATGCGGATCTCGCGGGCTACTTCACCGGGGTGGACATGGTGGAGCAGCGGCGGCACCTGGCGCTCATGCTGGCGGTGGTGCTCGGTGGGCCGAACGAGTACGCCGGGCGTGGGCTGGCCGAGGCGCACCAGCCGTTGAACATTCCGGGTGAGCACTACGCGAAGGTCGGTGAGCACCTGACGGCGACGCTGGTGGAGCTGGGCGTGCCGGCCGACGTGATCGCCGACGTGCAGGTCGTGCTCGGGCAGGTCCGCGATCAGGTCGTGTCGGCGGGGGATGCCTGAGCGTGGACGCGGCACGGCTGAAGCAGAGCTGGTCCCTGGTCGCCGCGCACGGCGACCAGGTGCCGCTCTACTTCTATTCGACGCTGTTCCTGGCGCATCCGGAGACCCGGCAGATGTTCCCGACGAACATGGCCGGGCAGCGGGATCGTCTGGTGGCGGCCCTGGGGCATGTGGTGTCCCACGTGGACCAGGTGGATCAGCTGGTCGGGTTCCTGCGGGACCTGGGCGCGGATCACCGGAAGTTCGCGGTGCGCGCGGAGCACTATCCGGCGGTCGGTGAGGCGCTGCTGGCGACGTTGCGGCATTTCTGCGGTGAGGCGTGGACCGACGAGCTGGCGGCCGACTGGACCGCGGCGTACGGCCTGGTGGCGCAGGTGATGACCGACGGCGCGCAGGCGGCGGAGTCGCAGTCGCCGCCGTGGTGGGTGGCGGAGGTGCTGTCGCACGAGCAGCGCACGTTCGACGTGGCGGTGCTGACGGTGCGCCCGCAGTATCTGCTGCCGTTCAGGCCGGGGCAGTCGATCGGGGTGTCGCATCCGGCGGTGCGGTCGTGGCGGTACTACTCGCCGGCGAACGCGCCGCGTTCGGACGGCACGGTGGAGCTGCACGTGCGGGCCGCGCCGGGTGGCGTGGTGTCGTCGCGTCTGGTGTACGGGTGCGCGGCGGGTGATCAGATCCATCTGGCGTCGCCGGTGGGTGAGCGGTTGACGTTGTGGCAGGCCGGGTCGTCGGATCTGCTGCTGTTGGCCGCCGGGACCGGCTGGGCGCCGGTGAAGGCGCTGGTGGAGCAGGTGGCGGCGGAGGGTTCCGGGCGGCGGGTCGACCTGTATGTGGGGGCCCGTTCGCGTACGGAGTTCTACGACAGTGAGGCGATCGACAAGTTGGCGGCGACGCATCCGTGGTTGCGGGTGTCGTACGTGGCCGGATCGGATCCGCAGCGGCCGGGGGAGATGGTGCGGCTGGCCGACCGGGTGCTGGCCGACGGGGACTGGCGGTCGAGGCACGTGTATGTGTGCGGGTCCGACGAGATGGTCGCTGATTCGGTGGCGGCGCTGACCGCGGCGGGTTACCAGCCGGGCCAGCTGCACCACGAGGGTTTCGGCAAGCACTGGTACGGCCCGTCCTGGCGGACGGTGGCCGGTTCCGAGGGAGCAGAGGTGATCCGGTGAGCGCGAGGAGTGAGCCGGGGTTGCGAGCCCCGCAGTCGCGAACAGAGGTGATCCGGTGAGCGCGAGCCCGATCAGCAGCTATGACTCGCAGCACGTGTCGGGTCCGGTGCAGGTGCGGCTGACCGCGGACCGGGTGCGTCGGTGGGAGTTCGGGTCGGCGGCGTTCACCCGGCGCGGGTACGACCCGGCGGACGTGGACCGGTTCCGGTTGCAGGTGGCCGACGAGCTGGATCTGCTGGCGGCGCAGGTGGGGGACCTGCGGGCGGAGAACGAGCGGCTCAACGACCATCTGGAGCTGCACCGGCACGGGGTGATCCCGAGCGCGGAGAAGGCGCCGGCGGCGCCGGCGGCGAAGGAGGTCAACCTGCTGTCGGCGGCGCAGCGGGAGGCCGAGCAGATCATCGCGCAGGCGCACGACTACGCGCGCCGGGTGGCCGAGTACGCCCGTACCCAGTACGAGAGTTACATGCGGGCGGCGGCGGAGGAGGCGAAGCAGGAGGCCGAGCGGGCGGTGGCGGAGTACCGCAGCGCCGCCGGGGGCAGCTTCGACGACTCGGTGGCGACGCGGGAGGCGTTGCGGATCTTCGGCGAGATGATGATCTCCCACATGCAGGCGGCGGCGCGGCATCTCGACGACGGTAGTGAGCAGTTGGCGCGCACGATGGAGCGGATCTCCCGGGAGTTGCCGGCGGCTGGTGGCGGCGCGCCGCAGCCGGCGTTGCCCCGGCATCAGCGGTGACCGTACCGCCCGGCCTGCGGTGCGGCGGGCCGGGCGGCACGGCTCAGGTGGTGACGGCGGTGATCGCTTCGGCGATGGGCGTGTCGCCGCCGACCAGTTCGAGGGTGTGCCCGGCGGTGCCGGGGGCGTAGAGCAGGGCCAGCAGGACCCGGGCGACGTCGGCGCGGCTGATCGCGCCGCCGGTGACGTGCCGGGCCAGCGTGATGCGGCCTTCGGGTTCGTCGTCGGTGAGCCGGCCGGGCCGCAGCACCGTCACGTCGAGGTCCCGGCCGGTGATGTCGTCCTCGGCGGCTTTCTTGGCCCGCAGGTACGCCGCCCACACGTCGTCGGTGCCGTCGGCGGGTGCGTCGTCCACGCCCATGGAGGAGACCAGCAGGTAGCGGCGTACGCCGGCCTGGACGGCGGCGTCGGCGAGCAGCACTGCGGCGCCGCGGTCGACGGTGTCCTTGCGGGCGGCGCCGCTGCCGGGTCCGGCGCCGGCGGCGAACACGACGGCGTCGGCGCCGGCCAGGTGGGCGGCGAGGGTGTCGACGTCGGTGTGTTCCAGGTCGCAGAGGACCGGTTCGGCGCCGGCGGCGCGTAGCGCGGCGGCGTGGTCGGGGTTGCGGATGAGCCCGAGCGCGGTGTCTGCGCGTCCGGCCAGTTCCCGCTCCAGCAGTTTGGCGATTTTTCCGTGCCCTCCGGCGATGACGACGCGCATGCGATCAACGTAGCCCGGCCGGGCGCGCCCCGCCGGGCGTCCGGGTGGGAGGTGCGGGTCCGGCGAGGGACCATGGACGGGTGAGTGAGGCGTTCGAGGCGTTGGCGCGGCTGGTGGCCGCCGGGGACGTGGTGGTGCTCAGCGGTGCGGGCCTGTCCACCGAGTCGGGCATTCCGGACTACCGGGGGCCCAGCGGCGCGTCCCGCCGGCACACCCCGATGACGTACCAGGAGTTCACCCGGGATCCGCTGGCGCGGCGGCGGTACTGGGCGCGCAGCCACCTGGGCTGGCAGATGATCGCGCGGGCCGCCCCGAACGAGGGGCACCGGGCGGTGGCGCGGCTGCAGGACGCGGGGCTGCTCGGCGGCATCATCACGCAGAACGTCGACGGGTTGCACACCGCCGCCGGCGCCACCGGCGTGATCGAGTTGCACGGCCGCCTCGACGAGGTGACGTGCCTGGACTGCGGCAACGCCACCGGCCGCGAGGAGCTGCATCGGCGCCTGTCGGAGGCGAACCCGGGTTTCGACGCGCGGGTGGCGCGCGTCAACCCCGACGGCGACGTGGACCTGCCCGACGAGGCGGTGACCGGGTTCCGCACCGTCGACTGCGCGCTGTGCGGCACCGGCATGCTGAAACCGGACGTGGTGTTCTTCGGCGAGACGGTGCCCGCGCCGCGGGTGGCCGACTGTTTCGCCCTGGTGGAGGGGGCCCGGGCGCTGCTGGTGCTGGGGTCGTCGTTGACGGTGATGTCGGGGCGGCGGTTCGTGCTGCGCGCGGCCCGCCACGGCATCCCGGTGGCGATCGTCAACCAGGGCGTCACCCGCGGCGACACCTACGCGGCGCTGCGCCTGGACGCGCCGCTGGGCGCCACCCTGCGCGCGCTGGCGGACCGGTGCGCGGCGGCCCCGGCGCCGGTGTGATCGACAACCCCGGGACATGAGCCGGAAACACGCCCGCTGGTAGCGTTGGGGGTGCCGGTACCACCCACGTGGGAGAGACCGCCGATCCCGGCGGCGCCGAAGGGGCAGATTCTCCCCGGAACCTCTCAGGCAAAAGGACCACGTGGGCAGGCGCTGTGGAGCGCGTCAGCGCGACTCAGGGGGAGGCCGACCCGTCGACCTCGCCCCCCAAGGAGCGCAGCGCATGACCGCAGAGCAGTTCGCCGACCGGCACATCGGCCCCGGCCCGGCCGACGAGCGCCGGATGCTGGAGGCCGTCGGTTACGGCTCCGTCGACGAGCTGATGGACGCCGCGATCCCCGAGGTGATCCGCTGGCACGGCACCCTGGACCTGCCCGCCCCGGCCAGTGAGCGGGAGGCGATCGCCGAGCTGCGCGCCCTCGCGTCCCGCAACACCGTCGCCGTGTCCATGATCGGTCTGGGTTACCACGGCACGCACACCCCGGCGGTGATCCGCCGCAACGTGCTGGAGAACCCCGCCTGGTACACCGCGTACACGCCGTACCAGCCGGAGATCAGCCAGGGCCGGTTGGAGGCGCTGCTGAACTTCCAGACCATGGTCACCGACCTGACCGGTCTGGCCACCGCGAACGCCTCGATGCTCGACGAGGGCACCGCCGCGGCCGAGGCGATGACCCTCGCGCGCCGCGCGTCCAGGAGCAAGAGCCCGGTGTACGTGGTCGACGCCGACGCGCTGCCGCAGACCGTCGCGGTGATCACCAGCCGCGCCGAGCCCCTCGGCATCGACGTGCGGGTGATCGACGTGGAGCGTGACGAGCTGCCGGCGGAGTTCTTCGGCCTGCACCTGCAGTACCCGGGCGCGTCCGGCGCGGTCCGCGACGACCGGGCGCTGGTCGACGCGGCGCACGGCGTGGGCGCGCTGGTGACGGTCGCCGCGGATCTGCTGGCGTTGACGCTGCTGCGCCCGCCGGGCGAGATCGGCGCCGACATCGCCGCCGGCACCACCCAGCGGTTCGGTGTGCCGATGGGCTTCGGCGGGCCGCACGCCGGTTACCTGGCGGTGCGCTCCGGGCTGGAGCGGATGTTGCCGGGCCGCCTGGTCGGGGTGTCCCGCGACGCCGACGGCAACCCGGCGTACCGGCTGGCGTTGCAGACCCGCGAGCAGCACATCCGGCGGGAGAAGGCGACCAGCAACATCTGCACCGCGCAGGTGCTTCTCGCCGTGATGGCCGGCATGTACGCCGTCTACCACGGCCCGGACGGGCTGCGCGCCATCGCCCGGCGTACCCATGAGGCGGCGGCACGGCTCGCGGCCGGGCTGCGCGCCGGCGGCGTTCAGGTCGCGGACGTCGCGTTCTTCGACACCGTCACCGCGACCGTGCCGGGCCGGGCCGCCGACGTGGTGGCCGCCGCCGCGGCGCGCAACGTGAACCTGCGGCTGGTCGACGCCGACCGGGTCGGCATCTCCTGCGACGAGACCACCACGCCCGCGCACCTGCAGGCGGTGTGGGCGGCGTTCGGCGTCGACGGGTTCGACGGCGAGGTGGACGCGGCCCTGCCCGGCGGGCTGGCCCGCACGTCGGAGTTCCTCACCCACCCGGTGTTCCACAGCCACCACTCGGAGACGGCGATGCTGCGCTACCTGCGCCGTCTGGCCGACTTCGACTACGCGCTGGACCGCGGCATGATCCCGCTGGGGTCGTGCACGATGAAGCTCAACGCCACCACCGAGATGGAACCGATCACCTGGCCGGAGTTCGCGCACCTGCATCCGTTCGCGCCGAACGCGCAGACCGCCGGGTACCGGGAGCTGATCGCGCAGCTGGAGGGCTGGCTGGCCGAGGTCACCGGCTACGACGCGGTCAGCGTGCAACCCAACGCCGGGTCGCAGGGTGAGCTGGCCGGGCTGCTGGCGATCCGCGGCTACCACCGGGAGCGCGGCGAGGCCCACCGCGACGTGTGCCTGATCCCGTCGTCGGCGCACGGCACCAACGCCGCGTCCGCCGTGATGGCCGGCATGCGGGTCGTGGTGGTCGGCTGCGACGCCGACGGCAACGTCGACCTGGTCGACCTCGACGCGAAGATCGACAAGCACCGGGACGCGCTCGCCGCGATCATGGTGACGTACCCGTCGACGCACGGCGTGTACGAGACCGGCATCGCGCAGTTGTGCGCGAAGGTCCACGACGCCGGCGGTCAGGTGTACGTCGACGGCGCGAACCTCAACGCGCTGGTCGGGTTCGCCAAGCCGGGCCGGTTCGGCGCGGACGTGTCGCACCTGAACCTGCACAAGACGTTCTGCATTCCGCACGGCGGCGGCGGCCCCGGCGTCGGGCCGGTGGCGGTGCGTTCGCACCTGGCGCCGTTCCTGCCCGGCGACCCCCTCGGCGCCCGCGCCGACGGGCGGCCGGCGATCTCGGCGGCCAACCACGGGTCGGCGGGAATCCTGCCGATCCCGTGGGCGTACCTGCGGATGATGGGCGCCGACGGGCTGGCCCGCGCCACCGGCGTGGCCGTCCTGGCCGCGAACTACGTGGCGGCGCGGTTGCGTAACCACTTCCCGGTGCTGTACGCCGGCAACAAGGGCCTGGTCGCGCACGAGTGCATCCTGGACCTGCGTCCGCTGACCAAGGCCACCGGCGTGAGCGTCGACGACGTGGCGAAGCGGCTGATCGACTACGGCTTCCACGCGCCGACGATGTCGTTCCCGGTGGCCGGGACGCTGATGGTGGAGCCGACCGAGAGTGAGGACCTGGCCGAGCTGGACCGCTTCTGCGACGCGATGATCGCGATCCGGGCGGAGATCGACAAGGTCGGCTCGGGGGAGTGGCCGGCGGGGGACAACCCGCTGTCCAACGCGCCGCACACCGCGGCGATGGTGTCGGCCGACGAGTGGCCGCATCCGTACCCGCGGTCGGTGGGCGCCTACCCGGCGGGCGTGGACCGGGCGGGCCGCTACTGGCCTCCGGTGCGGCGCGTCGACGGCGCGTACGGCGACCGGAACCTGGTCTGCTCGTGCCCCGCGCCGGAGGCGTTCGAGGACTGAGCGGCGAACGCCGGGGCGGTGGGCTCTCGCCGCCCCGGCCGGCGCGCCGGCCGGTCATGACCGGCGCGTACGCTCACTGACGCTGCGTGATGGCTCAGGCCACGAGAGCGTGACGGGCCGGACCCCGGTGCGGGGCGATGGTGCGTCCGTCGGGGAGCAGCTCACCGGTGTCCTCGAAGACGATGACACCGTTGCAGAGCAGGCTCCAGCCCTGCTCAGGGAAGCAGGCGAGGACGCGGGCGGCCTCGCGGTCGGTCGCGTCGGCGGAGGGGCAGGTGGGCTGGTGCTGACACATCGGGTTCTCCGGACTGTGGGGGCACTGTGTCATGGTTCACATGACCAGTGACGCACAGTACCAAGGAAAACTGAGCGGCAACGAGCAAGGATGCGTCTTGTTCACCGAGAATGGGCTGAACGGATGACCCGTAACGGGCCAGACGTTGTGGAAGCGCTCCCACAGGTGGAGGTCGATACCCCAGGCGCCCCGCCCGGATGCCGTCGCCGACTGGTCGAGACGGCCCGCCTGCACTGGTCCGCCACCGACGGCGGCGACCCCGCTGACCTGGCACAACGCTTCCTCGCCGCGCACGGCGTCACCCGCGACGACCTCACCCGCCCCGGCCGCCACGACCCCGACGACGCGGTCTGCGGCGCGGCGCTCTACCTGTCCGCCGCCGCCGGCGCGTACACCCTCGGCGTGTCGCCCGGCGCGCCGAGCCCCGCGCCGACGCTGCCCGACCTGGTCGTGGTCGTCTACCACCACACCGACCGGCCCACGCCGACCCCGCCACCGGCCCACGCCGGCGGGTGGCGGCTCGGACCATGGCGCGACAGCTGGACCCCGGCCGCGCACGCCGCCGCCGTCGACGCGGTCCGCGCCGCCATCGCCCGCGGCGACGTCTACCAGACCAACCTCGTCGGCCACGCCGCCGCCCCGTACACCGGCGACCCCCGGCCGGCGCTGGCCCGCCTCGCCGCGCTGCCCGGCGCCCGCTACGGCGGCACCCTGCACGGCCCCGGCTGGGCGCTCGGCTGCGCCTCCCCGGAAACCCTCATCGCCGTCGAACACGGCCGCCTGGTCACCCGCCCCATCAAGGGCACCCGCCCGGCCACCCCCGCCGGCCGCCGCGAGCTGCTCGCCTCCGCCAAGGAACGCGCCGAACACGTCATGATCGTCGACCTGGAACGCAACGACCTGGCCCGCGTCGCCCGCACCGGCTCGGTGCGCGTCGACGAGCTGTTCGCCGTACGCCGCTGGTGTGACCTGTGGCAGGCGGAGTCGACGGTGTCCGCGGCGCCCGCCGACGGCCTCGGCCTGGCCGACCTGCTGCGCGCGGTCTGCCCCGGCGGCTCGGTCACCGGCGCGCCCAAACGCGCCGCGCTGGCGCAGATCGCCGCGCTGGAGCCGGTCGGACGCGGCGCGAGCATGGGCGCGCTCGGCTGGGTCGGACCCGACCGCCTCGACCTGGGCCTGACCATCCGCACCGCCGCCGCCGACGGCGACCTGCTGCACCTGTGGGCCGGCGGCGGCATCACCTGGGACAGCGACCCGGCCGCCGAGGTCGCCGAGGCCGCCGCCAAAGCCGCCCCGATCCGCGCCCTGCTCGCCGGCTGACGGGCCGGCCCGCTCGCGGCGGCTCCGCCGGCCGGTAGCGGCCGTGCGCGGCGGCTACCGGCCGGCGGCGAACGCGTCCAGGGCGGCGACCACCCGCTCGCTGATGCCGTGCCCGCCGCCGTGCCCGCCGGACTCCACGATCTCCAGCCGCGCATCAGGCCAGTCCCGGGTCAGCAGCCAGGCGATGTCCGGCGGGCCGCTGACATCCAGCCGGCCCTGCACCAGCACCCCCGGAATCCCCGCCAGGCGGCCCGCGTCGCGCAGCACCTGCCCGTCCGGCTGGAAACCCCGGTTCGCGAAGTAGTGCGTCACCAGCCGGGCGAACCCGTACCGGAACACCGGATCGGCGAACCGCGGATCCGGCGCGTACCCGCCCGCGAGGGACACGTGCACGTCCTCCCAGTCGCACCAGTCCCGCGCCGCCCGCTCCCGCACCGCCGGGTCCGGGTCGTCGAGCAGCCGCGCGTACGCCGCCGACAGGTCACCGTCGCGGTCGGCCTCCGGCACCCCGTCGCGGAACCGCGCCCACTCCTGCGGGAACACCCGGCCCATGTCCCGGGTCAACCACTCGATCTCCCGGCTGGTGTTGGCGACCACGCTGAACAGCACCAGCTCGGTGACCCGCTGCGGGTGCCGCTGCGCGTACGCCAGCGCCAGCGACGACCCCCACGACGCGCCGCACAACAGCCACCTGTCGATCCCCAGGTGCGCGCGCAGCACCTCCATGTCGGCCAGCAGATGCCCGGTGGTGTTCACCGACAGGTCGGTGGCCGGATCCGACGCCAGGGGAGTGCTGCGCCCACAGCCACGCTGGTCGAACAACACGACCCGGTACGCGGCCGGGTCGAACAGCCGCCGCCACCCCGCGCCCGCGCCCGAACCCGGACCGCCGTGCACCACCAGCGCCGGCCGGCCGTCCGGATTGCCGCACGTCTCCCAGTACACGCGCTGCCCGTCCCCGACGTCCAGCATCCCGTGGGCGTACGGCTCGATCGGCGGATACATGCGGTGGCCTCCCAGCGTCGGTGTCCGCACACCCTACGAGCGTCGCCGCCCCGGCGGGTGCCCCCCGCGCAGCGGTAAGCAACGGATAGCCTTCCGGGCATGACTATGCGCCCGATCCGGATCATCGGCGACCCCGTGCTGCG
The DNA here is from genome assembly GCF_011602315.1 of Micromonospora sp. CMU55-4. NCBI lineage: Bacteria > Bacillati > Actinomycetota > Actinomycetes > Micromonosporales > Micromonosporaceae > Micromonospora > Micromonospora sp. CMU55-4. The sequence goes on from NZ_JAAOLH010000017.1 coordinate 60,655, forward strand.
CACCCCCAGCGAACCCGTCACCAGCTTCGACGCCGAACTGCGCGCCCTCGTCACCGACCTGATGGACACGCTGCTCGGCGCACCCGGACGCGCCGGCGTCGCCGCGCCCCAGATCGGCGTCAACGCCCAGGTGTTCGTCTACGACGCCGACGGCCGGCGCGGCCACATGATCAACCCCACGTTGGAACTGTCCGACGAACTCCAGGACGACGACGAGGGCTGCCTGTCCATCCCCGGCCTGTACTTCCCGACCCCCCGCGCCCTGCACGCCACCGCCCACGGCTACGACCAGCACGGCGAACCCCTCACCATCACCGGCAGCGGCTTCCTCGCCCGCGCCCTGCAACACGAGACCGACCACCTGCGCGGACGCCTCTACGTCGACACCCTGCGCGGCGACACCCGCCGCCGGGCCCTGCGCGAGATCCGCGCCGGCCGATTCGACTCACCCAGCCGCGGCCGCTGACGTCAACGCGCACTCGGTGAACCCGGCCACCCGGGAGAACCCCAACCGCTCGTACAGCCGCACCGCCGCCGCGTTGTCCGCCCGCACGTTCAACGTCACATGATCCACCAACGTCAGCAGCCGCGCGCACAACGCCGCCACCACCCCCGCGCCCAGACCCCGACCCCGCACGTCCGGATGCGTCGTCACGTTCCCCAACGCCGCCACCCGCCACCGCGGCGAGAACACGTGCACCCCCGCCACCGCCACCAACCGGCCCCGCTCCCGCACACCCACGTACTGGCCCGTGTCCAGCATCCGCGGATCGAACCAGTTCCCCGGATACGCCACCGCGTACAACCCGGAAAGCTCCGCCGCGTCCGCCGGCCCCAACGGCTCACCCACCGCCGGCACCGCCGCCAGCCGCCCCGGATCCGTCAACGCCATCCGGTGATGCGCCGCCGCCTCCGACACCACGAAGCAGCGGCCCACCGCCGCCTCCAGACCGGGGGACAGGTGCGCCCACATCCGCGCCGGCAACACCGGCGCCGCCTCCGCCAGCAGCCCCGCCAGGTCCGGCACCCGATCCGGCGCCGCGAACGCCAGCAACGTCGGCAACTCCACCCCGTGATACAGCAACACCACCTGGTCGCCACGCCGGAACCACGACGTGTACGGCCAGAAAAAATCGTCCAGATCACCCAACTGGTACGCGTGCAACACCGGATCCCGGCCCAGCAGACCCGCCAGCACCGCCCGATCGTGCTCCGCCCGCACCGCCACCGCGATCAGCCCGCCAACCACTGGTCGTAACCCAACCGGGCCACCAACGCCAGCACCACCACCAGCAGCACCACCCGCACGAACCCCGCACCCCGCCGCAACGCCATCCGCGCGCCCACCGCCGCCCCCACCACGTTGCACACCGCCATCGCCGCACCCAGCGCCCACCACACGTGCCCCGTCAACCCGAACACCACAAGCGCACCCAGATTCGTACCCGCGTTCACCACCTTCGCCATCGCCGACGCGTGCACGAAATCCGAACCCAGAATCGCCGTGAACGCCAACACCAGAAACGTGCCCGTACCCGGCCCGATCAACCCGTCGTACAGGGCGATGCCCAACCCGGCCACCGCCACCGCCACCACCACCCGCCCCGGCGTGCGCCGCGGCGACGACACCACACCCAGCGACGGCCGCGCCATCACGAACACCGCCACCGCCACCAGCACCACAAGCACCACCGGCCGGTACGCGCCACCCGGCACCGCACCCGCAAGCGCCGCACCCAACCCCGCCGTCAGCACCGCCAACCCCGCCGCCGGACCCGCCACACCCCAGTCCAGCTTCGTGCGCCGCGCATACGTCACCGCCGCCGTCGACGTACCGAAAATCGCCGCCAGCTTGTTCGTGCCCAACGCCGTCGCCACCGGCACACCCGGCGCCGCCACCAGCAACGCCGGCAACAACAACAGACCACCGCCACCCACCACCGCGTCCACCCACCCCGCGACAAGGGCAGCGGTCAGCAACGTCGTCAACGACAGGGCATCCACCGCCGCATTCTGCCCACCCCGCCACCAGCGACAACGCCACCTGTGGCAAGCCTCACCGGCCCCGACGACGCCGCAACCACACCCCCACCGACCCCACCGCCACGAACACCAGCATCGAACAGCACAACAGTCTCAGCACCCGGCAAGACTGCCACGACGACGTAGGGTGTCCAGGTGCGCCTGGCCACCTTCAACCTGCTGCACGGCCGATCCCTCACCGACGGACTCGTCGACCCCGACCGGCTCACCGCCGCCGTCACCGCCCTCGACGCCGACGTCCTCGCCCTCCAGGAAGTCGACCGCGACCAGAGCCGCAGCGGCAAACTCGACCTCACCGCCCTGGCCGCCCGCGCCCTGCACGCCGACCACCACCGCTTCGCCGCCGCCGTCGTCGGCACCCCCGGAGAACAGTTCCGCCCCCTCACCCACGACGACGACGGCCACGGCGAACCCCTCTACGGCATCGGCCTGATCAGCCGCCACCCCGTCCGCTCCTGGCAGGTCACCCGCCTACGCGCCGCCCCCGTCCGCTCACCCATCTACGCACCCGGACCCGGCGGCGGCCTCATCCTGCTCCGCGACGAACCCCGCGTCGTGCTCGCCGCCGTCCTCGACACCCCCCACGGCCCCCTCACCGTCGCCGCCACCCACCTGTCCTTCGTCCCCGGCTGGAACGTCTGGCAACTACGCCGCGTCATCCGCGCCCTGCGCACCCTGCCCGCACCCCGGATCCTGCTCGGCGACCTCAACCTGCCCGCCGGACCCGCCGCCGCGCTCACCCGCTGGCGACCCCTCGCCCGCCGCCCCACCTACCCGGCCGGGCAACCCCGCGTCCAACTCGACCACATCCTCGCCGACCGGCACGCACTCGACCGGCTCCCACCCGTCACCGCCGTCCACACACCGCTGGCCACCATCTCCGACCACCGGCCCCTCGTCGTCGACCTCGGCTGACGCTCAACCCAGCCCGGCCTGCCGCCGCGCCGCGTCCACCGCGTTACGGAACAACATCGCCACAGTCGTCGGACCCACCCCGCCCACACGCGGCGTGATCGCACCCGCCACCTCGGCACACGACTCGTCCACGTCCGGCAACAACCGCCGCCCCTCGTACCGCACCCCACCACCGACCACCACCGCACCCGGACGCACATGCTCCGGCCGCACGATCCCCGGCACCCCCGCCGCCGCGATCAGGATCTCCGCCCGCCGCGTGTACCGCGGCCAGTCCGCCACCCCCGTGTGCACCACAGTCACCGCCGCGTTCGCCGTCGGCCGCTTCTGCGCCAGCAACATCGCAAGCGGCCGACCCAACGTCGCACCCCGGCCCAGGATCACCACCTCCCGCCCCGCCACCGGCACACCGTGGAACGCCAGCAACGCCTCGATCCCCGCCGGCGTACACGGCAACGGACCCGGCAACCCCAACGCCAGCCGGCCCATGTTCACCGGATGCATCCCGTCCACGTCCTTGTCCGGATCCAGCACCGCCAACGCCCGGTCGTAGTCCAGATGACCCGGGATCGGATACTGCACCAGCACCCCGTGGACCGTGGCGTCCGCGTTGAAATCCGCCAGCACCGCATGCAGATCCGCCTGCGACGCCGACGCCGGCAGATGCACGTGCGGCGACACGAAACCCAGCTCCGCCGCCTGGCGCTGCTTGATCCGGATATAACCCGCGCTCGCGTCGTCGTCACCCACCAGCACCGTCGCCAGCGCCGGCGTCACCCCCGCCGCACGCAACTCGGCCACCGACGCGGCGACCTCCGACAACACCCGCTCCGCCACCGGAGCACCCGGCAACAACCGCGCAGAAGACATACGACACCTCGCCCGCGGAGGCCCAGGCGGTCGACCCCCACGACGAGCTCCCCGATGGTTCACCCATCCCCGTGCCGCCAGTCGCGTTCCCCCTCAGCCTGCCACAGCCTCCGCCGCCACCGCATCCACCACCGACTGCCACCCCGGCAACGCCGCCAGCAAACCGTCCGCCCGCCGCCGCCGATCCGCCGCCGACGCCACACCCAGATCCGCCAGCACCGCCCCGAACGCCCGCTCCCGCTCCGGCGCCACCGCGCCCGACACCACATGACACCGCGCGTACGTCACCAGCACCCAGAACATCGCCTCCCGATGCCGGCCCGCCGCGATCAGCTCAGCCGCACCGTCGAACACCACCGGACGCCCCGCCGCACCCAGATCCGCCCCGAACGCGAACCCCTCCCGCGGCAGCCGCGCCACCTCGTCGAACACCACCGCCAACCCGGCCAGATGCTCCCGCACCCGCGCCGCGTCCACGCCCACCCCGCCACCGTCGAGCGTGTCCAGCAACCCCGGATACCGATCGGCGAACCCGAACCGCGACAGCACGCGCTCCGCCCGCACGTACCGCCGCCGCACCGTCGGATCCACCAGCCCCGCCACCGCCGGCCACACCGCCAGCAACGACGTCGGAAACACCCACGCCAACACCTGCTCCGCGGTTGGCAGCTCGGCGTCGACCGCCCGCAACCCGGCCTCGATCCGCCGCCGCACACCCGCACACCGCGCCCGCACCCACACCGGATCCGCGAACCCCGCCGCCACCCGCTCCCGCACCGCGGCCAGCCGGCCCGACGGATCCGCGATCACCCCATCGGTACGCAACATCGGCGCGAACACCCACGACCCCAGCACATCCTCCGGGCCGCCCAACTCCGCCCACGTGATCGTGCTGACCTCCAGCAGCACCCCCCGATACACGAACTTGCCCACCTTCACACCGGGCTCCCGGCACACCAGCAACACATCCACGTCCGACCACGGCGGCAACAACGCGTCGTCCGGCGACCCCACAGTCGACCCGCTGAAGAACGCCCCCTCGATCGCCGGATCGACGCGCATCCGCTCCCGTACCCACCCGGCCGCCACCGCCCGTGCCGCACCCACCCGCATCCGCCCGATCCTGCCAGCCCGGCAGACCGCCGCGCGGCCCTCACCGCCGCGGCGCCAACCCCGACAACGCCCGGTTGGTGCGATTCGCCGCCACCGCCGCCCGCTGCTGACCCGCCGTCACCTCGATGTACGTCTGCGACGACGCCAACGACGCATGCCCCAGCAACCGCATGATCTCCGCCGCGCTCGCCCCGTCCTCCGCCAACCGCGTCGCGAACGTGTGCCGCAGCGCGTGCAACCGCGCGCCCCGGGGCACCCGGTCACCGATGCCCGCCCGCCGGTAACACGACTCCACCAGGTACTGCAGCCCACCCCGCCGCAACGCCTCACCCTGGCGGTCCACCAGGAACGCAGAGTCCGGCCGCACACTGCGCGCCCCGAAGCGGAGCCGCCGGCTGTCCAGATAACCCGTGAGCACCCGGTCCACGGCATCCTCGATCGGCACCGTACGCGGCCACCCGCCCTTGCCCGCCACGTCCACCCGCCGCTCGCCGTCGCGCCCCGCCACCGACGACACCCGCAGCGCCAGCAGTTCCGACAGGCGCAACCCGGCGCACAACGCCAGCGCCAGCACCGCCAGGTCGCGCTCCGGCCACGGGTCACGCTGCCGGCCCTCCGCGCGCGCCACCGCCGCCAGCAACTCCTCCGGGGTGTCCTCACCCCGGAGCGGCTTGGGTCGGGGGAGCGGCGTACGGGGCCGCCCCACCGCCGGCATCGGATTGCCCGGTACGACGCCCTCGGCCACCAGGAACGTGAAGAAGCTGTTCCACGTCGACCAGGCACGATGGACCGACGCGGCGGCGCGGGGAGCGGCGAACCGCGCGAACGCCGCGCGCATCACTCTGGGGGAGAGGGAGCTGATCGCAACCCGGTCCAGGGGGAGGGGAGTGGCGTCGCCGTCGGCGGCGATCAGCTCGGCCACCGCGGTCAGATCCCTCCGGTACGCAGCCAGGGTGTGGGGGGAGGGCTTGCGGGTGGCCCGGGCGGTCAGGAACTCTTCGATCAGAGCGCCTACCGTTTCGTCCGGTTTGTCATGCATAAGGGATATTATGCATGATTCTCGCGTCCCTGCCAGGGGGTCCTTTCGAGGGGGAGCGCGGCCCGCTCAGTCGATGATCAACTCCACTACGCCGAGGTGGCGGCAACCCGGGCGCTCCGATGCAGCCACATCCGCGTACTGGCAGCGGCAGTCACACCTGTCGGCACTCGGCCGGAGCAGGGAGGGCGGTGAAAGGGGCCGGTGCCCTCTGCGCTCCGGCGATCATGAAGTTGACTGCGGATGCTGTCCCATTTGTCGCCGCCAACCTCATGATCGCCGGATGGTGAACGGTTGAGAGGGCGGCGTCGGCGGGGATTCGCGCTCGGGCGGCCGGTGCCTGCGGTCAAGTGCCAGCGACGCCGCGCCTGGTTGTGCGCCAACTAGCCGGACCGCGCGGTGGATGACGAGAGTGATGCCGTGTCCCGGCGGTGCGACGGGGTGAACGATTGGACCTCCAGGCCCCGGAGGGCCAACCATCTCGCGAGAGTGCCTGGGGAGGGCCACCTGAAGCGCACTTGACATAATGTGCATTATCGAATCGCGGCTCAGGAGGGCTTTACGTCTTCGCCGAGGGTGTCCGACATGACCTTCAGAAGCGCGGCCAGCCGTGGCTGGTGACCTCCGGCCCGCAGTCTCGCGAGTGCCGCGTCCACCTCTGCCTTGACCGCCTGCCGCTGCGACACCTGCCCCGAGTCGAGCGCCTTCTGGACTCGCGGTGTCAGGTCGGCCAACAACGTCAGGGCCTCCGTGTCCGGCGTATCCGCGTCGTCGGACAGTTCCGGGGCCTGCTGCCGGAGGTCCGCGAATCGCCCTGCCCCGAACCGGGCCAGGGCGTCCGCCACGTCGTCCGCCGGCTGCCGCACCTGATCGAGGTCGAGCAGCTTCAGGGCCGGCCGCCCGTCGACCGGGCTCCGGCTGGTGAGCGGACGGTCGATCGTCGCGGCGGTGGCCGGCACCAGCAGCACCTTTGCGGCTCTCTGGTTCCGGCCACGGGACGGTAGCGGCTGGTCGAGCACGACAGCGTCGATCTCGGCCCATGCCACCAGCCGGTTGAGCCCGGCGACCCGCAGATCCAGTCCGTCGGCTCCGATGCGGAACCGGAACGGCCTGAGCTGGTAGGCGACGAACAGGCCGGCCGACACAAGCCAGAGGCCGAGAAGGATCCATCGTCCGGTCGACGCGGAAGTGTGGTACAGCAGCGGGAGCACGCCGACTCCGAAGACCGTGAGGCCCCTCCACAGCTTCTCTCGGCTCCTACGCAGCTCCATGCCGGCACCTCGTCCCTTGTGGCCTGTCCTGGGAGGGCCCTACATGGTGGCACGGGCGAGGCGCTCTCGTGATCATCCGAACGTCCCCGGAAAGACCAGCACCTCTCCCCTGCCTGCCGGTACGAAGATCAGCTCAGACCGGCTGCGGGTCGCGGCGCTCGGCCTCGCCGGGCTCCGGGGCTTCCTCGACGGCCCGCAGGTCGGGCATGGCGCGTACGGCGGGCGCGACGGCCGCGCCGACGGCGAGCGCCAGCATGATCGCCGCGAAGCTGCCGAACACCACCGGCGCCGGTACGCGGTCGATCAGCAGGCCGGACAGGGCCGGGCCGAACGGCGCCACGATCAGCGCGATGAAGCTGGTCGCGGCGTTCGCTCTCCCCTGCAGGTCGCCGGGGGTGAGCAGGGTCTGGAGGGTCAGCATGCTGATGTTGGCGGCCGGTACCACCAGGACGCAGGCGCCGGCGAGCGCGCCCAGGACCAGTCCGTTGTCCGTGGTGGCCATCGCGGCGGTCAGCACGGCGCAGGCCCAGACGACAGCGAGGATCAGCCAGCGGGTGGGTACCCGGGCGGTCAGCCAGGACGCGACGAGTGATCCGGCGACGGCGCCGAGGCCGACGCATGCCATGACGGTTCCGGCGGACAGGCCGGAGGCGCCGTTGCGGACCGGCACGACGATGATCGCCAGCAGGACGCCGGCGAACGCGAAGTTCAGGACGGCGCCGCAGAGCAGGGTGAACCGCAGCGACGGTTGCCGCCACAGGAATCGGACTCCGGCGACGGCCTGCTGGGGCAGGGACTCCCCCGGCGTGGTCGCCGACCGGCCGAGTGGGCCGCGTAGCAGGGCCACGGCGACCAGGGAGACGGCGTACGAGAGCGCGTCGACGAGGAACGGCAGTGCCGGGGCGAGGCCGAACAGGAAGCCGCCGAGCGGCGGACCGGCGAGGTGGACGACGCCGTTGCGGGTTTCGTTGAACACGGTGGCCGTACGCAGGTCCCGGGCTGGGACGACGGCGCGGGTGGCGGCCGCGGCGGCGGGTTGCAGCGCGGCGCCGAGGCCGGCGGTGGCGGCGGCGAGGACGGCGATGAGCAGGACTGGCGCGTGTCCGACGAGGGCGAGCACGGTGACGCCGGTGACGGCGAGCAGCGCGCCGGCGTCGCAGCAGAGCATGAGGATGCGCCGGTCGCGGCGGTCGGCGAGCAGGCCGGCGGGCAGGAGTACGAGGACCAGGGCGATTCCTTCGGCGAAGGCGACGAGGCCGGCGTCGGTGGCGGAGCCGGTGGTCAGCAGGACGAGCAGCGGCGTGGCGACGGCGGTGACCTGGGTGCCGAGTTTCGACGCGGTGCGGGCGACGGTGATGAGGAGGAAGTCGCGGTTGTGTCGTAGGCCGGTGGGCGGCATGGGGGCTCCGTGTGCGTGGTGGCGGGCGGGATGCCGGCTTCACCGGGCCGGGTTGACGACGGACCCGGGCGGGCGGTGGCCGCCCGCCCGGGTCGCCAGGCGGATCAGGTGTGGCTGGGGCTGGTGGCCCGTTCGCCACTGCCGTCTCAGCCGTTGCAGCAGGCGATGCTGATGCTGCTGGACTGCGGCGGGACCGCGTGGCGGGTGCCGTTCTGCGTGGCCATGGCCTGCAGGTTGAGGAGCTTCGTCATGGGGGTTCACCTCCTTCTCGGGTGTGGTGGATTGGCCGTCGGTGGTTCCGACGGGGTCTGTGGGTGTCGGCCGGATCTCAGCTCGCGGCGAGGAGGTGGCCGGTGGGTGCGACGTGGGTGGGCGCGTCGAGGAAGGGCAGTGTCACTGCGGTGCGGTGCAGCGCGGCGTGCATGGCGGACAGGATTCCGGCGCCGCCGGCGGCGAGGTCGGTGGAGATGCGCAGCAGGGTGTCGCCGGGGAACGCGAGGTGGCCGTCGAGGGCGTAGGCGTGCCAGGCGAGGCGGGCCAGGTGCGCGGGGACGTGGTGGGGCGCGTCGTCGCGGACGAGTCCGACGGGGCCGTGCGGGGTGGCGCGGCGCGGTGGGTCGTCGGTGAGCAGGGCGGCGGTGGCGAGAAGTCCGGCGCGGCCGTGGAAGAGGCCGGGCAGCAGGACGAATTCGACGTCGATGGTGCGGCGGACGGTGGTGACGATGTCGCGCAGCCACTGGCGTTCGCCGTGGCGGAGCAGTGTGTGCGCGGTGACGGCGATGCCGGCGCTGCCTTCGTCGAGGTAGAACAGCCGTCGTGCGCCGTCGCGTACGTGGAGGTTGCCGTTGTCGTCGCGGACGGTGTGTTGCAGGTCGCGGCGCAGGGCGGTGCGGGCGGCGCGGAGCCAGGCGGGGTCGCCGGTGGTTTCGTGCAGGCGGGTGAGGAAGGTCGCGGGGCCGGACCAGCCGTGGAGCAGGCCGGGGCGGGTGGGTTCGGGTACGGGTTGCGTGGTGTCGCCGGTGAGGGTGCGGGCGAGTCGGTCGCCGATGTGCAGGGCGTCGTCGGGGGCGGGTCTGCCGGGGCGGAGCAGGGCGAGTCCGATGCCGGCGAGGCCGCTGTGCAGGCCGGGGCCGTAGCGGTGGTGGAGGCCGGTGCGACATCGGTCGAGCAGTTCGTCGGCGTCGTCGTGGCGTCCGGTGCGGTCGAGGAGGGCGGCGATGCCGGCGAGGCCGTCGTAGAGGCCGAGGTGGGCGGCGGGCAGGCGGTGGGCGGCGCGGGTGAGCCAGTCGAGGTGTTCGTCGCGTTCGGGGTAGTCGACGCCGGTGGTGACGAGTGCCCACATGATGCCGGCGGCGCCGTGCGCGAGGGTGGCGCCGCCGTGCGGGAACTGGCCGGGGTCGCCGGGGAAGAGCCGGTCGGTGCGGTGTGGTGTGGCGGTGGCGCGGATGCCGGCGGCCAGGGATTCGATCAGCTGGCGCGGGTCGGCGGACCACTGGTGGCGGGTGACGCGGCGGCGGCCGGGCGTGGGTGGGTGCAGTGCGGTGCGCAGGTCGTCGCGGATGCGGTCGAGGTATCCGGGTGGTAGCGGGAAGCGCCGGGCGATCGTGAGGAGGTCGTCGAACTTGTCGTCGCTCAGGGCGGCGAGTGGTGTCAGTGGTACGAAGACGGCGAGGCGCAGGCAGGCGAGGGCGTAGGTGTCGACGGCGGTGCCTCGGCGGATGCGGGGGGTGGCGAAGCCGGGGTCGCCCAGTGAGGGGGTGAAGTCCTCGTCGGTCAGGTACGCCTGTTCGAAGTCGACGAGCACGATCCGGCCGTCGGGGCGGATCATGATGTTGGCGGTGTGCAGGTCGCCGAAGACCACTCCCCTGGCGTGTATCCGGGCCAGGGCTGCCTCGACCTGGTCGATGACGTCGAGTGCCCAGGTGGTGTAGTCGGTGAGGTCCTGCTCGGTGGGGTCGGGGTGGATCAGTGGGTGCCGCATGGCGAGGTGGTGTTGGAGGGTGTCGCCGTCGACGTGCTCTTCGACCAGGAACTGATGTTCCCACCAGGTGAGGCGGTCGAGTAGTTGGGGTACGCAGTCGAGGCCGGCGAGGCGCCGCAGCATGGTCTCTTCGCGGCGCAGGCGGGTGAGCGCGTCGGTTCCGGCGCCGTCGAGTCCGGCGTGCGGGCGGGCTTCGCGCAGGACGACGGTGCGGCCGTCGCGTAGGTCGGTGGCGCGGTAGACGCCGCCGGCGTTGGAGTGGTGCAGGGCTTCCTCGATGCGGTAGGGCGGTTCGTCGTCGGTGTGCGCGTCGACAGCGGCGACGGCGGCGATGTGCTCGGCGACGAAGTCGGGCACGGGGGCCCAGTCGGGCACGGTGAAGACGGGTTCGCGGCGGTCGGGGACGAGGGTTCCGTCGGGGCGTGCGACGGCGGGGACGGGCTGGTCGCCGTCGACGCACCAGAGTTCGGCGAATCCGCCGTAGCGCAGGTAGAGGGGTCCGTCGTGCCAGCGCAGGTCGCTGAGGACGTAGGGGCCGCGGTATCCGGCGAGGCGGGCGCCGAGGTCGTCGAGGACGCGGCGCAGGGCGGTGTCGTCGGCCGGGTAGAGGGCGGCGAGTTTGCCGCTGCCGGCGCGGTGGGCGTACTTCTCGTTGTTGACCAGGGCGAGGCGGCGGCTGCGTTGGAACTTGAACGCGACCCGGTGGGTCACGCAGTGGTCGCGTACCAGGTCGAGGACGTCGGCGGCGTCGTCGAGGTTCACCGAGACGTGGACTTTCCAGCCCTGCTGGGGCAGCTGGGTGTGCGTGGGGTGCCACATGATCCAGCCGCCGTGTTCGGCGACGCGCCAGCCGTCGGGCGGGGTCTGGTCGGCCAGCGGGAACCGGCTCGCCGTGTCGGCGACGTACGCCGGTGAGTCGACGTGGACCGGGTCGGCGATCAGGAACGCTCCGGGCGTGGGCATGGCAAACCTCGCGGCCGTGACGATGGGTTGGGTGTCCGGGACGGGTTCGGTGTGTTGCCGTCGTCGTCCGGACTGGTTCCATCGTGGTGGTAGCCGGCCGGTCCTGGCGTCCGGCCGTGGGGCGAGGTTCGGGGTCCGTCCCGGCCCGGTGGTGGACGTCGGGGGTCCGTCTGGAAGGTGACACCGGATGTCACCCGGTACGGGGACGTCCGGCGGGCCGGTGTGGACCAGAATTTCTCGCGTACGCGGGCTGTTCGCCCGCATTTCCTTCTGTGGAGGTCTGTGATGAGGACCGAGGTCCAGTCGCCGCCGGTGGTGGTGTTCCTGCAGGCGCAGCGGCCGGCGGGGTGGGTGACCGTCGCGCGTGGGGTGCCGTTGGACGGACGGCGGTGTCTGCTGAGGACGGTGGGTGCGGGCCGGGCGCGTTCCGGCGACGCGGTGCGGCTGGTGGGGGTGGCCGGCGGGGACGCGCGGTCGCTCGCTGTCGCCGAGGTGTCGGTGTTGCACCGTGACGAGGCGGACCTGGTGATGGTGTCGCTGGCCGGCGCGACGGTTCCCGGTGGCCACGGCACGGACGCTTCGTCGGTGCGGCGGGTGCTGGCGATGCTCGCCGACGACGCGGACGGGCGGTGGCGGGTGGCCGCGGACGCGGCGGCCGACGTCGTGGCGCCGGTCGTGCTGGTGGGGGCGGGCCGGGCGGGTGCGCCGGGCCGGGTGGGTGCGCCGGGCCGGACGGCGGTGCCGGTGACCACGCACCGGGTGGGCGCGGCCACGCCGTCGCCGGACGGTGACGGCGGCGGTGACGACGACGGCTCGCCGCTGTCCTGGACGTGCCGGTTGTTCGGCATCGGCTGCCCTACGGAAAACTCCTGATCCGCCGATGACGTCGGTGACCGGTGCGGTGGCGCCGTCCGGCCCGGCGCGGGCGGCGAGATGGTGGCGTCAAGATCTTCTGCTGCTGCCGGTGCTGGGCCTGCTCGACCTGTTCACGGCGTCGTCCGTGGTGATCCAGAGCGAGCCGGTCGGCCCGGCCCGGCAGTGGCTGCAGGTGCTCGCCGCGGTGTTGTCGGTCGGCGCCCTGTGGTGGCGGGCCCGCGCGCCGGTGGCGGTGTTCGCGTTCGAGTGCGTGCACGGCGTGGCGATGTGGTTCCTGCTGCACGACTACCGGCCGTGGGTGGGCCTGATCGTGGCGTTGTACACGGTGGCGGCGTTGCGGCCGCTGGTGGTGTCGGCGGCGGCGTACGCGGCGGCGTGCGCGCGGAGCCTGCTCAGCGCGTTCGACTCGTTCCGGGTGGAGCCGAGTGCGGGCGCGCGGGCCGGGGAGTTCGTGGTGACCGCGTTGATGTTCGCGCTCATCTACGCGGCTGCGTGGGCGGCCGGGTCGGTGGTGCGGCGGCACCGGCGGCGGGTGGCCCAGTTGGAGCGGGAGCGGCGGGTGGCGCGGGCGGAGGCGGTGGCGTTGGAGCGTCGCCGGATCGCCGCGGAGCTGCACGACGTGGTGTCCCACTCGGTGACGGTGATGGTGCTGCAGGCCGCCGGCGCGGCGCGGATCAGCGCGTCCGATCCGGAGCGGACCCGGGAGGCGCTGCTGCACATCCAGCAGGCCGGGCAGCAGGCGATGGCGGAGTTGCGGCGGCTGCTGGCGGTCATGCGGGCCGAGTCGGGGCCGGTGGGCGACGGTGAGCCGGGTCCGCAGCCGCGGCTGGACGACATCGAGGTGCTGCTGACGTCGATGCGGTGCGCGGGGCTGACCGTGACGATGTCGGTGTCCGGCAGCCCTCGGCCGCTGGATCCGAGTATCGAGCTGGCGGCGTACCGGACGGTGCAGGAGAGCCTGACGAACACGCTCAAGCACGTCGGCCGGCGGGCCTGCGCGACTGTTCATTTCGGGTGGCAGGAGCGGGTGCTGTTGCTGCGCGTCGACGACGACGGCTCGGGCCGCGAGGCGGGCGCGGCGGCGGGACTGTCGACCGGTAACGGGCTGGCCAGCCTCGCCGAGCGGCTGGAGCGTGTCGGCGGTCGTCTGGTCGCCGGGCCGCGTGCCGAGGGCGGGTTCCGGGTGAGCGCGACGCTGCCGGTCGCGCAGCACGGCGACCTGGTGGCGGCCTCGGGTGACGGCGGGGCGCCGGCTGTCGGGTGAACGGCGTGTCCGCTGTGCGACATCAGGGTGGCCGCCGCCGCCGGCGCCGATGATCATGTGGTGGGGCCACTGTCCCGGCCGCCGACGACGGGAGCCTTCATGATCCGGGTGCTGCTCGCCGACGACCAGCCGCTCGTACGGGCGGGACTCGCGATGCTGCTCACCAACGAACCTGACATCGAGGTCGTCGCCGAGGCCGACGACGGGGCGCAGGCCGTGGAGGTCAGTCGGCGGCTGCGCCCGGACGTGGTGCTGATGGATGTGCGGATGCCCGGCACCGACGGGTTGGCCGCGACCAGGCTGATGGCCGACGAGCAGCTCATCGACGACCCGCAGCAGCCGGTACGGATCATCATGCTGACCACGTACCACGTGGACGAGGCGGTGCACGCCGCGTTGCGGGCGGGCGCGTCCGGTTTCGTGCTCAAGGACGCCGCGCCCGCCGAGCTGGTGTCGGCGATCCGGGCGGTCGCCGACGGCGAGGCGTGGCTGGATCCGGCGGTGGCCCGGCGGCTGCTCGACGACCTCGCCGCCCGGCCCGACCCGGGACTGCCCACCCCGGTGCAGATGCGCCGGCTCACCCCGCGGGAACGGGAGGTGCTGGTGCTGATGGCGTACGGGATGTCGAACCGGGAGATCGCCGAGCATCTGGTGCTGGGCGACGCGACTGTCAAGACGCACGTCAGCCGGGTGCTGACGAAGCTGGGGCTGCGGGATCGGACGCACGCGGTGGTGGCCGCGTACCAGTGCGGCCTGGTGGAGCCCGGCACGGCGCCGCCGGCCCGGATGGCCGGCCTGTCCCGCTGAGACCGCGGCGCGGCCGGGGTCTCAGCGGGCGCGCCGGTCAGGCGCCGACGTAGTCGGCGAGGTGTTCGCCGGTGAGCGTGGACCGGGCGTCCACCAGATCCGCCGGGGTGCCCTCGAACACGATCCGGCCGCCGTCGTGACCGGCGCCCGGGCCGAGGTCGATGATCCAGTCGGCGTGCGCCATGACCGCCTGGTGGTGTTCGATCACGATGACGGACTTCCCGGCGTCGACGAGCCGGTCGAGCAGGCCGAGCAGCTGGGCGACGTCGGCCAGGTGCAGGCCGGTGGTGGGTTCGTCCAGGACGTACACGCCGCCCTTGTCCCCCATCCGGGTGGCGAGCTTGAGGCGCTGGCGTTCCCCGCCGGACAGCGTGGTCAGCGGCTGGCCGAGCGTGAGGTAGCCGAGGCCGACGTCGGCGAGCCGGTCGAGGATGGTGTGGGCGGCCGGGGTGCGGGCCTCACCGTCGCTGAAGAAGATTTCGGCCTCGTCGACGGACATCGCGAGGACCTGGCTGATGTCGCGGCCGCCGAGGTGGTAGTCGAGCACGGCGGGCTGGAACCGTTTGCCTTCGCAGTCCTCGCAGGTGCTGGCGACGCCGGCCATCATGCCGAGGTCGGTGTAGATGACGCCGGCGCCGTTGCAGGTCGGGCAGGCGCCTTCGGAGTTGGCGCTGAACAGGGCGGGTTTGACGCCGTTGGCCTTGGCGAACGCCTTGCGGATGGGGTCGAGCAGACCGGTGTAGGTGGCCGGGTTGCTGCGGCGGGAGCCGCGGATGGCGGTCTGGTCGACGCTGACGACGTCGTCGCGTCTGGCCAGTGAGCCGTGGATGAGGCTGCTCTTGCCGGAACCGGCGACGCCGGTGACCACGACCAGGACACCGAGGGGGATGTCCACGTCGACGTCGCGCAGGTTGTGGGTGCGGGCGCCGCGGATCGGCAGCGCGCCGGTGGGCGTACGCGGCTTGTCCTTGAGGGTTGCGCGGTCGTCGAGGTGGCGGCCGGTGGTGGTGCCGCTGGCGCGCAGGCCGGCGACGGTGCCCTCGTAGCAGATGGTGCCGCCGGCGGTGCCGGCGCCGGGGCCGAGGTCGACGACGTGGTCGGCGATGGCGATGGTTTCGGGTTTGTGTTCGACGACGAGGACGGTGTTGCCCTTGTCGCGCAGTTGCAGCAGGAGGTTGTTCATGCGGGCGATGTCGTGCGGGTGCAGCCCGATGGTGGGTTCGTCGAAGACGTAGGTGACGTCGGTGAGGGACGAGCCGAGGTGGCGGATCATCTTGGTGCGCTGGGCCTCGCCGCCGGAGAGGGTGCCGGCGGGCCGGTCGAGGCTGAGGTAGCCCAGGCCGATCTCGACGAACGAGTCGAGGGTGTCCCCCAGCGCCTTGAGCAGCGGGCCGACGGAGGGTTCGCGCAGGTCGCGTACCCAGGTGGCGAGGTCGCTGATCTGCATGGCGCAGACGTCGGCGATGCTGACGCCGTTGATCTTCGAGGAGCGGGCTTCGGGGGCCAGGCGGGTGCCGTCGCAGTCGGGGCAGGTGGTGAACGTGATGGCGCGTTCGACGAAGGCGCGGATGTGCGGCTGCATGGCGTCGACGTCCTTGGCGAGCATCGACTTGCTGATGGCGGGGATCAGGCCGGTGTAGGTGACGTTGATGCCGTCGACCTTGATCTTGGTGGGTTCCTTGTGGAGCAGGTCGCTCAGTTCCCGCTTGGTGTAGTCGCGGATCGGCTTGTCCGGGTCGAACAGGCCGCTGGAGCGGAAGATGCGGCCGTACCAGCCGTCCATGCTGTAGCCGGGGATGGTGATGGCGCCCTCGTTGAGGGACAACTTCTCGTCGTAGAGGACGGTCAGGTCGAAGTCGGTGACCGCGCCGCGGCCCTCGCAGCGGGGGCACATGCCGCCGAGGCGGTTGAAGGTGCCCTTCCTGGTCTGGGTCTTGCCGGGGCCCCGCTCGACGGTGATCGCGCCGGCGGCGCGTACGGAGGGGACGTTGAACGAGTAGGCGTTGGGCGGGCCGATGTGGGGGTCGCCGAGGCGGCTGAACAGGATGCGCAGCATCGCGTTGACGTCGGTGGCGGTGCCGACGGTGGAGCGTGGGTCCGCGCCCATGCGTTCCTGGTCGACGATGATGGCGGTGGTGAGGCCCTCCAGGACGTCGACCTCGGGCCGGGACAGGGTGGGCATGAACCCCTGGACGAAGGCGCTGTAGGTCTCGTTGATCAGGCGCTGGGACTCGGCGGCGATGGTGCCGAAGACCAGTGAGCTCTTGCCGGAGCCGGACACGCCGGTGAACACCGTGAGGCGGCGTTTGGGCAGCTCGACGTGGACGTCGCGCAGGTTGTTCTCGCGGGCGCCGAGGACGCGGATGACGTCGTGGCTGTCGGCGCGGTGCAGGCCGGTGGTGGCCTCGCTCATGATCTCTCCGTCCGGGTCGGGTGTTCCGGTCGAGCCAGCGTCCGCCGCGGGCGCCGTCAGCGCCGCTCGTTGATGCGGATGAGGTTGCCGGTGGGGTCGCGGAACGCGCAGTCGCGCACGCCGTAGGGCTGTTCGGTGGGTTCCTGGACCACGTCGGCGCCGCTGGCCGCCAGCCGGTCGAACAGGCCGTCGAGGTCGTCGGTGGCGAGGGTGAGCGCGCCGTAGCTGCCCTTGGCGATGAGTTCGAGGACGGTGCGGCGCTCGTCGTCGCTGATGCCGGGGTCGACGGCCGGCGGGTGCAGGACGATGCCGGTCTCGGGCTGGTTCGGTGGGCCGACGGTGAGCCAGCGCATGGTGTCGCCCTGGCCGACGTCGTTGCGCAGTTCGAAGCCGAGGGTGTCGCGGTAGAAGGCGATGGCGGCGTCGGCGTCGGTGTGCGGCAGGAACGTGTAGTGAATGGTGATCGTCATGGTGGTCACGCTAACGGTGGCCGGCCGGTGCGGGCTTCTCGATTCCTGATCGGTCGGGTCGCCTGTTTGGTCAGGCACGGGGGCGGCTCGGCGGTGTCGGGGGCGTGACGGGCGCGGTAGGCGCTGGGCGGTTCGCCGACGAGTTCGGTGAACCGGGTGCTGAAGGTGCCCAGGGACTGACAGCCGACGGCGAAGCAGACATCGGTGACGCTGAGGTCACCACGGCGCAGCAGGGCCATCGCGCGTTCGATGCGGCGGGTCATGAGGTACGAGTACGGGGACTCGCCGTAGGTCTGGCGGAACTGGCGGCTGAGGTGGCCGGCGGACATGTGCTCGCCGCGGGCGAGGGCTTCGACGTCGAGGGGACTGGCGTACTCGCGGTCGATGCGGTCGCGGACGCGGCGCAGCCGGGTCAGGTCGCGCAGCCGTTGGGCGAACGCGGGGTCGTCGGTGCCCTGGTGCGGTGACACGTCCGCATCCTGCCTGCTGGGCGGTGGTGTCGTCCACCTGTTCGAGCGGCGAGTCGCCGCCCGGGTGCACCTGGGCGGCTGGTGCACCCGGGCGGCGGTCAGCGCAGCCGGCGGGCGGTGAACCGGGTGGGCGGCTCGGCGATGGCGTCCTGGGCGGCGACGAGTTGCAGCTCCCGGGTGCCGGCGTCGAGGGTCGCCTCGAGTACCGCGTAGATCGAGTTTGTGGTGCGTTCCAGCGCGGTCTGCGGTGAGCCGGTGGTGGCCAGGTGCGCCAGGTAGAGGGCGGCGGTGACGTCGCCGCCGCCGTTGGGAGCGATCGGCAGCAGCGGGGTGGTGACGGCCCAGGCGCCCTCGTCGGACACGGCGACGACTTCCAGGTGCCCGGCGGGCAGGTCGCCGTGCAGGACGCTGGTGACCAGGACGTGCCGGGGGCCGGTGGCGCGGACGGTGTCGACGGCGGCGAGCAGGTCGTCGAGGGTGTCGGTGGTGCGGCCGGCGAGGAACTCCAGCTCGAACTGGTTGGGGGTGACGATGTCGGCGCGGGGGACGACGGTGTCGCGGAGGTACTCGGGGATGCCGGGGCGGACGAACATGCCGCGGCCGACGTCGCCCATGACCGGGTCGCAGCAGTAGAGGGCGGCCGGGTTCGCCGCTTTGACCTGGGCGACGGCGTCGAGGATGACCGCGCCGACGGCGGGGTCGCCCTGGTAGCCGGACAGGACGGCGTCGGCGGTGCCGAGCACCCCGCGGTCGGCGATGCCGGCGATGACGTCGGCGACGTCGGTGGGGGCGAGCAGGGGGCCGCGCCAGGCGCCGTAGCCGGTGTGGTTGGAGAAGTGCACGGTCAGGACCGGCCAGACCTCGTGTCGGAGGCGTTGCAGCGGGAACACGGCGGCGGAGTTGCCGACGTGGCCGTAGGCGACCGACGACTGGATGGACAGGATCTTCACCTGCTCATGGTCGCATCCCCGGCGAGGGCTGACGGCCCGTGGTGGGGTGATGACGGGCCGGGACCGCGGTGACCGTTCGGCTCAGGGTTTCGACCGCCGGGCGCGGGGCGGGTTTGGGCGCAGCGTGCGGTGGGGGCATGAACGGGCTGTTCTCGCCTTCTGGACGGAGGAAGCAACGATGCTTTCCGCACTCGATCGTCGGCACACCGTCGCGCCGCCGGGGTACAGCCGCTGGCTGATCCCCCCGGCGGCGCTGGCGATCCATCTGTGCATCGGGCAGGTGTACGCGACGAGCGTGTACAAGAACTCCCTGATCGCGCATTTCGACACAAGTCAGACGGCGATCGGGGTGATCTTCAGCATCGCGATCGTGATGCTGGGGTTGTCGGCCGCGGTCGCCGGTACGTGGGTGGAGGCGAACGGGCCGCGTAAGGCCATGTTCGTGTCGGCGTGTTTCTGGGCGGCGGGGTTCCTGGTCGGGGCGCTGGGCATCGCGACCGGGCAGCTGTGGCTGCTGTACCTGGGGTACGGGGTGCTGGGCGGGATCGGTCTGGGGATCGGGTACATCTCCCCCGTCTCCACGTTGATCAAGTGGTTCCCGGACCGGCCGGGGCTGGCGACCGGGCTGGCGATCATGGGGTTCGGTGGCGGGGCGATGGTGGCCTCTCCCCTGTCCCGGCAGCTGCTGTCGTTCTACGACGCCGGGTACGACCCGTCGGACAGCGGTTCCACCGCGTCGGGCTCGGCGCTGGTGTGGCTGTTCGTGACGCTCGGCATCGGCTACTTCGTGATCATGATGTTCGGGGTGTTCAACGTGCGGGTGCCGGCGCCGCACTGGCGGCCGGCCGGTTTCGACCCGTCGACGGTGGCGGAGAAGCCGCTGGTGACCACGGCGAACGTGTCGGCGGCCAACGCCCTGAAGACGCGGTCGTTCTGGCTGCTGTGGGTGGTGCTGTTCTGCAACGTGACGGCGGGTATCGGCATCCTGGAGCAGGCCAGCCCGATGATCCAGGACTTCTTCCGCGACAACGGGACCTCGGCGGTGTCGGTGGCGGCGGCCGGCGGGTTCGTGGGAGTGCTGTCGCTGTTCAACATGGCGGGCCGGTTCGTGTGGTCGTCCACGTCGGATGTGATCGGCCGTAAGCCGATCTACGTGGTGTACCTGGGTGTGGGCATGGTGCTGTACCTGCTGCTGGCGCTGGTGGGGCAGACCTCGACGGCGTTGTTCGTGCTGCTGGCGTCCGTGATCCTGTCGTTCTACGGCGGCGGGTTCGCGACCATTCCGGCGTACCTGCGGGACCTGTTCGGCACGTTCGAGGTGGGCGCGATCCACGGCCGGCTGCTGACCGCGTGGTCGGCGGCCGGGGTGGCCGGGCCGCTGATCGTCAACGGGTTCCTCGACGCGCAGGGCGAGCCGGGCACGTTGACCGCGGCGGCGTACCGGCCGGCGCTGTTCACGATGGTCGGCGTGCTGGCCGTCGGCCTGGTGGCGAACCTGCTGGTGCGGCCGGTGCCGGAGCGCTACCACGAGCCGGCGTCGGGACGGGACGGGACAGCGCAGGGGCCGACGGAGAGGAGCGGATCGTGAACGAGCACAGCGGTGGCGGGCAGCGGACCCGCCTGGTGGTGTCGTGGCTGGTGGTGTCGGTGCTGCTGGGCTACGGGGTGGTGCAGACGGTGATCACGGCGGCGAAGCTGTTCACCCAGTAGCGCAGGAGGCGAGGCGGCGGCCCGGGGCGGACACCCCGGGCCGCCGTCGTGTCAGAGCCCGCCGCCGACGCGCAGGACCGCGCCCGTGGTGTACGAGGCGTCCGGGCCGAGCAGGTGGGCGATCGCGCCGGCGACCTCCTCGGGTTCCCCGGCGCGGCCCATCGGGATCCGCCCGGCGGCGGAGTCGGGGCGGTCGGGCACGCCGGAGCGGGCGTGGATGGTGGTGCGGATGATGCCGGGGGCGACGGCGTTGACGCGGATGCCGTGCGGCGCGAGTTCCTTGGCGAGCCCGACGGTGAGGGTGTCGGTGGCGGCCTTGACGGCGGCGTAGTGGACGTACTCGCCGGGTGAGCCGAGCGTGGCGGCGACGGAGGAGACGTTGACGATGGCGCCGCCGCGGGTGAGCCGCCGGGCCGCCTGCTGGGCGCAGAGCACGTACCCGATGAGGTTGACGTCGACGACCTCGCGCAGGTCGTCGACGCGCAGGTCGGTGAACGGGCCGATCGGGCTGGTGACGCCGGCGTTGTTGACCAGGCCGGTGAGCGGGCCGAGCTGGTCGGCGGCGTCGAAGATGCGGCGTACCTGGTCCGGGTCGGTGGTGTCGGCGGCGACGGTGACCGCGCGGCGGCCGGCCGCGCGGACGTCGGCGGCCACGGATTCGGCGGCGGTGTGGTCGGCGCGGTAGCCGATGACCAGGTCGTGGCCCTCGGCGGCGAGCCGCCGGGCGGTGGCCGCGCCGATGCCGCGTCCTCCCCCGGTGACGATGGTGACGGAGGTCAATGCAATTCTCCCCTGCCTTGCGGTGGGGGCGACGTTACCGTGGGCGGGACCATCCGGGGTGGAGAGGACTGTCACATGGGGCGCGCGTTGGTGCTGGGTGGCGGCGGGGTCACCGGGGTGGCCTGGGAGCTGGGTCTGCTGGCCGGGCTGGCCGGGCACGGCCTGCGGTTGGACGAGGCGGAGCTGGTGGTGGGCACGTCGGCCGGGTCGGTGGTCGGGGCGCAGGTGCGTTCGGGTACGCCGGTGACGCAGTTGTACGAGGCGCAGCTGCGGCCGCCCCGCGAGGAGGTGCCGGCGCGCCTCGGGACGGGGGTGCTGTTGCGCTGGGCGTGGGCCGGTGGGCGGGGCCGGGACGCGGCGCGGGCCCGGGCGCGTATCGGCGCGATGGCGTTGTCGGCGCGTACCCCGTCGGAGCAGTCGCGGCGGGCGGTGATCGCGGCGCGGCTGCCGTCGTCGGACTGGCCGGCGGCGCGGCTGCTGGTCACCGCCGTGGACGCGGCCTCCGGCGAGTTCGTGGTGTTCGACGCGGACAGCGGGGCGTCGCTGGTGGACGCGGTCGGGGCCAGTTGCGCGGTGCCGGGGGTCTGGCCGCCGGTGACGATCGGTGACCGGCGTTTCGTCGACGGCGGCGTCCGGTCGCCGGTGAACGCGGACCTGGCGGCCGGGTGCGAGCGGGTGGTGGTGCTGGCGCCGACCCGTGCGGCGGTCGGACCGATGCCGCGGCTGTCGGCGCAGGTGACGGCGCTGCGGGCGGCCGGCGCGCGGGTGGCGGTGGTGTCGCCGGACCGGGCGGCACGCACGGCGATCGGCCGTAACGTGCTGGATCCGGCGCGGCGGGCCGCGTCGGCGCGGGCCGGGTTCGCCCAGGCCGACACGGTGGCCGACGAGGTGGCCGGGGTGTGGCGGTGACCGCGATCAGGAGTCGCTGGTCAGGCGCGCCAGCCGCCGGTTGAGGTAGCGCTGTTCGGGCAGGCTGCCGGTGAGCCGGGCGGCCAGCCGGTAGTGCTCGGCGGCGGCCTGCGGGTCGCCGTGCAGCTCCAGCAGGTGGGCGCGGACGGCGTGCAGCCGGTGGTGGCCGCGCATGGCCGGGTCGGTCAGCAGCGGGCCGAGCAGCGCCAGCCCGACGTCGGGGCCGTGCGCCATGGCCACGGCGACGGCCTGGTTGAGTGTGACGAACGGGCTGGGGGCGACCCGGCTCAGCATGTCGTAGAGGACGCTGATCTGCAGCCAGTCGGTGCGGTCGAACGTCGGGGCCTCGGCGTGGACGGCGGCGATGGCCGCCTGGAGCTGGTAGCGGCCCACCGGGCCGTGGGGCAGGGCCCGGCCGAGCAGCGCGACGCCCTCGTCGATCAGGTCGCCGCGCCAGCGGGAGCGGTCCTGGTCGGCCAGCGGCACGAGGTCACCGGCGGCGTCGGTGCGGGCGGGCGACCGGGCGTGGGTGAGCAGCATCAGCGCCAGCGCGCCGGTCACCTCGTGGTGCTCGGGCAGCGCGGCATGGACCTGGCGGGTGAGCCGGATCGCCTCCTCGGCGAGTGCGACGTCCAGCAGCTGGTCGCCGGAGGTGCGGGTGTAGCCCTCGCTGAACACCAGGTGGCACACGTCGAGCACGGCGGCCACCCGGGCGGGCAGCGCGTGCGGCGGCGGCATGGTGAACCGGGCGCCCGCCTCGCGCAGCGTCGCGCGGGCCCGGCTCAGCCGCTGCGTCATGGTCCGGGCCGGCACCAGGTAGGCGGCGGCGATCTGCTCGACGCGCAGGCCGGCCACCGCGCGCAGGGTCAGCGCGACCTGTGAGGGGCGGCTCAGCGCCGGGTGGCAGCACAGGAACAGCAGCCGCGTCGTGTCGTCGGCGCCGGTCACCGGCGTGTCGTCGACGGGCGGTACGCGGCCTGCGTCGGGTTGCCGGGCCGCGTCGAGCCGCTCGCGGCGGGTACGGGCCGCGTCGGCGCGGATCCGGTCGATCAGTCGCCGCGCGGCGACCCGGATCAGCCAGGCGCGGGGGTCGTCGGGGACGCCGGTTCGCGGCCAGTTGGCGGCGGCCGCCTCCGCCGCGTCCTGCAGGGCGTCCTCGCAGGCGTCGGGGTGCCCGTAGCGGCGCAGCAGCGCGGCGCGGACGTGCGGCGCCTCCCGGCGCCACACGTCCGCCAGCGCTGTGGCGTTACTGATCGGAGCCGCCCGGCCACATCAGGGGCCGCAGCTCGACGGTCTCCCCCGGGCCGGCGAACTTCGCCGCGACGGCCTCGGCGCGGGCCTGGTCCTCCACGTCGATCAGGAAGAACCCGGCGAGGTGTTCCTTGGCTTCGGAGTACGGGCCGTCGGTCACCAGCGGCGCGCCGTCGCTCCACCGGTACAGCCGTGCGGTGGCGGGGTCGGCGAGCGCCTCACCGACGACGAGCTCACCGTTGGCGTGCAGCTCGGTCAGCACCTGCTCGAAGTCGGCGTTGAGCCGGTCCCGTACCTCGGCGGGCAGCTCCTGGTAGGAGGCCAGATACTCGGAGGTGGGGTGGCCCCACGGCTCCGGGTTGGAGTGGATCATGATGACGTACTTCACTGTCGGTCCTTCGCGTCGTGCGGCGGTGCCTCCCCGCCGCTCGCCGGGTACGACGGAGCCGGATCGCCGATGTCTACATATCCTCGCGTCATGAGTAACGCGTTGGGTGTCGGTGACCTGGTCGAGGATTTCACGCTGCCGGACGAGACGGGGACGCCGCGTCGCCTGTCGGAGTTCCTGGCCGCCGGGCCGGTGGTGTTGTTCTTCTATCCGGCGGCGATGACGCGGGGCTGCACGGCGGAGAGCTGTCACTTCCGGGATCTGGCGGCGGAGTTCGCGGCGGTGGGCGCGCAGCGGGTGGGGATCAGCCGTGATCCGGTGGAGCGGCAGGCGGAGTTCTCCCGCCGGCACGGGTTCGACTATCCGCTGCTCTCCGACGTCGACGGCGCGGTGGCGGACGCGTTCGGGGTGCGGCGGCGGCTGCCGCTGGGGCCGCTGAGCACGCGGCGGATGACGTTCGTGATCGGCACGGACCGGCGGGTCCTCGCCGTGGTGCGCAGCGAGCTGAGCATGAACGAGCACGCCGACGCGGCGTTGCGGGCCCTCGGGGGCTGATCATCGTGGTGTCGCAGCCGGCTGGTATCAAGGCTGCGTCAAACAGGTGTACGGAAGAGGGCGTGATGGCGGGTCAGGGTTTGTCCACTGACGAGGTTCAGGGGATCCGGGAGGCGCTCGCGGCGGGCCGCAAGCCCCGGGTGGTGTTCACCGAGGCGGCCGGGCAGATCGCCGGGCAGATCGGGCAGGTGGTGGAGCTGACCGACCCGGAGGCGTCGGAGGAGTTCGTGGTGGTGCGGTTCGGCCGCGACGAGCTGCCGTTCTCCCCCGCCGACGTGGCGGTCGCGCCGAAGGGCGCCGGGCGGCGTCCGGCCGCCGAGGCGAAGCCGGAACCGGAGCAGCCGCCGGCCGCGCCGGAGCCGGAGTTCGTGCTGGACACGCCGCGGGTGCCGGCGCCACGACGGGAGGAGCCGAAGACCGAGGCGCCGCAGGCGGAGCCGAAGCCGGCGAAGCGGGCGGTGAAGGCCGCGAAGCCGAAGACCCCGCCGGGGTTGACGGTGACGCTGGCGTACGCAGAGGGCGAGTGGACGGTGGCCGCGCAGCAGGGCACGAAGGCGCTGGCCCGGCCGTACGTGGTGAAGCCGGCCGAGGCGCTGCGGATGGTGGCGCTGGTGGACGTGCCGGGGGTGCAGGAGGCGGTGGAGCAGATCCTCGCCGCCGAGCGGGCGGAGGCGGAGCAGCAGGCGGAGAAGCTGCGCGCCGAGCTGGCCGAGATCGAGGCGCGGCTGGCGGAGCTGCGCGAGGCGCGCTGAACGCCCCGCGGGGCCGGTGCGACCCCTCGCACCGGCCCCGCGCCCCTGCGCCCACAGGTCGATCAGTGTTGCGGAATGTTCTGTACCCCGATCCGGCGGCGGAACACCCAGTACGTCCAACCCTGGTACGCCAGCACGATCGGCGTGAAGATCACCGCCACCCAGGTCATGATCTTCAGGGTGTACGGGGTGGACGCGGCGTTTGTGGCGGTGAGCGTGCCGGCCGCGTCGAGCGTGGACGGCATCACGTTCGGGAACAGCGCCGCGAACAGCGTCGCCACGGCCAGCGCGATCGCCACGGCGGTGCCGGTGAACGCCCAGCCCTCCCGGCGTACCTTGGCCGCGGCCAGACCGCCGAGCAGGGCGAGGGCGGCGCCGACGGCGAGCACGACGGCGGCGGCGCTGGAGCGGATGGTCAGCGACCAGCTCAGGAACGCCACCGCGGCCACGGCCGTGCCGACGCCGAGCTTGACGGCGAGGGCGCCGGCGCGCTCGCGGATGTCGCCGGTGGTCTTGAGCGCCAGGAACACCGCGCCGTGGGTGAGGAACAGCCCCAGCGTGGTCAGGCCGCCGAGCAGCGCGTACGGGTTGAGCAGGTCGAGCAGCCCGCCGACGTACTCGTGGTCGGCGTCCAGCGGCACGCCGCGGAAGATGTTGGCGAACGCCACGCCCCACAGCACGGCCGGGATCGCCGAGCCCCAGAAGATGGCCTGGTCCCAGCGGCGCTTCCAGGACGCCTCGGGCCGCTTGTGGCGGTACTCGAAGGCGACGCCGCGGGCGATCAGGGCCAGCAGGATCAGCAGCAGCGGCAGGTAGAAGCCGGAGAACAGGGTGGCGTACCACTCGGGGAAGGCGGCGAACATGGCGCCGCCGGCGGTGATCAGCCACACCTCGTTGCCGTCCCAGACCGGGCCGATGGTGTTGATCAGGACACGGCGCTGCCGGTCGTCGCGGCCGAGCACCGGCAGCAGCATCCCGACGCCGAAGTCGAAGCCTTCGAGGATGAAGTAGCCGGTGAAGAGCACTGCTACGAGGAGAAACCAGACGGTCGTCAGTTCCACGGTTGGGCTCCGGGGTGTCAGTAGGCGAACGCCAGCGGGCGCTCGGCGTCGTCGGTGTCGTCGTCGTCGGTCTGCGGGGTGACGTCCGGGACGCCGGCGCGGGCATAGCGGACCAGCAGCTTGAACTCGACCACCGCGAGGACGGCGTAGATGAGCGTGAACGCGGTGAAGGAGGTGAGGACCTCGGTCAGGGAGACGCTGCGGGACACGCCGTCACGGGTGAGCATCTCGCCGAAGACGATCCACGGCTGGCGGCCCATCTCGGTGAAGATCCAGCCGAAGGAGTTGGCCAGCAGCGGCAGCACGGGCATGACCAGGCCGGCGCGCAGCAGCCACTTGCTGGTGGGGGTGCGGCCCTTGCGCTGGCTCCAGAGCACCAGCAGCGCGATCGCGGCGGCGGCCAGCCCGAAGCCGATCATGAAGCGGAAGCTCCAGTAGGTGACCGGGATGATCGGTGCGTAGTTGCCGGGGCCGTACTGGCTGGCGTACTGGGCCTGGAGGTCGTTGATGCCCTGCACGGTGCCGTTGGGGTCGCCGGTGCCGAGGAACGACAGCAGGTACGGGATCTTGAGAGCGAAGATCTCGCGGCTGCCGTCGAGGCTGCCGACGGTGAGCACGGAGAACGAGGCGGGGCTCTCGGTGGTGTAGAGGCCCTCCGCGGCGGCCATCTTCATCGGCTGCACCTCGGTCATGATCTTGCCCTGGATGTCGCCGGTGAGGATCACCAGCGCCGAGGAGATCAGGACGACCCAGGAGCCGAGCTTGGTGGCGAAGCGGTACGCGCCGGTGTCGGCGCTGTCGCGGTTGCGCATCACGTGCCACAGGCCGACGGTGACCATCAGCGACCCGGCGACCAGGAACGAGCCGGCCAGCGTGTGCGGGAAGGTGACCAGGGCGACCTTGTTGGTGAGCACGGCGACGAAGTCGGTCAGCTCGGCGCGGCCGCTCTCCGGGTTGATCCGGAAGCCGACCGGGTTCTGCATGAACGAGTTGGCGGCGAGGATGAAGTACGCCGACAGGTTGGTGCCGATCGCGGCGGCCCAGATCGCGGCCAGGTGCAGGCGTTTGGGCAGCCGGTCCCAGCCGAAGATCCACAGGCCGATGAACGTGGACTCCAGGAAGAACGCGACAAGGGCCTCGATGGCCAGCGGCGCGCCGAAGATGTCACCGACGAAGCGGGAGTAGTCACTCCAGTTCATGCCGAACTGGAACTCCTGCACGATGCCGGTGACCACACCCATCGCAAAGTTGATCAGGAAGAGCTTGCCGTAGAACTTGGTGAGTTTGAGGTACCGCTCGTTGCCGGTGCGGTGCCACATGGTCTGGAGGATCGCCACCAGCACGGACAGGCCGATGGTCAACGGCACGAACAAGAAGTGGTAGACGGTGGTGACACCGAACTGCCAGCGGGCGACGTCCAACGCGTCCACCAGAAAACCCCCAGCTGTGCATACTACGAGACGTAGTAGATACTACTCGGCGTCGTAGCGAAAGCAGCAGGGCCGCAGGGCCCCACCCGGCCCGGGACCAATGACCCTGATCACCCTTGCCGGAGGACCCCCACCGGCTCCCACCGCCACCCCTGCGCGTGCGACCATCCAGCACTGATGAACAGCACCCTCTGGCGCGCGCCGCTGCTGTGGCGGGGCGCGCAGACGCTCGCCCGCGCCGCCGTCGGGCTGGTCGGCCGGCTGGAGGTCACCGGCGACGTGCCCGACGCGCTGCGCCGCGGCCCGCTGATCCTGGCCGCCAACCACATCAGCCCGTTCGACCCGGTCGTGCTCGCCGCCGCCTGCCGGGTCCGCGACGTCGCGCCACGGATCATGGCCACCGGCGGCCTGTTCCGCACCCCGGTGATCGGGGCGCTGATGCGCCGCGCCGGGCACATCCGCGTCGACCGCGGCACCGCCGCCGTGCACCGCTCGCTGGAGGTCGCCGCCCAGGCCGTGGCCGGCGGCTCGGTGGTGCTCGTCTACCCGGAGGGACGCATCGGGCTCGACCCGGGCATGTGGCCCGAGCGGGGCAAGACCGGCACGGCCCGGCTCGCGTTCGCCAGCGGCGCCGCCGTCGTACCGGTGGCGCAGTGGGGTTCGCACGAGGTACTGCCGTACCGCGCGCCGAAGGGGATGCTGCGTGGGGTGGCCCGCGCGCTCGTCCGCCGGCCCGCCATCCGGGTGCACTTCGGCGCCCCGGTGCCGATCGACGACCTGCGGTCGGGCTCTCCCGGCGCGGCCCGGCACGCCACCGACCGGATCATCGACGCGATCACCGACGACCTGGTCCCGCTGCGCCCCGACGAGCCGGAACTGCCGCGCCACGTCGACCCGGGCCGGCCGGTCGACACCGCCCGCGCCCACCGCCGCCACCGCCCCGGCTGACGCATCCCGGCCCCGGAGGCGGGTATCAAGTCCCGCAATCCCGAGGCGGAGAGGATCCGGCCATGACCGCTGTTCGAGCACTCGTCCTCAACTGCACCCTGAAGCGCTCACCGGCGACGTCCAGTTCCCAGGTGCTCGGTCAGGAGGTGCTCGACGCGCTGGCCGATCAGGGTGTCGACGGCGAGATCGTGCGCGTGGTCGACCACGACGTGCGCTTCGGGGTCTCCGTGGACGAGGGTGCCGGCGACGGCTGGCCCGCCATCCGCGCCAAGCTGCTCGCCGCCCAGATCCTGATCATCGCCACGCCCATCTGGCTCGGTCAGCCCTCGTCGGTCACCAAGATGGTCCTGGAACGGTTGGACGCCGAACTGTCCGAGACCGACGACCAGGGCCGCCTGCGTACCTACGGCAAAGTCGGCGGGGTGGCAGTGGTCGGCAACGAGGACGGCGCGCACCACACCATCGCCGAGGTGCAGCAGGCCCTCAACGAGGTGGGGTTCACCTGCCCGGCCGCCGGGGCCACCTACTGGGTCGGCGAGGCGCTGCACAAGACCGACTACGTCGACGCCCGCCCCAAACCCGACACGACCGGCCGCACCACCGCCGCGCTGGCGCTCAACAGCGCCCACCTGGCCCGGCTGCTCGCGGAGCAGCCCTACCCGCCGCCGGGAACCCGCGACGCAGGCAGCTGACCCGCCACTCCCGCGCCCCCTTGCTCCGCCGATCTTGCGGTTGGTGCCCCGGCAAACCGGGCCAATCACCCCCGACGAGGGCCGCAAGTGCAAGATCAGCGAGGCGGGGCGAAGGTCAGCCGGTGGCGCGCAGGCGGGCGTCGAGGGCGGTCAGGTCGGGCACGAACCACACCTGGTCGTGCCGGTTCGACTCGGCCACCAGCGCCCGCAGCGCGCCACTGCGCTCCAGGTGCGCGGAGATGTCGCCGACAATCGCCAGGCGCAGCCGGTAGTTGACGAACTTCTGCATCACCTCGCCCGCGAAGCGGGTGCCGAGCGTGAAGAAGCCGGGGTCGAGCCGCTCGGCCGGCACCGCCACCACAGTCGCGCCGAGGAACGCCGCGCCGATCAGGTCCAGCGCGTCGCGCTCGGTGGCGATCGGCGGGCCGTCCGGATCGCAGACCAGCACCGCCACCCCGGCGCGCTCCTGCATCAGGTCAGTCACGGCCGCCGCCGAGCAGGTCGTTGCCGCCGCCCAGCACCCCGTCGACCAGGCGCAGCAGGTCGGCGGTGGCGGTGGGGTCGCCCAGGATCATGATGGTCATGCGCTGCCGCTCCTCGTCGTGGACCGTCTGCACCCGCAGCGGACGGTCCGGGTCGTGGTGGGTGTTCACGCCGGCCAGCACCAGCGTCGCGAGCCGGTCGGCGGCGGCCCGGTCGACGCCGTCGAGCCGCAGGACGCTCGACACCTCCGCCGCCGGTCCGGTGGCCGCGACGACCGGCCGGCCGGTCAGCGCGTCCAGGTCCGCACGCGCGATCCGGTACTGCTTGCCGATCCGGGTGGCCCGCAGCCGACCGGACCGGATGTAGCCGCGCACCGTTCGCACGTGCAGCCCGAGCAGGTCAGCGACCTGCTCGACCGAATACATGTCGTTACTCATCGCACCCTACCTTAGTCACGATAGGGAACGATAGGTAATTTCATCGCCCGGCCATGTGCGCGCCACCCGGGCCGGGCATACTGCCCGCGTGCAGCCCCGTCACGGCTACCTCGACGCGCCCGCGCCGCTGGCGTTCGCCCACCGCGGCGGCGCGGCCGACGGCGACGAGAACACCGCCGCCGCGTTCGCCCGTGCCGTCGCCCTGGGCTACCGGTACGTGGAGACCGACGTGCACGCCACCGCCGACGGCGTACCCGTGGTCTTCCACGACCCGACGCTGCGCCGGGTCACCGGCGAGCCCGGTCGCATCGCGGACCTGCGCTGGGCCGACCTGGCCTCGGTGCGCGTCGGCGGGGCCGCCCTGGTGCCCCGGCTGGACGACGTGCTGAACGCCTGGCCGCAGGTGCGGTTCAACATCGACGTCAAGTCCGACGGCGGCGTGGCGCCCACGGTCGCCACCGTCACCCGGGCCGGCGCGGGTGACCGGGTGCTGCTCGCCTCGTTCAGCGACGCCCGGCTGTCGCGGCTGCGCGCGCTGGCCGGCCCGACGGTCGCCACCAGCCTCGGCATGCGCGGCGTGGCCCGGCTGCGGCTGGCCTCGCTGCACGGGCGACCGGTGCGGCTGCCCCCGTCCGTGGTCGCCGCGCAGGTCCCGGTCTCCTTCGGGCGGGTGCCGGTGGTGGACCGGCGGTTCCTCGCGTACTGCCGCCGGATCGGGTTGCACGTGCACGTCTGGACGATCGACGAACCCGCCCAGATGCACCACTTACTTGATCTTGGTGTGGATGGCATCATGACCGATCACGTCAGCGTGCTCCGCGACGTCTACCGCAGCCGCGGCCACTGGGCCGCCTGACCCCCCGAGGACGACCCCCGATGGCCGATACGGTCACCCCCGCCGTCGCCGACCCCGCCGGACCGGGCAGCACCCGCCGCGAGCGCACCGGCTGGTACTTCTACGACTGGGCGAACTCCGCGTTCCAGACCACGGTCATCACGGTCTTCCTCGGGCCGTTCCTGACCACCGTCACCGAGCTGGCCGCCGGCTGCGAACTGGGCGCGGACAGCTGCGACGGCGCGGTGTACCCGCTGGGCGTCAAGGTCGCCGCCGGCTCGTTCTACCCGTACCTGATCTCGCTGTCGGTCTTCCTCACCGTGTTCGTGCTGCCGGTGATCGGCGCGATCGCCGACCGGTCGGCGCACAAGAAACGGCTGCTCGCCGCGGCGGCCTTCACCGGCGCCGGCGCGACCATCGCGTTCGCGTTCGTCACCGGCGAGCGCTACCTGCTCGGCGGCGCGCTGTTCCTGGTCGCGAACATCTCCTTCGGCGCCGCCGTGGTCGTCTACAACTCGTTCCTGCCGCAACTCGGCGGCCCGGACGAGCGCGACGGCATCTCCAGCCGCGGCTGGGCCATCGGCTACCTCGGCGGCGGTCTGCTGCTCGCGCTGAACCTCGTCGCCGTCACCATGCTCAGCGAGGAGGGCAACGCCCAGCGCACGCTGGACCTGGCCCGCTGGTCGATCGTGTCCGCCGGCGTGTGGTGGGCGGCGTTCACCCTGGTCCCGCTGCGCTGGCTGCGCGAGCACCCCACCGCCGCCGCCTTGCAGGCGGGCGGCAATGTGCTCACCGACGGGTTCCGGCAGCTCGGGCGCACCCTGCGCGAACTCAAGACGTACCCGCTGACGCTGTTCTTCCTGCTCGCGTTCCTGGTCTTCAACGACGGCATCCAGACCGTCATCACCCTGGCCAGCCAGTACGGCACCGAGGAGCTGCGACTGGACCAGAGCACGCTGATCGTCACCATCCTGCTGGTGCAGTTCCTCGCGTTCGGCGGCGCGCTCGCCCTCGGCGCGCTCGCCAAGCGCATCGGCGCCTGGAAGACGGTGCTGCTGTCGCTGGTGCTCTGGACCGGTGTGATCATCGCCGCGTTCCGGCTGCCGGCCGAGGCGCCCGTGCCGTTCATGATCCTCGGCGGCTGCATCGGCCTGGTCCTCGGCGGCAGCCAGGCGCTGAGCCGGTCGCTGTTCAGCCAGCTCATCCCGGCCGGCAAGGAAGGCGAGTACTACGGCTTCTACGAGATCAGCGACAAGGGCACCAGCTGGCTCGGCCCGCTGGCGTTCGGCCTGGTGTTCCAGCTGACCTCGTCGTACCGGGTGGGCCTGGTGTCACTGTTGATCTTCTTCGTGGTCGGCTTCGCGCTGCTCGCCGCCGTGCCGATGCGCCGGGCCATCATCGCCGCCGGCAACACCCCGCCCCGGGTGCTCTGACGGGTCGATCATCGCGGACCGGATCCGGCGGCGTCGATGGACTAGGCTGCCCCGACGTGACCGACGACGCCGCCCCGACCTGCCTGGCCCGTCCCCTGCCGGGGCCGGGCGACGACCGAGCCGCCGGCTGCGCCGCCGCCCGCGGCGTCGACGGCCGGCCGCTGCACGCCGCCGCCCTGAAGTTCTTCTGGGGGCCGATGGACTGCGGCAAGTCCACCATGGCGTTGCAGATGAACCACAACCACGCCCGCCAGGGCCGCCGCGGCCTGGTCACCACCCGCATCGACCGCTCGCTGGGCCCGCAGGTCACCACCCGCATCGGCCTGGCCCACGAGGCCGTCGAGGTCACCGACGACCTGGACCTGCGCGACCTGGTCCGCGACGCCTGGGCCGAAGGGGTACGGGTGGACTACCTGATCTGCGACGAGGCGTCGTTCTACAACCTCGAACACGTCGAGCAGATGGCCGAACTGGTCGACCGGTTCGACGTCGACGTCTACGCCTTCGGGCTGGCCACCGACTTCCGCTCCTGCCTGTTCCCGGCCGCGCAGCGGCTGTTCGAACTTGCCGACGAGGTGGCCCGGATCCAGGTCGAGGTGCTGTGCTGGTGCGGCCGGGAAGGGCTGCTCAACGCCCGGGTCGTGCAGGGCGCGGTGGTCCGCGAGGGCGCCCAGGTCGTCATCGGCGACACCGTGGACACCGCCGACGTGCGCTACCAGGTGCTGTGCCGGCGGCACTACCGCTCCGGGGACCTCGGCCCCCGCGCCTGAGCCTCAGAACGGGTCCCCGCACACCCGCCACGACCCGCCCTCCGACACGATCGGCAACTCACGTTCCTCGCTGCCGCCACCGTCACGGTTGATCCGCACGATCACCGTCCCGGTCGGCTTGCCGGAGCGGGTCGCCACCGACACGTCGACGATCTCGTAGCCGCTGACCTGCGGCGGCGTACGCACCCAACTGCCGAAGCCGGCCTTGCTCCACCTACCCCGGGCCTCGGCGCACAGCCGCTCGTACGCCGCGTCGGTGTCCCCGGCGGCGACGTCGCGGAAGAACCCGTCGGCGGTCTCCCGGACCGGCCCGTCGGACTGGAGCACCACCTGCGCGTTCCACACCGCCAGCCCGGCCACCCCGATCAGGCAGGTGCCCACGCCGAGACCGGCGATCAGCACGCCCGCGCGTAGCGGCCGGCGCTGCCGGGCCGTGTGGTGCCACTCCTGCTGCCTGCCCATCACCGTCGACGGTAGGCAACCGGAACGCGCCGCG
The DNA here is from genome assembly GCF_011602315.1 of Micromonospora sp. CMU55-4. Classification (NCBI taxonomy): domain Bacteria; kingdom Bacillati; phylum Actinomycetota; class Actinomycetes; order Micromonosporales; family Micromonosporaceae; genus Micromonospora; species Micromonospora sp. CMU55-4. Next base: position 94,426 of record NZ_JAAOLH010000017.1, read on the forward strand.
CAGGCGGTTGCGCCGCGCGCCCGTGACGGGCCGAAGACGTCAGGGGGCGGCGGCAGACTGCCGGTACGCCCGATCGGGCAGCCGTTCTGCCTCTGCCCCCGCCCGCAGGGCTGACCGGTCCGCGCGACGGCTCAGCCGCGACGGCGGGCGCGGGCCGCCCAGATCGCGTACGCCGGATCGCGGTCCAGGTTGTGCCGGTCCCGGTCGTAGCGGCGGGTGGTACGCGGATCGGCGTGCCCCATCGCGTCCTGCACGTCCTCCAGCGGCACTCCCTCCGAGCGGGCCGTGGTGGCGAACGCGTGGCGCAGCGAGTGCGGCGACAGTTTCGCCCAGGCGGCTATCCCGGCGCGCTGCGCGAGGCGGCGCACCAGCCGGAACACGGCATGCCGGTCCAGCCGGCCGCCGGTCGCGGTGACCAGCAGCGGACCGGTCAGCTCCGGCACCGTCACGCCCTGCGCCTCGGCCCGCGCGGTCAGGTAGGCGTCGAGGGCGTACGCGGTGCCCGGGGTGAGCGCGCGCCGGCGTACCTTGCCGCCCTTGCCGACGAAGCGGACGCTGCGGTGACCGCGCTCGGTGCCCAGGTCGGACACCTCCAGCGCGACCAGTTCCCCCACCCGCAGCCCCAGGTCGGCCAGGAGCGCGACGGCGGCCCGGTTGCGGGCGGCGGTCGGGCCGGTGTCCGTCTCGGCGGCGGCGATCAGCGCGTCGACCTCCTCCGGCGTCAGGCCGACGGTGGCGGAGTGGTCCCGGTCCACCCGCGGCCGGTCCGCCGCCGACACCGGGTTGGCGGTCACCGCGCCCAGCTTGGCGAGGAAGTCGTACCAGCTCGACAACGCGGACAACCGGCGCGCCACGGTGGCCGGCGTGAGCGTCCGGCCGTCGCGCCCGCGCGGCGTGGACTCCAGCTCCCGGCCGTAGGCGTTGACGTCGAGGAAGGTGGCCCGCAGCGGGTCGAGCCCCCGCTCGGCGCACCAGCTCAGCCAGCCGGTGACGTCACGGCGGTACGCGTCACGGGTGTGCTCGGACAGCCGCCGGTTGCGCAGCCACGCCTCGGTGACGTCGGCCGGGCCGGCGGGCAGGGCGGCGGTGCGGGCGCGCGGCAGCACCTCGGGGCGAAGCATGTGAGAAAGGCTCTCAGCCCGCGGATGGTTTGGCGATCAGGCGCGCTGGTACGACAACGCGGGGTCGGCCGGCGCTCCGGCCTCCCCCGCGTCGGCGTGAACGATCAGGCGGTGGTGAGCTGGCGGCGGCCGTTGCCCTCGGCGGGCGTGGCCACGGTGATCCGGCGCGGCTTGGCGCGCTCGGCGATCGGGATGCGCAGCGTCAGCACGCCGTTCTCGTAGCCGGCCTCCAGCCGGTCGGTGTCGAGCGTGTCGCCCAGGAACAGCTGCCGGGTGAACGTGCCCATCGGACGCTCGGCGGCGACCAGTTCGACGTTCTCGCCGCTGGGGCGACGGCGCTCGGCGCGGACGGTCAGCACGTTGCGCTCGACGGTGCAGTCGATGCTGTCCGGGTCGACGCCGGGCAGGTCGAACGCCGCGTAGAAGTGGTCACCGTCGCGGTAGGCGTCCAGGTGCATCACGGCGGGCCGGGCGGCGGTGCCGAAGAACTGCTCGGCGATCCGGTCGATCTCGCGGAACGGGTCGGTACGCATCAACATGGCTCTTGCCTCCTCGGTTCTCCTGGCCCAAGGTCTCAAGTTGAGTCTTGGTGACTCAAGTTCCTGGTTCTGTTTTAACGCGCCCGCGCCGCGTCGTCAACTCGCGCCGGCAGTGACTTCTCGAACCAGTGCTGCGCGTACGGGCCGCTGGTGAAGGCGGGGATCTCCCGGTAGCCGTGCCGGGCGTACAGGGCCCGCGCCTCGACCAGGTCGGAGCGGGTGTCCAGCCGGATCCGCGTCGCCCCGCCACCGACGGCGTACGCCTCGATCGCGGCGAGCAGCGCCGCTCCACCACCGGCGCCACGGTGCTCCGGGCGCACGTACACCCGGGTCAGCTCGGCCCAGTCCGGCTGCCATCGCAGCCCGGCGCACCCGGCGAGGCGACCGTCGCGGCGGGCCAGCACCAGCAGCCCGCTCGGCGCGACCAGGTCGTCGCTCGGGTCCTCGGCCAGCGCGGCGTCCACCTCACCGGGCCGCTCCGGGCGCCCGTACCAGCGGCGCACCATCTCCGCCATGTACTCGCGCAGCATCAGCGCCGCGTCCGGCTCGTCCGGACGCGCGACGTGCGTGCTCCAGCCGGTCACGGGCCGGTCCGCCAGTAGACGCCCTGCTCGCGGGTGAGCAGCATGTCGTCGATCAGGTAGCGGCGCAGCGTCACGTGGTCGGCCTCGCCGCCCTCGCACCACCGGCGCAGCGCGTCGTCCACCTCCCGCTCCGGATAACGACGTCCCGGCTCGAAGGTGCGTTCGGTGATGTGCTCCAGCAGCACGCGGCGGCGTCCGCGCTGCGCGGGCAGCCGGGTCAGCGCGCCGTCGCGCAGGAACGTGCGCAGGATCATCTCGCGCGGGTTCGCCGCCGGGGCTACCGGCGACGCCGCCCCGGCCCGGGCGAACTCGCGCAGCCGCTCGGCGTCGACCCGCAGCCCGCCCCCGTCGTCGGCGAGCACACCGGTGTCGGTGAGACGGCGTACGGCCACCGCGGCATCGCGGGCCGGCAGCCCGGTGCGGGCCACCACGGCAGACAGGTCCCGGGCGCCGAGCACGATCGCGGCGAACACGGTCCGGCGGCGCTCGTCGGCGAGCGCCCCGGCGAGGGCATGAGCGGTCATGGCGGGCAGCCTGTCAGCAACCCACCCGGTCCGGCCAGGCGTTTTCCGGCCGCCGATGTCACAGCCGCCGGTGCATGACGTGCAGCCCGACCCGGCCCAGCGTCGGGTGGGCGAACGACTCCGGCACGGTGCCGATCACCGTGAAGCCCAGCCGCCGGTACAGCTCCACCGCCGCCGTGTTGGTCTCCACCACGGCGTTGAACTGCATCGCGGCGAAGCCCTGCCGCCGCGCCCAGTCCAACGCGTCCTCGCACAGCGCACGGCCCACGCCCCGGCCGCGCGCGTGCGCCGCCACCATGAAGCTCGCGGTCGCCACGTGCGAGCCCGGCCCGGGCCGGTTCGGGCCCGTCTTCGCGGTGCCGCGCACCGCGCCGTCGTGGTCCACCGCGACCGAGGTACGCCCCGGCGGCCGCTCCACCCACACCTCGCGCGCCGTCTCCGGCGACCATTCCGGGTCGTACGCGAACGTGTCGGCGGCGGTCACGACGTCGGCGAAGATCGGCCAGACCTGGTCCCAGTCGGCGTCGGCGTAGTCACGAATCCTCATCGCCGGGCACGCTAACCGTCGCCCCGGCCGTCCGGCCACCGGTTTCCGTCCACCCGGCCGAGGGTCACGGGGCATCGACGGCCCACCGGTGCGGTCCATCATGGGCAGGTGGCCGAATCAGTCGCCGACGTCGATCGGAGCCAGGCCGCCGCGCCCGGTGGCCCGCCGCCCGCCGGTCCGCGTACCGCAGCGCCCATGGTGGTGGGCGCGGTCCTCACCGTCGTGCTGCTGTCGCTCGCCGGCCGCTACGGCTACCACCGCGACGAGCTGTACTTCCTGCTGTGCGGCCGGCACCTCGACTGGGGCTACGTCGACCAGGGGCCTCTCGTGCCGGCGCTGGCCCGGCTGGCCGACACGATTGCGCCGGGCAACCTGGTCGTGCTGCGTACCCCGTCGGCGTTCATCGGCGGCGCGGCGGTGGTGCTGGTCGCCGCCATCGCCCGGCAGTTCGGCGCCGACCGCGTCACCCAGAGCGCCGCGGCGGTGCTCGCCGCCGCCTCAGGCATCGTGCTGGCCGGCGGCCACCTGCTCAGCACCACGAGCGTCGACCTGCTGGTGTGGCTGGCCGCGGCGCTGTGCGTGGTGCGGATGCTGCGCACCGGCGACAGCCGGTGGGCGCTCGGCGCCGGGCTCGCGCTCGGCGTCGGCCTGCTCAACAAGCCGCTGCCCGCCCTGCTCGGCGTCGGCCTGGTCGCCGGTCTGCTGATCGCCGGGCCGCGCCGGCTGCTGCGCGACCGGTGGGTGCTCGCCGGCACGGGCGTCGCCGTGCTGCTCGCCGTGCCGTACGTGGCGTGGCAGGCCGCGCACGGCTTCCCGCAGCTCGACGTCGCCGCGTCGATCGCCGACGGCGACAGCTCCTACAGCGGCCGGATCGACGCGCTGGTGCTCCAGTTCCTGATCATCAGCCCGTTCGCGGTTCCGGTGTGGGTGGCCGGGCTGGCCGCGCTGCTGCGCCGGCCGTCCTGGGCGGCGTACCGGTCGCTTGCCTGGGCCTGGCTGGTGGTGGTCACGATCGTGCTGGTGGCCGGCGGCAAGGGCTACTATGACGCGCCGCTGCTGCTGGTGCTCACCGCCGCCGGGGTGGTGCCGGCCGTCGAATGGGCGCGGCGGGGCGCGCCCCGGATCCGGCAGGCGCTGCTGGTCACCGCCGCCGTGCTGATGGCCGCGAGCAGCGCGGTGCTGCTGCTGCCCACGCTGCCCGCCGACCGGCTGCCCGGGTTCGTGGTCGCGGCGAACTACGACGCGGGCGAGACCATCGGCTGGCCCGAGTTCGCCGACTCGGTCGCCGCCGTGCACCGCGCCCTGCCCCCGCCCGAGCGGGACCGGGCGGTGGTGCTGACCGGCAACTACGGCGAGGCCGGCGCGCTGGCTCGGTACGGGCCGCAGCGGGGACTGCCCCGCGCGTACTCGGGGCACAACAGCATGGCCACGTTCGGCCGGCCGCCCGACGACGCCGACGTGGTGATCGTCGTCGGCTGGTCCCGCCCGGACCGGTTGCGCGCCTGGTTCACCGAGGTCACCGAGGCCGGCCGGGTCGACCAGCGGGTCGACGTCGACAACGACGAGAACGGCGAGCCGATCTTCGTCGCCCGAGGGCTGCGCCGCCAGTGGTCGCAGATCTGGGACTCCGAGGTACGGCACGGCTCCTGACATACTTGCCGCCATGCTCTGGGGAGTCAGCGGGTCGATCTTCCTCCTCGACTACCTCGGCGCGGTCGCCGTGGCCGTCGCGATCGCGATCGCGGTACGCGAACTGACCGGCCGCCGTACCCGGGGCGCGACGCCCGACCGGGTCGAGCTGGCGTACCTGACCGACCGGGCGCTGCTGGCCTGCCAGCTCGGGGTGGCCGCGCTGCGCCGCGCCGGTGGCGTCGAGATCGGCGAGCTGGCCACCCTGCACGCGCAGGGGCGTCCCCCGGCCGGTTCGCCCGCGCTGGTGCGCGCCCTGCACAGCGCGCTGCGCCGCCCGCAGACCTGGGCCGCGGTGCTCGCCGACCCGGAGGTGGGCCGGGCGCTGCGCCGTACGGTCGGGCGGCTGGTCCGCGACGGCTGGCTGCTCACCCGCGCGCAGCGACGGCGGATCGCGCTGGGCACGGTGCCGCTGTTCGCGGTCGCCGTGGTCGGGCTGACCCGGCTCGTGGACAGCGCCGTCGAGGGGCGCTCCGCCGGTGGTCCCGCCTCGGTCGCCGGGCTGCTGCTCTGCTGCCTGGCCACCGCGCTCGGCGGCTGGTGGCTGACCGAGGTGCCGGAGACCGGGTCCGCCGCTCGGCGCCTGCTGCGGCGGCTGCGCCGCGAGCACGCCGACCTCGACCCCGAGCGCCGCCCGGTCTGGCAGGGCCGCGACACCGACACGCTGCTCACCGGAATGGCGCTGTTCGGCCCCCGCCCCCTGCTGGCCGTGGACCCGGCGTTCGCCGTCCAGGTGGGGATCGACCCGGACCGGGACCGCCCGCGCCCCGACCGCAAACCCGCCCGCCGCTGACCGAACCTCCCATTTCGCGTCGATCATGAGGTTGACGGTGTCCGGCGCCCGGTTTGTCCGGTACAACTTCATGATCGACCCGGCGGTGGCAGGCCCGCCGGTTTCCTTGTCTTGAGGGGCGGGAAGGCTCGGGCATGGCCGAGACATTCGTGAGCGAAGACCTGAAGACACTGCAGGCGATTGCGCGCGGGGCCGGGATACAGGAGGTCGACCGCCTGTCGCCGGACCAACTGGTCGAGGCGCTGCGCCGCGCCGGGGTGACCGACGGTACGCAGGACCAGTGGCCGCCCCAGCCGATCGAGGACCCGGCTCACCTGGCCGGGCTGCCCCGCAGTTCGCTGAAGCAGGGCGACGAGAGCACCGGCGGCCGGGCCGCCGAAGAGTCGATCGGCGCGATGCCCGGCGAGTCCGGCACCGAGATCAACGACCGTACGGAACGCTGACCGGTATCGCACAAGGGGCCGCCCCCGGTGACTCCCGGGGGCGGCCCCACGCTCGACCGTGCGGGATCAGTGCATCCCGGCGGCCGCCGCCTCCTCACGGGCCCGGCGCTCGTCACCGCTGAGCGTGTTCAGCGGCTTCTCCTTGATGAACAGCACGACGACCAGGGCGAGCAGCGCGAACGGCGCGCCGATGAGGAACATCTCCGACGTCGCGGTGCCGTAGACCTCCTGCACGATCCGCAACACCGGCTCCGGCAGGGCCGACAGGTCCGGCACCTCGGCCGAGCCGCCGCTGGTGGCCAGCGGGCCGAGCTTCTCCGTGGTCAGCGACGTGACCCGGTTGGCCAGGACGGCGCCGAGCGCGCTGACCCCGACCGCGCCGCCCATGCTGCGGAAGAACGTCAGCACCGAGGTCGCCGCGCCCAGCTCGGCGGCCGGCACATCGTTCTGCGCGGCCAGCACCAGGTTCTGCAGCAGCATGCCGACGCCGACGCCCAGCACCGCCATGTACACCGAGAGCATCGGCACGCTCGTGTTCGCGTCGATGGTGCTCAGCAGCAGCATGCCGACCGTCATCACCGCGGCGCCGGCGACCAGGAACATCTTCCACCGGCCGTACTTGGTGATCAGCTGACCCGCCACGGTCGAGGAGACCAGCAGGCCGAGGACCATCGGCAGGCTCATCAGGCCGGCCACCGTCGGCGACTTGCCGAGCGAGGTCTGGAAGTACTGCGACAGGAACACCGTGCCGCCGAACATCGCCACGCCGACCAGGATGCTGGCCACCGTGGTGAGGCTTACTGTGCGGTTGCGGAAGATGCCGAGCGGGATGATCGGTTCGTCGGTGCGGGACTCGACGAACACGGCGAGCGCGAGTAGCGCCAGCCCGCCGCCGACCAGCAGCGCGGTCCAGCCCGAGGCCCAGTCGAACTTGTTCCCGGCCAGCGACGACCAGATCAGCAGCGTGGACACACCGGAGGTGATCAGCAGGGCGCCGAGCCAGTCGATGCGGACCCTGCGGCGGACCACCGGAAGGTGCAGCGTCTTCTGCAGCAGCGCGATGGACAGCAGGCTGAACGGCACACCGATCAGGAAGCACCAGCGCCAGCCGAGCCAGGACGTGTCGACCAGGACGCCGCCGATCAGCGGGCCGGCGATGGTGCCGACACCGAAGACCGCGCCGAAGATGCCGGCGTACCGGCCCAGCTCACGCGGCGGGATCATGGCCGCCATGACGATCGTGGCGAGCGCGGTCATGCCGCCTGCGCCGATGCCCTGGATGACCCGGCTGAGCAGCAGCACCTCGACGTTCGGGGTGAATCCGGCGACCAGCGAGCCGACCACGAACAGGCCGAGGGACGACTGGATCAGCAGTTTCTTGCTGTAGAGGTCGGCCATCTTGCCCCACAGCGGGACCGTCGCGGTCATCGCCAGCAGCTCGCTGGTGACGATCCAGGTGTAGACGGTCTGGCTGCCGTTGAGGTCGGCGATGATCCGGGGCAGCGCGTTCGCCACCACCGTCGAGGCGAGGATCGCCACGAACATGCCGACCATCAGGCCGGACAACGCCTGGAGGATCTCCCGGCGTGACATCCGCGTACCCGTCTCGGCGGGCGGAACAGTGGCGGTGGTCATCGAACTCCTTGTCGTGTGCGCGGGCGGGCGGCCGCGGCCGGTACGGATGGGAGGGGTCAGGACGGATCGGGCAGGCCGGCGGCGACGGCGGCGAACGCCTCGGCGGTCAGCTCGCGCAGCGTCGTCGTGTCGGGTCGCTCGACCCACTGCATCAGGGCCGTGCGGAAGACCGCGCCGGCGACAGTGGTGACGAGCGTCGGGTGGCCGTGGCACGGGTCGAGGCCCAGCCGGGCGGCCACCGCCGCGACGATCACCTGTTCGGTCTCGGCGTTGCCGCTGATCAGACGCGGAAGAAGCGACGGGTTTGCCGCGATGACCCGCAGCCGCAGCAGCCACACCTCCCGGTCGGCCTCGACGGCTTCGACGACGTCGCCGAAGGCCAGCCGCAGCGCGTCGAACGCGGACACCTCCGGCGGCGCGGCGACGATGTGGGCGGCCAGCACCCCGCGGTCGGTCGGCTGGTCGCCGAGCAGCGCCTCGTCCTTGCTGGGGAAGTAGTTGAAGAAGGTGCGGGCCGACACGTCGGCGGCCTCGCTGATCTCCTCCACCGTCACCTGGTCCAGGCCGCGCTCGGCGACCAGGCGCAGCGCGGCGGCGCTGAGGGCGGCGCGGGTCTGCCGCTTCTTGCGGTCGCGCAGGCCGGGGCGGCTCTGATCCGTGGTCACGCCACGACCCTACGAGCGATCTTGCAGGGACTGCAAACTTTTAGTCAGTGAAGTGATGCGTGACGCAGCGGTGCCGGAAAACGGGTTGAGAGCGGTTCCGCACGTCCCGTACGGTTCCCGCACTCCCGTCGCAGCGAAGAAGGACGATTCCACGTGACCCCTCCTGCTCTCTGACCCTGACACGTTCCCCACGCCTGTAGCCGTCGCCTGCGCGACGGCTCCCCGGGCTGCCCTCGCGCGCCCGGCCACAGCGTCCGAGGCCGCGCGTAATCGGCCTCGCGTCAGGTCTTCAGAGATCAGGTCTCCATGTCATCCCAACCTCATATCGTGCTGCCCTGGGTCGTACGCCGGACCCGCCTTCCGCTGCTGTCGCTGCGCTGCGTCATCTGCCGGGCGGAGACGGCCACCGCCGCCCGGGGCCGGTTCCGCGTCAACGCCAACGGCAAGCTGCTGGACGTCTGGCTGCTGGTGCACTGCGTGTCCTGCGGCCGGACCAGCAAGCTCACCGTCCGTGAGCGGGCGGCGGTCAGTTCGTTCGATCCCACCGATCTGCACGGCCACCAACTCAACGATCCCGACCTGGTGGCGGCCACACTGCTGGACCCGGCGTTCGCCCGGCGCTGCCACTTCACCCTCGACTGGACCGGAGCGTGGCGCCTGGACGCGCCGGTCGTACCGCTCGACGGGTGGCCGGTGCAGGTGAACGTCACGTTCGACGACCCGGTGCCGGTGCGCCCGGACCGGCTCATCGCCCACCGCTTCGGCCTCACCCGGTCCGAGGTGCTGCGCCGGGTCAAGTGCGACATCCCGCTGAACCGTCCGACGAGCACCGCATTCACCTTCACGGTGCTGGCGGAGGACTGACCGCGCCGTGGTCGCGGCGGCCCTGGTGCCGCCGCGACCACGGCTCTACCCGCCGAGCGCGACGGCGAGTTCGGCCTCGATCAGGTCGGCGGCCCGGTCGGCACCACCGGCGGCGCGGGCCTGCCGCTTCAGCTCGGCGCTGCGGGCCACCACGGCCGGGGCCGACGTGAGGGCGAGCAACGTCTCGCGCAGCTCCGCGGCGGTGACGGTGCCCGAGTCGACGACCCGGGCGACGCCGAGCGCGGCCAACTGCTCGGCGTTCGCGAACTGGTCGGCCGCCTGCGGTACGGCGATCATCGGCGTCCCGCAGTAGAGACCTTCGCTGCTGCCGCCCATGCCGGCGTGGGTGACGAAGGCATCCGCCTGCTCCAGTACGGCCAGCTGCGGCACCCACCGGTGGACCTCGACGCTGTCCGGGACGGGACCGAGTTCGGCCGGGTCGACGTGCTCGCCGATCTGCAGGACGGTGTGCCAGCCGGGCAGGTCGCCGAACGCGGCGACGCAGCGGCGGTAGAACTCGGGCTGCCGGGTGAAGGCGGAGCCGAGCGAGACGAGCAGCACCTTCCCGGCGTGCTCCGGTCGTACCCAGGAACCCTGCTCGGCGCGGTCGCCCAGCACCGGGCCGACGAAGCTGTAGACCGACCGGTCCACGCGGTCGGCGTTCGGCTGGAGCGCCTCCGGCGGCAGGACGAGGCTGCGGGGCGGCCGCCCCTGGAACGCCATGCTGTCGGTGACCGAGGAACCCTCGGCGGTCAGCCATGCGGTGAACCGCCGGTAGTAGTCGGCGCCGCGCGGATCGGCCCGCATCGCCTCCACAGCGGATGCCATCTCCTGCTCGTAGCCGTCCCAGGCCACGAACGTCGAGGACAGCTGGACGGCCGGGATCCCCCACTGCTCGCCGAGCAGCCGGGCCGGCGCGCCGGCGATGTCGTAGAGGAACAGGTCCGGCCGGTCGTCGGCGTAGGCGGCCCGCAGCTGCGGCAGCATGGCGATCGCGTCGTCGAGGAAGAGCGTGAGCTGCGCGACCGGGTCGTCGATGCCGGCGCCGCCGTCAGCGGGCAGCGTCGAGGCGTACGGCTTCAGCTCCGCGCCGGTTGACCGGATGACCTCGGTGAAGGCGGGGTCGTTGGCGTACGTGACCCGGTGGCCGCGCCGCACCAGGGTACGGATGATCTCCAAGCTCGGGTTGACGTGCCCGTGGAACGGGATGCTGACCATGGCGATGTGCGGCAAGTGATCTCCTGATCTCTGCTGAGACGAGACGTCCCGTCTCGCTTGCCCAGCAGAGCATGGCACGACCACCTCCGTCAAGACGATACGTCTCGTCTCGCGGTAGGCTGCCGCTGTGACTCCGCAGCCCACCCGCCGCAACGAGCAGTCCCGCCGCGCGATCCTCGCCGCCGCCCTGGAGCTGCTGACCGAGACCGGCTATTCGGCCCTGACCGTCGAGGCGATCGCCGCCCGCGCCGGGGTCGGCAAGCAGACCATCTACCGCTGGTGGCGCGGCAAGGGCGCGGTCATCCTGGACGCGCTCGCCGACGACATGCCGGAGGTGATCGCGCTGCCCGACACCGGTGACCTGCGGGCTGATCTGCGTGCGGTTCTCCGGGCCACAGTCGCCGAGTTCGCCGATCCCCGGCTGTCCGCCACCACCCGTGCCATCACCATCGAGACGCTCGCCGACGAGGACCTGGCCGCCCAGGCGCGCGACCGGCTGCTCCGCCCTCAGTTGAACGCGGTCCGCGCCCGGCTGGAGGCCGCCCGCGAGGCCGGCCAGGTCCGCCCCGACGCGGCGCTGGACCTGGTGGTGGAGTTGCTGTTCGGCCCGCTGTACCACCGCTGGCTGCTGCGCAACGGCCCGCTGACCGACGACTACGCCGACGGGATCGTCGACCTGGTCGTCGCCGCGGTCACCCCGTCGACGAACGCTGGCCGCTAGCCATTCGTCTGCGGTCTATCCGGCGGACAGTTCCTGCGACAGCCGGTCCAGTCCGCCTCGTATCAGCTTCCCGTAGCCGTCGTCGCCGAGCGCCCCGATCCCGTCCCGGGCCCGCCGGAGATGGTCCCGCGCCTGGTCGAGTTCACCGAGCTTGCGGTGGCACTCCGCCAGGTTCAGATGCAGCGACGGGTACAGCCCGGCGACCGACATCGGCACCCCGGCCTGCGCGACCCGCTCGTCGGTGAGCAGGTCGGCCGCCGCGAGCGCCCGCCGGTCCCAGACAAGCTCCTGACGTGCGTCGTCCTGCACGTCGGCCATCGCGTGGGCGAGGACGCAGACGTGCAGGGGGTCGCCCTGTTCCCCGCCGATCTCGTCCCAGATCCGGGCGAACAGGTCGCGGGCGTCCTCCCGTCGGCCGTGCTGGTGGTGCATCTGTACGCCGTCGTTGATCCGGGTCAGCGTCGCGTCGAACACCATCGCCTGCTCCCTGGGATCGGCTGCGGTGGCGTGATCGTACGCCGACAGCGGCCCTCTGAACCCGCCCGCACATAACTGTCATTATGGTGTAGCGCCGATTCGTCCTATTTGACCGGCCAGGAAGGTCGATTACTGTTACCGGTAATCCGATAATAGTCGCGGCACCGACAGTGTTCGGCGAGCCGAACACTGTCGGCTCCCGGCCTGCTCGACAATCCACGGGTGACGACGACATCCCCCGCGCGCCAGATGGCCGGCTCACCTCCCGCACTGCACTACTACGTGCTGTACGACGCCGCCGGCGCGCCGGAAGGACTGCTGGCCGAGGAGTTCCTGCTCGCGGCGGACTACTCCTCCGCCGGCCTGGTGAGCGGTGGTTGGATCCGGTCCGAGGGGCGTTGGCACGAGGCGTCGGCCACCAGCCGGCGGCTACGTGCGGACGCCGGGTTACGCGAGCGGGTGACGCCCGTCGACCGCGACGCGGCGGCGGCGCTCTATCGAGATCTCTGCGGCGCGGACCTGCCGGACGAGGACACGCTGCGGGAGTGCTTCGGCGCCCCTGCGGCTCAGCCGCCCTCCCCTTTGCGGCTGGGCGACTCCGGACCCCGGCCGGGGTTCCGCGAGACGCGCGTCTACCGGATCCTGTTCGCCGGCGAGTTGAGCCCGGACGGTCTCACGGCACTCGGCGAGGCGTGGCAGATGCCGATCACCGGCGACCCGGCGGATCCCGGCACGCGTGTCCTGGGAGCGGCGCGCCGACAGGTCCGCGGCGACGCCTTCCGCTGGGATCTGCGCCGCGTTGCCGCGGGTGCCGCCTGGGGACTGGACGTGACCTGCGACCTTCTCGGCGACCGCGATGAGGCCGTCGGTGTGCTTCTGTACGGTCTGACGACTCGGATGCGCGAGCAGGGGATGCTTCCCGTCACCGTCGACCGGTTCCGCTGACGCCTACCTCGCGAACAGCCTGGTCACCTCGAAGGGCTCGGGGAACCGTACGGGGATCCGGGCCTCCGCACTCCTGCGGTCGAGGAACGCCTTCGTCACGGCGAACCTGTCGAAGACGGGCGGCAGCGGGCGGAGCCTGCGGTCCAGCGACACGAAGAAGTTGTCCTAGTGGATCGGCACGATGAGGCCGGGCCGCGTCGCTTCCACCACGTGCCGCCAGTAGTCGTCCTGGAACCGCCGCGGCTGAACACCCAGAGCGCCTGTCGCGAGGTAGAGGACGTCGACGTCGAGCCCGTCGAACTTGCCGGGTACGAAGTTGGCGCTCGGATGGATCAGCAGCGAGCCGCCGGGATGGGTGATGAGGAAGGAGAAGCACCCGCCGTCGCGGTAGCTGCTCGCCCTGACCGGTGGGACGAGCGGTTCGTCGATCGTGCCCGGGAACCTGTTGCCGGGGCTGTGGACGGCGGCGAGCACACGCACGGTGAACGCGCCGACCGTGTGCTCGCCGCCGTCCGCGATGCGCGTCATCGACTCCTCGGCGAGGCCCGCGCCACGCCCCACGTTCAGGGTCGACTCGGAACCGAAGAGCCTGCCCCCGAGATGCTTGACGACCTCGGGGGCATCCATGGCGTGGTCGTAGTGGGAGTGGGCGACGAAGAGCGCGTCGAGACGGGTCACCCCGGCCCGGGCGAGAGCACTGGTGATCCGCCCGAGGTCGGGAGCGACGCGACCGAACGCGACGCGGAGCAGCGAGGGCCTGCTCAGGAAGCCGTCGATCAGGATGCCGGACGTCCCGTCGGACAGCCAGACGGTCGTGGTGCCGAAAAAGATGGCCTCGACAGACGTCCCGCTGGAGTCCATGCGCAGATGGTAGTGCGCCCGTTCTCGCGCTGGTGGCTGTCCGAACGGCGCCGTGAGGGCCGCAGCCGAAGGCGCCCGTCGATAGGGTGACCCGATGGACGAAGACGCACGACGCCGGCACTCCTCGTCGTTCGGCGCAGCGGCCACCGCGTACGCCGAACACCGTCCCGACTACGCGCGGGCCGCCCTGCGGTGGGCGCTCGAACTCGCACCCGGCGCGCGGGTGCTCGACCTCGGTGCGGGCACCGGCAAGCTCACCGCCACGCTGGCCGAGGTGAGCGACGACGTCACGGCCGTGGAGCCGGACCCGGCGATGCTCGCCGAACTCCGCCGCACCCTGCCTGGCGTACGGGCGCTGTCCGGCAGCGCCGAGGCGATCCCGCTGCCGGACGCCTCCGTCGACGCCGTGGTCGCCGGCAACGCCATGCACTGGTTCGACATGGCCGTGGCCGGGCCGGAGATCGCCCGCGTCCTCTTCCCCGGCGGTGTCCTGGCCGGACTGTGGAACGTCGTGGACGACCGGGTCGACTGGGTGGCCGGGCTCGCGGCGGTCAGCGGCAGCGCCGCCATCGGCCCCCGGGACACGCCCGCGAGCTGGCGCGACGCGACGGCGACCATGCACCTGCCGAAGACCGGCGGGGCCCGGTTCGGCTCGCCCGAGCAGGCGGAGTTCCCGCACGGGCAGCGCCGGACCGCCGACTCGCTCGTGGCGACGCTCGCCACCAGGGCCGGGATGCTGGTCATGCCGGAGCGGGAGCGCGCGGCGGCGCTCGACCGTATCCGCGCGTACCTGGCGAGCCGGCCGGAGACCGCCGACGGCGAGTTCACGCTGCCGATGCTCACCTGTGTGCTGCGCGTGCGGCGATTGTGAACGGCGCGGACCTCCGCGCCGCCGCCGCGGCGACGACCGCCGTGCTGCGGCCCGCCGCCGGCCGGGACTGGACGGTACGCGCGGGAGACCTGGACTGGTCCTGCTGGACCACCGCCGCGCACATCGCGCACGACCTGATCGCGTACGCCGGTCAGGTGTCCGGCCGGCCCGACGGCGGCTACCTCCCGTACGACCTGCGGGTACGCGCGGACGCCGCGCCCGCCGAGGTGCTCACCGTCGTGGCGGCCGCGGCCGGGATCCTGGCCGCCACTGTCGACGCCGCGAGCCCGGACGACCGGGCGTGGCACTTCGGCCCCTGCGATCCGGGCGGCTTCGCCGCGATGGGCGTGGCCGAGATGCTGCTGCACACCTACGACCTGACCCGAGGGCTCGGCCTGGACTGGTCGCCACCCGCCGAGCTGTGCGCCCGGGTGGTGAGCCGGTTGTTCCCGGATGCGCCCGACGGCAGGCCGGCGCCGGTGCTGCTGTGGCTGACCGGCCGCGCGCCGCTCGGCGACCGGCCACGGCGTACCTCGTGGACCTGGCAGGCGGCGCGCCCCTGAACGCTCAGCGGCGCCACCAGCGCCAACGGCGGCGCGGGCGGGCCGACGCGGCACGGGGTGGCTCCGGCGTCGTGACGACCGGCGCGGCGCGTTCCCGGTCGGCGCGCCAGCCGCGCACCGCCTCCTCGACGTTCACCGGGCGTACCACCACACGTGGCCCGGTCGGGGTACGCAGCCAGGCGACCACCTCGGTGTTGAGCGTCGCCACGTACGAGCGGACGGCGTCCTCGGTGGGCAGGTCGCGCAGCTCGGCCGGAAGCTGTTCGATGCGGCGGCGCAGCTGCAGCGGCGTGGGCAGCAGCAGGTCGGACGGGATCTGCTCGCGCTCCATGAAGCTGCGGATCCACCAGCCCTCGTCGTAGGGCGTGTCACGCCCCGGGATGGGCTTGCCGGCGCCCGGCAGGTTGTCGAACTCGCCGCGTTCCTGGGCCGAGCGGATCTGCGCCTCGACCGCGGCCTCCCAGGCTGTCGTCACCGCCGTCACCTCCCGTACCCACGGTAGCCGCCGCCGTCCGACAAGAGTCAGCGTCGCGCGGGGCCGGGCTGTTCCCGCGCGGACCGCCGCGTAGCGTGCCCCCGGGGTGAGGGGGTGCCGGCGTGCGCGACTGGCTCATCGACCTCGTTGTGGCGACGGCCTGCCTGGTCGGGAGCTGGGCGGTGCTGCTGCGCCTGCTCGGCTCATGAGAGCAGCGGCGGGCCGGACCCGGCGTCAGGGCAGGTGGCGGACGTGGCGGTGGCCGTCGCGGGGAAACGGCGCGCGGGCCGGCAGGACCTCGGCGAACGCGTACCCGCTCTTTTCCGCCACGCGGCAGGACGCCGGGTTGTCGACCTGGTGCAGCAGCTCCAGGTGGGTCAGCCCGGTGGCGGCGAACCGGGCGAACGCCCATCCGGTGACCGCCTCCACCGCGCGTGGCGCGACGCCCCGGCCCCGTGCCGGCGCGGCCGTCCAGTAGCCGACCTCGGCGGCCGGGCGGCCCGGGCGGACGTCCTTGAGCACCACACAGGCCGCCACCCGTTCCTCCTCCAGCACCGCGAACATGAACCGGTGACCGGCGGCCCAGCCCTGGTGGCTGCGGCGCAGGAACACCCGCGCCTGCGCCGGTCCGGTCACCGGATGTCTGGTCCAGGCACGCAGCACCGGATCCCGGTACGCCTCGATCAGCGCGTCGGCGTCACCGTCGCGCCACGGTCGCAGCAGCAGACCGGGCGCGGTCGCGGTCGCCGGCGCGGACAGCACGATCGACATGCGACAAGTATCCCCACCGCCCCCGCCCCGCGCTGACCCCCCGACTCCGGCGATCATGAAGTTGGCGGCCGTCGGTGACCGATTTGTCGCCGTCAACCTCATGATCGCCGGAGTGGGAGCAGGAGTGAGGGCGCGGCGGGGCGGTGGGTGTCGGCGGGTGGGCGTAGGGTCCGGTTCACGGTCGGCAACGGGGAGGCGACATGGTTACAGTCGGCGCGGTGATGGGGATCGCCCTGGTGGCGCTCGGTCTGGTGCTCACGCCCGGGCCGAACATGGTCTACCTGGTGTCCCGGTCGGTGACCCAGGGGCGGCGGGCCGGACTGGTGTCGCTGCTCGGCGTGGCAGCCGGGTTCCTGGTCTACCTGGCCGCCGCGGTGGCCGGCATCGCCACCGTGTTCGTGCTGGTCCCGCCGCTGTACACGGCGGTGAAGCTGGCCGGCGCGGCGTACCTGCTGTGGCTGGCCTGGCGCACGCTGCGCCCGGGCGGCACGTCGGCGTTCACCCCGACGCCGCTGCCGCCGGACCGGCCCCGGCGCCTGTTCACGATGGGCCTGGTCACCAACCTGCTCAACCCGAAGATCGCCATCCTGTACGTGTCGCTGCTGCCGCAGTTCGTCGACCCGGCGCGCGGGCACGTGGCGGTGCAGAGCCTGCTGCTGGGCCTGACCCAGATCGTCGTGGCGCTCACCGTGAACGCGCTGATCGTGCTGAGCGCCGGTTCTGTGTCGGCGTTCCTCACCCGGCGGCCGGGCTGGGCGCGCCTGCAGCGGTGGGTGATGGGCACGGTGCTTGCCGCGCTCGCGGTGCGGATCGCCGCGGACCGCTCCCGCGCCGCCGTCGCCACCCCCTGACCGGGGTACGCGCACCCACGCCGTCCGTCACGAACGCATACCGCCGGGGCGGCGTCACGACGGCTCCTCGCGCACGACCGCAACACCACCCGGCGGCACCGTCAACGAGCCGTCGGCCGTCACGCCGGTCAGCAGGTCGAGCCCGGTGACCGGCACCCGCTGCGGCCGGTCGGTGTGGTTGAGCAGGTAGAGCAGGCCGTCGTGGCGGCGTACCGCCTCGACACCCTCGGGCGCTCCGGGACAGGTCGGGGTCACACCGGCGAGCCCTGCTGCCTCGGTGAGCAACCGCCGATAGGTGTCGTCGTCGGGGCGGGTGGAGACGTACCAGGCGTACGCGTCACCGATCCGCTGCCGGGTGATCGCGGGACGGCCGTCAAGCACTCCCCCGGCGTACGCGCTGATCGTCTCCGCGCCGGCCGGGTGCACCGTCTCGGACCAGATCCGGCCGGTCCCGCCGCCGGTCAGCGGCACGTGTTCGTCGTCGGCGAGCGGGTGGAACTCCTCCACCCGTACGCCGAGCAGGTCCCGGTACGCGCCCGGGTAGCCGCCGAGGCGTATCCGGGCGTGCTCGTCGGCGACACCGCTGAGCCAGGTCACCAGCAGGTGCCCACCGGCGTGGACGTGCCGGCGTACCCAGTCGACTGTGGCGTCCGAGGCCAGGTAGAGGGCCGGGAGAACGAGCAGCCGGCAACCGTCGAGCGGGGCGCCGGGCGGCACCACGTCGGCGGTGACGCCCGCGTGCCACAGCGCCCGGTGCGCGGCAGCCGCCTCGCCGGGGTGGTCGAGTCCGGCGCGGGGCATCCCCGGGTGCCGCAGCGCCCAGCCGCTCGCCGCGTCGTACGCGATGGCCACGCCCGCCTCGACGCGGCCCGGCGCGGTCCCGGCGAGCCGGCCCAGCGCGGCGCCCAGGTCGGTGGCCTCGCGGAACACGCGGGTGTCCGCCCCGGCGTGCGACACCACCGCGGAGTGGAACCGTTCCGCGCCGCCGGCTGGGGCGCGCCACTGGAAGAACATCACCCCGGCCGAGCCGCGTGCCACGTGGGCGAGGCTGTGCCGGGTCATCCGGCCGGGTTCCTTGGTGTGCATCCGCCCGGCGGTGTGGATCTGGTTGGGCGCGCTCTCGGCCAGCAGCCACGGCGCCGGCCGCCCGGCGCCGTGGCGGGCCCAACCGCGGGCCACGTCGGCGGCGAACGCGGTCTGCTCCTGCGCGCCCGCGCCGACCGCGGACGGGTAGTGGTCGATCGCGACCACGTCCACCTCGCGCGCCCAGCGGGCGTGGTCCACCGGCACCCAGTCGCCGAGCACGTAGTTGGTGGTGACCGGCACCGCCGGGTTCGCCGCCCGCAGCAGGTCACGCTGCTCGGTGTACGCGGACAGCAGCGTGTCGGACCAGAAGCGGCGGAAGTCGAGCAGCTGGCCGGGGTTCGCGAGATATTGCGTGGCGTGGGGCGTGCCGACCTGCGCCCAGTCGGAGTAGTGCTGGCTCCAGAAGCTGGTCACCCAGGCGTCGTTGAGCGCGTCGAGGTCGCCGTACCGGCCGGTGAGCCAGCGGCGGAACGCCGCCTCGGTGTGCGGGCAGTGGCAGGTGGTGCCGTACTCGTTGTGCACGTGCCACAGCGCGAGCGCCGGGTGGTGCGCGTACCGGGCGGCCAGCACCTCGGCGATGCTGCGGGCGGCGTCGCGGTACGCGGGCGCGGCGGCGCAGTAGGTGTCGCGGCTGCCGTGGGTCAGGCGGACGCCGTCGGCGGTGACCGGCAGCGCGTCCGGGTGCCGCAGCGAGAACCACGGCGGCGGCGACGCGGTGGGGGTGGCCAGGGCGGCCCGGATGCCGTTCGCGTGCAGCAGGTCCAGGACGCGGTCGAGCCAGTCGAACGTGTGGCGGCCGGGTTCGGGTTCCAGCCGGGACCAGGCGAACACGCCGACGGTGACCAGGTCGACCCCGGCGGCGCGCATCAGGGCGACGTCCTCGCGCCACACCTCCGGCGGCCACTGTTCCGGGTTCCAGTCGCCGCCGTAGCAGAGCCGCCCGTCGCTCCACGGCACTTTAGTTGTCATCCCGGCCAAAATAGGAACAGGTGAGACGGAAAGTCAATGGCGTCGATCATTGACAGTTAGTTGGGCTTCCAAAGAAACTGGCGGGACCGCCCGTGGACGCCGCGAGGAGACGCCCATGCCGTACCGCCCGCCGCTGGTCCCGTACGAGACCTTCGTGGCCGACCCGCCCGACCTGCCGGTCCGCGCCCCCGGCGAGGAGGGCGCCGACGACGTGCTGCAGGCCGAGGTCGCCGCGACCGACGCGCACGGGGTCACGCTCACCGCGACCTGCGCGTCCGGCCGCACGCTGGTCACGCGCGTCGAGGCCGCCGGGGACGGGATCATCCGGGTACGCCTCGCCGACGACCCCTCGGTACGCAGCCGGTCCGCACCGGCGCTGACACTGGTCCACCCGCAGCCCCACCCGGCCACCGTGACCGTCGCCGACGGGCAGGTCCGGGTGGCGGCCGGTGGCATGGTCGCCGAGCTGAGCCTGGACCCGTGGGGGCTGCGGTTCCACACTCCGGACGGACAGCTGCTGCTGGCCTCCGACGCCGGCACCCGCGACATCAGCGGCCGCCGCCGCACGCTGCCGCTGGGCCGCTCCACTGTCGACGGGGAGCCGGTGGCCTGGCACGAGAGCTTCGTCGCGCCGGGCGACGAGCGGTTCGTCGGCTTCGGCGAGAAGTTCACCCCACTGGACAAGCGCGGCCAGCGGCCGCTGATGTGGAACTTCGACGCCTTCGGCGGCGAGTCCGACCGGTCGCACAAGAACGTGCCGTTCTACCTGTCCGACCGCGGCTACGGCGTACTCGTCGACAGCGGGCTGCCGGTGCAGTTCGACATGTGCGCCAGCACGCACAGCAGCGTGCAGATCCTCGTCCCGGACGACCTGCTCGACTACTACGTGCTCGCCGGACCCACCCCGGCGCAGGTGCTCGACCGGCTCGACACGCTGACCGGCCGGCCGTACCTGCCGCCGCGATGGGCGTTCGGCGCGTGGATCTCCTCCGGCTTCTTCCCGGACAGCCAGCAGCGCGTACTGGAACGGGCCCGGCGCATCCGCGCGGACGACATCCCCTGCGACGTGCTGCACCTGGACTGCTACTGGCAGGTCGCCGGACACTGGTCGGACCTGCGCTGGGACACCGACGCCTTCCCCGACCCGGACGGCATGCTCAAGGACCTCACCGAGCAGGGTTTCCGGGTGTGCCTGTGGATGAACCCGTACCTGATGACCGGCAGCCCGCTCTACGCCGAGGCCGAGGCCGCCGGCTACTTCCTGCGCCGCCCGGACGGAAGCACGTACGTCGCCGACACGTGGCACGGCAGCTACCCGGTCTGCGCGATCGTGGACCTCACCAACCCGGCCGCGGTGAGCTGGTTCCAGGACCTGCTGCGCCCGCTGCTCGCCCAGGGCGTCGCCGTGTTCAAGACCGACTTCGCCGAGGGCGTGCCCGCCGACGCCGTCGCCCACAACGGCATGACCGGCGTCGAGCTGCACAACGTGTACGCGCTGCTGTTCAACGACGCGGTCGCCGACGTCACCGAGGAGGTGGCCGGGCACCGCACCGTGTGGGCGCGCTCGTCGTACCTGGGCGGCCAGCGGCACAGCGCCCAGTGGAGCGGCGACGTCAACGCCACCTGGCCCGGCATGGCCAGCACGCTGCGCGGTGGTCTGTCCCACGGGCTGTCCGGCGTGCCGTTCTGGAGCCACGACACCGGCGGCTTCCACGGCACCCCCGAACCGGACCTGTACGTGCGCTGGACCCAGTTCGGCGCGCTCTCACCACTGGTACGGCTGCACGGCACCACCAGCCGGCTGCCGTGGGAGTTCCCGCCCGAGGCGCAACGGCACGCGGTGGACGCGCTGCGGCTGCGCTACCGGCTGCTGCCGTACCTCTGGTCGGCGGCAGTGGACAGCGCCCGCACCGGCAGCCCGATGATGCGCGCGCTGCTCGTCGACACCCCGGAGGACCCGGCCGCCTGGACCGCCGACCTCCAGTACCGCCTCGGCCCGGACCTGCTGGTGGCGCCGGTGCTCGACAGGTCCGGCGAGCGCACCGTCTACCTGCCGACCGGCGACGACTGGCTGGACGCGTACACCGGGCAGCGGCACACCGGCGGACGGCACCTGCGGGTGAGCGTGCCGCTGGACCGGCTGCCGCTGTACGTGCGGCACGGCGCGCTGATCCCCACTGTGGCGCCCGCGACGACGGTCGGAACCGGCCCGTTCCGGGACGTCACGGTGGTGGCCTGGGGCGGCGTCGACGGCGTGAGCGTGGTGCGCGACCCCGACGGCGACACCACGGTCACCGCCGTGCGCGACGGCGACACGCTGCGCGTACGCGTCGACGGGCCGCTGGACGTACGGCAGGTCAGCGTGGTCGGCACGGACCCGCCGCGCCGGGTGGTGCTCGACGGCGAGCCGGTCCCGGTGACGCCGTTCGTGCCGTGGTTCCCCGGCCGGGATCGCGCCTATTTAGTTTAAGCTTTAGCCGAACCCAGGGCCGGGCGCAGGAGGCGGGCAGTACGTGATCAGCATCGACCGGCCGACGGCCGACCTCGGCGACGTGCGGGTGACGAACCGGGCCGCGGTGCTCCGGCACGTCCGCCGCCACGCCCCCTGCTCCCGGGCCGACGTCGCCGCACGCACCGGACTGAACAAGGCCACCGTCTCCAGCCTGGTCGCCGAGCTGATCGAACACGGGCTGCTGCGCGAGACCGGGCTGACCGAGAACCGGGTGGGCCGCCCCGCCACCATGCTCGTCCTCGACGGCGCCCGCTACGTCGGGCTCGGGCTGCGCGTCGGCGCGGACGAGCTGGTCGCGGTGGCCGCCGGGCTGGGCGGCGACCCGGTGCTCACGTGGCGGCGCGCGTTCCCCGCCGCCACCGCCGGTGCCGAGGAGACGGTGAAGGCGCTGGCGGCGCTGACCCGCCGCGCCGTCACCCGCGTCACCGGCGCCGAGCGCACGGTGCTCGGCCTCACCGTGGCCGTGCCCGGGCTGGTCGACGCCGACGGCGACGTGCCGGCCGCCCCGGCGCTCGGCTGGCGTGGCGTACCGCTCGCCGCCGCGTTGCGCCGCGCCCTGCGTGATCCGGGCTTCCCCCTCACCGTCGACAGCGAGGCCAACCTCGCCGTCCTGGCCGAGCAGCGGCACGGCCCGTACGCCGGCACGGCCGACCTGGTGCACCTCACCGGCGGCCCGGTGATCGGCGCGGGCCTGATCAGCGGCGGGCGGCTGCTGCGCGGCAGCAGGGGCTTCGCCGGCGACATCGGGCACCTGCCACTGGCCGCCGACGGCCCGCCCTGCGCATGCGGGCGGCGCGGCTGCCTGACCGCGCTGCTCGGCGTGGACGCGGTGATCGGCCGGCTGCTGCCGGACGCCGGCCCGGTCACCGATCACCTGCCGGAGATCGAACGGATCCAGGCGCTCGCCCGCGCCGGGGACGAGCCGGTACGCACCGGCCTCACCGAGATCGGCCGGCTGCTCGGCCAGGCGGCGTCGGTGCTGGCCGGGCTGCTCGACCCGGACGTGGTGGTGGTCGGCGGGCACCTGGCGGCGCTCGCGCCGTGGCTGCTGCCGGCCGCCCACGCCGAACTCGCCGCCCGTACACCGGTCCCGCCCGGCGTGCGGCTGGAGGCCAGCACGCTCGGGTCCGCGGCCGGCGCGCTGGGCGGGGCCACCGCGGCGCTGGCCACAGTGGAGGCGGGACGCCTGCCCGCCGGGTGACCCCTTGACCGCACCGGCCGGAAGGTGTCAACCTCGGTAGCGCCGCGTTCCGGGACCGGGCAACCTGCGAAAGCGGCGTGTTTTTCGGCGGTTGTCGAAGCGCTTCACCACCGCTCCGGGCCGACCCTGCCGACACCGACCACCACCCTTTTTCGCGTACGCGCCGCCCCGTCACCGGCACGGTCGTCGAAGCGCTTCGACGGCTGGGCGGCGGCCCGTACGCCGACCGGAGGCGCCCACCATGACCGACCCCGTCCCCCACCGTCTCGACGACCTGCTGGCCCGGCTCACGCTGCCGGAGAAGCTCGGCCTGCTGCACCAGTGGCAGGCTCCGGTGCCCCGGCTCGGCCTGCGCGCGTTCCGCACCGGCACCGAGGCGCTGCACGGCGTCGCGTGGCTCGGCACCGCCACCGTCTTCCCGCAGGCGATCGGCCTGGCCGCGAGCTGGAACCCGGACCTGATCCGGGCGGTCGGGGCCGCCGTCGGCGACGAGGTACGGGTCAAGCACCGCGCCGACCCGGTCCGGGTCGGCCTCAACGTGTGGGCGCCGGTGGTCAACCCGCTGCGCGACCCGCGGTGGGGACGCAACGAGGAGGGCTGGTCCGAGGACCCGTGGCTGACCGGCAAGCTGGCCACCGCGTACGCGATGGGGCTGCGGGGCGACCACCCGATCCGGCTGCGCACCGCGCCGACGCTCAAGCACTTCCTCGGCTACAACAACGAGACCGACCGGGCCACCACGTCCAGCGACCTGCCGCCCCGGGTGCTGCACGAGTACGAGCTGCCGGCGTTCCGCGCCCCGCTGGCAGCGGGCGCGGCGGTCGCGGTGATGGCGTCGTACAACCTGGTCGACGGCGTACCGGCGCACCTGAGCCCGCTCATCGAGGGCGAGCTGCGCGGCTACGCCGACGACGACATCATGGTGGTCGGCGACGCCGGGGCGGTCGGCAACATCGCCGGAGTGCAGGAGTACCTGCCCGACCACGTGGCCGGGTTCGCCGCCGCGCTGCGCGCCGGGATCGACAGCTTCACCGAGGACGACGAGGACAGCGCCCCCACGGTGGAACGCCTCACCGAGGCGCTGGCCCGCGGTCTCATCGAGCCCTCCCACGTGGACCGGGCCGTGCGGCGGATCCTGTCCGTCCGGTCGCGCCTGGGCGACCTGGACCCGGACCCCCACGACGACGTGCCGCCCCACACGCTCGACAGCCTCGCCCACCGGGAACTCGCCCGCGAGGCCGCTCGCCAGTCGGTCGTGCTGCTGCGCAACGACGGCCTGCTGCCGCTGCGCCCCGGCACCCGCGTCGCGGTGCTCGGACCGCTCGCCGACACCGTGCTCACCGACTGGTACAGCGGCACCCCGCCGTACACGATCAGCGCGTACGCGGGGCTGCTCGGACGGCTGCCGGAGGTGACCACCCACCCCGGCACGGACCGGGTCACGCTGCACGTCGGCGACCGGGCGGTACGCCTCGACGGCGACGGCCCGCTGGCGCTCGGCGACACCGCGGCCGAGTTCGAGGTGGTCGACTGGGGACAGGACGTGGTGGCGCTGCGCGCCGTGGACACCGGCCGGTACGTCGGCGCCGACGACGCCGGGGCCCTGGTGGCCGACCGCGAGGGACCGGGCGGCTGGGTGGTACGCGAGACGTTCCGCCTGGACCACCGGCCCGACGGCACGGCGCTGCTGCGTCACCTCGCCACCGGACGGCACGTCGGCGTCGCACCTGACGGGCGGCTGAGCGTGGCCACCGGCGACCCGGCCGCGCTCACCGTGACGCTGCGCGCCGACGGGGCCGCCGACGCCGCCGCGCTCGCGGCCGCCGCCGACGTGGCGGTGGTGGTGCTCGGCAACCACCCGATGGTCAACGGCCGGGAGACCGAGGACCGGGCCGACCTGGCGCTGCCCACCGGCCAGGAGGAGCTGCTGCGCGCGGTGCACGCCGCGAACCCGCGTACCGTGCTGGCGCTGACCAGCAGCTACCCGTACGCGGTGGGCTGGGCGCAGGCGCATCTGCCGGCGGTGCTGTGGAGCGCCCACGGTGGACAGGAGCACGGCAACGGGCTCGCCGACGTGCTGCTCGGCGCCGCCGACCCGGGCGGTCGGCTCACCCAGACCTGGTACGCCGACACGGCCGAACTGCCCGACCTGCTCGACTACGACGTCATCGGCGCGGACAGCACCTACCTCTACCACCGGGGTGAGCCGCTGTACCCGTTCGGGCACGGGCTCAGCTACGCCGAGTTCGACTACGCTGACCTACGGTTGAGCACCGCCACGGCACGTGCCGGCGAGGAGGTGGAGGTGAGCGTCGAGGTCACCAACACGGGCCGCCGCCCGGGCACCGAAGTGGTGCAGCTCTACACCCGGCAGCGGCGTTCCCGGGTCAAGCAGCCGCTGCGGCAGCTGCGCGACTTCGCCCGCGTCACGCTCGATCCGGGCTGCGCGGCCCGGGTGACGATGCGCCTGCGTACCGCCGATCTGGCCTGGTGGGACGAGACCCGCGCGGCGATGGTGGTGGAGGACGCCGTCCACTCGGTGCTGGTGGGCCGGTCCGCTCGCGACATCCGGCTCGTCGGCGCGCTCGCCGTGACCGGAGACGCCACGACGGTCGCCCCGGCCGACCGCAGCTGTGGAGCCGCCCGGTGAGCGGGCGCGTCCCCGGCGAGCAGGTCACCATCGCCGACGTGGCCCGGCACGCCGGAGTGGCCGCCAGCACCGTCTCGTACGTGCTCAGCGGCAAACGCACCATCTCGGCCACCACCCGGGGACGGGTCCTCGACAGCGTCCGCGCGCTGGGCTACCACCCGCACGCCGGGGCGCGCGCCCTGGCCAGTCGCCGCGCCAACGTGATCGCGCTGGTGCTGCCGCTGCGTACCGGCATGCAGGTGCCGGTGGTGATGCGCTTCGCCACCGCAGTGGTCACCACCGCCCGCCGCTACGACCACGACGTGCTGCTGGTCACCGCCGACGAGGGCCCGGCCGGGCTGCACCGCATCGCCGGCAGCGCGCTCGTCGACGGCGTGCTGCTGATGGACGTCGAGCTGGAGGACTCCCGGGTGCCGCTGCTGCGGGAGCTGGCGCTGCCGGGTGTCCTGATCGGGCACCCCGCCGACAGCACCGGGCTGGCCTGCGTGGACCTGGACTTCCGGCGCGCCGGTGAGCTGTGCGTGGAACACCTGGCCGCCGCCGGGCACCGGCGGATCGCGCTGCTCGGCGCGCCCGCCGCGGTCTACGACCGGGGCACCGGGTTCGCCCACCGCACCCGCGCCGGGGTACGCGCCGCCGCCGGGCGGCTCGGCGTCGACGCGGTGACCCGGCCCTGCGAGGAGGGACCGGCTGCGGTACGCCGCGACCTGGAGGCGCTGCTCGCCGACCACCCGGACGTCACCGGCCTGGTGGTGCAGAACGAGTCGGCGGTCGGGCCGGTGCTGGCCACGCTGCCGCTGCTCGGCCGCCGGGTGCCGCGCGACGTGTCGGTGGTCGCGATCTGCCCGGACGAGCTGGCCGAGCAGTCCGGGCTCACCTGCGTACCGGTGCCCGCCGAGGAGGTCGGCCGGCAGGCGGTGGCGTTGCTGATGCGGCGGCTGAGCGGCGAGGGAGTGCCGGAGGTGACGTTGCTGGAACCGCACCTCACCGTGCGGGACACCAGCGCCCGCCGGTGACCGTGCACCGCGTCCACGACACCGCGCCGGCCGCCGACTGGACCGACGCGTTCCTCACCGGCAACGGCGAGCTGGGACTCATGGTCCACGGGCAGCCGTACGCGGAACGGATCGTGGTGAACCACCACCGGCTCGTCCTGCCGAACGGCGCCCGGGACGCCCGCGCGCCCGAGCTGGCCGACCGGATGCCGCACATCCGCGCGCTGGTGCTCGCCGGGCGCCGCGCCGAGGCCGCCCGGCTGCTCACCGGCGGCCGGGAGCTGGAGTGGACCCAGTCGTTCCACCCCGGGTACGCGCTCACCGTCGACGCGCCGCCGGGACCGGTACGCGGCTACCGGCGCGACACCGACTTCACCACCGGGGAGGTGGAGGTGCAGTGGTCGGGCGGGCGGCGGCGTTGCTTCGCCTCCCGCGCCGACGGCGTGGCGGTGCTCCACCTCGACCAGGGCGACTGCGTGGTCGGTGTGACCGGTGAGCTGCCCGGCCGGCCCGCCGACGTGGTGTACGGGCAGGCCGCGTACCGCCGCGACGGGCTGGTGTTCCTGCGGGTACGCGCCCGCTACCCGCACGCCGGTGGGGCGTACGGGTTCGAGGGGTTGACGCTGCTGCGCGGTGACGTGAGCGTCGACGGCGACCGGGTGCGGGTACGCGGACCGGCCCTGCTCACCATGCTCGTCGACCGGCCCGACGCGCCGCCGTGGCGTACCCGGGACTCGGAACGGCGGCTCGCCGTGCTGGCCGGGGACTACGACGCGCTGCTGGCCCGGCACGTGCCGCGCCATCGCGGCCCGTACACCCGGGTCGGCCTGGACCTCGGCGTGCCCGCCGCCGACCGGGCGCTGCCGGTGGGTGAGCTGCTGGCCCGGCAGGCCGCCGCGCCGCACCGGCTGGACCCGGCGCTGCTGGAGCGGCTGTTCCACTCCGGCCGGTACCTGCTGTTCAGCGCCAGCGGGGTGCTGCCGCCCCGGCTGACCGGGCTGTGGCTGGGCTCCTGGGACGCGGCGTGGGCCGGTGACTTCACCACCGACGCGAATCTGAACCTCCAGCTCGCCGGGGCGAACGTGGGCGCGCTGCCGGAGGTGACAGCGGCGCACGCCCGGCTGGTCGCCGCGCAGGTGGCCGACTGGCGCGCCAACGCGCGGGCCGTGTACGGCGCGCGCGGGCTGCTGGCGCCCAGCCGCACCGACGGTGAGCACGGGCACCTGTTCCACGTCCACCCCGACTGGCCGTTCACCGCGTGGCTGGCCGGCGCGGACTGGCTGCTGCACCCGCTGCACGAGCATCATCTGGTCACCGGTGAGCCGCTGGGCGAGGTGGCCGGCTGGCTGGCCGAGGTGGCGGACTTCTTCGCCGACGTGCTGACCGATGTGGACGGGCAGCCGGCGCTGGTGCCGTCGTACTCGCCGGAGACCGGCCCGTACGACGACACCGGCCGGACCGCGCCGGTCGCGATCAACGCCACCATGGACGTCGCCGCGGCCCGGCACGCGCTGCGGCTGGCCGCCGAGGTGACCGGCGAGGACCGGTGGGCCGGGGTGCGGCCGCCCGGCTACCTGGTGGACGGGCGCGGCGCGCTCGCCGAGTGGGCGTGGCCCGGCAGCACCGGCGACGAGAACCACAGGCACGTCAGCCACCTGTATCCGGTGTGGCCGCTCGACGAGATCAACAGGGACGACACCCCGGAACTGGCCGCCGCCGCGCACCGGGCGCTGACGCTGCGCGGCGACGAGGACGGTTCCGCGCACGGCAGCCTGCACCGGGCGCTGGCGGCGGCGCGGCTGCGCGACGGCGACCTGGTCGCGGCGAACCTGGGCAAGATCCTCGGCGCGGACATGTTCTTCCGGTCGCTGATGAGCGCGCACAACCCGGGCCGGACCACGTACAACGCCGACGCCGCGCACGCGCTGCCGGCGGTGCTGATCGAGTCGCTGGTGCAGTCGCGCCCGGGAACGCTGCGGCTGCTGCCCGCGCCGCTACCTGAACTGCCCGCCGGGACGCTGCGCGGCGTCACCTGCCGGGGCCGGGTCACCGTCGAGGAGCTGAGCTGGGCGCCGGGCCGAGTCCGGGCCCGGCTGGTGTCGCCGGTGGCGCAGCGCGTGGTGGTGCACGCACCCGGGGACCGCCGTGCGGTGGATCTGGTTCCGGGCCGGCCGTACGAGGTGGTGTTCGGCTAGAGGTTGTCGGGCTGGCGCAGCGCCGGGTGGCTCTCGCCCGGCGCGGCGTACCAGGGTGGGGCGTCGTCGGTGAGCGCGGTGCCGATCCGCAGCCGCGCCCAGTCGTCCAGTTCGGGCAGCGCGTCCGGGGCGAACCAGGCTACCGCCAGCGACTCGTCGCCGTCGGCCGTCGGCGCGCCGCCGATCGCCCGGCAGCGGAACCAGACGTTCAGGTATTCGCAGGCGTCACCGTTGGGGTAGACCACCGGGTGGGTGGCGACACCTGCCAGCCGGTCGATCGCCACCTCGACGCCGGTCTCCTCGTGGACCTCGCGCACCAGCGCGTCGGCTGGTTGCTCGCCCGGGTCGACGGTGCCGGCCGGGATCGACCAGCGGCCGTTGTCGCCCCGGCGGGCCAGCAGCACCCGTCCCGCGTCGTCGGTGACCACGCCGCTGACGCCGTACAGCATGAGCAGGTCGTGGCCGATGTGGCGGCGCAGCCGGGCGATGTAGGGCGAGACGGCCATGGCGAGCAGGCTACCGGCGGTCCTGCCGGTGCCGCCGGACCATGCCCTCGGCCAGCGCCGCACCGTCCAGGTCACCGGCGGCCAGCCTTCCGGCGACGGTACGGCGCACGATCCGGTCCGCGAGGGCCGGGGCGTGCCGGGCCAGCGCCAGTTCGATCCGGCCGCGCCGGGTGGTGGCCACGTCCCGTGGCGCGCGCCGGGCGGTCGCGGCGCGCAGGATCGCCGCCACCACTCCCTCCACGGGTTCCGGGCGGGACACTCCGCTCAGCGACAGCCCGGCCGCCACAGTGCTGTCGTGGATCGGGGAGGCGACCATGCTCGGGTAGACCACGCTGACGCCGACGTGGGTGCCTACTTCGTGGCGCAGCGCGTCGGCGTACGCGACGAGCGCCCGCTTGCTGACCCCGTACGCGGCTGCGAGGGGCAGCGGCAGCACGGCCATCCGGCTGGCCACGAAGATCACCCGTCCGCGGGCGGCCTCCAGGGCGGGCATCGCGGCGGCGGTGGTACGCCAGGCGGCGAGCAGGTTCACCTCGATCTGGCGGCGTACCACCTCGTCCGGCGGCAGCTCGGCGGGTGCGGGCCCGCCCACACCGGCGTTGTTGATGAGCAGGTCGAGTCCGCCGAGCCGGTCGATCGCGGCGGCCACGGCCGGTGGCGTCGCGGCCGGGTCGGTCAGGTCGACGCCGAGCACCGCAGGGGTGGCGTCGGGGTCGGCGTGCAGGTCCAGCCCGACCACGTGCGCGCCTGCGGCGGTGAGCGCGGCACCCAGGTGCTGCCCGAACGTGCCGCGCGCGCCGGTGACCAGCACGCGTCGTCCGGCCAGGGCGCTGCGGCCCGGCGTGCCGGATCCGGCGGCCGAGCCTCGGCCTGCCGCGCCGGATCCGGTCCGCTGCGCGTCCTCGGCCGGGGGCCGTCCCGGGGCGTTCATCGTGCCGCTCCGGCGCGGCGCCGGCCGGCGGCCAGTTCGCGGCCCAGTTCGGCCAGGTAGACGTCGAAGTCGACGCGCATGTGCGGTCGGCGTTGCCCCCACCGGGCGGTGGCGGCGCGCAGCTCGTCGCGGCAGGCGGCGGCCTGCCGGGCCGGGTCCGGTGGCGTCCAGGTGCCGGCCAGGCGTGCGGCGACCAGCCGGGCCTGCGCCTCGACCAGGGGGAACGCGGCGCCGGTGGACTGCATCAGCCCGACGAACGCCAGCCCGGGGGCGTCCAGGTGGAACACGTGCCGGTACAGCGGAAGCCGGTCGGGGCCGTCGCCGAGCAGCGCCGGGTCGAGGAACGGCATCTCGACGCGGTAGCCGGTGCACCAGACGACCAGGTCGACCTCGTCGTGGCGGCCGTCGGTGAACTCGACCCGGTCGCCGTCGAAGCGGGCGATGCCGGGCCGGGCCTGGATGTCGCCGTGGGTGAGGCGGGACAGCAGCGCGTCGGACAGCGTCGGGTGGTCCTGGAGGAAGCCGTGCGCCGGTGCGGGCAGCCCGTACCGGGTGGGCGGGCCGACCGCGGTGGTGATCATGGTTTGGCTGATCCGCTGCCGCAGCCGCCACGGCAGCCGGCGGGCCAGCGCGCCGTTGAGCGTGTCCGACGGGCGGCCGAGCAGGTACTTCGGCACCACCCAGACGCCGCGGCGCAGCGACAGCAGCGTGCGCGCGGCGGCGTACGAGGCGTCGACGGCGATGTCCATGGCGGAGTTGCCGCCGCCGACGACGAGGACCCGTCGGCCGGCGAGCTGTTCCGGCCCTCGGTAGTCGTGGCTGTGCATCTGCTCGGCAGCGCACTCGCCGGGGTACGGCTCGGGCCGCTTCGGCACCCGGTTGTGCCCGTTGGCGACCACCACCGCCTCGACGTCGACAGCGACCGGGCCGTCCGGGCCGGTGGCGCGTACCCGCCAGCCGTCGCCGGTGCGGGTGACCCGCTCGACGGTGTGGCGCAGCCGTACCGCCTCGCGCAGCCCGAACCGGTCGGCGTAGTCGGCGAGGTAGCCGGCGACGCGGGTGTGGTCGGGGTAGTCGGGCCAGTCGGCGGGCATCGGGTGGTCGGCGAACTCGGTGCGTCCCTTGCTGGTGTTCAGGTGCAGCGTCCGGTACGCGGGCGAGCCGGGCGCGCCGTACACCCAGAGGCCGCCGAGCGTGTCGGCCGCCTCGAACGCGACGGCCGGGACGCCGGCGTCGGCGAGCGCCTTGAGCGTGGCCAGCCCGGCGGCTCCGGCGCCGACGACGGCCACCCTTGGTACGGCCATGCCCGCCTCCTTAATCCAACGACTGATGGATAATCCCCGGAGCGCGGGCCGGCGTCAAGGCCGGGTGCCGCCGTACAGCGCGTCGAGGAAGCGGTGCACGAACGCCCGGAACTCCCGCCGCTCGCGCGCGCCCGAGCCGGTCCCAGCCGCCAGGGCCACCACGTGCCCGTGCACCGTCCAGACCAGGGAACGCACCGTCACGTGCGGCGTCGGCTCGGTCAGCGCGCCCGCCTCGGCCGCCGCGACGAGCAGCTCCTCGACCAGCCCGTACAGCGGCGCGGCGTAGCGGCGGTCCAGCTCGCCGTGCCGCTGCGGCTCCAGCCAGCGGCGCAGCCACAACGCGGTGGTCTCCGGCCGGTCCTCCAGGAAGTCGACGAACACGTCCAGCAGGTCGTGCAGCGCGCGCAGCGCGTCGTGTGGCCCGGCGGACAGGGCCGCCCGGGCGCGCTCCCCGGCTGCCTCGATGACCTCCCGCTCGGCGCTGAACACCCGGGCGAAGCAGGCGTCGTAGAGCTGCGCCTTGGTGCCGGTGTGGTGCACCACGGTGGCGGCGTCCACCCCGGCCGCGGCGGCGACGTCGCGGACGCTGACCGCGTCGAAGCCCCGCTCGGCGAACAACGCGGTGGCGGCGGCGAGCACCAGGTCACGGGTCGGGCGCTGGTCGTCGCGGCGGGGCCGACCGGGCCGGCGGCGAGGCATGGTCATCCGGCCATTGTTCCCCCTACAATCCAGCAACCGTTGGATTGGGGGCGGCGTGCCCCGAGGACAGGAGGCCGCGATGACCGGGCTGGATCAGCGCTCCGACGCGCTCACCCTGCCACGCGGCCCGCTCGCCGGGTTCGCCACCGGCTCACTCGGCATGGGCGTCTGGGTGACAGTGCCCGGGCTGCTGCTGCTCTACTTCCTGACCGACGTGCTGGCGGTCGCCCCGTGGCTGGCCGGGCTCACCCTGCTGCTGCCGAAGATCGCCGACGTGCTGCTGCACCCGTGGATCGGGCACCTCTGCGACGTCGAGCAGGCCCGCCGGGGTCACCGCCGACGGCTGCTGCTGGCCGGGTGCGCGCTGCCGCTGGCGTTCGCCGCGCTGTTCGCGGTGCCCGGCGGCCTCACCGGCGCCGCCGCGGCCGGCTGGGTGGCGGTGTTCTTCGTCGCCGGCAACCTGCTGTTCGCCGCGTACCAGGTGCCCTACCTGGCGACCCCGGCGGACCTGCGAATCGGCTACCACGAGCGGACCCGGCTGATGGCGTTCCGGATGGTGGTGCTGACGCTCGGCATCCTGGTCTCCGGGCTGCTCGCGCCGCTGCTGGCCGGCGGCGACGACGCCACCCGCGACGGTTACCTGCTGATGGGCGTGGTGCTGGCGGCCGGGATGCTCGCCGCGATGCTGGTCGGCGTCGCCGGGATCGGCCGGCTGCGCCGTACCGCCGCCGACACGGCCCCGCCGCACGGTCCGGGCGGGTGGCGGGCGCTGGCCGCGAGCCTGCGGGACCGGCAGTTCCGCTGGCTGGTCGGCGCATACCTGGCCATGTCCACCACCACCCACCTCGTGCTGGCCGGCGTGCCCTACTACGCCGAGTACGAGCTGGGCCGCCCCGGACTCACCACAGTGCTCGTGGCCGCGTTCGTCGCGCCCGCGCTGCTGGTGACCCCGGTCTGGCTGACGGTGGCGCGGCGGATCGGCAAGCAACGCGCCCTGCTCGCCGCGCAGGCCGCGTTCGCCGCCGGGTCCCTCGTGCTGGCGGTCGGCCGTCCCGCCGGACTGCCGGTGCTGGTGGCCGCCGTGGCGGTGCTCGGGGTGGCGTTCGCCGGCATGCAGTTGCTGCCGTTCTCGATGCTGCCCGACGTGATCCGCGCGGGCGGCGGCGCCGAGCGGGCCGGCACGTACACCGGGGTGTGGACCGCCACCGAGGCCACCGGCGCGGCGCTCGGCCCGTACGCGTACGCGCTGTGCCTGGCCGCCGGCGGGTTCGTGGCCTCGACCGCCGGGCAGACCGTGACCCAGTCCCCGGCCGCGCTGGACGCGCTGCGCTACGGCTTCGGGCTGCTGCCCGCCGCCGTGATGGTGGTAGCGGTGCTGTTGCAGCGCCGCTACACCCTCGACGGCGCGGCCCGCGCCGACGCCGCCGGATAGACTTCGCCCCCGATGGACGCCGAGCCCGCCACCGACACCCGACCCTGCGCCCACTGCGGGCGCGACGTGCCGCAGCGCGTCGGCGCGGGCCGCCCGTTCCGCTACTGCCGGGACAACGACGGCGCCTGCCAGCGGGCCGCGCGCAACTCGCGGATGCGTCACCGCAACTCCCCCGGCCTGCCCGGGCAGGTGGCGCGCACCTGGGAGGCGGTGGACCGG
The DNA here is from genome assembly GCF_011602315.1 of Micromonospora sp. CMU55-4. Taxonomy (NCBI): domain Bacteria; kingdom Bacillati; phylum Actinomycetota; class Actinomycetes; order Micromonosporales; family Micromonosporaceae; genus Micromonospora; species Micromonospora sp. CMU55-4. The sequence goes on from NZ_JAAOLH010000017.1 coordinate 128,282, forward strand.
CTCGACCAGATCGTCGAGACCCTCACCGAGGCGCTGCACGCCGAGCTGTCCCCGGCGGGTGTGGAACGGCAGCTCGCCGAGCTGCGCGCGGAGACGTCCGCGCAGGTGGCGGCCGCGCACGCCGAGCGCGACGAGGCCCGCCGCGAGACCGAGGACGCGACCGCGGCAGCGGCCCGCGAACGGCAGCAGGCCCGCGCCGCGTACGCCGAACGCGACGCCGCCGCCGACTGGGCCGAGCGGGCGGAGGCGGCGGCCGCGACGGCCGCCGAGCGGGTCGCCGCCGCAGAGGACGCCCGCGACGCGGCCCGCGCCGAGGCGGGCGCGGCGCAGGCGCTGCGGGTGCAGGCCGAACGCGACCGCGACGCCGCCCGGCACGACCTGCGCACGGTACGCGCCGAGCGCGACGCCGAACGCCGCCGCGTCGCCGAGCTGACCACCGAACGGGACACCGCCCGCGCCGACGCCGAGCGGGCCACCCGGTCCGCCGCCGAGGCCCTGGACCGGGCCGAACAGTCCCGCGCCGACGCCGACCGGGCGCGCGCCGACGCGCAGGCCGCGCAAGGGCGGGCCACCGAGGCCGAGCGCGCGGCGCGGACCGCCGCCGAACGCGCCGACGCCGAGGCCACCGCAGCGCGGGCGGCGCGCGCCGAGCGGGACCGGGCCGACGCGGTACGTGCCGACGCCGAGGCGGCGCTGGAGCGGGCCCGCGCCGAGGCGAGCGCGGCGATCGAGGCGGTCCGCGCCGAGGCTGCCGCTGCCGTCGAGCGGTTCCGGGCCGACGTGGCCGCCGCGGTGGAGCAGGCCGCGGCCCGTACCGCCGAGCGGGACGCGCTCGCCGCGGAGCTGGCCGACGTGCGGCGTGCCGCGAGCGCCGCCGAGGCGCGGGCGGCCGACCTGGCCGCGCGCACGGCCGTGATCGAGGCGGACCGGGACGCCGCGCAGCGGCGCGCCGGGCAGCTCGCCGACCAGGTCAGTGACCTGGCGACGGCGCTGGCGCGGCTCGGCACCCGCACCGGCTGACCGCCACGGGCTGGGAAGGGGGCAGCGCCGGACCCGTGCCGGCGGCGAGGATCGGGGCATGGGAAAGACATACGAGCGCATCGACGGCCGGCTGCGGGACTTCATCGAGGCGCAGCCGATGTTCTTCGTCGCCACCGCCCCGCTGTCCGGTGACGGCACCGTCAACCTGTCCCCGAAAGGGCTGCGCGGCTGCTTCGCGGTGCTCGACGAGCACACGGTGGCGTATCTGGACTTCGCCGGCAGCAACGCCGAGACCATCGCCCACCTGCGGGAGAACGGCCGGATCACGCTGATGTGGTGCGCGTTCGCCGGCCCGCCGAACATCGTGCGGGTGCACGGGCGCGGCGAGCCGGTGTTCCGCGACGACCCGCGCTGGCCCGGCCTGCTGCGGCACTTCCCCGACATCGACCCCGGCCCGCACGGCCTGCGGGCGATCATCGTGGCGCACGCCGAGCTGATCCGCGACACCTGCGGCTACGCGGTGCCGTTCATGACCTACGACGCCGACCGCGACCTGCACGAACGCCGGTTCGCCCGGGAGGACGACACGTCGCTGAGCGCGTACTTCGCCGGCAAGGACCACGTCGCCACCAGCATCGACGGGCTGCCCGGCCTGCCGCTGCCACTGCCGCCCACTCCGTCGGTGTGAGCCAGGTCAGTGGATGCCGGCCATCAGGGTCCGGATCTGGCGGGTGAACATCACCGCGGCCAGGCCCAGCACCACCGAGGCCAGCCCGAAGGTCAGGAAGTACACCGGCTGCGACCAGGCGCCGGCCAGCCGGGCCACCTGGCCGCCGATCGCGTCGCCGACGGCGGTGGCGAGGAACCACAGGCCCAGCATCTGACTGGCGTACTTGACCGGGGCCAGTTTGGTGGTGGCGGACAGGCCGACCGGGCTCAGCGACAGCTCGCCGGCCACCTGGATCGCGTACACCGCGACCAGCCACAGCGGTGAGACCAGGTCGCCGCCGACGGCGGCCCGCGCGGCGGCGGCCATCAGCACGAACGACAGACCGTTGAGCACCAGGCCGACCGCGAACTTCGTGGGCGTGGACACCCGGTGCCCGAGCTTGAGCCACAGCGCGGCGGCCAGCGGCGCGCCGATGATGATCAGGATCGGGTTCACCGACTGCAGCCACGACGCCGGGAAGGTGAACCCGCCCACCGAGCGGTCGGTCTGGTCGGCGGCGAAGATGTTCAGCACCGATCCGGCCTGGTCGTAGATGAGCCAGAAGGAGGCGGCGAACACGAACAGCCACACGTACGCCTTCATGCGGCTGCGTTCGGTGCCGCTGATCTCCCGGTCGGTGAGGATCCGCGCGAAGTAGCCGACCGTCACCAGCACCGTCACCACGGTGAGCAGGTTGACCACGGTGTCGACGGTGAACCAGCCGGCCAGCAGCAGCACCAGCAGCACCGCGAGCAGAATCCCTGTGGCCACGCCGATGCGGGTCAGCGCGCGTCGCCGGTCCGCGCCGAGCAGTGGGTCCGCCGGGCGGGCGCCGGCGTCGCCGAGGTTGCGCCGGCCCAGCACGTACTGGAGTACGCCGAAGGTCATGCCGACCGCTGCCGCGCCGAACCCCAGATGCCAGTTGATCTTCTCGCCGAGGAAGCCGGTGATCAGCGGCGCGATGAACGCGCCCAGGTTGATGCCCATGTAGAAGATCGAGAACCCGGCGTCGCGGCGCGGCGAGTCCCGCTCGTACAGGTCACCGACCATGGTGGAGATGTTCGGTTTGAGCAGGCCGGTGCCGAGCACGATCAGCGCCATGCCGGCGAACACGCTCCACCCGGTCGGGATCGCCATCACGTAGTGGCCGGCGGCGATCACCACGCCGCCCCACAGCACACTGCGTCGCGCGCCGATCAGCCGGTCCGCCACCCAGCCACCGGGCAGGGCCATCAGGTAGACCATGGCGTTGTAGGTGCCGTACACGGCGTTGGCGCTGGACTCACCGATGTCGAGTCCGCCGTCGGCGACCGCGGCGGTCAGGTACAGCACCAGGATCGCCCGCATGCCGTAGAAGCTGAACCGCTCCCACATCTCGGTGAGGAAGAGCGTGGACAGCGCACGGGGATGACCGAAGAAGGTCTTGCCCGCGGGTGGCCGGGCCCCGACCGGCGCGTCACTGCTCATCGTCACCTCCGGCACGCAAACAGGTGGGTAACATCCCCATTGACAGGCGAAACACTCCACCGATTCGGCCCGGCCGGGGACGACCCCGCCGGGCAGCTGTCATGGCCGGTTACCCTTGGTTCTTCCGACCCGCGTACGGCCCTGCCGACGTGGGTGGGGAATGGGCGAACGGTGACCGGCCGTTACACCTGAAGACCAGCACCACGGACGAGGGGAAGTCGATCATGGGCGAGCGCATGCTGCGCGGTAGCCGGCTGGGCGCGGTCAGCTACGAATCCGACCGCAACACGGAGCTCGCGCCGCGCCAGACCCGCGAGTACCTCTGCGCCAAGGGCCACCAGTTCGAGGTGCCGTTCGCCGTCGACGCCGAGGTCCCGACGACCTGGGAGTGCAAGTTCGACGGCAGCGTCGCCCGCCTGGTCGACGGCACCGAGCCGGAGCAGAAGAAGGCCAAGCCGCCGCGTACCCACTGGGACATGCTGCTGGAGCGGCGCTCGATCGCCGAGCTGGAGGACATCCTCGCCGAGCGGCTCCAGGAGGTCCGGACCCGTCGCGGTCGCGCCTGAGCATCTCCCGCATGACCGAAAACGCCCCCGGGTCACCCGGGGGCGTTTCCGTTGCCCGGGCGGGGCGCGGTCGCCACTTCGGGGAGGTGGCGGTATCGCAGGTGCCTTGATACCGCCACCTCCCCGAAGTGGCGTCGATCATGGGGCGGGTGGGGAGACCGTGGGCGGCCGATCCGCCGCATGCGGGCAAACCGGGGTGCCGGGTCTGTGGACGGGCCGCCAGTTCGGGGTGGTGGCGAGGTCGGGCGCGGTCTGATGCCACCACCCCGGCGAAGTGGAGTCGATCAAGCCGATGGCGTGGCACCGCGTGGGCGCAGCGCAGCGCGTCAGCGGTCTACGATCTCGCCCTCAATGGCCTTGCCCGGGTCGGTGACCGGCTGGGGCGTCGGCGCGGGACCCGGCGACGGTGACGGTGTGGGCTGCGGGGTCGGCTGCGGCGCGCCCCGGTACACCCGTACCCGCCGTGGCCCGAACAGGTCACCGGCGACCATCGACGACACCCGCCGCTCGGTGGCCCGGCGCACCCCGCCACCGGCCAGCCGGCGCATCGGCGGCAGCAGCAACAGCAGGCCCACCACGCCGCTGACCAGGCCCGGCATCGCCAGCAGCAGCGCACCCAGCAGCCCGACCAGCCCGTCTGTCACCTCGGGGCCCGGGGGACGGCCGGCCTGCGCCGCCGCGCGGAATCCGCGCCACGCCCGCATGCCCTCGCGGCGCAGCAGCACCAGGCCCAGCAGGGACGCGCCGAACACCAGCAGCACCGCCGCGCCGAACCCGACAGCCCGGCCGACCAGCACGAAAACGGTCAGCTCCAGCAGCGCCAACAGCAGCAGGGCCGGTGGTACGTACTTCAGTCCTCGGCGCATCTCACCTCATCCGCCCGGGGTCATCACGCCCCTCAAGCATGACACGCCTCGGCTCAAGGCCAGCGGGCGAGCGCGTCCGGGCGGGCGGACGCGGTCGCCAAACGGTCCCGTACTCCCCACCGGGTGACCCGCCACAGCGCCTCGGCCACGATCAGCGGGCTCATCTTGCTGTCGCCGTGTTCCCGCTCGGCGAACGTGATCGGCACCTCCACGATGCGTACCCCGGCTCGGTGCGCCAGCCGGGACAGCTCGACCTGGAAGGCGTACCCCTGGGAGCGCACCGAGTCCAGGTCGATGGCGTCCAGCGCGCTGCGCCGGTACACCCGGTAGCCGCCGGTGGCGTCGCTGACCGGCATGCCCAGCGCGAGCCGCGCGTACAGGTTGCCGACCCGCGACAGCAGCAGCCGCTGCCACGGCCAGTTCAGCACCCGCGCGCCGCGCGTCCACCGGGAGCCGATCACCACGTCGGCGTCGCGGGCGGCGTCCAGCAGCGCCGGCAGGTCCTCCGGCGCGTGCGAGCCGTCGGCGTCCATCTCCACCACGGCGTCGTAACCGCGTGCGCGGGCCCAGGCGAAACCGGCCAGGTAGGCCGCGCCGAGCCCTTCCTTGCCTTCGCGGTGCAGCACGTGCACCCGCGGGTCGTCCCCGGAGAGCCGGTTCGCGATCGCGCCGGTGCCGTCTGGGCTGTTGTCGTCGGCGACGAGCACGTCCACCCCCGGCGCCGCCGCGCGTACCCGGGCGACGATCCGTTCGACGTTGTCGGCCTCGTTGTAGGTGGGGATGACCACCAGGACCCGCCCCACCCCGGGGTGGCCGGCCGTCCGCCTGTCGGCTGTCACCGCCACCGTCGCACCGCCTCCCGCTCGTCGGCTCAGCCGGGAGCGACCTCCCGGCGCCGGCGCAGCACGGCCGCGCCGGCCAGGGCCGCGACCGCCAGCGCCGTGAGCGCCACCTCCGGCCACACCCCGGCCGTGGTCGCCGGGGTACGCCCGTTGCCGAGTTCCATCTGCCGCACCACCACCGCGGCGGTGTTGAACCCGGTCGCACCGTCTACCCGCCCGTCCGGGGAAATGAACCCGGACACCCCGACCGTGGAGGCCATCAACGCGGCCCGGCCGTGCTCCACCGCCCGCAACCGCACCATGGCCAGCTGCTGGCGGGCCTCGGCCACGTCGAACGTGGCGTTGTTCGTCTGCACCACCAGCAGCTGCGCGCCGCCGGTCACGGTGTCCCGGACGATCCCGTCGTAGGCGACCTCGAAGCAGATCACGTCGCCGAGGACCGCCGCGCCGGCGTCCACCACGCCGGGCCGGTCACCGGGGACGAAGTCGGAGCTGACCCGGTCGACCTGCGAGCTGACCATGCGGGCGAGGGATCGCAGCGGCACGTACTCGGCGAACGGCACCGGATGCCGCTTGACGTACGTCTGGTCCAGGTCGACGCCCGTCCCGGGCCGCCACAGCAGCCCCACGTTGCGCACCTGCCCCGCCTCCGGGCCGGCGAGCACCGCGCCGACCAGGATCGGCGCGCCGATCGCGTCGGCGGCCTGCCCGATCCGTTCCCCCGCGGCCGGGTTGCGCAGCGGGTCGATGTCGCTGGAGTTCTCCGGCCACACCACCAGGTCGGGGCGGGGCTGCCCGCCCTCGGTGACCCGTTCGGCCAGTTCCAGCGTGGCGTCGACGTGGTTGTTGAGCACCGCCTGCCGCTGCGCGTTGAAGTCCAGCCCGAGTCGCGGCACGTTGCCCTGCACGATCGCGACGGTGACGGTGCCGTCCGCGCCGCGTACCTCGGCGGGCACGGCCGGGCCGGCGGCGAGCAGCGCGACCAGCCCGGCGGTGAGCCCGGCCACCGGCCGCCACTGCCCGGGCGCGCGACGCCAGTCCCGCCACGCCACCGCGACGAGGATCCCGCCGGCGACCGCTACCGCGAACGTGACCAGCGGCGCGCCGCCGAGCGCGGCCAGCCGCAGCATCGGCGACGTGTCCTGGCTGAACGCCAGCCGCCCCCACGGGAACCCGCCGAACGGGGTCCGGTCGCGCAGCGCCTCCTGCCCCACCCACAACACGCCGGTGAGCAGCGGCCATGCCGCCCGGTGCCGGTCGGCCAGCGGCGACACCCAGGCGGTGGCGGCGCCCAGCAGCGCCAGGTAGGCGGCCTGCAGCAGCGACAGCAGCGCCCACGGCAGGTAGCCGGTGTGCAGGTTCGTCCACTCCAGCAGCGGCGCGAACAGCGCCACCCCGGTGAGGAAACCCAGCCCGGCGCCGGCCCGCAACCGCCGCCGGTGCGCGGCGGCCGCCAGCAACGCCACCCCGACCGGGGCGAGCGGCCACATCCCGTACGGCGGGAACGCCAGCAGCAGCGCCACCCCGGCCAGTACGGCGGCCGGCACGGCCAGCGTCAGCGGCAGGGGACGCGCCCCGTCGGCGATGGTGCGCGACTGCTCCTGCTCCAGCGTCGTCACCGGCTTCTCCCCACGATCACGGGCCGAAGGCTACCCGCCCGTACCGGCCGTCGGCCCGCGCCCCTGCGCCACCGATCGGGCAACTGCGCCTCGGTGGGCGGGGCCCGCTGCCATGCTCGGCAGCATGAACGCTGAGCGGGGACGGGGTCGTGTCCTGCCGACCGCGCCCGGCTCGCGCGTCACCCGGGTGGAGTTGTTCTACGACCTGGTGTTCGTGTTCGCGTTCCTGAACGTCACGAACGTCCTCTCCGAAACCCTGAGCGGCAGGTCGTTGCTGGCGGGACTGCTGTTGCTGTTGCTGCTGTGGTGGTGCTGGGTGTCCTTCGCCGCCCTGGGCAACGTCGTCCGCACCGACCAGGGGGTGATGCCGCTTGTCGGCTCGGTGACGGTGGCCGCGCTGTTCGTGCTGACGCTGAGCACACCGTCGGCGTTCGCCGAGGAGCAGGCGCAGCAGCAGTCCGGTCCGCCCGGTCTGGTCTTGTTCGCCTGCTGCTACCTCATCATCCGGGCGGCCCAGGTGCTGGTGTTCCTGGCCCGCAGCAGCCGCCGCGGACGGACCGCCCTGCGCCTCGGTCTCCCACCGCTGACCAGCGTGGCGTTGATCCTCGCCACCAAGGCACTGCCCGAGTCACCCCAGCAGCCATGGGCGAGGTGGCTGCCGCTGGCGCTGTGGCTGGCCGCGGTCTGCGTCGAGTACACCTCCGGGGGCCTCGCCCCCAGCGCCGGGCTGACAGTCGTGTCCGCCGCCCACTGGGCCGAGCGATACGCGCTGATCCTGCTCATCGCGCTCGGCGAGTCGATCATTTCGCTCGGGCTGGGACCGAAGCTGAGCGCCGGCTTGCCGGCCACGTGGCCGGTGATCGTGGCGTCGGTGCTCGGCGTCACCATCATCGCGTCCCTGTGGTGGCTGTACTTCGACACTCTGGCACCCGCGCTGGAGCAGCGGCTGCATCGCACCCGCGACGTCCGGGCACGGGCGGCGCTCACCCGCGACGCCTACGCCTACCTGCACCTGCCGCTGATCACCGGGATCATCCTGTTCGCCCTCGGGCTCAAGCGCTACCTCACCGTCATCTCCCACCCGCACGGCGATCCCTGGTGGGAACACGCCGCCGAGCTGGACAGCCGGGTGCTGTTCGCCGGGGTGGTCATCTACATGTTGGGACTGCTGGCGCTGGCGGTGCGGGCGACCCAACGGATTCCGGCGGTCGCCACCTGTGTGGTGCTCGTGCTGGCGGTGGGGCTGCCGTGGGCGGGCCGGCTCCCGGTGGTGGCCGCTCTGGCGATCCTGGCGGCGGTCAGCGTCTTCCTGGTGCTGTTCGGTCTGCGCGCGGGTGACCCGTGGCGTCGTCAGGTGCGCCGGACCGCGTTGGACGAGCAGGTCGCCGCCGAGCGGGAGCAGTCCGAATGGCGCCGGCGTCACCTGTGACCGGCGGGTGGGGAGTGTGGGCGGTACCGGCGACAGGCGACAATCGGGCCCATGCGGTTCGGTGTGCTCGGCGCGACGCAGGCGTACGCGGCCGACGGCAGCGCGCTCCCGGTCGCCGGTGAGCGGCTGCGTGCCCTGCTGGTGCTGCTGCTGCTCGACGCCGACCGCACGGTGCCGCCGCGGCGGCTCATCGACGGCGTCTACGGCGACCGGCCGCCGGAGCAGGCCGCGAACGCGTTGCAGTCGCAGGTGTCGCGGCTGCGGCGGCTGCTGCCCGGGGCGCGCATCGAGTTCGGTCCGGCCGGTTACCGGCTGGCCGTCGACCCGCAGCGGGTGGATGTGCACCGGTTCATCCGGCTGGCCGGGGCGGGACGGGCGGCGCTGGCCGACGGTGATCCGCGCGGCGCGGCGGCGCTGCTGCGCGACGCGCTGGACCTGTGGCGCGGTGAACCCCTCGCGGATGTCGCCGGGGCGCCGTTCGCCGACGTCGAGGCGGCCCGGCTGCGCGAGCTGCGCCTGGCGGCGATCGAGGACCGGGTGGCGGCGGACCTGGCGCTCGCGCCGTCCGGGGCGCCGCTGATCGCCGAGCTGCGGGCCCTGGTGGCGGCGCATCCGTTGCGGGAGCGGCTGCACGGTTTGCTGATGCGCGCCCTGCACGGCGCGGGCAGCCGCGCCGAGGCCCTCGCCGCGTACGCCGACGCGCGCCGCGTGCTGGCCGAGGAGCTGGGCGCCGACCCGTCGGCGGAGCTGGTCGCGTTGCACGCCACGCTGCTGCGCGACGACCCCGCGCCGCCGGCGCGGCTGCCCGCCCCGCTGACCAGCTTCGTCGGCCGGGAACGGGAGTTGCGGCGCGTCGAGGAGCTGCTGGCCTCGGCGCGGCTGGTGACGTTGCACGGCCCCGGCGGCGCCGGGAAGACCCGGCTGGCCACCACCGCGGCGTCCCGGCACGACGGGCCGGTGTGCCTGGTGGAGCTGGCCGCTGTCGCGCCCGGCTCGCCTGTGGCGCCGGCGGTGCTGACCGCGCTGGACCTGCGCGACGCCGGGCTGCGGGCCCCGGGCGGGCCCCGGGACCTCACCGACCGGCTGGTGGCGGCGCTGGCCGGCCGGCGTCTGCTGCTGGTGCTGGACAACTGCGAGCACGTGATCGACGACGCGGCCCGGCTGGCCGCCCGGCTGCTCGCCGCCGCTCCCGGGCTGCGGGTGCTGGCCACCAGCCGGGAGCCGCTGGGCCTCACCGGTGAGGCACTGTGCCCGGTCGGTGGCCTGGCCGTCCCGGACGCGCCGAGCGCACCGGCGACGGCGGCCGCGTACCCGGCGGTGCGGCTGTTCGCCGACCGGGCCGCCGACGTGTCGCCCGGGTTCACCCTCGACGCCGACACGACCCCGGCGGTGCTGCGGATCTGCCGTACCCTCGACGGGCTGCCGCTGGCCCTGGAGCTGGCCGCGGCGCGGCTGCGGGCCCTGCCGGTGACGCAGGTCGCGGCCCGGCTGGACGACCGGTTCCGGCTGCTGCGCCGCGGCGACCGCGCCGCCGCGCCCCGCCACCGCACGCTGGAGGCGGTGGTGGGGTGGAGCTGGGACCTGCTCGACGCCCCGGAGCGGCTGCTGGCCGCCCGGATGAGCGTGTTCGCCGGCGCCGCCGACCTGGCCGCCGTGCAGGCGGTGTGCGGCCCGGACGCCGGCGACGTCCTGGACACCCTCACCGGCCTGGTCGACAAGTCGCTGGTGGAGGCGGCCGGCGGGCGCTACCGGATGCTGGAGACGATCCGCGAGTTCACCGCCGCCCGGCTGGCCGAGCACGGCGAGACCGGGCGGGTGCGCGACGCGCACGCCGCGTACTTCCTGGGTCTGGCGCAGGCCGGCGACGCGGGCCTGCGCGGCGGCGGCCAGGAGCGGTGGCTGCGCCGCCTCGACGCCGCCCGCGACGACCTGCACGCGGCGCTGCGCCACGCGGACACCGCGACCGGGCTGCGGCTGGTCGCGGCGCTGGCGTTCTACTGGTGGCTGCGGGGCCTGCGCGGGGAGGGCGCGGCGCCGGCCCGGCGGCTTGTCGACCGGCTCGGCGGCCCGCCCGACGGCCTGGCCGAGGAGTACGCGCTGGCGCTGCTGATCGCCACGCTCGCCGGTGGCGGCGACCGCAGCGAGGTCGACGCCGCGTCGCGGATCCTGTGGACCATGGCCCGGCCGCCCCGGCATCCGTTCCTGCTCTACCTGTCCGGCATGGCCAGCGGCCCGCCGTCACCGGAGGACGCGGCGGCGCTGCACGAGCGGTCCGTCCGGGACCGGCTGCTCGGCGCCGACCCGTGGAGCCGGGCGCTGGGCCGCCTGGGCACCGCGATGGTCGGTCTGCTGCACGGCCGTCACGCCCAGGCCCACGCCGACCTGGACGGCGCGCTGGCCGGTTTCCGGGCGCTCGACGACCGCTGGGGCATGATCGTGACGCTGTCCACCCGCGCCGAGGCGGCCTACCGCACCGGTGACGTCGCGTCGGCGGCCGCGCCGATGGCGGAGGCGCTGGAGCTGGCCGAGCAGCTCGGCTCCACCCTGGACCTGGCGGAGCTGCTGCGGACCCGCGCCGACGGGAGGCTCGCCGCCGGTGACCTGACCGGCGCGGCCGAGGACTTCCGGCGGGTGCGGCGTATCGCCGGTCCGGCCGGCGCGCCGGAGCTGGTCGCCGCCGCGTACCTGGGGCTCGGTGAGATCGCCCGCCGCGACGGCGACCCGCGGCGGGCGCGGGCGTTGTGCGAGCGGGCGGTCGCGCAGTGCCCGTCGGGCTGGTTCGGCGCCGATGTGGTGCGGCTCGCGGCGCTGGTGACGCTCGGGCAGCTCGCCGACGCCACCGGCGACCCGGCTACGGCCCGCGCCCACTACCGGCAGGTCCTCACCGCCGGCGTCGGTGTGTGGGACGTGCCGGTGGTGGCCGCGGCGGTCGACGGGCTGGCCGGGCCGCTGCTGCGCGACGGCGACCCCGAGTCGGCGGCCCGCCTGCTGGGCGCGGCGGCGGCGCTTCTCGCCGGCACCGGCGCGGCCGACGCCCCGGCCGGCACACCCACCGCCGTCGAGCTGCGGAAACACCTGGGTGAGGCGGCGTTCGCCACCGCGTACGCCGGGGGCGCGGACCTGCCCCGGCAGCGGGCGCTGGCGCTGGTCGACGGGCGCTGACCGGCCCGGTGCGCGCGCGGTGCGCGCCCGGTCAGCGGCACCGGTGACGCTTGCCGGCATGAGCGACGACACGACGGCCGTGCTGGCCGACGGGATACGAAAACGGTACGGCGGCACCACCGCGCTGGACGGCTTCGACCTGGCCGTGCCGGCCGGCACGGTGTACGGGGTGCTCGGCCCGAACGGGGCGGGCAAGACCACCGCGGTGCGGATCCTCACCACGCTGCTGCGGTTCGACGCCGGCCGGGCCCGGGTGGCCGGGTACGACGTGGCCTCCGAACCGGACCGGGTCCGTGAGGCGATCAGCCTGACCGGGCAGTACGCGGCGGTCGACGAGGTGCTCAGCGGGCGGCAGAACCTGGTGCTGTTCGGGCGGCTGCGGCGGCTGTCCGCGCGGCGGGCCCGCGACCGCGCCGAGGAGCTGCTGGACCGGTTCGGGTTGACCGAGGCGGCGGACCGGTCGGCGGGCGGCTACTCCGGTGGGATGCGCCGCCGCCTGGATCTGGCGGCCAGCCTGGTGGTGCCGCCGCGGGTGCTGTTCCTCGACGAGCCGACCACCGGCCTGGACCCGCGCAGCCGCAACGGCCTGTGGTCGGCGGTGCGGGAACTGGTCGACGACGGCACGACCGTGCTGTTGACCACCCAGTACCTGCAGGAGGCCGACCACCTCGCCGACCGGGTGTGCGTCATCGACTCCGGCCGGGTCGTGGCCGAGGGCACCCCGGAGCGGTTGAAGGCCCGCATCGGCGCGGACCGGCTGGAGCTGGTGGTCCGCGACGCGGCGGACCTGCACGCGGCGGCGGCGGTGGTGGAACGCGCCACCGGCGCGGCAGTGACGGTGGACGCGGAGCTGCGGCGCGTGGACGCGCCGGTGGCCGACCGGATCGCCGTGCTCATGACAGTGCTGCGGACCCTGGAGGACGCCGGGGTGGCGGTGGAGGACGTGCTGGTGCGCCGGCCGACGCTGGACGAGGCGTTCCTGCGCCTGACCGGCGGCCGGGCCGACGCGCAGCGGATGGAGGTGGCGTCGTGAGGGCGCTGACCGACGGGTGGCTGATGGCCGGGCGGAACATGCGGCACGTGGTCCGCGCCCCGGAGGAGATCATCATCTACTTCAGCCTGCCGATCATGTTCGTGCTGGTGTTCGGCTACGTGTTCGGCAGCGGCATGTCCGTGCCGGGCGGCGGCAACTACCGGGAGTTCCTGCTGCCCGGCGTGTTCGTGATGACGATGCTCTACGGGCTCGGCGCGACCGCGTCGGCGATCGCGGCGGACGCCGGCCGGGGCGTGGTGGACCGGTTCCGGTCACTGCCGATGGCCCGTTCGGCGCTGCTGTCCGGCCGCGCCGGCGCCGACCTGGTACGGGCGTGCCTGGAGATGACCACACTCGTGGTGTGCGGGCTGCTGGTGGGCTGGCAGTGGCGCGACGGCGTCGGCCCGGCCCTGACGGCGGTGGCGCTGATTCTGCTGCTGCGTGTCGCGATGACCTGGGTTGGCATCCTGTTCGGGCTGCTCGTGCCGAACCCGGACACGGTCGCGGTGGTGGTGTTCCCGCTGGCGTTCCCGCTGACCGCCCTGTCCAACGTGTTCGTGGCGCCGGAGCTGATGCCGGACTGGCTGGGCGCGATCGCCGCGTGGAACCCGCTGTCGGCGACGGTGGCGGCGGCCCGGGACCTGTTCGGCAACCCGGGCCTGGACGGGGACTCGTGGCCGGCCCGGCACGCGCTCGAACTGGCGGTCGCCTGGCCGCTGGCGCTGATCGCGGTGACCGCGCCGGCGGCGGTGCGCCGCTACCGGCGGCTCGGCCGCTGACAAGGGCCGGGGTATCGGGGGGATGAAATCGGGGCGCGGCCGAAGCCGCGCCCCGATGCTCCCAGGCCCTTCCCGGCCGGTGGGGCGAAGACGATCAGCGCCGACCTTCGGACCGACCCGACGTGGACTGGCTGCCCCCGCCTGGCCGTTGTCTACTGGCCGTGCCTCTCACCTTGCCCGTACACCGGTAACCGCGGCCGGTTCGCGCCGCCCCGCCGACCCCCGCCCGCTGGACCTGGCCGCCGCAACCTTCCGGTCGCTCGGCCAGCGGACGAAGGGACGAAGCGAACAACAGCCGCTTCCCGTGGTAGGACTCAAAGACGGTACGGCGTAGACCCCCGCCGCTGTCAACCCACCCGGGCCTGTCGTGTGTTGCGACACGGCGTGTCGCGTCGGCGCGTCTCGATTCCTGAGCGCGGTTCAGGCGCCGAGGTGGTGCCGCAGCATCGCCGCCGCCGCACCCGGATGATCGTCGGCGAGCAGCCCGGCGGCGGCCAGCACGTAGTCCACGTCGACGACCGGGCGGGCCGCCCGCGGCAACGCCCACCCGCCGGCGTGGTCGGTGAGCACCGCGTCGAGCACCGCCGCCGCGTCATCCGGGTCGGCGTGCCGCAGCACCCCGCCGGAGCCGACGAGCAGCTTCACCTCCCGCAGGTCCCGCCCGGCCCGCTCCCCCGTCGCCGCCCCACGGGCGTGCCGCCGCAGCGCCACCGTCGCCGCGAGGGCCGCGATGTGCCGGTCCGCGGCCCGGTCGGCGTCACCGGCGGGCAGGAAACCCGGGTCGGCGGCCCGGACCGCCGCCGCGGCCGCCAGCTCCGCCTCGCCGGCCGCGTCGAGCAGCCGCTCCTCGACCGCGGCACGCACCACACCCGGCGCGCTCCACCGCATGCCCAGGTCACCTTCGACGGTGCGGGCCCGCCACAGCGTCCCCGCCACCTCCTGGCTGGGGCCGCTGTCCCGCTCGTCGGGGGTGAGCACCGAGTACACGTCGGTGGTCGCGCCACCCACGTCCACCACCGCGAGGTCACCGCCGAGCGTCCCGGCGAGGACTTCCACGCCGGTCAGCACCGCGTCGGGGGTGGCGGCGCGGACCAGCCGCGCGAACCGCGTACCCCGGGACAGCTTCTTGCCGCCGATGACGTGCCGCAGGAACACCTCCCGGATCGCCGCCCGCGCCGACGACGGCTCCAGCACCCCAATGCGCGGCAGCACGTTGTCCGCCACCGTCACCGGCACCCCCGCGCCGGCCAGCAGCGCGTGCAGCTCGTCACGCACGTCGGCGTTGCCCGCCAGGACCACCGGCACCCGCAAGCGGGCCTTCGCCAGCCGCGTCGCGTTGTGCGTCACCGTCTCGAAGTCGCCGCCGTCGGTGCCGCCGACGAGCAGCACCACGTCCGGGCGGGCCGCCCGCAAAGCCGCCACGTCCGCCCCGGACAACCGTCCCGCCGCCACGTGCACCACGTTCGCGCCCGCCGACAGACCGACCCGCCGGCCCGCCTGAGCGGTGACGAGCGGCTCGTAACCCACCACCGCCAGGCGCAGCCCACCCCCGGCCGACGAACACACGTACCAGGGCGCCTCAGCGACCCCGGCCGACGCGGTGGCCGCGCCGACCGCGGCGTCCAGACCGTGCAGCACGTCAGTGCCCACAGTGGTCGGCGCGGACGCCGCCGCGACCAGCCGGCCGCCGTCGAGGTCCACCACCGCGGCCTTCGTGTACGTCGACCCAACGTCGGCGCAGACGACGACGCTCACGGCCGTTGGGGCACGACCACCGTGCCGGTCGCGGTGACCGCCACGATCGGCTCGCCGAGCACCTCGGCGGCCGACTCGCCCTTGTCCGGGCGGCCCCGGCACACCACGGTCGCGGCGAAGTCGACGGTGCGGCTGCGGGTGCCCACCCGGGTCACCGTCGCCGTCACCTCCAGCACGTCACCGGCCTTCATCGGCGCCCGGAACTGCACGTCCGCGTACGAGGCGAACAACCCCTCGTCACCGTCGGTACGGATGCACACCTCGGTCGCCACGTCCCCGAACAACCCCAGCGCGTACGCCCCGTCGACCAGGTTCCCCGCGTAGTGGGCGTGGGAGTACGGCACGTACCGGCGGTGGGTGACTGTCAGACCGACACGCGGATCGCTCATGCGACGTTCGCCTTCCTGGAGGTGATCAAAGCGTGGACGAGGTAACTGGCCACCTCGCCCGGAGTGGTGCCACGGCCGAAGATCCGGTCCACGCCCAGCTCGCCGGTCATCGTCTCGTCGAACCGCGGCCCGCCGACGATCAGCAGCGGCCGGCGCCCGGCCGGCATCGCCTCCCGGAACGCCGCCGACATCTCCCGCGTGTTGTGCAGATGCGCGTCGCGCTGCGTCACCACCTGCGACACCAGCACCGCGTCGGCGCGCTCCCGCCGGGCCGCCTCGACCAGTTCCGGCACGCTCACCTGCGCGCCCAGGTTCGTGACCTTCAGCTCCCGGTAGTACTCCAGGCCCTTCTCCCCGGCGATGCCCTTGACGTTGAGGATCGCGTCGATGCCCACGGTGTGCGCGTCCGTGCCGATGCAGGCGCCCACCACCGACAGCTTGCGGCGCAGCCGCCGCTTCACCACCGCGTTGACCTCCTTGGCCGACAGCAGCGGATAGTCACGCTCCACCACCTGCACCTTCGCCAGGTCCACCAGGTGGTTCACCCGCCCGTACACCACGAAGAACGTGAACCCGTCACCGATCGGTTTGGCGTGCACCAGCATCGCCGGGTCCATGCCCATCTTGTTCGCCAGCTGCACCGCCGCGCCCTCGGCCCGCTTGTCGTGCGGCACCGGCAACGTGAACGACACCTGCACCATGCCGTCACCGGTGGTGTCCCCGTACGGCCGCACAACCGTCTTCTCACTCATGGGGCTGCTCCAGGATCTCCGTGGCCGGGTTGTAGTAGTCCGCCTCGTGCCGGGCCACGCCGTCCAGGCCCTTCCCGCGGTCCGCCGGCCGCTTCATGATCCCGAACGTGCCCTCGGCGATCGCCGTCAGCAACGACTGGTCCCCGATGCGCTCCAGCAGATCCACCGCCTCACCGAGCACCCGGTGCGCCCGCGCCTGGATGAACCCGCCCGGCGCCGGCACGAAGTCCTCGTGCAACCCGCCCGCCGCGCCCAGCACGTACCGCACGTTCTGCAGCGCGATGTCCCGGTCCGACAGCCACGGCGTCACCACCGCCTCGGTCATCATCCCCACCAGCAGAATCCCCTGCCCGGTCATCGTGCCCACCAGGTTGAAGAACCCGTCCAGCAGGTTGCCCCGGAACACGTCACCGGTCATGTGCTTCGTCGGCGGCATCCACTTCAACGGCGCGTCCGGGAACAACTCCCGCGCCAGCAGCGCGTGCGCCAACTCCAACCGGAACGACTCCGGCACGTCCGGGTTGATCTCGAACGCGTGCCCCAGCCCCAGCTGCCAGTCCGCCAGCCCCGCCTCGTGCGCGAAGAACTCGTTCAGCAACTGCGACACCGTCACCGTGTGCGCCTCGTCCACCGCGTCAGCGGTGGTCAGGTAGTTGTCCTCACCGGTGTTGATGATGATCCCCGCCCGCGCGTGCACCTGCCGCGAGAACCGCTGGTCCACGAACGTGCGGATCGGGTTGATGTCGCGGAACAGAATCCCGTACATCGAGTCGTTGAGCATCATGTCCAGCCGCTCCAGGCCGGCCAGCGTCGCCATCTCCGGCATGCACAGACCCGACGCGTAGTTCGTCAACCGCACGTACCGGCCCAGCTCCTTCGACGTCTCGTCCAGCGCCGCCCGCATCAGCCGGAAGTTCTCCTGCGTCGCGTACGTGCCCGCGAACCCCTCCCGGGTCGCCCCCTCCGGCACGTAGTCCAGCAGCGACTGCCCCGTCGACCGGATCACCGCGATCACATCGGCGCCGGCCCGCGCCGCCGCCTGCGCCTGCGGAATGTCCTCGTAGATGTCACCCGTGGCCACGATCAGGTAGATCCACGGCCGACGCGCCGGATCCCCGAACCGCTTCACCAAGCGGTCCCGCTCCGCACGCCGCCGGTCGATGCTGCGGATCCCCGCCGCGACCGCCTTGCGCGACGCCCGCCGCGCCGCCGTCGCCGCCTTCCCCGACGGCTGCGCGAACCGCACCGACCCGGCCGCCGCCTTCTGCGCCAGCAACGTCACATCGGCGATGCCCTCACGCGCCAGCGCGTCGAACACCGGCGCCGCCACCCCGTGCCCCAGCCCGACGTCCGCGACCACCGCGTCGACCAGCCGGTTCACCCACGGAATGCCGTCCGGGTCCGCGCCGGTCACCCCGGCCAGCCGCAGCACCGCCCGCTCCACCGACACCGTGGTGTGGCTACGCGCCAGATCCACCACCGGCTGCCCGGCCCGGCGCGCCAACTCCCGCGCCCGCGCCACCAACGCCGGATCCAGCCCAAGCTTGCCTGTCACGAAGACCCTTCCTGATAGATCACGTCACCGCGCAACACGGTGGTCCGGCACACCGGCAGCGGCGTCGGATCCTCCGGCCCCCGCAACTCCGGATCCTCGGCCAGCACCACCGGAAGCCCCCGCTCCACGCCCGCCGGGGTGTCCCACACCGCGAACGTCGCCGGCGCCCCCAACGCCAGCACACCCTCGTTGTCCAGGTGCACCGCCCGCCACCCGCCGCGCGTGTGCGCCGCGAACGCCGCCCGCACACTCATCCGCTGCGCCGGGTTGTGATGCGCCGCCGCCGCCCGCACCGACCCCCACGGATCCAGCGGCGTCACCGGCGAATCCGACCCGAACGCCAACGCCACACCGACACCGTGCATCGCGCCCATCGGATTCGACTCCAGCGACCGCG
The DNA here is from genome assembly GCF_011602315.1 of Micromonospora sp. CMU55-4. Lineage (NCBI taxonomy): Bacteria > Bacillati > Actinomycetota > Actinomycetes > Micromonosporales > Micromonosporaceae > Micromonospora > Micromonospora sp. CMU55-4. The sequence continues at coordinate 146,583 of NZ_JAAOLH010000017.1, forward strand.
CCAACCCCAGCCGCGACTCGTACATCCGGCCCGCGCCGCCCCACAACCTGTCGAACGCCGGCTGCATCGACGCCACGATCCCGTACTCCACGAACCCGGCGATCAACGCCTTGCTCATGATCTCGGCGTGCTCCACCCGGTGCCGCGCCGCCCGCAACCGGTCCACACCCACCGACCGCGCCGCCATGCCGAAGCCCTCCAGCACCGTGCCGATCGCCGCGTCCCCGATCGCGTGGAACCCGCCCTGCAACCCGTGCGCCGCACAATCCAGCAGATGATCACGGACCTGCTCCGCCGACACGTACCCGTGCCCGCACGCCCCCGCCTCACCGTCCAGGTACGCCGCCGAAACGTGCGCCGTCCGCGAACCCAGCGCCCCGTCGGCGAACAGGTCACCACCCGCGCCCACCGCGCCCAGCTCCCGGGCCTTCGCCGCACCCAGCAGCTCACCCCAGTACCCGTACACCTCCGGCACCCCGGCCCCCGAGATCGCCAACAGCCCGGTGAAGTCCTCCTCGTCGGAAATGTCCGGCCCACCGCACTCGTGCACCGCCGCGACACCCAGCGACGCCGCGTGCGCCAGCGCCCGCCGCTGCGCCGCCACCCGCTGCGCCCGCGAAACCGACGCGAACGCCGCCGCCCGCACCACATGGTGCGCGTCGCGCCGCAACCACCCCGACGCCTCGTACCCGGCCGCCGACACCACCTCCGGGCACGCCGCCAGCAACGCCGCCGACACCAGCGCCGAATGGATCGACGCCTGCGACAGATACACCCGCCGCCCACCCGCAGCACGGTCCAGCGCCGCCGCATCCGGCAACACCGGATCCGCCCAGCCCGACTCGTCCCAGCCGTGCCCCAGCACCACCGCGTCACCCGGCAGACCCACCGCGAACGCCGACACCGCCTCCAGCAGCCCACCCGCCGACCGCACCGCCGACAGATCCAGCCCCGACAACGCCAACCCGGTATCAGTCGCGTGCACGTGCGCGTCCACGAACGCCGGCGTCACCAGCGCACCGCCCAGCTCCACCACCCGGTCCGCCCGCGGCGCCTCCGCATCCGTGCCCAACCAGGCGATCCGCCCGCCCCGCACCAGCAGCGCCGTCGCGCTCGGGTCGGCCGGACAGTGCAGCACTCCACCGCGATACAGCGTCGAGGGGTTCGTCATGGTCTCAGTCTGCCGCCAGACGCGCCTCGAACAGACCGCGCACCCCCGGCTCGGCACGCAACAGATCCAGCGCCAGCGCCGCGTGCCCCGGCACATACCCGTTGCCCACCAGCATCGTCACGTCCGCCGCCAGGCCCTCCGCACCAAGCGCCGCCGCCGCGAAGCTCGTCGCCATCGAGAAGAAGATCACCGTACCGCCGTCCGCCGTGGCCAGCACCGCGCCGTGCTCACACCCCGGCACGTCCACGCACACCACAGTCACGTCCGCCGGCACACCCAACGCCGTCGTCACCGCCGTCGACAACCCCACCGGATCCCGCGCGTCGGCCAGCGCCACCACGTCGGCCAGCCCGGCCGCCGCCAGCGCGTCCCGCTCCGCAACCACCGGAACCACCCCGACGGTACGGGCAGCGCCCGCCCGCCGCGCCGCCGCCAGCGACAGCGACCCGCTCTTGCCGGCCCCGCCGATCACCGCCACCGACACCGGACGCGGATCACCCTCACGTGAGCGCCGCGCCACCTGCTCGGCCACCACCCGCGCGGTGAGCGCCGGCGCCCCGCACACGTCCAGCACGGCGAGGGACAACTCGGGGTGCAGGTCCGCCGGCAGCACCGCCGCGATCGACCGCGCGAACAGGATCGCGTACCCGTCGCACGGCACCTGCTCGCTGCGCCCGTCCCAGCGGGCCAGCCCGTCGAGGATCGTCAGCGGCGTCAGCGTCAGCGACACGAGCGTCGCCACCCGGTCGCCCGGCTTCAGCCCCAGCGGCGAGCGGCGGCCCGCCTCCTCGACGGTGCCGATCAGCATCCCGCCGGAACCGGTCACCGGGTTTTGCATCTTCCCCCGGGTCGACACGATCTCCAGCACCTCGGCGCGGACCTTCTCCCCGTCGCCGCCGTGCTTCTCCGCCAGCTGCCGGAAGCTCGCCGCGTCCAGGTTCAGCCGCTCGACCCGGATCCGCACCTCGTTCGCCGCGATCCGCGGGTCGGGGTCCAGCCGCCAGGCCGCCTGCGGGAGCACCCCCGCCGGTTCCACGACTCGGTGCAGTCCCACCGGTGACGTCACGCCGACCCCCTATGTCCAGCCGCCCGAACCCCTGGTCAGGACTCGCATCGCGGGAAAACTTACGGCAGACTAATTTCTTCACCGCAGATTTTCCAGTAGCCTACGCATCCGTTGATCAACCCGCACACTGACGAGGAGGGGCCGTGACCCAGACCCAACCGGTGGAGACCATCCCGACGCCCCGCCACGCGCCGGTCGCCGTCCCGGCCGCCGGACAGCCCTACGAATACCGCCGCGCGCCCCTCGTCGAACCCGACTGGACCCGCTTCCCCGGCTGGCGCCACGTCACCCGCGACCAGTGGGAGAGCGCCCAGTGGCAGCGGGTCAACTGCGTCAAGAACATCAAGCAGCTGCGCGCCGTCCTCGGCGACACCGTCGACGAGACCTTCTACGCCGACCTGGAGGCCGACCAGAAGGCGCTGGCCACCATGTCCATGCTGGTGCCGCCGCAGATGCTCAACACCATGGTGCCGCATCAACCGATGAGCACGGAGGCGCTGCTCGCCGACCCGATCCGCCGCTACATGATCCCGGTTGCCTCCGACCGCCGCACCGACTGGCCGTCGCACCCGTACGCCAGCCGCGACAGCCTCCACGAGCACGACATGTGGGTCGCCGAGGGCCTCACCCACCGCTACCCCACCAAGGTCCTCGCCGAACTGCTCTCCACCTGCCCGCAGTACTGCGGCCACTGCACCCGCATGGACCTCGTCGGCAACTCCACCCCCGCCGTCGACAAGCTCAAGCTCACCCTCAAGCCCGTCGACCGCTACGACGCCCACATCACCTACCTCAAGGCCCACCCCGGCGTACGCGACGTGGTCGTCTCCGGCGGCGACGTCGCCAACGTGCCGTGGCGCAACCTCGAGTCGTACCTGATGCGCCTGCTGGAGATCGAGACGATCCGCGACATCCGGCTCGCCACCAAGGCGCTCATGGGCCTGCCCCAGCACTGGCTCCAGCCCGACGTGGTCGAGGGCCTGGAACGGGTCGCCCGCACCGCCGCCCGCCGCGGCGTCAACCTGGCCATCCACACCCACGTCAACCACGCCCAGTCGCTGACCCCGCTGGTCGCCAAGGCCGCCCAGACCGCGCTCGACGTCGGCGTACGCGACGTACGCAACCAGGGCGTGCTCATGCGCGGCGTCAACGCCACCAGCGCCGACCTGCTCGACCTGTGCTTCGCGCTGCAGGGCGAGGCGGGCATCCTGCCGTACTACTTCTACATGTGCGACATGATCCCCAACGCCGAGCACTGGCGGGTCCCGGTGTGGCACGCCCAGCAGCTCCAGCACGACATCATGGGCTACCTGCCCGGCTACGCCACCCCGCGGATCGTCTGCGACGTGCCGTTCGTCGGCAAGCGGTGGGTGCACATGCTCACCGACTACGACCGCGAGCGCGGCATCTCGTACTGGACGAAGAACTACCGCACCTCGATCGAGTCGGCCGACCTGGAGGCGCTGAACAAGCGCTACGCCTACTACGACCCGATCGACACGCTGCCCGAGGCCGGCCAGGCCTGGTGGCTCGCCCACCGCGACGACTGACCCCGGACACCCGAACGGCGGGCCACCTCTGCGGTGAGGGGGCCCGCCGTTCCGCGTACTCACTTGTTGAAGGCGTCCTTGACGTCGCGGCCCGCCTGCTTGGCGTGCTCCCCGGCCTGCCGGGCCCGGGGG
>NZ_JAAOLH010000018.1:0-129996 GCF_011602315.1 Micromonospora sp. CMU55-4
CTGATGAAGTGCGAAGGCTTATCGACTACGCCAAGTCGAGACGAGGTTAGTTCGGGACCCGGTACAAGGAAGGAGGCGAGCAGCGCACGTTGTGTCGTCCAGGGCTCTGCCGGCGGCAACTACGAAAGCCAGGGCCGGCCTCTCAGCGAGGCCGGCCCTGGATGACTACTTCCGAAGGAGTCGGCCAAGTTGATCGAGGATGGCGTGCGCTGCACAGTCCGGCATGCCCCGACGGGGAGCTGAGGAGCACTGGCATGGACGATGCTCCGAGCGTACGGCCGTTCCTGGACGCGTGCGGACGTGATGCACAGAGCTTGTAAGCGAGGTGTCAGAGTGCGCCGTGCCGCGAACCGGCGCTGCGGGTTCGCCTACTAGGAAATCAGGACTCACTCATACGTCTATCTCAACGCCTCTGGCGGGCGGCGATCGGCCGCAGCGTGCGACGCTTCTTTCCAGTCTTCATCGTGACAAAAGCTCGTGCCTCAACGGACACCGTCGCCTTGTGTATCGGTGATGGACCTTCCGCAATCCTTAAAGGCACCGTCATGCTCACGACCTCGGAATCGAAGCTATCGACCAGGAGGGGTGACTCATTGCATTTCCAGCCCACGAGGTGTCCCCTCCTCCCCATCCTTCGCTTCGGGACCCTCGTATACAAGACCACCCCTGCCTCTTCGGCGAACGTCCGAACCGCTCCGATGTTCGTAACTCGAATTTGGACCTCAAGGTGCGTCGGCCATCCGTGCAGGCTTCCGTCGACGTAGTTCCACGAAAAGTCTTCGTAGGTGAGCTTAATGCGCGGGGCACCCCGTCGGTAAGTCATTGTAGAAACTGCCATGCTCGCCAGCGCAATCAAAGCGCTCGCGGCTGCGATTGTTATCGCGACGCTGTTCGTGGCGGTCAACTGAGGTGCTCCTCGGTCTTTCGCATCATTGTTGATCAGCCTACGGACGTGGGTGGCGCTAGGTCAGCAGGGCCCCGCGCAAGCGGGGCCCTGCTATCTCCTGCTGTGGTTACCGGCCCCGGGACCCGGGCGCGAGTTCAGGGTCGACGCCGGCCCGGCGGAACAGCTCCCGCAGGCGCTGCTTGACGTCGACCGTGGCGTCCAAGGACTTCAGTACGGCCGTGGACGCGCGGTCCATGAGCTGGTCGAGTTCGTGCTCCTTGTCATGGTCCATGGGTTGCCTCCTTCCGGGTCGACTCGGGGTCCAGCATGCGGAGGAGCTTCTGACGGGCGTGCCGCAGATTCGACCGCACGGTGTCGCGCTGCTGTCCGGTGATCTCGGAAATCTCGGTGTGCCCGTAGCCGTCGTAGTGCAGCACGAAGACGACGCGCTGGGCCTCCGGCAGCGCCTGCAACATGCTCATGACCTCCGGCCGGTCCTCGTTGGCATCGAAAGACTCCATCGTGACGTCCTGCGCCACCCGCCGCGCCGCAGTGACGTCCCGCTCGGCCACCTGCCAGCCGCGATGCAGGCTCCGGAGGGCGACCGCCCGTGTGAAGGACTTCGGTGACTTGATGGTCGGCCAATTCATGAGGGCGACGTGCATCGCCTCCTGGGCGACGTCCTCGGCCTCGTGCCGGGATGCCCCCCAGCGGATCAGAAGTCCGACCAGGGGCTTGTAGTCGCCCTCGTAGTACGTGGCGAACTCTGCCACCTGCTCCTCGGTGAGCTGGATCTCGGTCTGTGACGGCATGTCTCATTCCTCCGTTCTCTCTGGACAAACCAGAGCCTCCGCTCTGCTTTGCGCATAAAAATCACCCTTCCTGCGTGCATATGCGTCCCGGACCTTCCGGTTCGCTGCGCGCCAGGTAGCGCGCACATCGGTCGTCGTGCGTGACGACGGCCAATGTCCAACTACCTGGCCCTCGTTAGTTGAGTACCGGGCGAGGGCTCAGCGTGCAACCGCTCGGCAAGAACCCCGAGGGCCAACCGGGGATCACCGGGCTCGGCGCGCCAAAAACGCGAGGACCATGACGACCGCCAACACGGCGGCGACCGCGGTGACGGCGAGCGAGTTCGACACCGCGTACGCGGAGGGAACCCCGACCAAGGCCCCGTTCATCACCACCAGGAGCTTGCCTGTGTCGTCGCGACCCTCGGGCCGCCGCTCGGCCGGCTCGCCCCCCCGTCTCGCCCATGGCGAGTTCCGGAGAGCCGTTCACCGTCTCGGGCACCTGATTCTCCAACCTGCCACCCGCTCGGGAGGCTCATGAGTGAGGTGCGCCGCGAGGGTCGCGTCGTGCAACCGCCAGGTGTCGATGACGCATCGTGGCTCGACAACGCCCCACTCAGTCAGGGGCGGACGGTCTCAACCGTGGTCTCATTCACTGCCGTACGTGGTCGTCCATGATGGTACGACGGACAACCGGACTGCTGGTCATGTGCGCTGTCGGACCGGCCCGGACGCGTGGTCGCAGACCTCGAAAGCGTGTGAGGGTTTACGCCCTCCGAGGGTTCAAATCCCTCCGCCACCGCTCGTGAACAGCGGGAACGCCCGGTCGATCCATGAGGATCGGCCGGGTGTTCCGTTTCTGGTCTCAGTTGGTACTTTTCGGCGCGTCTGCGCCGTCCGGCGGGCGTTCCCACAGCAGACCGCCGACACGCTTGGCGATGTCCCGGCGGACGTGTGCAGTCAGGTGCTGATATCGAGCCGTCATGGCGGAATTCGACCAGCCCATGATGCCCATCACGGCCGCGGCCGGCCGGGCCGCGCGGCCACAAGTCCGCGCGGCGTGGGGGAGCGCACGCCGGCCGCGTCGGCGAGCTGGCGGCGGTCGCGGGGTTGCTGCTACTGCGCCTCCGGCCGGGGGCGCTCCGGCCCCAGGATGGCCGGGGCTCCGTCGGCGGGTCACGGTCCGTGGGTGGTTGCGGAAGGAGCCATCCCGCTGGCCATCGACCCGGGCAAGCCGAGCAAACGACCGCTCAACCCGCCAGCGTCCGACCGTGCGTCAAGGTCCGCTTGACGTGGCGGGCCGGGCGGCGGCCCGCTCCCCAGCAGGGCGGGTCGATGGCAGACGGGGATGGCACCTACCGCTTCAGGCAAAGTTGGCGTTAGGTGTGGCAAACATGGTAATTACCTCGATCGCGACTAGGCGTATTAGCTCAATATCCGGGGTCAAGAAACTTGCCTCGTCGTCGGTAGGAAACAATGGGTCCGCCCCAACGGATCCACCAGCCGCCTTCGAATGCACTATTCGGCAGCGGAGATCGTAGATCCGCTCTGCTATCTCGCTCACGGTGTCTTTGTTCTTTGCGTTTTCTGAGGTGTTGATTAAACCCACATGCGCAATTGGCCCCCGTTTGGTGAAGTGGTCTTGGCGTCTGCTGCGCGCTATTTTGACGAGGGCCTCGGCCTTTTCCTGGGTCAGAGTAAGGCCAATTAGATCTTTGAAGGATTCCCGCTCACTCTTCGAGGTCTGCTTGCCTACAGTGCGAACAAGTTTAAGCAAGAATGTATCGTTGCCGAGATCGAAGCCAGGGCTGAATATGTCTCTCCTTAGACGTGCGATGCTGGTCCGCTCATCGCTGAATGGCAGGAAATATTCAATCGATTGGTAGTATGTCAAGTAGCGAGAAACCGGGCTGACTGCGTCCTCTGCACTTACGAACAAGGCGCTCGCTCGGGCATCGACAACTTGGGGCGGAAACCGGACGATGGCCGGCTCGTCCTGCCTTGGGGTGGGAAGCCGTTCTCTTTCTCTCAGTGGCTCGTGCAGCCTTGGTGCGCCCCGCCTCATGGCAGACAGCTCGAAGAAGAACGCGCTGACCACATCCTTGGCCCGCTTGACGGCAATATCAGCAGACGAAGGCTCCCGGAAGCGAACCTTGACGGAGTTGGCGGTCACCGGGTCTGCTAGGAATGGGCGCGTCACCAGCTCAAAGTATCGAGCAGCCAGCGTGGCACTAGGAGATGAGATCTCGATACAGTCACCATTTCTGTTCCCTGCGTGAAAGACGACGATCGCACGTTTGAGGCTAGAGAGGGTTGGCCGAGTTTCAAGGTGCAGCCTGCCAAACAGGGTGGGAAACTGAACCTCATGGCTCGGATCTAGTTCCGCAGAAATGCATCGCATTCGAGGTGAGATGTAGGGATGATTGGGGGGTATGTATCTCTGTCGAAAGTTCTCCCTTGAAATCATGAACTCGACGAATCGCCCGTCGGGCGAGGAGAGCCCGAGGTTCCCCTCGTGTATTGAGAAGTTCTCCTGCCTCTCGTAGAGGAAGGCGGGAATAGAAATACGAGGGAGTAGGCCGATAGCGTCCCGGTTGCCCTGGCCGGGCGGCATTATTCGGTACCAATTCTCGCCCGGCACCCTGCCGCCGCGACGTGGCTCAACGGGTACCAACTCAAATCCGTTGGCTTCGAGGCTGGCGATGGCAAGGTCAACCTCATCCTCGGTTTCGGTTCGCTGACCAGTCTCCTCATCGAGAATATCGTCGTCCTCATCGCCGACGAAATCGTCACTGGTGGTGCTAACTTCATGCTTCCTTTGAAGGTCGGGCTCTGCGGGCGCCGGCGATGGCACCTGCGTCATTGGCTGAACTTGTTCCATCCGGCAATTATTGCCACCTGGACTGTTCTAAAGTGTCGCACATCCGTCATTGACAGCGTTGGCCCCTGGGTTGCTGGCCGGGCAGTTCACCGGGGCCGTGGCGATCGTGGCCGGCGGGTTGGAGAGCGCCCGGCTGCTGCTGCGGGCGTCCGGGCGGATCTGAGCACTCGACCCCGGCCCGCCCTAGGTATTCGGGCTCGTGTATCTGCGGTGTCCTGCGGGTTAGTGTCAGCGTCCGCTCAAGGGAGGAATCGCTGTGGTTCTCACGCCTGAACAACCGTTGGCACCTGCCGGACCGGTCATGTCCCGTTCCGGTGGCTCCTTCCGGCCCCACCTGATCTGGGAGGCGGTGCTGCTGGCGCTGACCGTCGTCGCCGCGGTGGTGTGGTACTCCCAGGACGGGTCGCGGCTGTCGCCACTAGTGTTCAACATCGCCTCCGCCGGCCTGTTGGCGACCGCTTTCGCGCTGTCGCTGCGCACCGCCACGCCCAACCTCGCGGTCGTCGCCGTCGCGGCACTCGCCGGCCTGACGTACGCGGAGGTGCTCGACGCCGGCGCCCCGGTCCTCGTCGCGGCGGTCGCCGCGATCGCCGCCGCGGCGTTCTTCGGTGTCGGGATGGGCCTGATCGCCGGGCTGCTACAGGCGCCCGGATGGGCGGTGTCGCTGGGCGGGCTGGCCCTGACACAGGGCATTCTGCTCGCCACCACCGACAGCGGCGGTCCGCGGCGGCTCGCGAGCGAAGGTTGGATCCGGTCCGACGGCGCCGGTGCCGGGTGGCTGGTGCTGTTTCTCCTGCTGTCGATCGGCGGCGCGGTGGTGTGGTCGATCCCGGCGGTGCGGCGGGCACTGAGCGGCAACCGGGTCGTCGCCGGGGAGCCGCCGTCGCCGTTCGGTGCACGGCTGCTGGGCGCGGTCATCGGCCTGGGCGGTTCCAGCCTGATCGCGGGTGCGGCCGGAGTCCTGCTGGCCGGCCGGATCGGCGCCGCAACCGCATCGGCCGACATCGGCCAGCTGACGTTGGTGGCCGGCGCCGTCCTGCTCGGCGGCGTGAGCGTGTCCGGCGGGCGGGGCGGCTTCGCGGGCACCGTGCTGGGGGTCACCCTGCTGTGCCTGGTGCAGATGATCATCCTCGTCGCGGACGGCCCCCGGTGGCTGCCGACTGTCGTCTTCGCCTTGGCGATCCTTGCCGGCCTGGGCGTCAGCCGGGCGCTGGAGGCCCTGCAACCGGCACTGCCCGCGAGCGTGCCGGGCGCCGGGCCGGCCGAGCCGTCGCGGAAGTACTGACCGCTGTCAGCTCGGCCGGGCGTTCTCGCTGCCGGGGCCTGGTCAGCGCGGTACCGGCGACGAGCACTGCCGGAACATGACCCTCCGTTGGTGGCCTCGGGGCCGCGTCGGCGAGGTCACGGCGAGACGGGCGGGGCGGTGCGCCTCGACCGCGTCGAGGAAGCAGGTGATCGCGGCTTCCGGTATGCGGTCCATGAGCCCGAGCACGTGATCGCCGCAGTCAGGTGGTCGAGCCGAATGTCAGCAGGGGCCGTAGCCCTCGTCGAAGAGGCGGCGGGCCCAGTCCGCGTACCCGGCGATGATCTCGCGGACGGTGACGCCGTCGTGCAGGAACAGGTACGCGCGGTCGCCGTCGCGGGCGAGCAGCCCGGCGAAGCGGTGACTGCCGGGCGGCGCCGGCAGGTCGGTGGCGCCGGGGTACGCGGCGCGGACCTCGCCGATCGGCGTGCCGGCGCTGATGCCCTCCGGTGTGCTCATCGGGTCGTCCAGCCAGAGCAGGACGAGCCGGTCGTCGACGAAGATCGGGCTGACCGCCCCGTGCCCGACGAGTGCGGGCCCGCAGGCCTCCTCGTCGGCGCGCAGCACGCCGCGGCGGGTCAGGTCCGCCTCGGTGGCGCCGAACTCCGCGTCGCGCAGGCCCTCCAGGCTGACCACCTGGGCGGCGCCGACGGGCCGGGCCGGCCACTGTGGATGAACGCCGCTGCCCGCCACTGATGCGGCAGCAAGCAGTGCGGCAATAAAGCCGAATTGTCGTAATTTCATGCAATCCCCCAGTCACCAACGGGACCGGGGCGATGAGGTTGCTGGTGCTGGCCGGATTGGCGAAGTTCCCACTCTTCGGCCAGCTCGTCCCAGTAGTCGGCGGACAGCCCGCGCCGGCCGTGCGTCAGCCAGCCGTCGGTGTCGCGCTCTAGGTGCAGGCCCAGTTCGGCGAACGGGTCGATCCACGCGCCCGGCTCCGCGCCCAGCCTGGCCAGCGCCGTGTTGATCGGCCACTCGGTACGCGGCCGGTCCAGCGCGGCGTCGTACCGCGGCCCCCAGCTCACCTCGCCGCCGAGCCACACCACCGCCGACTGGTGGCCCAGCCCGCCCGCGAACTCCGCCTCCAGATACGCGATCGGGCCGCTGGTCGACCAGCGGGCCAGCACCTCCGCCAGCGGCGGCGAGAGCACCAGCCGGAACGGACGCTCGGCGCGCGGCTCGTCGGTGGCGAAGTCCGGCAGCCCGCCGGTCAGCTCCTGCACCAGTTGCGGGGTCACCGGCAGCAGCGCGAAGTCCTGACGGAGCGCGGCGAGTACCGCGTGGTCCAGGTCGGCGGTCTGCTCGCGAAGCAGCTCGACGTCGGCGACCACGGCGCTGAGCTGGTAACTCATCCGGTCCTCTCGGCGTCCACAGGCTGTGGATGGAACATGTGTACGACGATCTCAGGTGGCTCCGTTGGTCAGATACCTCGGGCGTCCGTCGCTCAGCGCGGCCACCGCGTGACGCAGCCGATGCCAAACGTACGGGCGAAGCAGCGCCTGCGCATCATCGAGCGCAACGAATCGTGCGTCAGCCAGTTCGCCGTCAGCCGGTTTCAACGGCTCGGCGGGAGGCAGTGCACCGCCGTCGAAGATGAACATGAGGCTGTCGTCCCACGGGCCGTGCGGTGCAACCCAGTCCACCACCAGCAACGGTCCGACGCGCAGTTCGAGACCCAACTCCTCGCGCACCTCCCGCTCGGCGGCCAGGTGCGGCGGCTCGTTCGCCTCCGCCATGCCGCCCGGCAGGTCCCAGTCCGGCTTGTAGCGCGGATCTACCAGCAGGACGTCGCCGTCACCGTTGCGCAGCAGTACGTCGGCCCCCACCCGCTTCCGGGGCTGCCGTGCGTTGCCCTCGGCGAGGTGGGCCTGCCAGGCTGCCGGATCTCGCTCGTACAGGGGACGCTCGTCGGCCATGCCGACGATTGTCGGCCGTCCTCACGCCGTCGGCAGCGGCCTCGGCGTTCGCGTACGAGAATCGCCTGGTCGATCTCGGCGGAGGTGGTCGGATCGGGGTGGAGGCGTTCGTAGCCGGGGTGACAGTGGCCGCGAGGCGGCCGGGGAAGGCGAAAGAGGAACCGATGGCGCAGTACCTGATCTCCGTACTCGACGACACGACCGGCTCGGCCACCGAGGCGGAGATGGCCGCGATCGGTGAGTTCAACGAGCGGTTGCGCGCCGACGGCCACTGGGTCTTCGCCGGTGGCCTCGCGGCACCGGAGACCGCCACCGTCGTGGACGCGCGGGACGGGAACCCGGTGTTCACCGACGGCCCCTACGTGGAGACGAAGGAGTACGTCGGCGGGTTCTGGATCATCGAGGCGCCCGACTTCGACGTGGCGCTCCCGCTCGCCGCGCTGGCGTCGCAACGGTGCAACAGGCGGGTCGAGTTGCGGCCGTTCCTGACCGCGTGACAGACATCGGCGAGGTGCTCACCCGGGTCCACCGCGAGGAGTGGGCCCGGGTGGTCGCCACGCTCGCCCGGCGCATCGGCGATCTCGACGTGGCCGAGGAGATGACCGCCGAGGCGTTCGCCGCCGCCGTCGAACGCTGGACGGCCGACGGCGTGCCGCCGAACCCCGGCGCGTGGCTCACCACAGTCGCGTACCGCAGGGCCGTCGACCGGATCCGGCGCGAGAGCCGGCGGGAGGACAAGCACCGGGAGGCGCTGATGCTGACCGACGTGCCGGAACCGCTCGGTGTCATCGACGACGACCGGCTCCGCCTGATCTTCACCTGCTGCCATCCGGCGCTGGCCATGGAAGCGCGGGTGGCGCTGACGCTGCGCCTGGTCGGCGGACTCACAGTGCCGGAGATCGCCCGGGCGTACCTGGTTCAGGAAGCCGCCATGAGCCGGCGGATCACCAGGGCCAAGACGAAGATCAAGGCGGCCGGGATCCCGTACCGGGTGCCGTCCCGCGAGGACCTGCCGGCCCGCGTCACCGGCGTGCTCGCCGTTCTCTACCTGGTCTTCAACGAGGGCTACCTCGCCTCCGACCCCGACAAGGAGGCGGTGCGCGCCGACCTGACCGGCGAGGCGATCCGGCTCACCCGGCTGGTCCGTACGCTGCTGCCCGCCGACCACGAGGTCACCGGTCTCCTGGCTCTGATGCTGCTGACCGAGGCCCGCCGGCCCGCCCGGGTCTCCGCGACCGGCGAACTCGTCGTCCTCGCCGAGCAGGACCGCAGCGCCTGGGACCGCGACCTCATCGCCGAGGGCCACGCCCTGGTCCGCGCGTGCATCGCCGCCGGCCGGCCGCCGGGCCGCTACCAGATCCTCGCCGCGATAAACGCCGTCCACACCGACGCCCGCGACGCGCGGGACACCGACTGGTCGCAGGTCGCCGCGCTCTACGACCATTTGGTACGCGTCGACCCGTCGCCGATCGTGCGACTCAACCGGGCGGTGGCGGTCGCCGAACTGGACGGGCCGCAGGTGGCGCTCGCCGAGGTGGAGGGGTTGCCGCTGGACGGGTATCACGCGTACCACGCGACGCGGGCCGAGCTGCTGCGGCGGATGGGGCGGGGTAGGGAGGCGCGGGCGGCGTACGAGCGGGCGATCGAGTTGGCGGGGAACAGCGCGGAGACGGCGTATTTGAGGCGGCGCCGGGACCAGTTGGGCTGCCGGTGAGGGACACCGCGGTTCGGGCCGTCACTGATGCGAGCGATACCCCCGTTCAGCAGAATCGGGTGGGGCAGAGCCACCCGGGGATGTTGAAGTCGTCATCGTCGTTGCCCGAACGTGGCGGGAGAGGGGGACGTCCACTGCTGGAGCCCTTCGGCGTCGGCCGTTGCTCCTGATCGCGCACCAGCAGGACGATGAACTGGCCCGGTCGAACCGGTTGCCCTGCCGCCGGGATGCTTCCCACCACGATCGATGATCCTGAATGGGACACCTTCAGCCCGGCCCGTGTCGCCACCTCCTCTGGCGGCTCGTTGCTGTACGGGGAGCAGGGGCGGTCGACGGCGGTAAGCGCACCCTTTTGTGCCATACCTTTGGCGTAGCGGAACAGGACCAACTGCTGCAGACCGGCGAGCGGGCCGTCGTCCTTGGTCGTACTCCCCGCCGCGATGCCCTTCGGGAGCCGGGGCATCGTCGGATGAGCAGCGAACCATGCCGCTTCTTCTGCCCTGAGTACGTGCAGTGAAATGGTTTCGTCCGGCGGGACGACTCTGCCCGGAGGCGGGCTTGTCGCAATGACGGTCCAGCTGGCATCCCACGCCCTCCTGCAGAGAGGCGCGGCGTCTGAGGTCCTCGAACGGAGGTTGAAGGCGGCGATCGAGCTGCGGGCACTGGGGAGGTCAAAGCCCACTACGTCTGGAACGGTCGGCACAACCGGGACGGTGCTCGGCGTGGCGGGCTCTGTTGTTCTTCCGTACAGGGGCGCCGGCCTCCCCTGACCGACGGACTTCGGCCCTGTTTCCGGCGGTGGCGCAACGACCGCAGCGATGGAGATGGCAACGGCCCAGGCGAGGAACGCCAGGCCCACCGTCTTCCATACCCTTGAACCGTGCGCCCGCGACCATGTCCAAGCCGCGACGGCCGCGGTGATCGCCAGGCAGCCGAGGAGCGCGATGCCGTACTCCTGAACCACGCCGCCAAGGACGATCAGTAAGGCGCCGAGCATTGCGGCAATGAGTGCGCCATGGCGCTTCAACCGAAGAAGGACCGGCTCCGGGGCAGCCTTCACGGGACCGAAGGTCTCCAGTGGCACGTCGGCGATGGCGGCAAGCTCGCCTCGCGTCGTCGCCGCGCCCAGCGCAAGCCTCAGGTCGGCGAGCTGATTCAGCTCGTCGTTCGTGATTCCGTTTTCGGACAAGGGCCGGGATGCGATCTCAACCGCGACCTCCCGGTCAGAATCAGTGGCCGGAAGCCGACCGGTGTACTCATGAGCTGCTTGTGCGCGGGCAGCCTTGGCACCCTCATCCATCGGGAAGCGCGGCCGTCTCCCGGCCCGGCGGTCAGCCTCATCCACGCGTCGATTCGCCGCGGAGATCAGGCTAAACAGCCCAACCACGAGGAGAACCGATGCCGCGATCGGCCACCACAGGAAGATCAGCAGGATGTCTGCGACGGGCTTGCCCGTCAGACGAAACATGGCAGACACGGGTCAGCCCGCCCAGCGCGTTCTCTGTCCGGCCGGAGATGCCGGTCTGGAGGTCACTGACCTTCGTGACGATGGGTCCGAGCGGACCCGCGTCGGTGCTGCCGATCGGCGCCGCCGCCCAGCAGGGACCGGTTCGGAACAGGCCAGCTCGATTCCGTCGAAGGTACGTATCAAGATGACCATCGTCGTAGCTTCGTATCCGGCCTCGCGACCGTGCCATCCAGCAATCGGATGATCATGGTGACGCTGGTCGGTGCGGCGGCCTGACGTGCTGGTCCCTCCGTGGATGACCGTCCGGTACCGGCACATGGCCGACCAGGTGCGGCGCGACGCCGCCCAGCTCAGCGGACTGCTCTGGGACACCCGCTGGGGAGTTCGGCGAGGATGACGGCGGCAGGAAGAGGGCAACTGAGACGAGAGCAGCCGCAGAGACGACGAAGGGTCGGCCCCGCACACTCCGCGCCGCATCCCTGCCCCGGCCGGCGGTGACTCGGCCCACGGTGCGCCGGTGCGACGGCCGCCGCGCCCCCGGCTGGCTGCCAGCCCACCAACTTCCCGCTCAACGGCCTGTCGTTCCGCGGCAGCCCTCCGGCTTCCCGCCTCCCGCGCCAGCCGCCGGGCAGACTGATGGGCGCTGTGGCCGAGTCTGTTGCTGCTGGGGGAGGGGCCGGTTGAGCAAGACCGTTGCTGTGATCCTGGACGACGATCACTGGCTTTGGACGTATGACATCAACCTCACGATTTTGGCGGTTGAGGTGCTGCACGTCGCCGATGCCGCAGAGTTGGCCGGCGAACCGTGGTGGGACGCCCTTCGCCGCGACCTCGGCATGGCAGTCAACGCACGGGGAAGCCTAGGGCTCGAAGTCCCGGCTGGCTTGACCGGCCGACAGCGAAAACGACTGCTGGAACTGTTCGCGAGGGCGGCTCAACGACTGAGAGCACGTCCCCACATCACGGCCGCAGACGCAGCCGAGCACTACGTCGTCGAGCAACAAGCGGTGTTCCTGCACGGCGCATCGTCTGTCGACACATCTGCCGTGGCTGACCTCGCTGTAGCCGTATTCAACCTAATTCGGGGCGACCTGCCACCGCCACCGCCCGGCACTACGGCGTGGTTCTACGGAGACGGCCCCCCTCGCGGGCTGTGACCCTCGGTTCCTGGAATGTCGGCTATCCGGCAACCAACTCTTCTGAACGCCTGGCATCATCCTGAATTGAACGATGACCCAGGAACGCGAGCGTGGCAAGGAACCGACGGCGGCTGCCGAGCAGGCGGCCTCTGAGGAGGGGCTCCTGGTCCTGGCTGGCCGTCGGACGGCCCTACCCTTGCCGGAGGCGCTTACCACCTTCCGAGAGCTTGTTTCCGCCGACATGGAATGGGCGGATTCGCGAAAGACACGATTCCGTCGTCGTTCAACCTGGTCCAAAGGGCTGTCGCTCGGTTTGACCGCGCTGTCGACGGTGGTCCTAGGAATCCCACAGATCCCGTTTAATGCATCGATCGCGTTGCCGATGGTCGCAGTGGTAACGCTGCTGGGATCACTCGAACTGTTCCATAACTGGCGATCGCGATGGATTTTGATGGAAGAGACGCGCTACCGCCTCAACCGCCTGCGCGACGAAATCGACTATGTCCTTGTAACTAATCCGGCGGACCAGGTCACCCGTGAACAAATGGATCGCTTCTTTGCCGATCAACAACAGATTTGGGCGGATGTTAGCCGGCAGTGGGTGGAGTTCAGGCGACAGGGCGACACCCAACAGCCCGGCCCGATTTCCCAAGCAACTGTCAGGTAGTCATGCGGTGTCGCGACACTACGTGCCGCCGACAGATGGCCGTCGCTCACCAAGTCATGACTGGCACAACCCCAACCCGGCCTGAGCGTTGACCAGCGAGCAGCGGCCCCTGTGCGACGGGCTGTCAGTGGGGCCAGAGCAGGGCAAGTGAGACGACAACTGAGACGGCAGCGACCGTAGAGACGACTCAGGGCCGGTCCCCGTGGGGGCCGGCCCTGTCGTTTTTCCTGCTCAAGCGAGCGGAGGATACGAGATTCGAACTCGTGAGGGTGTAAACCCAACACGCTTTCCAAGCGTGCGCCCTAGGCCTCTAGGCGAATCCTCCGCGAGCCAGGATACAGGTCCCGCGACGGCGGGCCACCCCACCCTCCCGGAAGATCCACAACCCTTCGGGTAGGCTTGGCGTCACCTCCCGTGCGGCGGTACCTCGTGAACCTCCCCAGGGCCGGAAGGCAGCAAGGATAAGCGAGCTCTGCCGGGTGCACGGGAGGCCTTTCTGTCTCCCGGGCCGGGTAACGTCGCTGCGGGTCGGGTCACGGGGTGGTGGGTGGTCACCCGGGGCCGACCGGCGCAGAATGGCTCGGTCGAGAGGAGGCGGGACGGGTGGCACTGGCCCTTTACCGCAAGTACCGGCCGCGGACGTTCGCCGAGATCATCGGCCAGGATCACGTCACCGAGCCGTTGTCGCAGGCGCTGCGCAGCGGCCGGTTGAACCACGCGTACCTCTTCTCCGGCCCCCGGGGCTGCGGCAAGACCTCCAGCGCCCGGATCCTGGCCCGCTCGCTCAACTGTGAGCAGGGCCCCACGCCCGAGCCGTGCGGGCAGTGCGAGTCCTGCCGTTCGCTCGCGACCGACGGCGCCGGCTCGATCGACGTGATCGAGATCGACGCGGCCAGCCACGGTGGTGTCGACGACGCCCGTGAGCTGCGCGAGAAGGCGTTCTTCGCGCCGGCCCGCAGCCGCTTCAAGATCTACGTCATCGACGAGGCGCACATGGTCTCGTCGGCCGGCTTCAACGCGTTGCTGAAGCTGGTCGAGGAGCCCCCGGAGTACGTCAAGTTCATCTTCGCCACCACCGAACCGGAGAAGGTCCTCGGCACGATCAAGTCGCGGACCCACCACTACCCGTTCCGGCTGATCCCGCCGAAGGTGCTCCGTCCCTACCTTGAGCAGCTCTGCGAGGCCGAGGGCGTCACTGTCGATCCGGCTGTATTCCCGCTGGTGGTCCGCGCCGGTGGCGGCAGCGCCCGGGACAGCCTCTCCGTACTCGACCAGCTCATCGCCGGCGCCGGCCCGGAGGGTGTCGGCTACGCCCGGGCCGCCGCGCTGCTCGGCGTCACCGACTCGGCGCTGATCGACGAGATGTGCGACGCGCTCGCCGCCGGTGACGGCGCCGCCGCGTACGCCACTGTCGACCGGGTCGCCGAGGCCGGCCACGACCCGCGCCGCTTCGCCTCCGACCTGCTGGAACGCCTCCGCGACCTGATCGTGCTCCAGCAGGTGCCGGATGCCGCCGCCAAGGGCCTCATCGACGGCCCGGCCGACCAGATCGAGCGGATGGCCGCCCAGGCGCAGCGCCTCGGCCCGGCCACGCTGTCCCGCTGCGCGGACATCGTGCACAACGGTCTGGTCGAGATGCGCGGCACCACGGCGCCCCGGCTGCTGCTGGAGCTGATCTGCGCCCGGATGCTGCTGCCCGGCGTGGACGACTCGTCCGGCGGCCTGCTCCAGCGCCTGGAGCGGATGGAACGCCGGCTGACGCTGGGCGGCGTCGAGCCGTCGCCGTCCGCGCACCCCACCCAGACCCCTGAGGTACGCCCGGCGGCTCCCGCCCCGGGCGCGGCTGCCGCCGCGGTCCACCCGGATTCCGCCGGCACGCCGGCGGCTCCCGGTGCCCCGACCGGTGCCGCCGCCGCACGTGCCGCCGCAGCCGCCGCTGCCGGTTCCCGCAGCGCCGCGCCCGGTTCCCGCCCGGGCTCTGCCGTCGGGGCTACCGGCTCCCGTCCCGCCCCGGCCGGTGCGGCTGCCGACGCCGGCCCGGCCGCTGCCGATTCCGGCTCGTCGACGACCGAGGCGGCAGCGGCTGGCGGAACTCACCCCGGCACGGACGCCGGGTTCTCCGCGTCGGCCTCCGAGCGGTCAACTGCCGGCCCGACGACTTCCGGTCAGGCCGCCGCCCGACGCCCGGTGCCGCCGTCTGCGGTGATGCCCGACCCGGCCACGCCCGAGCCGCCCCGCCCCGGCGCGGCGAATCCGGGGGCGCTCGACGCGGTGGCGGTGCGCCGGGTCTGGCCCGAGGTAGTAGGCAAGGTGAACCGGAGCAACAAGCGGATCGCCGCGCTGATGCGGGACGCGGTGGTGCGCGACCTGGACGGCGACACGCTCGTACTGACCGTGAAGTCGACGGTGCTGGCGAAGATGATGGCCGACCATGCGGCCGTGCTGACCGACGCGCTCTACGAGGAGTTCGGCGGTCGCTGGCAGATCCGCTGCGAGGTGGCGGGCGAGCGCGGCGCCGCATCGCTCGGCGGCCCGTCCCGCCCGTCCGGCGCGGTACGAGCGCAGACCGACAGCACGCCCGACCGCGCACCGTCCGACAGCGTCCCGGGCCGCCCGGCGTCCGCTGCGGCGGCTCCGGCGTCCGACACCTCACCCGGTCGCCCGGCCCCCGGAGTGGCGGCCAACGCTCAGGCGCGCTCCGATTCCGGCAGCTCGGGCGACTTCTCCCACTCGACCACACCCGACGCGAGCCGTCCTGCCTCGACGGACGCCGGACCGGGCCGTCCTGACTCCGGTGCTGCCGGTCGTCCGGCATCCGCCGGTCTCGGCGACGCCCCGGGACAGCCGGTGTCCGGCTCGGCCGGTGCCACGGGCAACCGAACCCTCGGCAGTCAGGGCGCGGCCGGGCAGGCCGACGAGGACGACTGGCCGGAGCCGGTGCGGCCCGGTGGCGCGGCGACCGCTGCCGCCTCGGCCGCGAGCGCCGGCGACGCGGAGGACTGGCCGGCGGCGGCACGTCCGGGCGGGGGCACGGCGACCGCTACCGCCCCTGTCGCCGTACCCAAGCCTGCCGCACCCCCGACGGCGCCGGCCGGTGGCGCGAGGCCGGGGGGCGGTGGGCCGAAGAACAGCGCGATCGCGGCGGCGCGTGCCGCAGCGGCGGCGGCTGCTGCGGGCGGTGGTCCCGGCAAGGGGTCGCGCGCGGCGCAGCCGGCGCGGAAGACGGCCGACGCCGAGTGGGCGGGCGAGCCGCCCTACGACCCGGACTTCGACGGCCCGGTGCGGGGTGGGCGGGCGCCCGCCGCGGCGCCGGCCTACGAGGGGTTCGACCCGGGCGACGAGCCGCTCGACGACGTGATCGACGAGCGGACGGCCCGGCAGTCGAGCGAGGAGCAGGCGGTTCAGCTGCTGCGTGAGACGTTCGGGGCCGAGAAGATCGACGAGGTGGACGCGCGCTGAGCGCGCGCCGACCGCGATTGAGCGGCGCCGTGGCCCGACTAGGCTGGGCGCGGCCGAGCAGACGAGTGGAAGAAGGAGCGGTCCGTGCGCCCAGGTGGACAGCCGAACATGCAGCAGATGCTGAAGCAGGCGCAGAAGATGCAGCAGCAGATCGCCAAGGCCCAGGCCGAGCTGGCCGAGGCGGAGCTGACCGGCACCGCCGGCGGTGGCCTGGTCACCGCCACAGTCGCCGGCACCGGTGAGCTGAAGGCGATCAAGATCGACCCGAAGGCGGTCGACCCGGAGGACGTCGAGACGCTCGAGGACCTGGTGGTCGCGGCCGTGCACAACGCCGCCGAGGCGGCCCGTGAGCTGACCGAGAAGAAGATGGGCCCGGTCGCGGGCGGCATGGGCGGCCTCGGCCTGCCCGGGTTCTGAGCCGGCAGATGTACGAGGGTGCCATCCAGGACCTGATCGACGAGCTGGGCCGGCTGCCGGGCGTGGGGCCGAAGAGCGCCCAGCGGATCGCGTTCCATGTGCTGTCGGCGGATCCGGCCGACGTGAACCGGCTGGCCGGCGCGCTGCGCAAGGTCAAGGACCTGGTCCGGTTCTGCACGACCTGCTACAACGTGGCCGAGTCGGAGCAGTGCCGGATCTGCCGTGATCCGCGGCGTACCGACGAGGTGCTCTGCGTGGTCGAGGAACCCAAGGACGTGGTGGCGATCGAGCGGACCGGCGAGTTCCGCGGGCGCTACCACGTGCTCGGTGGCGCGATCAATCCGCTGGAGGGCATCGGCCCGGACAACCTGCGGATCCGTGAGCTGATGACCCGCCTCGGCAGTGGTTCGGTACGGGAGCTGATCCTCGCCACCGACCCGAACACCGAGGGCGAGGCGACCGCCACCTATCTGGCGCTGATGGTCAAGCCGATGGGGATCGCGGTGACCCGGCTGGCGAGTGGGCTGCCGGTCGGCGGCGATCTGGAGTACGCCGACGAGATCACGCTGGGCCGGGCCTTCGAGGGGCGCCGAGCCGTCTGAGTTGTGCCGCGTCGCTTCCGGCGGGTGCCCTGCGGGGTGCCCGCCGGACGTGTTCACGGGCGGAACGCAGGCGCGTGGCGATCTGACACGAACGTGCGTCCGGGACCGGATCGACGTAATAAATTCGGCCTTCAAACCGACGAAAATTCGGCGTTAGGCAGTGTTCTCCTTCGAATCGAATGCCTCGATCCAGAACAGACACGATTCGATACCAACCCGCCCCCCGCCCGTTTCCGCGCCGTCCACCCGAGGGCTAAGGTCTGCGCACATCGGTGACCCTGTCACCACGTTGTCCGTACCCCCAAGGACGAGGTGAAGCACCATGCGTGCATCCAGGCCGAAGGTCGCAATCGCGGCCGTCGCGGTCGCGGCCCTCGCGGTTGCAGGCTGCGCCGAGAGCGACCGTGAAAGTGGCTCCGGAGGAGATAGCAAGAAGGACACCCTCGTCTTCGGCGTCGCCGGAGACCCGAAGGTGCTCGACCCCAGCTTCGCCAGCGACGGTGAGTCGCTGCGCGTGGCGCGCCAGGTCTTCGAGACGCTGGTCCGTCCGGAGGAGGGCGGCACCAAGGTGACGCCGGGCCTCGCGGAGTCCTGGACGCCGGACGCGGCGGGCACCACCTGGACCTTCAAGCTCCGCTCGGGCGTGAAGTTCCACGACGGCACCGACTTCAACGCCGAAGCCGTCTGCGCCAACTTCGACCGCTGGTACAACGCCAAGGGCCTCATGCAGAGCCCGGACGTGACCGCGTACTGGCAGGACGTCATGGGCGGGTTCGCCAAGAACGAGAACCCGGACCTGCCGCCGAGCCTCTTCAAGTCGTGCACCGCCAAGGACGCCACCACTGTGGACCTGGCGTTCACCCGGGTCTCCAGCAAGATCCCGGCCGCGCTCATGCTGCCGTCGTTCTCGATGCAGAGCCCGAAGGCGATGGAGCAGTACGACGCCAGCAACGTGACCGGCACCGCCGAGGACATCAAGTACCCGGCGTACGCGATGGAGCACCCGACCGGCACCGGCCCGTTCAAGTTCAAGGCGTGGGACGTCGCGAACAAGACGCTCACCATCGAGCGCAACGACGACTACTACGGCGACAAGGCCAAGCTGAAGACCATCATCTTCAAGACGATCTCGGACGAGAACGCCCGCAAGCAGGCGCTCCGCTCGGGTGACATCCAGGGCTACGACCTCGTCGGCCCGGCCGACGTGGAGCCGCTGAAGAAGGAGGGCTTCAACGTCCTCACCCGGCCCGCCTTCAACATCCTCTACCTGGCGATCAACCAGAAGGGGAACCCGAAGCTGGCCGACCTCAAGGTCCGGCAGGCCATCGCGCACGCCCTGAACCGGCAGGCGCTCGTCGACTCGAAGCTGCCCCCGGGCGCGAAGGTCGCGATGAACTTCTTCCCGGACACCGTCGAGGGCTGGAACGGCGACGTCACCAAGTACGACTACGACCCGGCCAAGGCGAAGGCCCTGCTGGCCGAGGCCGGCGCGTCGAACCTGACGCTGAAGTTCCACTACCCGACCGAGGTCACCCGGCCGTACATGCCGAACCCGAAGGACATCTTCGAGCTGCTCTCGGCGGACCTCAAGGCGGTCGGCATCAACGTCCAGGCCATCCCGCTGAAGTGGAGCCCGGACTACCTCAACGCCACCACCTCCGGCAACAAGCACGACCTGCACTTCCTCGGCTGGACCGGTGACTACGGCGACGCGTACAACTTCATCGGCACCTTCTTCGACCGCCCGAAGGACGAGTGGGGCTTCAACAACCCCCAGCTCTTCGAGCAGTTCAAGGACGCCGACACCACCGCCGACGCGGCGGCCCGGACGGAGAAGTACAAGGCACTGAACAAGACGATCATGGACTTCCTGCCGGGTGTGCCGATCTCGCACTCCCCGCCGGCGATCGTGTTCGGCAAGGACGTGACCGGGATCAAGGCGAGCCCGCTCACCGACGAGCGGTACGCGACCGCAGAGTTCAAGTGATCTGAAGGCACCGTACGCGGGCGGGCGCTGTGACCACAGCGCCCGCCCGCACCCCTCCGCACCCCCTCCGAGGCGCCCGTGTTCCGGTTCATCGTCAGACGCCTGCTACAGCTGATACCCACGCTGTTCGGGCTCTCCGTCCTGCTGTTCATCTGGCTCCGCCGACTTCCCGGCGGTCCCGAGACCGCGATCCTCGGTGAACGGGGCACGCCCGAGACGCGCGCCGCGATCCGGCGCAACCTCGGCCTCGACGAGCCGATCCTGGTCCAGTACGCCCGCTTCCTGCGGCGGATGATCCGGCTCGACCTGGGCACCTCGACCGGTACGAAGCGGGCGGTCACCACGGAGTTCCTGGAGCGGTTCCCCGGCACCGTCGAGCTGACGATCATGGCCATGGTGCTGGCGATCGGCATCGGGATCCCGCTCGGCTACCTCGCGGCACGCCGCCGCGGCCGGTTCCTGGACCACGCCTCGGTCGGCGGATCGCTCATCGGCATCTGCATCCCGGTCTTCTTCCTGGCGTACGTGCTCAAGGCGATCTTCGCCGAGAACCTGGGCTGGTTCCCCTCCAGCGGCCGGCAGGACCCGACCATCGGCGCGACCCGGGTCACCAACTTCTTCGTCCTCGACGGGATCATGACCCGCGAGTGGGACGCCGCCGCCGACGCGCTCTGGCACCTCGTGCTGCCGGGCATCGCGCTGGCGAGCATCCCGCTCGCGATCATCGTCCGGATCACCCGGGCCAGCGTCCTGGAGGTGCTCAACGAGGACTTCGTCCGGACCGCCGAGGCCAAGGGCCTGACCGAGCGGACCGTACGCCGCCGGCACGTGCTGCGTAACGCCATGCTGCCGGTGGCCACCTCGATCGGTCTGCAGACCGGTCTCCTGCTCTCCGGCGCGGTGCTCACCGAGACCGTGTTCGCCTTCAGCGGCATCGGCGCGTTCGTCGCCGAGTCGATCAGCCAGCGCGACTATCCGGTGCTGATGGGCTTCATCATGATCATTGCGGTGGTGTACGTGCTGGTGAATCTCCTGGTCGACCTCTCCTACAGCGTGATCGACCCGAGGGTGAGGGTGCGATGACCATCACCGGAGGAAAGAAGCGCGAGAAGATCGACCGGCTCGCCGAGCTGTCCGCCCGCGAGGACGAGCAGGGGGTGAGCCTCTGGAAGGAGGCGTTCCGCCGCCTGCGGCGCAACCCGGCGGCCATCATCGGCGTGGTCATCCTGGCCGTCTTCGTCCTAGTCGCGGTGATCGGGCCGTTCTTCGTCCCGTACAGCCCGACGGACTCCATCGGCATCCGGGAAGGGCTGGTCAAGTCCGGCCAGGGCATCATCCCGGGCGCCTCCGCCGACCACTGGCTCGGCTTCGACCACCAGGGCCGGGACGAGTTCAGCCGGCTGATCGTCGGGGCCCGGCAGACGCTGCTGGTCGGCGTGGTCTCCACCCTGATCGGTCTCGCCGTCGGCGCGCTGATCGGCGGCGTCGCCGGCGCGGCGGCCGGGCTGGGCGGACGCTGGGGCCGCTGGATCGACACCACCCTGATGCGCTTCATCGACATGCTGCTGGCCATGCCGAGCCTGCTGCTCGCGGTGAGCATCGCGGCGCTGCTCGGCGCCAGCCTCACCACCGTGATGATCGCTGTCGGTGTGGTGTCCGTGCCGATCTTCGCCCGGTTGCTGCGCGGCTCGATGATCGCGCAGTCCAACAGCGACTACGTGCTGGCGGCGACGGCGCTCGGCGTGAAGCGGTCGAAGATCGCCCTCACCCACGTGGTGCCGAACTCGATCGCCCCGGTCATCGTCCAGGCCACGCTGACGCTGGCGACCGCGATCATCGAGGCCGCCGCGCTCTCCTTCCTCGGCCTCGGCAACCCCGACTCGGCCATCCCGGAGTGGGGCGTCATGCTCGCCGACGCGCAGCCGTACCTGGGCATCCGGCCGGGCCTGGCGATCTACCCGGCGCTCGGCATCATCATCACCGCGCTCGGCTTCACCCTGCTCGGCGAGGCGATGCGCGAGGCCCTCGACCCGAAGCTGCGGAAGTAGGTCAGTCAGTCATGGCACTGCTCGAAGTGGACGACCTCTCCGTCACGTTCGCCCGTCGTGGGCAGCGCACCGTGCACGCGGTGGACGGGGTGTCCTTCTCGGTCGACGCCGGTGAGGTGGTCGGCCTGGTCGGCGAGTCCGGCTGCGGCAAGAGCGTCACGTCGCTGGCGATCATGGGCCTGCTACCCAAGCAGCCGGGCCTGCGGGTCGGCGGCAAGGCGGTCTTCGACGGCACCGACCTGCTCCAGCTCGACGACCGGTCCCGCCGCGACATCCGCGGCCGGGACGTGGCGATGATCTTCCAGGACCCGCTCTCCTCGCTGAACCCGGTCATCCCGATCGGGCTGCAGGTGACCGAGGTGCTGGCCCGCCACCGGGGGATGAAGGGTGAGGCGGCCGCCAAGGAGGCCGCCGCCCTGCTCGACCGGGTGGGCATCCCGGACCCGCGTCGCCGGCTCAAGGAGTACCCGCACCAGCTCTCCGGCGGCATGCGGCAGCGGGCGCTGATCGCCATGGCGGTCGCCTGCCAGCCCCGGCTGCTGATCGCCGACGAGCCGACCACCGCGCTCGACGTCACCATCCAGGCGCAGATCCTGGAGCTGCTCAAGGACCTGGTCCGCGACTCCGGCACCGCGCTGGTGATGATCACCCACGACCTCGGCGTGGTCGCCGGCATGTGCGACACCATCAACGTTCTCTACGCCGGCCGGGTGGTGGAGACGGCCACCCGCCGTCCGCTGTTCCGCCAGCCCCGGCACCCGTACACCGAGGGGTTGCTCGGTTCGGTGCCCCGCCTGGACGCCGGCCGCGGCGAACGGCTGAACCCCATCCCCGGCTCGGTGCGTGACGTGCTGCCCTGGCCGGACGGCTGCGCGTTCGCCCCGCGCTGCGCCCGCCGCGTCGACGAGTGCGTGGGCGAGCCGCCGGAGATGGTGCTCACCCACGACGCGCGCAGCTACCGCTGCGTCAACCCGGTGCCGATCCCCGGCCTGACCCCGGAGTCGGACGTCCGCGCCACCGCGCCGACGACCGCCGAGCCGGGTACGGTGCCGGCCCAGGCCGAGCCGGCCGACCCGCCCGCGGCGCCCGGTTTCGGACCGGCTCCGCGCGAGGAGGAGACCCCATGAGCGACAACGACATCCTCGTCGAGGTCCGCGACCTGAAGGTGCACTTCCCGATCCGCCGGGGTGTGCTCTTCGACCGGACCGTCGGGCACGTCAAGGCCGTCGACGGGGTCGACCTGAGCATCCCGCGCGGCAAGACGTACGGGCTGGTGGGCGAGTCGGGCTGCGGCAAGTCCACGCTCGGCCGGGCGCTGCTCCAGCTCAACCCGCCGACCAGCGGCGAGGTGAAGTTCGACGGCGTCGAGTTGACCACGCTGCCGGCCGGAAAGCTGCGGACGATGCGCCGCCGGATGCAGATGATCTTCCAGGACCCGATGTCCAGCCTGGACCCGCGGCAGAACGTCGAGTCGATCCTCACCGAGGGCCTCCAGACCCACGGCATCGGCACCGACCGGAACGACCGGCGGCGGATCATCGGCGAGACGCTCGACGCCGTCGGCCTGCCGAAGTGGGCGCTGTCCCGCTACCCGCACGAGTTCTCCGGCGGCCAGCGCCAGCGCATCGGCATCGCCCGCGCGCTCGTCCTGGGCCCGGAGCTGATCGTCGCCGACGAGCCGGTCTCCGCGCTGGACGTGTCGATCCAGGCGCAGGTGGTGAACCTGCTGGACGAACTCCAGGACAGCCTCGGCCTGACCTACCTGGTCATCGCGCACGACCTGGCGGTGGTGCGGCACATCTCCGACATCGTCGGCGTGATGTACCTGGGCGCGCTGGTCGAGGAGGCGCCGAGCGACCGGCTCTACACCGAGCCGCTGCACCCGTACACCCGGGCGCTGATGTCGGCGGTCCCGGTGCCGGACCCGGACGTGGAGGACCGGCGCGAGCGCATCCTGCTCGCGGGGGACCTGCCGTCGCCGGCCAACCCGCCGTCGGGCTGCCGGTTCCACACCCGCTGCCCGTGGGCGCAGCCGACCCGCTGCGCCGACGAGCGGCCGGAGCTGCGCCAGATCGGCGCCAGCCGGGTCGCCTGCCACTGGGCCGAGCAGATCGCCGCCGGTGAGCTGCGCCCGCACGAGGTGACCGCGAAGATCACCCGGCCGGAGGGCGAGGGTGAGGAGCCGGGCGTGGTCTCCGCGCCCAGCGAGCCCGGCTCGTACGTCTGATCCGACAAAGGCGCGTCCCCACCGGGCCGGGTGGGGACGCGCCTTTTGTCTGTCGGTCAGCCCTCGGGGCGGTTGAGCAGCCCCACCGCGATCGTGTGCACGGCGTCCAGCGCCGCCGGGTCGGCCAGCGGCGCGGAACCGCCGGTGACCGCGTACCACTCGTCGGCGTCCTTGTACTGCACCCGCAGCGTCACCCGGCCGTCGGCGTGCTCGGTGCGCAGCGTCAGCTCGCCGGTCACCACGCCCACCTCGTCGGTCATGACCCCGCCCGGACCGGGGACGATGTCGGTGGTCCGGTCCGCCGGTCCGGCCGGCGCGCCCCCGGCCGGCGCCCCCGGCACCGCGTCGGCGGTCATGCCCGCCCCGGCGACGTCCGCCGACTCCGGCTGCCGGCCGTCCGCCGTCATCCCGGCCGAGGCCGGACCGGCGGGTGCGGCGTCTGTCTCCGGCGTGCCCGCCGGGGCCGGTGTGGCATCCGGCCCGGTCACGGTTTGCTCGCCCATGTGCAGCCCTCCAGCATGTCGGTGAGAGCGGCCTTCTCGGCACTTGTCACAGTCAGCCGCCAGTAGTGCTTGACCGTCACCCAGTCCGCCGCGTACTGACACCAGGACGACCGGTTCGGCGGCTTCCACTGGGACGGATCCTGGTCACCCTTTGCCCGGTTGGACCGCGCCGAAACCGCGATGAGCTGCGGCCGGGTCAGGTCGTTGGCGAAGTCGCCACGCTTCGAGTCGTCCCACTCGTCCGCGCCCGACCGCCACGCGGCGGCCAACGGCACCGTGTGGTCGATGTCCACGCCCGACGGATCGGTCAGCACCACCCCGTCGTAGACGCTCTCCCACCGGCCACCCACCACGTTGCAGCCGGACAGCTTGATGTCCTCGCCGTCGCGCTGCAGCACGCTGTCGCGTACGTCGCAGTTCTTGCCGGTGCCCCGCCAGTGCGGGAAGCGGGAACGGCTGTAGCCCTTCATCGACCCGGCGGTGGCCACTGTCAGCTCACCGAGCTGCTTGTTGACGTTCCCGGCGGCGCTCGGCGGCGCCTCCGGCTCGGTGACCGACACCTCGCAGCCGGCCACGCCGAGGGCGAGCACCGCGCTCAGCGCGGCCGCCAGCCCGGCTCGGGCTCCTGATCTCGTACGCACAGACGACACCTCTCCAGCTTGCGTGCTCCGGGCGAGTCCGCACAGTACCCGGCGGCGGTTTCTGCGATTCGTGGCGTCGAGGATGGGCGGCGGGCAGAGTGGTGAGACGTGACCGCACCCGCACCCGCTCCCGCGCTGCGTACCGGCTCCGCCGCCGGACGCGGCACGCTGCTCGCCGCGATCCTCGCCTCCGGCATGGTGTTCCTCGACAGCACTGTCGTCAACGTCGCGCTGCCGCGCCTCGGCGCGGAGCTGGACGCCACCGTCGCCGGTCTGCAGTGGACCGTGAACGGCTACCTGCTCATGCTTGCCGCGTTCGTGCTGCTCGGCGGCGCGCTCGGGGACCGGTTCGGGCGGCGGCGCATATTCCTGCTCGGCGTGGTCTGGTTCGCGGTGGCGTCGGTGCTCTGCGGGCTCGCCCAGGACACCGGCTGGCTCATCGCCGCCCGGTTCCTCCAGGGCGCCGGCGGGGCGCTGCTCACCCCCGGGTCGCTGTCGGTGCTCCAGGCCAGCTTCCACCCGGACGACAGGGGCCGGGCCATCGGCACCTGGTCCGGACTGTCCGGCGTGTCCACAGCGCTCGGCCCGCTGCTCGGCGGCTGGCTCATCGACACGCTCTCCTGGCGGTGGATCTTCTTCGTCAACCTGCCGTTGGCCGTGGGCGTGGTGTTCGCCGCGCTGCGCTGGGTGCCGGAGAGCCGCGACGAGGCGGCGTCTCGTACCGGAAAGGGGCGGCGGTTCGACGTGGCCGGTGCGCTGCTCGGCGCGCTCGCGCTCGGCGGAGTCACGTACGCGCTGATCGACGCCCCGGCGCGCGGCGCCTCCCCGGCGGTGCTGGTCGCGGCAGTGCTCGGGGTGGTCGCCGTGGTGGTGTTCGTGCTGGTCGAGCGGCGGCGCGGCGACACCGCGATGCTGCCCACCGGGCTGTTCTCCAGCCGGCTGTTCTCCGTGCTGAACGTCTTCACCGTCGTGGTGTACGCCGCGCTCGGCGGGTTCACCTTCTTCCTCGCCGTCTACCTGCAGAACGTGGTCGGCTGGTCGGCGCTGCTCACCGGCCTGGCCACCGTGCCGATGACGGTGCTGCTGCTGGTCGGCTCGCCGCGCGCGGGCGCGCTGTCGGCCCGCATCGGACCCCGGCTGCCGCTCACCGTCGGCCCGGTGATCGCCGCCGTGGGTCTGCTGCTGCTGCGCCGGGTCGGGCCTGGTGCGTCGTACTGGGTGGACGTGCTGCCGGGCGTGGCGCTGTTCGGCGCCGGGCTCACGCTCGTGGTCGCGCCGCTGACCACGTCGGTGCTCGGCGCGGTCTCGGACCGGTTCGCCGGGGTGGCGAGCGGCTTCAACAACGCCGCGTCCCGGGCCGGCGGCCTGCTCGCGGTGGCCGCGCTGCCGCTGCTGGTCGGGCTGTCCGGCACCGGGTACGAGCAGAAGGGCGCGCTGGCAGGCGCGTACCGGGGGGCGTTGGCGTGGTGCGCGGGGCTGCTGCTCGCCGGCGCGGTGCTAGCCGCCGTGCTGATCCACCGCCCCGGGCGCAAGCGTTAAGAAGGGCCCCCTCCTATGCAGAATGCGTTAAGAAGGGGCCCTTCCTTACACCTCAGGCGCGGGTGCGGTTCACCGCGCTCGTGACCGCCTTGATCGAGGCGGTGACGATGTTCGCGTCCACTCCGACGCCCCACACCGTACGGCCGTCCACCTCGCACTCCACGTACGCGGCGGCCTGCGCGTCCCCACCGGAGGACAGCGCGTGCTCGTGGTAGTCGAGCACCCGTACCGCCACGCCCAGGGACTGCAGCGCGTTGACGTACGCGTCGATCGGGCCGTTGCCGACGGAGGTCAGCGCGCGGGTCTCCCCGCCGAAGCCGACGCGGGCGTCGATCTCGACCTTGCCGTCGACGGTGCCGATGGTGTACTCGGCCAGCTTCACGGCCGGGTCGACCTGGTGGTCGACCAGGTAGTTGCGGGCGAAGATCTCCCACATGGCGCCCGGCTCGACCTCGCCGCCGTCGTGGTCGGTGACCTGCTGCACCACGCCGGAGAACTCGATCTGGAGGCGGCGCGGCAGGTCGAGCTGGTGCTCGGTCTTCATGATGTACGCGACGCCGCCCTTGCCGGACTGCGAGTTGACCCGGATGACCGCCTCGTAGGTGCGGCCCAGGTCCTTCGGGTCGATCGGCAGGTAGGGCACCGCCCAGGTGAAGTCGTCCACCGGCACCCCGGCCGCCGCCGCGTCGGCGTTCAGCGCGGCGAAGCCCTTGTTGATCGCGTCCTGGTGGGAGCCGGAGAACGCGGTGTAGACCAGGTCGCCCGCGTACGGGTGGCGCTCGTGCACCGGCAGCTGGTTGCAGTACTCGACGGCGCGCTTGATCTCGTCGATGTTCGAGAAGTCGATCATCGGGTCGATGCCCTGGGAGAACATGTTCAGGCCCAGCGTCACCAGGTCGACGTTGCCGGTGCGCTCACCGTTGCCGAACAGGCAGCCCTCGATCCGGTCCGCGCCGGCCAGCAGGCCCAGCTCGGCGGCGGCCACGCCGGTGCCCCGGTCGTTGTGCGGGTGCAGGCTCAGCACCAGGCTGTCCCGCCGGGGCAGGCGCCGGTGCATCCACTCGATCGAGTCGGCGTAGACGTTCGGCATGGCCATCTCGACCGTGGCCGGCAGGTTGATGATCAGCTTCCGGTCCGGCGTCGGGTCGATCACGTCGATCACCGCCGAGCAGACCTCCAGCGCGTACTCCAGCTCGGTGCCCGTGTACGACTCCGGCGAGTACTCGTAGTGGATGTCGGTGTCCGGGGTGTGGATCTCCGCGTACTTCTGGCACAGCCGCGCGCCCTGGGTGGCGATGTCGGTGATGCCGTCGCGGTCCAGGCCGAAGACCACCCGGCGCTGCAGCGTCGAGGTGGAGTTGTAGAAGTGCACGATGGCCCGGCGGGCGCCGCGCAGCGACTCGAAGGTCCGCTCGATCAGGTGCTCCCGGCACTGGGTCAGCACCTGGATGGTGACGTCCTCCGGGATCAGGTCCTGCTCGATCAGCTGCCGTACGAAGTCGTAGTCGGTCTGGCTCGCCGACGGGAAGCCGACCTCGATCTCCTTGTAGCCCATCTGCACCAGCAGCTGGAACATCCGGCGCTTACGCTCGGGCGACATCGGGTCGATCAGCGCCTGGTTGCCGTCGCGGAGGTCGACTGCGCACCAGCGGGGCGCGGCCTCGACGCGGCGGGTGGGCCAGGAGCGGTCCGGCAGGTCGACGCCGAACTCCCTGTCGTACGGGACGTAGCGGTGGACCGGCATCCGGCTGGGGCGCTGGCTGGCGAACGGATCGGTGGCGGTGACAGGTTGAGCCATCTCGGAGTGCTCCCTGGAACATGTGGCGTCAGCAGATCGGAAAGGTGTCGGCGGGCTGCCGGGCGACGGTGCGCGGCGGTGCCGAGAAGAAGATCGGATGTGCTGGACGGCGCGTAGCGACTCCGCGACGAGGTGCCGGCCGGTCAGGCCTCGTCGCGGCAGCCAAGGAGAAGGTACGCGCGCCACATGACAAGGTCACCCTACGTGGTGGGACGTGCGGTGGGAAGGCTGGTCCGGACTATGGGACCAGAGTCACGGAGCCGGAGGGCTTCGCCACGTCCGGTAGCCGAGGTGTCCGTTCCGCCCGGGTCACCGCGGGCACGATCGCCAGTCCGACGAGGATGAAGATCGCCGCGGCCGGGTACCAGCCCCAGCCGCCGGTGCTCACGCCGAGCGCGGTCAGCCCGGCCGGAGCGATCAGGAACTGCAACTGGGAGCCGAGCCCGAACGCGCCGACGTACGCGCCGCGCTGGGCGGCGGGTGGCAGCGTGGCGGTGAGTCCCCAGGCGCCCGCCGACTCGATCAGCTCCGCCAGGATGAGCAGTGTCGCGGCGGCCACCAGCGCGACCACGGTGAGCGCTCCCCGGGTCGCGCCGGAAATCGGCAGGACCAGGCAGAACAGGGCGATCAAAACCGCGCCCCGACGGGACGCCCGGGCCGCGCCCGGCGCGTCGTCCGCGCCCCGGCTGGCGCGTACCTGGAACAGCACGATCAGCACGGTGTTGAGCAGCACCAGCCCGGCGATGATCGTCTTCGGCGCGTCGGTGTGGGTGAGGATCCACAGCGGCATCACCGTCAGGTAGAGCGTCTGGTGCGCGGTGAGCAGCCCGGAGAGCAGCGCGACGGTCATGAACGGCCGGTCCCGCAGCACCGCCAGCCGGCTCATCGGCTCGGCCGTGCGGGTCACCTCCGGCAGCCGGGGCAGCCGGCGGACGAAACCGGCGGTCACCAGGAAGACCACGGCGATGAACCAGACCATCCCGCGGTACGCCCAGATCGTGTCGACGGCCAGCACCAGGCCGCTGATCAGCGCGCCCACCCCGAAGCCGACGTTCAGCGAGGAGCGCTGGTAGGCCATGGCGGTGACCCGTTCCTCCGGGCGCAGCACGTTGATCGAGTAGACCTGGCGGGCCACGCCGGTCGCCGCGCCCGTCACGGCCAGCGCGATCACCACCGCGAGGAACCCGGCGAAGCCGCCGACGAACGGGTACGCCGCGAACAGCGCCGCGTCCAGCAACAGGCAGACGATCCACACCCGCTGCGGCCCGTACCGGTCGGTGAGCCCGCCCAGCGGCACGGTGCCGAGCAGTGACGCGCCGGCGGCGAGGGAGAGGCCGAGACCCACCTGGGCCGGACTCAGCCCGAGCGCCCGGGTGAAGAACACGGCGCTGCCAGCCTGGAACAGTCCGGTGCCGACGGCGTAGACCATCGCCTGCACGGCCAGGGCGCGGGTCAGCCCGGCCGGTGGTACGACGTCGCGGACGGCGGTGCGGATGCTCTCTCTGGCCCCCATGACCGATGAGCAGATCGTGCCCCCCACGCGCCGGTCGAGCCTTTTAGGCTGAGTCGAATCGGGGGGTGCGCATGTCCGAGATGCGGTTCACGCTGGCCGACGTCGCGGGCGTGCGGTTCGGTGTGTCGCCGGCCAACGAGACGGTCATGAGCCTGTGGGCGCTCGCCGATCCGGCCCGCTATCCGGTGCACCTGCAGTGGATCGACCGGGCCCGGGCGACGCTGCGCCGCCCGGAGGTGGCCGAGCGCGTCGCTCCGCTGGTGCACCTCACCCTGCCGCGCCGCTGGCTGCCCGACTTCCTCACCCCGGCGGCCCGCCCGGGGGTGGAGATGGACGGCCAGCTCGACCAGATCGCCGCGACGCCGCCCGACGTGGTGGTCCGGGACCTGCTGGCGACCACGCCGAGCGGACCACTACGCCCGTTCGGGCGGGCGTTGCTCGCCGACCCGACCGAGCTGTTGCCGCCGCTCGTCGAGGCGATGCGGGTCTGGTACGACGAGGCGATCGCCTCGGACTGGCCGCGGATGCGAGCGGTGCTCGACGCCGACGTCGCGTACCGGGCGGCCCAGCTCGCCGAGGGCGGGACGGGGAATCTGTTCGAGCGGCTCCACCCCGGCCTGCGGTGGCTCGGCGACCGGGTGGTCAGCGACGACCCGTTCGAGCGGGACTTCGACCTGCGGGGGCGAGGGCTGGCGTTGAACCCGAGCGTGTTCAGCCGCCAGCGGGTGCTGTGGAACCTGCTGGAGGACTCGTTGCCGGCCGCGGCGTACCCGGTTCGGGCGGTCGGGACGCTGTGGGAACGCGGAGCTGAACCGGCCGGCGACGCGCTCGCCCGGGTGGTCGGCGGCGGTCGGGCCGCCCTGCTGAACCTGCTCGACGCGGCGACGACCACCACGGACCTCGCCCGGCTCACCGGGCTGTCCGCCGGGAACGTGTCCCAGCACCTCTCCGCGCTGCACGCCGCCGGTCTCGTCACCCGGTCCCGCGCCGGGCGGCACGTGCTCTACCGCAACACCGAGGTCGGTGCCGCGCTGCTCCGCGCCGCGCGTGGCGGCTGAGCGGAACGCGTCACGGCGCTCCCGGGCTCGGGGCGTCCCGGCTCACCGGCTCGCCGTCGGTCACCGCGCCGGCCAGCTCGACGGTGCCCGGCGCGGCGCCGGGCTCGCCGGTCAGCGTCAGCGTGCCGAAGCCGGCCCGGACCGCCGCCGGTGTGCCGTCCTCCCGGAAGCAGTAGATGCCCACGTCCAACGGCGCGTTCAGCGAGGCGGAGGTCGTGTCGACCGAGTAGCACCGGCCGGTGACGCTGGGCAGCGGCGCGGCGGGGGAGACAGCGAGCGGCGCGCGCCTGTCGGTCAGCACCTCCAGCCAGTCGGTGAACGGGTGCTGCACGCGGGGGTCCAGCCGGCGGGGCACCGCGTCGTCGGCGTCGCCGAGCCGGACACAGCTGGCCGCCTGCGTCCAGCCGGCCGAGGGCAGCGCGCACTGGAACAGCCCGTCGGAGGTGGCGGCGAGCGAGACGTCCACCGTCCCGTCCCGCCCCCAGCCGGGCACGTCGACCCGCCAGCTGCCGTCGTTGGCGCTGGTCACCGCCACCGTGCGGGGAGCGCCTTCGGCCGGGGTGAAGGAGTACGCGGCAGTGTGGTGCCGGTCCTGCGCGGCGGCGGCCAGCCCGGCCAGCTCGTCGCGGGCGGCGTCCACCTGCACCGGCACCGGGTCGGCGGAGCCGGTGGGCGCCGTCTCGGGCCGGTCGTTCACACAGGCGGCCAGCAGCGTCGGCAGGATGAGCGCGAGCGCGCCGGTCGCCCGGCGGGCCGCGCGTCGATGAGCGTGCACCGGCTCATTCTGCGTCGTCCGGGCGGCCGCGGACAGCCCACCGTACGGCTGTACCGCTTGGCGTGTCGCGTACTCCCGGGCTGGTGAGCCGCCCCACGCCGGGGCCGGATGGTGGGATCACCCGACCCGGCGTCGCGGGCCGCCCGATAGGCTGAGGCGGTCTGACACGCGCCGCCGGACCGAGAGACCCGGCGGCGTCGGCACGCTCAGGGTCGTCGCTGGGAGGGAGTGCACCGTCGTGGCACTCGTGGTGCAGAAGTACGGCGGGTCCTCCGTCGCCAACGCCGAGCGGATCAAGCGGGTGGCCGAGCGCATCGTGGCCGCGCGCAAGGCCGGCGACGACGTGGTCGTGGTGGTGTCCGCCATGGGCGACACCACCGACGAGCTGCTCGACCTCGCCAACCAGGTCAGCCCGCTGCCGCCCGGCCGCGAGCTGGACATGCTGCTCACCGCCGGGGAGCGGATCTCCATGGCGCTGCTCGCCATGGCCATCCACAACCTGGGGTACGAGGCCCGCTCGTTCACCGGTTCCCAGGCGGGCGTGATCACCACCTCGGTGCACGGCCGGGCCCGGATCATCGACGTGACCCCGGGGCGGCTCAAGGGCGCGCTGGACGAGGGCGCGGTGGTCATCGTCGCCGGCTTCCAGGGCGTCTCGCAGGACACCAAGGACGTCACCACGCTCGGGCGGGGCGGCTCGGACACCACCGCCGTGGCGCTCGCCGCCGCGCTGGAGGCGGACGTCTGCGAGATCTACACCGACGTGGACGGCATCTTCACCGCCGACCCGCGGATCGTGCCGAACGCCCGGCACATCACCCGGATCACCTACGAGGAGATGCTGGAACTGGCCGCCTGCGGCGCGAAGGTGCTGCATCTGCGCAGCGTTGAGTACGCGCGGCGCGCGGGCTTGCCGATCCACGTCCGTTCGTCATACTCGACCAACACCGGCACGATGGTCACCGGATCGATGGAGGACCTTCCTGTGGAACAGGCACTGATCACCGGGGTCGCCCACGACCGCAGCGAAGCGAAGATCACGATCGTCGGCGTGCCCGACGAGCCGGGCGCCGCCGCGCGCATCTTCGACACGGTCGCCGGCGCGGAGATCAACATCGACATGATCGTGCAGAACGTGTCCACCGAGGGCACCGGCCGCACCGACATCTCGTTCACGCTGCCCAAGGCGGACGGCCCGACCGCGATGACCGCGCTCAGCAAGATCCAGGAGACGGTCAAGTTCAAGGGCCTGCTCTACGACGACCACGTCGGCAAGGTCAGCCTGATCGGCGCCGGCATGCGCTCGCACCCGGGCGTGGCCGCCGGCTTCTTCGCCGCCCTCGGCGCGGCCGGCGTCAACATCGAGATGATCTCCACCTCGGAGATCCGGGTCTCCGTGGTCTGCCGCGACACCGACCTGGACAAGGCGGTCCGCGCCATCCACGACGCCTTCGAGCTGGGTGGTGACACCGAAGCCGTCGTCTACGCCGGCACCGGGCGGTAACGCGCCGTGGCGTCGCTGCCCACCCTCGCCGTGGTCGGGGCGACAGGTGCCGTCGGTACGGTGATGTGCCAGATCCTCTCCTCCCGGCGCAACGTGTGGGGCGAGATCCGGCTGCTCGCCTCCGAGCGGTCGGCCGGCCGGCGCGTGCAGTGCCGGGGCGAGGAGCTGACCGTCCAGGCCCTCACCGCGGACGCTCTCGACGGCGTCGACGTGGCCATGTTCGACGTGCCGGACGACGTCTCGGCGCAGTGGGCCCCGGTCGCCGTCGGGCGCGGCGCGGTGGTGGTGGACAACTCCGGCGCGTTCCGGATGGACCGCGAGGTGCCGCTCGTCGTCCCCGAGATCAACCCCGACCAGGTGCGCAACCGGCCCCGGGGCATCATCGCCAACGCCAACTGCACCACGCTGGCCATGATCGTGGCGATCGCCCCGCTGCACCGCGCGTACGGTCTGCGCGAGCTGGTGCTCGCGTCGTACCAGGCGGTGTCCGGGGCCGGGCAGGCCGGCGTGGACGCGCTGCACCTGCAGCTCGGCAAGATCGCCGGGGACCGGGCGCTCGGCTCCCGCGCCGGTGACGTGCGCCAGGCCGTCGGCGACGAGCTGGGTCCGTTCCCGGCGCCGCTGGCGCTCAACGTCGTACCGTGGGCGGGCTCGCTCGCAGACGACGGCTGGTCGTCGGAGGAGTTGAAGCTCCGCAACGAGTCCCGCAAGATCCTCGGGCTGCCCGATCTCAAGGTCTCCGCCACCTGCGTACGGGTGCCGGTGGTGACCGGTCACTCGGTCGCCGTGCACGCGGTCTTCGCCACCGAGGTGGACGCCGAGGAAGCCCGCGAGGTGCTGCGCAACGCGCCGGGCGTGATCCTGGTCGACGACCCGGCGTCCGGGGAGTTCCCGATGCCGATCGACGCGGTCGGCACCGACCCGTCCTGGGTGGGCCGCATCCGCCGCGCGGTCGACGACCCGAGAGCCCTCGACCTCTTCGTGACCGGCGACAACCTCCGCAAGGGCGCCGCCCTGAACACGGCCCAGATCGCCGAACTCCTCGCCAGGGACCTAACCCGCCCGTAACGCGCCCCCTCCCGCGCGCCGCCCCCGGCGCGTCGATCTTGCACTTTGGGCCCGGACCGTGGGGCATATGCCCCATTCGACCGGGCGGAAAGTGCAAGATCGCGGGGGAGAGGGGTGGGGGCGGGAGCGGGGAGTGGGGTCAGGCGGCGGAGAGGTGGACTCCGTCTCGGCCGTGGCGCTTGACCGCGTAGAGGGCCTGGTCGGCTCGGTGCAGGGTGCGTTCGGGGGACTCGCCGGGCCGCGGCAGCGCGATGCCGACGCTGATCGTCCGGCCGGTACGGCGGGCCGCCTCGGTGAGCCGCTCGGCGATCCGGACCGCCTCCTCCGGGCGGCTCACCTCGATCACCGCCACGAACTCGTCCCCGCCGGTCCGGTACAGCTCGTCGCCCTGGCGCAGCGCGCCCTCCAGTGCCCGGGCCAGCCCCACCAGCAACCGGTCGCCGGCCTGGTGGCCGTACGTGTCGTTGACGTCCTTGAACCCGTCCACGTCGATCGCCAGCAGGGCGGTACGCCCCGGCGTGGCGGTGGCGATCCGCTGCCCGAACGAGCCGGTGTGCCGTAGCCCGGTGAGCGGGTCGGAGCTGGCCTGCTCGCGCAGCCGGGCGAGCGTACGCAGCCGGTCCAGGCAGGTCCACGCCTGCCCGGCGAGCAGTTCGATCAGGTTGACAGTGGTCGGGTCGGGGCGCAGGCGCTGCTCGTCGGCGACCAGCAGCACGCCGCCGGCAGCCGGCGTGCCGACCGGCACCGCCACCAGTGTGCGCGCGCCCGCCCGGGTCAGCGGCAGGTACTCCTCGGTGGGCGGGTGCCCCGCCTCGCCCAGCGTGTACGCCGAGCCGTACCGGTGGGCCCGGTCGATCATGCGGTCCAGCGCGGCCGGGCCGGCCTCGGCCAGCTCGGCGCGGATGCGTGCCTCCAACTCGCCGGGGGTGTCGGTGGGCGCGCCGAGGCGTGGGCCGCTCCGCCCGGTGAGGACCAGCACGGCGGCGGAGAGCGCCGACACGTCCCGGGCCGCGGCGAGCGCGGCGGTCATCAGGTCCCAGTCGGTCGGGGCGGCGGTGAACGCGGCGGCGTGCCGGAGCAGCTTCTCGCTGCGGCTCTCGGCCGGTGACCCGCCGAGCGCGGCGATCCGCCCGCCGAGGCGGTCGGCCACCAGTTCGGCGGTCTCCCGCCACGCCGCGAGCGGGACGGGCTCGCACCACTGCAGGTCGAGCACGCCGATGGGCCGGCCGTCCGGGTCACGTACCGGAACGCAGAGTTCGGCGGTGACGTCCGGCCGGACCGGCAGGTAGTCGGGGTCGGCGCTCACGTCGGGCACGACGGCGGTCACCCCGGAGGCGTACACCCGCCGCACCACCGAGGGTTCGGGTCGGTGGCGGGCGGGCGCGTCGGCGGTCGCCGGGACGTGCGAGAAGACCTGCCACGCGCCGGTGGCGGCGACGCAGCGCAGACGGTCGTGGACCCGGAGCAGGACGGCGGCGGTCGCCGGGGTGTGCCGGGCGAGCGCGGCGACCGTCCACTGGCACGCCTCCGGGACGGTGGACGCCGTGGGGAGGCGCACCGTGACGTCGCGGAGTACTCGCTCGTGATCCACGTCGTTCCTGCTCGGAGGGGGTAGGTCGCGATCAAGCGTACTCAGCGCGACCGTCACCGACCTTCGTACACATGTGCTATCCACAGGCTGTGGACGCAGCCTGTGGGCGGGATCGGGCCTGCGCGGGGAGGGCGCGCGGCGATAGCGTGAGGGCCCGGGCACCCCGAGGAGGCGGCCGATGCTCATCGCCCAGCTCAGCGACCCGCACGTGACCACCGGCCCGCTCGCGGCCGACCCGGCGTCCGGGTTGCACCGGGCGCTCGGCACGGTGCTCGCGCTGCGTCCCCGGCCCGACTGCGTGGTGATCACCGGCGACCTGACCGCCAACGGCCGGCCGGACGAATACCTCGCCCTGCGCGAGATCGTCGGCGCGTTCCCGCTACCGGTGCACCTGGCCACCGGCAACCACGACGACCGCGAGTCGCTGCTCGACACGTTCGGCGGCACCCCCTACCTGGCCGGCGGCTTCTCGGCGCACTACCACGTCGACCTGCCGGACGCGACGCTCGTGGTGCTCGACTCGCTCACCCCGGGCAGCACCGGCGGCCGGCTCGGCGACGAGCAGCTCGCCTGGCTCGACGGGGTGCTCGGCGGGCGTACCGACGCGCCCGCCGTCGTGTGCCTGCACCATCCGCCGGTCGCGGTCGGCGTACCGGGCATGGACGCGATGGGCCTCGCGGACGCCGACGCGCTCGCCGCCGTGGTCGGCCGGCACCCCCATGTCGTACGCGTCGCCGCGGGGCACCTGCACCGCCAGGTGACAAGCGCGTTCGCCGGTACGGTGCTGACCGTCGCGCCGAGCACGTGGATCCAGGTGAGCCTGAGTATGTCCGACGAGGAGGAGCCGGGGTTCGTCGCCGAGCCGACGGCCTTCCTGCTGCACCTGGTCGCCGACGGCGGCTGCGTGACACACACCGTCCAGGTCAGCCACGCCGCCGGGCGCACCTGCTGGTTCTGACGGCGACGCCGATGCTCTGGTACGTCGCGTACGGCTCGAACCTGCACGCCGCCCGGCTCGACTGGTACCTGCGTGGCGGACGCCCACCCGGCGGGCTGCGCACGTACCCCGGCTGCCGGGACTGCCGGCCACCGCGCCGGACCGTCCCGGCGCTGATCCCCGGCGGGGTCTATTTCGCGGGCGAGTCGCGGGCCTGGACCGGCGGCATGGCGTTCTACGACCCGCAGATGCCCGGCCGGGCGGCGGCGCGCGGCTACCTGGTGACCGTCGAGCAGTTCGCCGACATCGCGGCGCAGGAGATGTACCGGCCGCCGGGCGCCGACCTGGCCGGTATCCGCGCGGCGGTCGAGACCGGGCGGGCGAGGCTCGGGCCGGGCCGCTACGAGACGCTGCTGCGGGTCGGCGTCCGCGAAGGGCTGCCGATGCTCACGTTCACCGCGCCGCACCGCGCGGTGGAGGTGCCGTGGACCCGGCCCGCTCCGCTCTATCTCGGGATGCTGGCGCGCGGTCTGCGGGAGGCGCACGGCTGGGACACCGCGCGGATCGTCGGCTACCTGGCGGGCCGTCCGGGAGTCGCCGGGCGGTGGAACCGGCGGGCGTTGCGCGGGCTCGTCGCCGCCACCCACAGCCGGCTTTCGAACCGGCTCTCCGGGGCTTCGGTCGAATTCGGACAGTCCGTTGCGGATGTCGATCCGTCAGACGTGAACGACCGTTCGGCTCGCGATGGGTGTCCGCCAGGCGCTGATTCCAGCGAGGACGGTTGCCAGCGCAAGGAATTGCGCGTGACATGAGCGTCGGCGCCGGCTCCCTGTCCCTGGGAGCCGGCGCCCTTCACGACGCGGGCATCGACAGCGAGCGCCGCGCGGAAATTCACCAGACCGTCATGTCCGACTCGTCCGGCGGACCGGTACGGGTCTCCCACCACGTCGACGATTCCGAATGCCACCCCGGTCGACCTGAGGCCCGGTGGATGAGAAGCTACCC
The DNA here is from genome assembly GCF_011602315.1 of Micromonospora sp. CMU55-4. NCBI lineage: Bacteria > Bacillati > Actinomycetota > Actinomycetes > Micromonosporales > Micromonosporaceae > Micromonospora > Micromonospora sp. CMU55-4. The sequence continues at coordinate 37,441 of NZ_JAAOLH010000018.1, forward strand.
CCGAGCGGGGGTGGCGTTCCCCGATTGCCGCCTTCCACGATCGACCCCTGTCATGGCACGGACCAGGGCCACCGGGCGAACCATCGTCCGGACACCAGCATCGGTATCTCACGAGGAGTTCCATGTCCGTCACCGGGATGCGACGCCGGGCCGTAGTCGGCCTGGCCGCACTCGCCGCGACCGCGTTCACCGCTGTCGCCGTCACCCCCGACCAGGCCGAGGCGCGCCCGAAGCCGGTCGACGTCCAGCTGCTCGCGATCAACGACTTCCACGGCAACCTGGAGCCGCCGAGCGGGTCCAGCGGCACCATCGACGGCCAGCCGGCCGGTGGCGCGGAATACCTGGCCAGCCACCTGAAGTCGATGCGCGCCGAGGCCAAGAAGCAGGGCAAGGGCACCGTCACTGTCGCCGCCGGTGACCTGATCGGCGCCTCGCCGCTGCTGTCCGCCGCGTTCCACGACGAGCCGACCATCGAGGAGATGAACCTCGCCGGGCTGGAGTTCGCGAGCGTCGGCAACCACGAGTTCGACGAGGGCGCGGCCGAGCTGCTGCGCATGCAGCGCGGCGGCTGCCACCCGGTGGACGGCTGCGCCGACGGCACCCCGTTCGGTGGCGCCAAGTTCAAGTACCTCTCGGCGAACGCGTTCAAGACCTCCACCGGCCTGCCCCTGATGCAGCCGTTCGGCATCAAGATCGTCAAGGGTGTGCCGATCGGCTTCATCGGGATGACCCTGGAGGGCACCCCGAACATCGTCAGCCAGCAGGGCGTCGCCGGCCTGCGGTTCAGCGACGAGGCCGACACTGCCAACAAGTACGCCAAGATCCTGCGCCTGCTCGGCGTCAAGAGCATCGTCGTGCTGCTGCACGAGGGCGGCGTGCAGAACGGCGGCGGCATCAACGACTGCACCGGGTTCAGCGGCCCGATCGTCGACATCGCCAACCGGATGGACCCGTCCATCGACGTGATCGTCAGCGGGCACACCCACGCCGCGTACAACTGCAACATCAACGGCAAGCTGGTCACCAGCGCCAGCTCGTTCGGGCGCCTGGTCACCCAGATCGACCTGAAGATCGACCCGCGTACCCGCGACGTGGTGAGCGCGTCCGCGAACAACGTGGTGGTCACCCGGGACGTGGCGCCGGACAAGCCCTCGACCGACCTGATCAACCGGTACAAGACCGCGCTCGGCCCGGTGGCCGACCGGGTCGTCGGCGAGACCACCGCGGCGATCACCAAGACCCAGGAGAACCTGTACCAGACCGGGGTCGACGTCAACGGCAAGCCGACGTACCAGACCGGTGAGTCGCCGCTGGGCAACGTGATCGCCGACGCGCAGCTCGCCGCGACCGACACCGAGCAGAACGCGGTCGCCGCGTTCATGAACCCCGGTGGCGTACGCGCCGACCTCGACGCCGGCCCGGTCACCTACGCCGAGGCGTTCACCGTGCAGCCGTTCGCCAACAACCTGGTGACGCTCGACCTGACCGGCGCGCAGCTCTACTGCATGCTGGAGCAGCAGTTCACAGTGGCGCGCGTGCTCTACGCGTCCTCCACCGTCAACTACGTCGTGGACGTCGACGGCACCACCGCGCCGGCCGGCACGCCGTGCGCCGGCACCCGGGTGGTCCGGGGCAGCCTCACCATCAACGGCACCCCGGTGACGGACACCGCCACCTACCGGGTCACCGTGAACAACTTCCTCGCCGGTGGCGGCGACGGCTTCAGCGTCCTGACCGGCGGCACCAACGCGGTGACCGGCCAGATCGACCTGGACGCCTTCACCGCGTACCTGACCGAGAAGTCGCCGGTCTCCCCGCCGGCGCTGGACCGGATCCGCACCACCACCGAGGTCGCCGCCGGCTGACCGCCGACCGCACCGCAGACGGGCCCCGGAGCGAATGCTGCGGGGCCCGTTCGCGTGTCAGGCCGCCGGGGACGTGTCCCGGGTCGCCCGCGCGGGCTCGGGCTCCGGCGCCTCGGCGGCCGTCAGGCGGCCGTCCTGCGCGGCGGTGAGCAGCGGACGCAGCGACAGCGCGAGCAGCGAGGCGGCCAGGCAGCCGCCCACCACGACCGCCACCCAGACCCGGCCGTTCGCCGCGCCGATCAGCGGCCCGGCGGTGACCGGGCCGACCACACCGCTGATCCCGAAGATCATCGAGCTCATCGCGTTGTACCGGCCACGCAGCTCGTCGGTGGCGAGCGCGTTCGTGAGCGCGGGCATGACCGGAGACAGCATCGTCTCGCCGAACCCGAAGATCGCCGAGCAGGCCACCACGCCGAGCGCCGCGAGCAGCGCGTTGCCGCTGCCCACCACGCCGGCCGCGCCGAGCACCAGCCACGCGCCGGCGAACACCGCGCCGACGGTGGCCAGGGCACGGGTACGGCTGCGCCCCTCCAGCCGCCGGATCACCAGCAGCTGGGAGAGCACGATCATGACGGTGTTCGCGGCGAGCGCCCACGCCACCACGCGCGGCGTCACCTCGACCACCCGCACCGAGTACGCCGCGAAGCCCACCTCGATCTGCGCGTACCCGCAGGTGGTGAGCACCAGGCCGAAGATGACCAGGCGGCGGAACGGCCGGTCCCGCAGCACCGTGAGGTAGCCGCCGGTCCTCCGATCGGCGGCCTTCGCCCCCGTGGCCGCGACCGGCCGGCGCCCCACGTGCGGCAGCGTCAGCAGGATCAGCGCCGGCGTCAGGTAGCTCACCGCGTCCAGCAGGTAGATCACCTCGAACGTGACCGGACGGGCCACGTCGACCACCGCGCCGGAGATCAGGCCGCCCGTGCCGATACCGAGGTTGAGCAGCGCGAAGTTGAGCCCGAAGACGCGCTGCCGCTCGCCGTCGTCGGTGAGCGAGGCGAGGATCGTGTTCTGCCCGGCCCAGATCGCCGAGCTGCCGACGGCGATGAGCGTCATCACGCCGAACGCCGAGGCGGTCGAGTCGACGAGCGCCAGTGAGCCGACGCCGATCGCCTCGATCACCAGGCAGGGCAACACGACCCGGCGCGCGCCGAAGCGGTCGATGAACGTGCCGGCCAGCGGCGAGAGCGCCAGCGTGACAGCGCCGAACCAGCCGATCACCAGCCCGGCCCGGGTGTCGGTCAGGCCGCGTACGTCGGTGAGGTAGATGAACAGGAACGGCAGGGTGAGGCCGCGACCGACCGCGGAGAACAGGGTGCCGAGCAGGATCCGGCGGGCTTCGGGACGGGCGGGCAGGGCGCGGCGCAGCATGGCAGGGATTCTGTGCTTCGGGTACGACTCTCGCGACCCGTTTACCCCTTACACACGCGGTCGCTGGGCCGGAAGGTGAGCGAACACACGTGCTCTGCCATGCTGACCCGGTGACGACGACCTGGCGGCACCTGCCCGCACCGGCCCGCGAGATCGCCGAGACGGCCACCGACGCGGTGGGCGCCGCGCAGGCCCGCGACGCCGAGGCGTACGCCCCGGCCGTCGAGCGGCTGGCCACCGCCGACCGGTCCGGGCTGGTGCTCGGCGGTGTGGTCCGGCTGCTGCTGGAGGAGGGGCATCCGGACGGGCTGGACGGCGACGACGTACGCCAGGTGCTGGAACAGTGCGTCCGGTCGGCGGCGGCCTGGTGGCCCGACGTCGACCCGCACGTGCTGCTGGTGCTGCTGGCCGGGGCGCTCGGCGTCTACGACCCCGGTGACGACGACAATCCGCCCGGCCCGGCAGCGGTCGCCCGGCACGCGCCGCTGCTCGTGGCCGACCTGCTGGCGGTCACCGGACGACCGTTCGCCGAGTACCTGACCGCCGCGTTCGCCGAGGTGGCGCGCACGGAGACGCACGACTGACGGACCCGTTGGCCGGCGGCTCACCGGCCGGCGGCTGGCGCGTCGGTTTACGGGCCCGCGGCTGGCGCGTCGGCCTACGGGCTCGCGGCCAGGAAGACGAACGCGGCGAGCAGCACCAGGTGCACGCCACCCTGGAGCACTGTGGCCCGACCCGGCACCACGGTGAGCACCGCTGTGACAGCGGTCAGCGCCAGCAGCGTCATCTGGGTGCCGCCCAGGCCCAGCATCAGCGGCCCGTCCAGCCAGATCGAGGCGATCGCGATGGCCGGGATGGTCAGGCCGATGCTGGCCATGGCCGAGCCGAGCGCGAGGTTGAGGCTGATCTGCACGCGGTCCCGCCGGGCCGCCCGGGCGGCGGCGAGCGTCTCCGGCAGCAGCACCAGCAGCGCGATGACCACGCCGACGAACGCCTGCGGCAGGTTCGCCGCGCTGACCGCGGTCTCGATCGCCGGAGAGATCGTCTTCGCGTCGCCGACCACCGCGACCAACGCCACCACCAGCAGGGCCAGGCTGGCCAGGGCGGTACGTGTGGACGGCGGCTCGGCGTGGCCGTCGCCGGTCTTGTCCTCGGCGAGGATGCTGCCCTCCTGGGTGACCGGGAGGAAGTAGTCGCGGTGCCGGCCGGTCTGCACCATCACGAACAGCAGATAGAGGGCCAGCGAGGCGACCGCCGCGAAGGCGAGCTGGGCGGGGGAGAACTCCGGACCCGGCCGGCTCGTGGTGAACGTCGGCACCACCATGCTGAGCGTGGCGAGCGTCGCCACCGTCGCCAGCGCCCCTCCGGTGCCCTCCGGATTGAACACCGCCACCTGCCGGCGCAGCGCGCCGAGCAGCAGCGACAGGCCGAGGATGCCGTTGCAGGTGATCATGACGGCGGCGAAGACGGTGTCCCGCGCCAGCGCCTGCGTCTTGTCCCCACCGCTGATCATCAGCGTGACGATCAGACCGACTTCGATCACGGTGACCGCCACCGCCAGCACGAGCGAGCCGTACGGCTCACCGACCTTGTGCGCCACCACCTCGGCGTGGTGTACGGCCGCCAGCACAGCCGCGGCGAGCAGGGCCGCCACCACGAAGATGAGCGGGCCGGGCAGCTCCCGTCCCCAGGTCATCACGAGCACGAGCACGGCGACCAGGGGCGCGACGGTGGTCCAATCGGTCAGGCGGGATCGGATCATCGGCGGCATGCGCATAACTTTGCCAGGCGGCAGGGTCGACGCCGCGTGGCGGGGTGGCCTCGGGCAGTCCTGTCGATCTATTCGGTCGAGGCCGTTTGCTCCACATGGGTGGGCAGGTCACGGAGGTTCGCGATCACCGGTCCGATCCAGCCGGGATCGGTGTCCTGGTGCTCGGTGGTCCGCAGCACCGTCATGCCGACCGCCGCCGCGCCGGCCAGTTCGCCGTCCGCGCCGTCGCCCACGTAGACGCATTCCGCCGGCGCGACGCCCAGGCGCTGCGCGGCGGTGCGGTAGATCGCCGGGTCCGGCTTGGCCAGCCCGACCGCGCTGGAGAAGACCGCGACGTCGAAGCGCCGGGCGAGTGGGCCGGCCGCCCACGCCTCGGCGGTCTCGGAAGTGGCATTGCTGATCAGGGCCAGCCGGTGGCCGCGCTCGCGCAGCGCGTCGAGCACGTCCAGGGTGCCGACCGGGACGCGGCCCAACACGCGGCGGGCCAGCGCACGCCGATGCGCGGCGGCGCGGCTTACCTGCTCGTCCGTCGGCGAGCCGCCGAGGCGTTCGGCGAGGATGCGGACGGTCTCCTCCGCGCTCCACCGGACGAGCCGGTCCCGCCACGTCGCGTGGTACGCGGCGACGAGCGCCGCCGGAGCCACCCCGACCAGGAGCGCCATCTCGCCGACCACCCGGTCCCGCTCGTCGTCGGCGCCGTGGACCAGGGTGTGGAAGAGGTCGAAGACGACCGGCCGTGGCATGCCGGGATCCTACTGCGAGGGTGATCACGGTTGGGGAAACGCAGAGGGCACATCCGATGGATCGGATGTGCCCTCTTACCTCTGGTCGGGGTGGCCGGATTCGAACCGACGACCTCTTCGTCCCGAACGAAGCGCGCTACCAAGCTGCGCCACACCCCGAGGCGTGCCGACAAATAGTAGCCCACCCGCCCGCACGGTCAAACTCGGTACCCCCCGCCCCGCGCGGGCGGCAGATCTTGGTACGAACCGGCCCTCGGAGGGGCGGGCGCGTACCAAGATCTGCCGGGAAGCGGGGACGCCGGGCGGCGGGGTCAGCGGGAGATCAGCGTGAGGATGCTGGCCTCGGGGGGGCAGGCGAAGCGGATGGGGGCGGTGGGGTGGGTTCCGAGGCCGGCGGAGACGTGCAGCCACGAGTCCGAGCCGGGCCAGCGGTGCAGTCCGCGCGCCATCGAGCGGGGCAGCCCACAGTTGGTCACCAGCGCGCCGTACCCGGGCACGCACACCTGGCCGCCGTGGGTGTGCCCGGCGAGCAGCAGGCCGAAGCCGTCGGCCGCCATCCGGTCCAGCACCGCGGGCTCGGGGGAGTGGGACAGCGCGATCGACAGCGCCGCGTCGCCGCTGACCGGGCCGGCCACGGCGTCGTAGTCGTCGCGTTCGATGTGCGGGTCGTCCACGCCGACCAGCTCGATCTCCCGCCCGCCGGCCTTGAGCGAGGTGCGTGCGTTGTTCATGTCGACCCAGCCGGCGCCGGTGAGGATGTCGCGTAGTTCCTCGTACGGCAGGGGCGTGCCCTCGGTGTACTCCCGGTCCGGCAGGAAGTAGGTGAAGGGGTTCTTCAGGACCGGGCCGGTGTAGTCGTTGGAGCCGAAGACGAACGCGCCGGGCAGGTCGAGCAGCGGTTGCAGCGCGCGCAGCACGCCCGGCACCGACTCCGGGTGGGCCATGTTGTCGCCGGTGACCACGACCAGGTCCGGGTCGAGCGCGGCCAGCGAGGCCACCCAGTCCTGCTTGCGCCGCTGGGCGGGCATCATGTGCAGGTCCGAGAGGTGCAGCACCCGCAGCGGTTCGGCGTCGGTCGGGAGCACCGGCACGTCGTACCGGCGCAGGGTGAACATGTTGCGCTCGATGAGCGACGCGTACGCGAGGGTGGCCGCCCCGGCGGCGACGGTTCCGGCCGCGAGACGGAATAGTGTGCGCTTTCGCATGGCGTTCAGGGTAGTTTCACCGTCCATGAGCACGCTGAAGGACCGTCTCACCGCCGACATGCGCGCCGCCCTGAAGGCGCGCGACGAGCTGACCACCTCCACGCTTCGCATGGCCCTCGCAGCCGTGGGCAACGCCGAGGTCGCCGGCCGGGAAAAGCGCGAGCTCAGCGACGACGAGGTGCTCGCGGTGCTGGCCAAGGAGGCGAAGAAGCGCCGCGAGGCGGCAGTGGCGTTCGCCGACGCCGGGCGCGCCGAGCAGGCCGGCAAGGAGACCGCCGAGGGTGAGGTGCTGGAGCGCTACCTGCCCAAGCAGCTCTCCGACGAGGAACTGGCCGAGCTGGTCTCGGGGGCGCTCGCCGCGGGCGGCTTCACCGGCAAGGCGCAGATGGGCCCGGCCATGAAGGCCGCCCAGACCGCGGTGGCCGGCCGGGCCGAGGGGGGCCGGGTGGCCGCCGAGGTACGCCGCCAGCTGGGCCTCTGACCGTCCCGTAGACACAAGAAGAAGCGACGGCCACCCCCTTCACGGAGGTGGCCGTCGCTTCGTCCGGGATCAGTTCCCCGGTCGTCCTGGTCGGCCGTTACCCGGTCCGCCCGGGCCACCTGGTCGGTCCGGCGTCGCGGTGCCGCCCTGGTCCGAGTCGCCCTTGCCGGAGCTGACCTCGATCATGACGACGCCGCCCTTGATGGTGCGCCCGTTCGGGCTGGTGCCGGCCGCGGTGCCCGCCGGGCAGTCCGACGCCACCTTGTTGCTGGAGACCACCGGCTCGAAGCCGGCGCCCTTGAGCCGGGACTTCGCGCTCTCGATGGACGCGCACTTCACATCCGGGATGGACCGCTGGTCACCCAGGACGATCTTGCCGCTGGGCGGGGTGAAGTTCTTCCGGTCCTTGCCCTTCATGGCGTCCCGCAGCGTCTCGTAGACCGCCGGGTTGATGCCGGTGGGCACGTCGTGGCCCATCTTCTGGTTGGTCTGCGGCCAGTCCGGGTCGGCCATGATGCCGGCCACCGCGTACTGCTTGGTCATGGCAACCAGCGAGGAGGTCTTCTCCGAGTCGGTGGTGCCGGACTTGCCGGCCACCGGCGCGTCGACGATGTTGCGGACGTTGCCGGCGGTGGCGGTGCCGCACTTCGTGGTCGAGGAGCGGTCACCCACCGGGCAGCGGGCGGCGTCCACGGCGGCCCGGGCCACCTCGGTGCTGACCCGCTGCTCGCAGCGCGGGTTCGCGACGTCGAGCTTCTCGCCCTCCGGGCCGCGGATCTCCTGCACCGGGATCGGCTCGCAGTACTTGCCGTCGGCGCCGAGCGTCGCGTACGCGTTCGCCAGCTCCAGCGGGGTGGTCTGCGAGACGCCGAGGCTGAACGCGCCCCACTGGTGCGGGTTGGCGGCAAGTTGCGCGTCGCTCGACGAGCGGAACGAGATGCCGAGCTTCTGCGCCGCCTTCACCACGTTCTCCGCGCCGACCCGCTGCTGCAGGTCGATGAAGAACGTGTTGACCGAGAAGCCGAAGCCGCTCCACATGTTGTGCATGCCGGCCATCGAGGCGTTGGCGTTCTTCGGGCAGTACTTGTTGGTGCCCGGGCAGGCGGCCGGCGAGTTGAACTCGACCGGGTAGTTCGACTTGAACACCGGCTGCGCGTTGATCGGGTAGCTGAGCGGGTAGCCCTTCTCCAGCGCGGCCACCAGCGTGAAGATCTTGAAGGTCGAGCCCGCCTGGTAGCCGGCGATGCCGGGGCCACCGGTGATCAGCGGGTTCACCGTGTTGGGGTAGTTGCCCCGGATCTTCTTCTTGGCCTTCGCCGGGTCGCTGGAGATCTTGTTCTGCGGGTCGTCCGGGTCGTCGAGCTTGAAGTTGCGGTTGACGGCGACGGCGCGTACCCGGCCGGTGCCGGGCTCGACGGCGGCCACCATCCGGGCCGCCTTGCTGCTCTCGCCCAGGTTCTTGCGGACGGCCTTGTCAGCGGCCTTCTGCGCCTGCACGTCGAGCGTGGAGATGATGGTGTAGCCGCCGCTCTTGAGCCGCCGCTCACGGTCGTACGAGGTGGCGCCGAACGTCTCCTGCTGCAGCCACCAGCGGTAGAGGTAGTCGCAGAAGAAGCCCCAGGAGCGGGTGGTGGTCTGGGTGCAGCCGTTCGGGGTGCGCTTGCCCTTGACGACGAGCTTGATCTTCTTGGCGGCGTCCGCCTCCTGCTGGGTGATCGCCCCGATCTGCACCATGTTGTCGATGACGTAGTCGCGCCGGCCGACCGCCTCGGGGTAGCCCGCGGGGGTGGTCGGGTCGAACGCGGTGGGCGCCTTCACCATGCCGGCGAGCATGGCCGACTCCTGGATGTCCAGCTTGCTCGGCGGCTTGTTGAAGTAGACCTGGCTGGCCGCCCAGATGCCGTACGCGCCGTTGCCGAACGCGGCGATGTTCAGGTAGCGCTCCAGGATCTCGTCCTTGGAGAGCTCCTTGTCGATCTGCAGCGCCAGGCTCATCTCGCGCAGCTTGCGGGCGCTGGTGTCCTCGGTGGCGGCGACCACGTCGGCCGGGTGGGTGGCCGAGTAGGAGATGGCCAGCCGGACGTACTGCATGGTCAGCGTCGACGCGCCCTGCCGGGAGGAGCCGGCGGCCTGGTTGTTGACGAACGCCCGTGCCACACCGTTGAGGTCCACGCCGTTGTGCTTGTAGAAGTCGTGGTCCTCGGCCGCGATGATGGACTTCTGCATGTGCGGCGAGATGTCCTTGAGCTTGACGTCCTTGCGGTTCTCGTCGTACATCGTGGCCAGCACGGTCTTGCCGTCGGACGCGAGCAGCTTGGTCATCTGCGGCGACCGGGCGACTGTGAGCTCCTTGGGCAGCGCGCCGAATGTCTCCGAGCCGGCCTTCGCGGCCAGTCCGGTCATCGCCACCGCGGGGAAGGCCGCCGCAGCGACCACCACTCCGGCCAACAGGCCGCAGATCAGCAGCGATGCGGCGTTGGTCAGCACGTTGTGGTCACGTTTCCGCATCCAGGTCACCTCGACAGGGTACGCGAGCAGGGATCGGCGGGCGCGCGGGGAACTTTCCCCATTTCCTGCATGCGCCGGCCTCGTTGTGCTAAACGCACGAGCCCTGGTCCTGGGTTGCGTGAGATCCGGCGGAAGTCTCTCTGAAACCCGGGAGGGGCGCAGCGTTTTCACGTACCCGGGCGGGGTAGACGCCGGGCGAAAGCCCGGGAAGCCGGGAGTGTCCGGAATGATGGATTTCGCCGACAACGTTGCGTAATCGGGCGACTACACAGCATGATGGTGGCGGCGAAGGCAGCCGTGCGTCGTTCGTGCCGCCCTGGGGAGGCCGGCGCGGACGACCGGGGGGAGTTCGAGGGCTGCTCGCACGAAGTCGGTAGGTACTGCAAGGGGGGACGTGTACAGATGGGCATGATCACTGACTGGCCGTCACTGGCGGCATGTCAGAACGGAGACCCGGACGCGTTGTTCGTACAGGGCGCCGAACAGAACGTGGCGAAGAGGATCTGCCGGAGCTGCCCAGTTCGGTACGAGTGCCTGGCCGACGCGCTCGACAACCGGATCGAGTTCGGTGTGTGGGGTGGCATGACCGAACGCGAGCGCCGGGCGTTGCTGCGCCGTCACCCGCAGGTGACCAGCTGGCGCAAGATGTTCGAGGCGGCCATGAAGAAGAACGCCAAGGAGAAGGCCGGCAAGGACAAGGTCCTGGTGACCACTGCCACCTGACCGCCAGGTCAGCTCCGGCTGATCGCCTCGCCGATCGTCCGCAGCCCGTCGACGTCGTGCACGTCGGCGGGCTGCGCGGCCACCGACACCGCCGGCACCGCCGGGAACGCCTCGGTGAACCGGGCCGCCACCTGCTCCTCGCGTACCGCCTGCTGGGCCAGCGCGGCATGCGCGCGCAGCACCTCGACGGTGCCCTCGTGCCCGCCCGCCGCGGCCAGCCGCTCCGCGGCGGCCAGGCTCTCCGCCGCGGACAGGGCCGCCGCCGGCCGGTGCACCCGGTTGAGCACCAGCCCGGCCAGCGGCATCTGCTCTTCCCGCAGGCGACCCGCGAAGTAGGCGGCCTCCCGGACCGCGTCCGGCTCCGGGGCCGCGACCAGCAGGAACGCCGTCTCCCGGGCCTGCAGGATCCGGTACGTCTGCTCGGCCCGCTGCCGGAACCCGCCGAACATCGAGTCGAGGGCGGCGACGAAGCCGGACAGGTCGGTGAGCAGTTGGGCGCCGAGTACCTTCTGCACCACCTTGGAGAACATCCCGAAGCTCGCCGTCACCAGGTTGAACATGCTGCGTCCGCCGGTGCGCGCCGGGGCCAGCAGCAGCCGCAGCATGCGGCCGTCGAGGAATCGGGACAGGCGGGCCGGAGCGTCCAGGAAGTCGAGCGCGGACCGCGACGGCGGCGTGTCCACCACGATCAGGTCCCACTCGCCCCGGGCGTGCAACTGGCCCAGCTTCTCCATCGCCATGTACTCCTGCGTACCGGCGAAGGTGGAACTCATGGCCTGGTAGAACGGGTTGGCGAAGATCTCCGCGGCCTTCGCCGGGTCGGTGTGCTGGAGCACCACGTCGTCGAACGTGCGCTTCATGTCCAGCATCATGGCGTGCAGCTCGCCGCCGCTGGCCTCGACGTCGATGCCCTTGACCTGGCGGGGTGTGTTGTCCAGCTCGGTCAGGCCGAGCGACTGCGCCAGCCGGCGGGCCGGATCGATGGTGAGCACCACGGTCCGGCGGCCGTGCCGCTCGGCCGCGCGCAGCGCCAGCGCCGCGGCGGTGGTCGTCTTGCCCACGCCGCCCGCCCCGCAGCAGACCACGATCCGTACACCGTCGTCGGCGAGGATCTGGTCGACGTCAAGCGGAGGCGCCGCGTCTTCGGAAGGCACCAATCGAGCGTATCGGTCCCGAGGGGCACTCTGCTCCGTGCCGGTCGCAGGTGTGAGTCAATCCGCCCGGACGAGGGTCTCGGCGAGCGCCTCCAACCCGGCCCGGTCGACTCCTCCGGGCAGCAGCGGCAGTTCGATCATGGGCAGGCCCAGCTCCACCAGGTCGCCCCGGAGCGAGTCCTCCAGCTCTCGGCGTACCTGCTGGTCGTGGGCCTCCTCGACGAGCCCGGCCACGGTCGGGCCGTCGGTCGGCAGGCCGGCGGCGGCCAGCCCGCGCTCCAGCTCGGCCGCGGTCACGGCCCGGCCGGCCGGCACCGGCGGGCGGACGCCGTTGACGATCACCCGGCCGACCGGGAAGCCGAGCTGGGTCAGCTCGGCGACTGCGTCCAGCGTCTCCTGGACCGGCATCTCCTCCAGCAGCGTGACCACGTGCACGGCTGTCATCGGCGACCGGAGCAGCGCGGAGACGCCCTCGCTCTGGGTCTTGATCGGGCCGACCTTGGCCAGCCGGGCGGTCTCCGCTGTCACGTTCAGGAAGCGGCCGATGCGCCCGGTCGGCGGCGCGTCCAGCACGACCGCGTCGTACGTCCGGCGCGAGCCGCTGGTCCGGGTGGTCGCCTCCTTGACCTTGCCGGTGAGCAGCACGTCGCGCAGGCCCGGCGCGATCGTGGTGGCGAAGTCGATCGCGCCGAGCTTGCGCAGCGCCCGGCCGGCCGCGCCGAGCTTGTAGAACATGTCCAGGTATTCCAGGAGCGCCGCCTCGGCGTCGACCGCCAGCGCCCGCACCTCACCGCCGCCGGGCGCGTCGGCGAGGTGCCGCTCCTCGTACGGCAGCGGGTCGGTGCCGAAGAGCTGGGCGATGCCCTGCCGGCCCTCCACCTCGACCAGCAGGGTGCGCCGGCCCCCGGCGGCCAGGCCGAGGGCCAGCGCGGCGGCCACGCTCGTCTTGCCTGTGCCGCCCTTGCCGGTCACCACGTGCAGGCGGGCCGGCCATCTGCCGGCGGACTCGGCCGGCTGCTCACTCGCTGCCACCCGTCGAGCCTAACCAGCCGGCCGGATCAGCCGACCTCGCAGACCCACCAACCCGTCTTCCGCACCACTGTGAAGCGCAGGGACTGCTCGGCGACCTTCTCGTCGGCGGTGGTCATGGTCACCCGGGCGGAGACGGTGGCCCGGTCGCCGGTCTCGTTGTCGACGGTCGGGTTGCTCCAGCGGAACCGGGGGTTCTGGTACTGCTCGGCGTACTTGCGCACCTCGGCGACCTTGGCGGCGATCTTCTCGTCGTCCCGGGCCGCCGAGCAGACGAACGTGGCCGCCTTCTCGGCGTCCCGCTCCTGGTAGACGGCCTTGAGGAAGCCGTCCACCGCGATCTGCGGCTCCTTCGCTCCCTGGCCGTTCTCGGCGTCGCGCAGGACCAGGAACGCGGCAGTGCCCCCACCGCCGCAGAGCAGGACCGCGGCGGCCAGCACCAGCGAGGCGATGAGCAGCGCCGGTCGCTTGCGTGGCGGGCCACCGGGCGGGCCGGGCGGATACGCCGGTGGCCCGGCGGCGGGAACGGCGCCCGGCGGTGTGCCGCCGCCGGGCGGTGATTGTGGGTGCGGGTCGCCGGGCGTGCCGGTGTCGCCACCGGCGGGCGGTTGGGTCATCTGTCTCCCCCGGGTTGCGGCTCCCGTCGCCGCCCCAGGCGACGGGCACGGGTCGAGGTGGTCGGGCGCGCGTCCGCGCGTGCCCAGTCCGGAAGGGTAGCGGTCGGCGGGGCGCTTGCCAGCCCCGCGTACGCACCGGCGGGAGGCGAGTTCGCGGTCGCGTTCCGGACCAGGCTTGTGTCACATATGTGACTGGTTGTGACGAAGCATGCGCGTCCCGTTGCCGGGACTGGCTGGAGGTCCTACGTTCGTCCCGACACGGAGAGCCGGACCCGCCGGACGGTGCCGAGGCGGATGGCGGTGTCAGTGAGCAGGTACGACGCCCGGAGGCGACGCATGCGCGACGCGGAGAACACCCCCCGAGCCCAGTTCCCCGGCGACCGGTCCGGCCGGCCCGGCGAGGCCGACGTGCCCGCCTCGTTCAACGAGCGGTCGTACCGCCTTCCGGTCGAGGTGGTCCGGACGCCGTCCCGCCCCGGCGCGAAGGGGCGGGACGAGGACGAGCCCGGCTACGTCATCCACCTGCCGGTACGGGTGGCCGACCTCGCCGCGGCCACCGCGCTCGCCGGCACCGTGGCCACCTCGCTGAGCTTCCTGGTGGAGCTGGACGCGGGCGAGACCACCGTCTCCACCGCCGACGACCAGAACAACAGGCACCGGGTCTTCTGCGATCTGCTGCTGCCCGACCGCAGCCGGTGCCCGCAGCGCTTCGAGCACGAGGGCCCGTGCGGCGAGCCGCCCTCCGCGCCGGAGCCGCGTCCCGCGTCCCGTTGACGACGGCGGACCGTAGGCTGTGCCTGACCGAAGTCCAAGTCAGGCAAGGGAGCCCTCCTCCGATGCAGAAGTGGGAATACGCCACGGTGCCGCTGCTGGTCCACGCGACCAAGCAGATCCTCGACAACTGGGGCGAGGACGGCTGGGAACTGGTCTCGGTGGTGCCCGGCCCGAACCCGGAGCAGCTCGTCGCGTACCTGAAGCGCCCGAAGGGCTGAGCGGCATGAGCAACGGACCCCACGCGAAGCTCGCCGAACTCGGCCTCGCGCTGCCCGAGGTGGTGCCGCCGGTGGCCAGCTACGTGCCGGCCGTCCAGTCCGGGCAGCACGTCTACGTCTCCGGCCAGCTGCCGATGGCCGAGGGCAAGCTGCTCGCCACCGGCAAGGTCGGCAACGGCGTCTCCGCCGAGCAGGCGAAGGACCTGGCGCAGCGGTGCGCGCTGAACGCGCTGGCCGCGATCGACGCGCTGGTCGGGCTGGAGAACGTGGTGAAGGTCGTGAAGCTGACCGGCTTCGTGGCCAGCGCGCCCGGCTTCACCGGCCAGCCCGGTGTGATCAACGGTGCCTCGGATTTGTTCGGCGCCGTGTTCGGCGAGGCCGGCCGCCACGCCCGCAGCGCGGTGGGCGTGGCCGAACTCCCCCTCGACGCCCCGGTAGAGGTAGAGGTCATCGTCGAGGTCGTCTGACCCGCCCCGCCGAGCCCGCGATCTTGCGGTTGCCGCCCTGGCAGAAGCCCCAGACGGGGACAAACCAGCGGCGGGAACTGCAAGATCGCGGGGAGTGGCCGGGGGAGTCGTACGATCGCTGCCATGGGTGGGCGTGTGACCGGGGCCGCTGGGGCGCTTGCAGATGGGCTGCCGGGGTGGGTGACGCTGTTGCGCGCGCCCAATCCGGGGCCGATGACGCTCGACGGGACCAACACGTGGGTGCTGCGGGCCGGGCCGGACGCGCCGGCCCTGGTGGTCGACCCGGGCCCCGCCGACGAGGGGCACCTCGCCGCGATCGCGGCCCAGGGGCCGATCGGCGCGGTGCTGATCACGCACGGGCACCCCGACCACACCGAGGGCGCGCCCCGGCTGCGTGAGCTGCTCGACGGCGTACCCGTGCTCGCCGCCGACCCGGCCCACACCGCCGGCGGTGACCCGCTCACCGCCGACACGCGCCTCGACCTGGGGCTCGACCTGCGGCTGCTGCCCACCCCCGGGCACACCGCCGACTCGGTCTGCCTCCTCGCCGAGCACGACAGCGATCGGGTGGTGCTGACCGGCGACACGATCCTCGGGCGGGGCACCACCGTGGTGGCCCACCCCGACGGGCACCTCGGCGACTATTTGTCGAGCCTGGAACTGCTCTCCACGTACCGGGAGGTCCCGGTGCTCCCGGGCCACGGCCCGGCGCTCGCCGACTGCGGCGCGGCGGCCGACTTCTACCTGGCCCACCGGCGGGCCCGGCTGGACCAGGTGCGCGCCGCCGTGGCCGCGGGCGCCACCACCGCGCCCGAGGTGGTCGCCGTGGTCTACGCCGACGTCGACAGGTCGCTGTGGTGGGCCGCCGAGTGGTCCGTCCGCGCCCAGCTCGAACACCTCGGAGTGGAGCAGCCGTGACCTGCCCGGTGTGCGGGACGGTAGCGGTACCCGGGGCGCGGTTCTGTCACAACTGCGGCGCGGCGCTGCCGGCCGCCGCCACGCTGCCCGCCGCCGAACGCCGCGTGGTGACAGTGCTCTTCGGTGACCTGTCCGACTTCACCTCCTGGTCGGAGGACCTGGACCCGGAACGGGTCGGCGCGGTCACCGACCGGGTGCTCGCCGCCCTCGCGGGCGCGGTCAAGACGTTCGGCGGCCACGTCGACAAGCTCACCGGCGACGGGATCATGGCGGTCTTCGGCGCGCCGGTCGCCCACGAGGACGACGCCGAGCGGGCGGTCCGCGCGGCGCTGTCCATGCAGCGCGCGGTGCGGCGGGTGCTCGACGACGAGCGGGGCGGCGGCGCGCCGCTGGGCCTGCGCGTCGGCCTCAACACCGGGGACGTGATCGCGGGCATCCAGGCGGCGATCGAGTACACGGTCATCGGCGACACGGTGAACACCGCCGCGCGGCTCGCCGACGCCGCCGCGGTCGGCGCGGTCTACGCCGGGGCGCGCACCTCCGCCGCCACCCGGCACGTCGCCTCCTGGCGGGCGCTGCGCCCGCTGCGGCTCAAGGGCAAGCGGGAGCCGGTCGAGGCGTACGAGCTGCTGGGCCTGCTGGACGCGCCCGGCACCCGGTCCGGTCTCGGCGACGAGGCGCCGTTCGTGGGCCGGGAGACCGAGATCGGCCGGGTCGCCGGCCGGCTCGCCGAGGTGATCGACCGGGGCGAGCCCCGGGTGCTGCTGATGACCGCCGAGGCGGGCATCGGCAAGTCCCGGTTCGCGGCCGAGGTGGAACGCCTCGCCGCCGGATACGACGTCGGCGCCGGCCGGTACGCCGCGCACACCGGCGCCCGGGTGCTGTCGGTGCGGTGCGCCGCGTTCGGCGAGCGCCGCCGCCTGGCCCCGCTGGCCGACCTGGTCCGCGCCGCCGTCGGCCTGCCCGGCGACGCGGCCACCGCCGTCACCCGCCCGGCCGTCGAGGAGCGGCTGCGCCGCCTCGGCCAGCGCCTGTCCCGGCTCCCCGGCGACCCGCCACCGATCGCCGTGGACCAGCTCCTGGCCCTGCTCGGGTACGCCGAACTGCCGCCCGCCACGGAGAACGGTGAGTGGAACGCGGCCGGGCCGCCACCGGACGACGAAGCCGTGCCGACCGCTGTCGCGGACCTGCTCACCGCGCTCGCCGTGGAGGCGCCGCTGGTGATCGTGGTGGACGACCTGCACGACGCCACGGCCGAGACGCTCAAGGCGTTGGCGCTGACCCTCAACCGGCTCAGCGGGCCGGTGCTCGTGCTGCTGCTCGGCCGTCCCGAGCTGGTACGGACCGCCGGCGCGCTGACCCGGGTCGCGGACGCCGAGGTGCACGCGCTGCCGCCGCTGCGCGGCGCGGACGCCTCCCGGCTGCTCACCAGCTACCTCGCCGGTGGCCGCATGCCCCAGGCCGACACGGACCGGCTGCTCGCCACCGCCCAGGGCAACCCGTTCTACCTGGCCGAACTCGTGACGCTGCTGATGGAGCGCGGCGCGCTGACCGCCGGGCCGGGCCGCGGCGCGGACGTCGGCTGGCGTCTCGCGCCCGGCTCGCTCGGCAGCCGGCTGCTCTCCCGGGACCTGGCCGCGGTGCTCGCGGCGCGTATCGACGCGCTGCCGCCGGATGCCCGCTCGGCGCTGCGCGACGCCGCGGTGGTGGGCGACACAGTGCCCGCCGGTGCGCTGGAGGCGCTGCGCGAGCAGCGGCTCGGGCAGGACGGCCGGCCCGCCGCGGTGGCCGCCGTCGAGCTGGACCGGGCCGTGGAGGAGCTGCTGCAACGCCGCATGCTGCACCGCACCCGCACCGGGTTCGCCTTCGCCACCCCGCTCATGCGGGAGGCCGCGTACGCCGGGGTGAGCAAGGCCGAGCTGGCCGAACGGCACGCGGCGCTGGCCCGCTGGGCCGCGCCGGAGAGCGTGGACGGGACGGGCGGCGCCCCGGCGGGCGCCTTCACCGAGGCCGCCCGGGACGACTTCGTCGCCGAGCACGTCGAGCGGGCCACAGCGCTCGCCGACGCGGTCAAGCTGCGCCCGGACGCGCCGGCCCGGGCGGTCACCCCGCTGGGCGTGGCCGCGCTGGGCCGGGCCGCCCGCCGGTCACTGCGGTCGGGGGAGCCGGCTCTCGCGGTCGAGTACGCCGAACGCGCGGCCGAGCTGGCCCGCGACGGCGTACCGCCGGCCGACCGGGTGACGCACGCCCGGGCGCTGCTCCAGATCGGCCGCCCGGCCGACGCGCTCGCGTTCGCCGAGAAGATCGCCGCGAACACCGGTGACCCGGCCACCCGGACCGCCGCGCTGCTGCTGGCCGGGCAGGCCCAGCAGACGCTGGGTGACGCCGAGCGGGCCGAGCGCAGCTGGCAGGAGGCGTTGCAGGTGGCCACCGACGCCGACCTGCCCACCATGCGGGCGTCGGCGATGCGGCGGCTCGGCATGGCCGACTTCATCGCCGGCCGGCTCGGGCAGGCGAGCAGCCGGCTGGCCGCGTCCTATCAGGTCAGCCTGGCCGCCCGGGATCCGCGCGGGCAGGCCTGGTCGTTGCAGAACCTGGCCTGGGTGACCACCACCCGGGGCGACTTCGCCGGCACCGACGCGGTGCTCGGGCGGGCCGCCCGGCTCTTCGCCGAGCTGAAGGACCCGTACGGGCGGGCCTGGCTGCGCGGCACCACCGCGTTCGCCCGGCTGCTCGCCGGACGGCTGCGGGAGGCGTGCCGGATGGCGCGGGTGTTCCTGCCGTTCGGGGAGCGGGTCGGCGAGGCGTGGGCGGTCGGCACGCTGCGCGCGGTCGAGGCGTACGCCACCGCCGAGCTGGGCGACCTGGCCGAGGCGGACCGGGCGGCGCGGCGCGCGTACCGGGACTTCGCCGAGGTGGGCGACGACTGGGGACAGGGCTTCGCGCTCGTGGTGCGCGGCGTGGTGGCGCGCGGGCTGGGCGAGCCGGAACACGCCGCTGACCTGTTCACCGACGCGCTCGAGTACGCCGACCGCACCACCCACCCGCTGCTGACCGGCATGGCCGGGACGCTGCGCGGCTTCGTGGCGCTGGACATGGGCGACCACGAGACCGCCGAGCGGGAGGCACGGTCGGTGCTGACCCGGGTGGAGCCGCACAACCCGCAGGCCCCGGCCCAGGTCGCGCCCCGGGTGCTGCTCGCCATGGCCCGCCTCGCGGCCGGTGACCCGGGCACCGCCGTGGGGCTGCTGGCCCCGGTCGCCACCGGCGCGGCGAACGCGCCCTCGCTGCTGTTCTCCCGGCGGCAGACGATGGCCCGGTACGCCGCCGCGCTGCTCGCCCACGGCCAGCGCGAACAGGCGCTCGACTGGGCGCAGCGGTCGATCACGGCGCCGGCCGAGGACGTGCGCAGCCAGGTGGTGGCGCGGCTGGTGCTGGCCGAGGCGCTCGACGCCTGCGGCCGCCGGGCCGAGGCGCTGACCAACGCGGAGGAGGCGGTACGCCTCGCGTACGCCACCGAACAGCGCAGTGAGCGGATGGTCGCCGACGCGTTGCGGGTCCGCCTCTCCGGCGGCTGATCGCCCGCTGTTCTGACGGTTCCGGGGATGTGTTCGTCGGTGGAGCCGGTTAGCGTGGGCGGCGACAGTCGTGGATCGACTGCCGCCTCCCGGTGCGCGCCTGCGTCACCGGCGGACCACGCTGGGGAGGGACGATGAGGCTGCCGCGCTCGGGCGCCGGCTGGACGATCGCGGTCTTCGGGCTCCTCGCGCTGCTCCTCGGCGCGCTCGGCCTGATCTGGCCGGAGACTCAGCTTCGTCTGCTCGGCTTCGAGGTGCCGGCCGAACGCGCACCGGGCGACTACACCGGCACGTTCCTCACCGCGTCGTCCATGGCCTCGTTCAACATGGGGGTCTACTACCTGCTCGCCGTCGCCACCGAGTGGCGGCCGTTCTACCGCTTCACTGTCTGGTTCCGCCTGGTCACGTTCACCGTCTTCACCATCGCGGTGCTGTCCGACGTCGCGCCGGACCGGTTCTTCGCGGTCGCCGCGTGGGAAGGGCTGGGCGCGGTCGCGACAGCCGTCGGCCTGTGGTGGGACGCGCGCCGGGCGGGCACCGCCACTGACGACTCCGCGCCGGATCCGGTGCCGGCCACCGATGCGGCCCGCTGAGCGGCCGGACCAGTTGGGTATTTTCGAACCGTGACCGAGACCCCGCCCGGCGCCGTGCGGCTGCCAATCGTGCCCGGTCTGACCGATCTGCAGGTGTTCGCCCGGGGCGGCTACGCCACCATCTACCGGGCCACCCAGATCTCGGTGGGGCGCGAGGTGGCGGTCAAGATCGAGAACCGGACGCTGGACAGCGAACGCGACCAGGCCCGCTTCCTGCGCGAGGCCCGCGCCGCCGGGCGGATGTCGTCGCACCCCCACGTGGTCGACCTCTTCGACGTCGGGGTCACCGTCGACCAGCACCCCTACCTGATCATGGAACTGTGCGACGGCTCGTACGCGGAGCGGATGCGCACCTCGCCGCTGGGCCCGGAGGAGACCCGCGACCTCGGCGTGAAGATCGCCGACGCGCTGGCCCACTCGCACGCGGCGGGCGTGCTGCACCGGGACGTCAAGCCGGCAAACATCCTGCACTCCGAGTTCAACTCGGCGGTCCTCGCCGACTTCGGCCTGGCGGTGCTCGCCGAGTTCCGTGACTCCTCGGTCATGCTGGAGGCGCTCACCCCGGCGTACGCGCCGCCCGAGACGTTCAACCACAGCCCGCCCAGCCCGGCCGTCGACGTCTACTCGCTGTGCGCCACCCTCTACGCGGTGATGTACGGCCGGCCGCCGCGCTGGCACTCGGAACGCAACCCGAGTCTGGTGACCGTGCTGGAGATGTTCCAGCAGCCCATCCCCGGGCTGCCCGGGGTGCCCGGCGAGCTGATCGACGTACTCCGGCTGGGGATGTCGAACGACCCGGGCGCGCGTCCCTCCGCGGTCGAGTTGCGCGGCCTGCTCGCCGGGCTGCCGCTGGACGGCGCCCCGGCCGGCGGCGCGCTCTACGACGGCGCCGAGCGCTACCGCCGTAGCGGCGGCCCGAACCCGCGCCCGCCCGCCGACGACGACCACCCGACCGTGGCGTCGCGGGCCCGCCGCTGGCCCAAGCGCTGGTTCCTCGGCGGCGCCGGGGTGCTCGCGCTGGCGGCGTCGGCCGGTGGCGGCTGGCTGGCCGCCGGTCACACGCCCGCCGCTCCGCCGACCCCGGTGACGAGCGGCGTGGCCGGGGGGCCGGTGCCCGGCTGCGCGTCCGCCGACGTGCGGCTCCCGGCCGGCGCGCGGTGCGCTTCCGAGCTGGAGTGCTTCGGTCCGGTACGGCTGCGCCGCGACCGGGCCGAGGCGAGCCGGGTGCCCTGCGACGGCCAGCACACCTGGGAGACGTACGCCGCGGGTGACCTGCCGGCCGGTCTCGCCGGCGCCAAGCACGACGCGGTGGTCGCCGACCCGGCCGTCGGCAAGGTGTGCAACCCTGACACGTTCCGGGTGGTCAGTGGCGCGGACCCGGCGAACGGATGGAACCTCGAGGTGCTGCCGCCGGAGACCGACGCCGACCGCACCTACCGGTGCCTGGCCGGGCGGGGAGTGAACGCGCTCGCCGGGCCCACGCTCACCGGCCGCTGAGCCCTCGGCTCTGCCGCACCGACCTCGGGTCGAGCGTCTCCAGCGTGTCGGCGTCCACCGCGGTCTGCGTCCGCAGGCCGCGTACCGCCCGCGGGTCCAGCGTCTCGAGCGTGTCCGCGTCGACCGGATGGCCGCCGGGGGCGCGCAGGTTCCGTACCGCCCGGGGGTCGATCGCCTCGAGCGTGTCGGCGTCCACTCCGTACCCGGCCTCGGGCAGCCAGGTCTCGGGCGACGGGGTGTGCCCACCACCGCTGACGGGCTGGCGGGCCGCGGTGATCGTCACCCCGGCGATCATGCCCAGCACGACGCAGACCAGGGCCAGCACGACCGACAGGATGCCGGGCGGGCGCCACACCGCGAGGGCCACCACCGCCGCAACCGTCGCCAGGGACGCGACGACGGCCTTCGCCCGCGCATCGGGCTTCGGGAACGATCTCACCCGACAAGCATGGCCCAGCGCGGCAACCTGTCAACCGGCGGGCCGAGACGGCTTCCCGTCAGTGACGCTCCACTTCGGAGCGCCAGAAGCGTCGATCGAGCAAAAATCGTTACATCTGTTGGCCGGCTGCCGTATCGCTCCGGGTTGGGAAGCCGCTACCGTGAGCGTCGATCCGGGAGTGGCGAGGCCGAGGTCTCCTCGACCACACCGCCCAGTGACGGACCCCCGGGGTACGGCAGGTGATCGGGCACCCGCCGTACCCCGGGCCCACCTCGGTCAGTAGGACTTGTCCTGGCCGAGGACGTGCTGGGCGACGAAGTTGAGGATCATCTCGCGGCTGACCGGGGCGATCCGGCCCGCGCGTACCGCGCCGAGCAGCGTCGACACGCCGTACTCGGTGGTCATGCCGGCCCCGCCGAGCGCCTGGACGGCGGTGTCGACGGCGAGCGCGGCGGCCTCACCGGCCGCGTACTTGGCCATGTTGCCGGAGATGCCCGCTTCCAGGTCGCGACCCGCGTCGTACAGCGTCGCCGCCTTGTAGATCATCAGACGGGCCAGCTCGACCTGTACCGCCGCGTGCGCGAGCGGGTGCGCCACGCCCTGGTGCGAGCCGATCGAGTTCCCGCCCCACACCTTGCGGGTGGCGGTGTAGTCGCTCGCCCTGTCGATCGCGTACCGGCCGGTGCCGGCGCCCATCGCGGCCACCGTGATGCGCTCCGGGTTGAGCCCGGCGAACAGCGCCGGCAGCCCGGCGTCGAGCGACTCGCCGACGAGCGCGTCGGCGGGCAGCCGGACGTCGTCGAGGAAGAGCAGGAACTGGTTCTCCGGCGACAGGATCTCCATGTCCAGCTTGGACTTCTCCAGGCCCGGCGCGTCGGTCGGCACGATGAACAGCGCCGGCTTCAGCTTCCCGGTGGACGCGTCCTCGGTGCGAGCGACCACGAGGACGTGCCCGGCCTCGTCCACGCCGGAGATGTAGATCTTCCGGCCGCTGAGCAGCCAGTCGTCGCCGTCGCGCCGGGCCACTGTGGAGAGCCGGTGGAAGTTCGAACCGGCGTCCGGCTCGGTGATCGCGAAGACGATCTTCTCGGAGCCGTCGGCGAGCCCGGGGAGGTGCTTCTTGCGCTGCTCCTCCGTGCCGTGCTTGCTGATGATCGTGGCGGCGATGGCGGGGGAGACCACCAGGAGCAGCAGCGGGCAGCCGGTCGCGGCCAGCTCCTCGCACACCAGCGCCAGGTCGGTGATGCCGCCGCCCCCGCCGCCGTACTCGGTGGGGATGTTGACGCCCAGGTAGCCCAGCCGGCCGGCCTCGTGCCACAGCTCGGTGGTGTGCTCGCCGGCCTTGGCCTTCGACACGAAGTAGGAATGGCCGTACTTGCGTCCCAGCTCCCGTACCGCATCGCGGAGCTGGTCCTGTTCGGGGGTGAGGTCGAAGTTCACTGGGGGTCCTCCTCGGGGTCCACGACGGCCAGTACGGCACCCGTCTCGACCTGGCCGCCGGCGGGCACCGGCAGTTCCGTCACCACGCCGTCGGCGGGGGCGAGCACGGGATGTTCGAGCTTCATCGCTTCGAGCGTCAGCAGCAGGTCACCGGCGGCGACGCGCTGACCGACCTCGACGTGCACCCGGGTGACCGCCCCGGGCAGCGGCGCGAGCAGCGACCCGGCCGCCAGCTCCGCGGTGGGCAGGGGCAGGCGGGGCAGCTCGGTGAGGCTCGCCGCCCCGTCCGGGCCGTCCACGAAGACCGACGACCCCACCCGGTGTACGCGGAAGGCCCGCCGAACCCCGTCGACGTCGAGCACCACCCGGTCCGGGGCGGCTGTCACCAGCTCGACCACCGGCAGCTCGGTGTTAACAGGGGACCCTTCCTCTACCGGATCCGTTAAGAGGGGGCCCTTCCTTCCCCACTCGGCGAGGGCGCCGGTGCGGTCGAGGCGGTAGTGGATCTCGATCTCCTCGTCGCCGGGGCCGGTGAACCGGGTGACCTGCGGGAAGGACGGCACGTTGCGCCAACCCGACGGCAGCCCGGCCAGCACCGGGGCGGCGGCCCGGCGCGCGGCGGCAGCGGCCAGCGCGGCGGCCAGCGCCACCACCGGAAGCTGCTCGGCCGGCAGCAGCGGCTCGAACACCTCCGGGTGCCGGTCCAGGAAGCCGGTGTCGACGTCCACGGCGGCGAACTCCGGGCTGCGCAGCACGCGTACCAGCAGGTCCCGGTTGGTGGCCACGCCATGCAGCTCGGCGCGGGCCAGCGCGCCGGCCAGGGCGCGGGCCGCCTCGGTGCGGGTGGGCGCCCAGGCGACGAGCTTCGCCAGCATCGAGTCGTAGTGCACGCTCACCGTCGAGCCGTCCACCACGCCCGAGTCCAGGCGCAGCCCCCGGGCCGGACCGAACTCGGCGGCGACCCCGGGGATCGCGAACCGGTGCAGCGTGCCGGTGGCCGGACGGAAGCCCTGAGCCGGGTCCTCGGCGCACAGCCGTACCTCGATGGCGTGGCCGTCGGCCGGCGGCGTGGTGGTGACCGGCAGCGGCTCGCCCTCGGCGACGAGCAGTTGCAGCCGGACCAGGTCCAGCCCGGTGGTCAGCTCGGTGACCGGGTGCTCCACCTGGAGGCGGGTGTTCATCTCCAGGAAGTGCACCTGCCCGTCCGGCGCGAGCAGGAACTCCACTGTTCCCGCGCCGACGTAGTCGACGGCCCGCCCGGCGGCCACCGCCGCCTCGTGCAGCGCCGCGCGCACGTCGTCGGGCAGCACGCCGGGCGCCTCCTCGACGATCTTCTGGTGGCGGCGCTGGATCGAGCAGTCGCGTACCCCGAGGGCCACGACGGTGCCGTGGGTGTCGCCGAAGATCTGCACCTCGACGTGGCGGCCGCGTTCCACGTACCGCTCGATGAAGACGGTGCCGTCGCCGAACGCCGCCGCCGCCTCGCGGCGCGCGCCCGCGACGGCCTCGGCCAGCCCGGCCGCGTCGTGGACGATCCGCATGCCCCGGCCGCCGCCACCGGCGGCGGCCTTGACCAGCACCGGGAAGGCGGTGACCTCGGCCGGATCGGTCCAGGTGGGCAGCATCGGCACGCCCGCGTCGGCGAGCAGCGCCTTGGCGGCCATCTTGTCGCCCATCGCCGCGATCGCCTTCGCGGACGGCCCGACCCAGGTCAGACCCGCGTCGGTCACCGCCGCCGCGAACTCGGCGTTCTCGGCCAGGAAGCCGTAACCGGGGTGGACGGCGTCCGCGCCGGACCGGCGGGCCGCGTCGAGGATGGCGTCGATGCGCAGGTACGTCTCGGCCGGCGTGTTCCCCGGCAGCCGTACCGCCTGGTCGGCGTCGGCGACGAACGGCGCGTCGGCGTCCGCGTCGGAGTGCACGGCGACGGTGGCCACGCCGAGGGCGCGGCAGGTGGCGAAGACCCGGCGGGCGATCTCGCCCCGGTTCGCGACCAGAAGCTTGGTGATCATCTTGAGTACGCCCCCTACATCCGGAAGACGCCGAAACCGTCGGCGCCCTTCACCGGTCCGTTGTGGATCGCCGACAGGCACAGCCCGAGGACGGTACGGGTGTCCCGGGGGTCGATCACCCCGTCGTCGTAGAGCCGCCCGGACAGGAACAGCGCGCCGGACTGCGACTCGATCTGCTGCTCGACCATCATCCGCATGGCGGCGTCGGTGTCCTCGTCGTACTCGCGGCCCCGGGCGGCGGCGGCCTGCCGGGCCACGATGGACAGCACCCCGGCGAGCTGCGCCGGGCCCATCACCGCCGACTTCGCGTTCGGCCAGGTGAACAGGAACCGCGGCTCGTACGCCCGGCCGCACATGCCGTAGTTGCCGGCGCCGTAGGAGGCGCCCAGGTTGACGGTCAGGTGCGGCACCTTCGAGTTCGACACCGCGTTGATCATCAGGGCGCCGTGCTTGATGATGCCGCGCTGCTCGTACTCGGTGCCGACCATGTAGCCGGTGGTGTTCTGCAGGAAGACCAGCGGTGTGTCCGCCGCGTTGGCGAGCTGGATGAACTGCGCCGCCTTCTGCGCCTCCTCGCTGAACAGCACGCCACGGGCGTTCGCCAGCACACCGACCGGGTAGCCGTGCAGCTCACCCCAGCCGGTCACGAGCGCGGTGCCGTAGCCGGGCTTGAACTCGTCGAACGCGCTGTCGTCGAGTACCCGGGCCAGCACCTCGCGCGGGTCGAACGGCACCTTCAGGTCGGCGCTGGCGATGCCGAGCAGTTCCTCCGGGTCGTACCGGGGTGGCAGCGGATGGGGGTTGCGGGGCGGCGGGCCCTGCTTGCGCCAGTTGAGCCGGCGGACGCACTGCCGGGCCAGCCGGATCCCGTCGCGTTCGTCCTCGGCGAGGAAGTCGGCCAGGCCGGACGTGGTGGCGTGCATCGCCGCGCCGCCGAGCGACTCGTCGTCGGTGACCTCGCCGGTGGCCATCTTCACCAGCGGCGGCCCGGCGAGGTAGACCTGCGAGCGGTCCCGGATCATGATGGTGAAGTCCGACATGCCGGGCACGTACGCGCCACCGGCGGTGGCGTTGCCGAAGACCACGCTCACCGTCGGGATCCGCTGCGCCGACAGTCGGGTCAGGTCCCGGAACACCCGGCCGCCCGGAATGAAGATCTCCGCCTGGGTGGGCAGGTCCGCCCCGGCCGACTCGACCAGGTTCACCATCGGCAGCCGGTTCGCCGCCGCGATCTCACCCGCCCGCCGGGTCTTCGCCAGCGACCACGGGTTGATCGCGCCCCCGCGTACCGTCGGGTCGTTCGCCACGATCAGGCACTCGACGCCCTCGACCACGCCGATGCCGGTCACGGTGCTGGCGCCGACCGGGAAGTCGGTGCCGAACGCGGCCACCGACGACAGCTCCAGGAACGGGCTGTCCGGGTCGAGCAGCAGCTCGATCCGCTCCCGCGGGAGCAGCTTGCCGCGACCGTGATGGCGGGTCACGTACTTCTCGCCGCCACCGCCCCGGGCCTGGTCGAGCGCCGCCTCCAGTTCGGCGAGGCGTTCCAGCAGCGCCTCCCGGTTGGCGGTGAAGGCGGGCGCGGACGGGTCGATCGTGCTCTGCAGAACTGTCGTGCTCACAGGCCCATGCCCTTCGCGATGATCTCGTTCATGATCTCGGTGGCGCCGCCGCCGATGCCGAGCAGCCGGGCGTCGCGGTAGTGCCGCTCCACCTCGGCGTCACGCATGTAGCCGAAACCGCCGTGCAGTTGCAGCGCCGCGTCGACGACGAAGTCGCACGCGGACACCGCCACGTTCTTCGCGATCGCCACCTCGGTCACCACCGGCTGCCCGGCGGCGACCCGCTCGGCGACCTCGTGCAC
The DNA here is from genome assembly GCF_011602315.1 of Micromonospora sp. CMU55-4. NCBI lineage: Bacteria > Bacillati > Actinomycetota > Actinomycetes > Micromonosporales > Micromonosporaceae > Micromonospora > Micromonospora sp. CMU55-4. The sequence continues at coordinate 64,705 of NZ_JAAOLH010000018.1, forward strand.
GTACGCCCGGGCCGCCTCGGTGCGGGAGTGCATCTCGGCCAGCCGGTGCCGCACCACCTGCCGCGAAACGAGCGGCCGGCCGAACGTCTGACGGTCCCGGCACCACCGCACCGTCAGGTCCACGCAGCGCTGCGCGGTCGCGTACGCCTGCGTGGCGAGCGACAGCCGCTCGGCGGCGAACTGCTGCATGATGGCGAGGAAGCCGGTGTCCTCCGGGCCGACCCGGTTGCCCACCGGCACCCGGACGTCGACGAAGGACAGTTCGGCCGTGTCGGAGCAGTGCCAGCCCAGCTTCTCCAGCCGCCGGCCCACCGTGAACCCCGGCGTGCCCTTGTCGATCACGAGCAGGCTGAGCGAGCCCGACCCGGGAAAGTCGGTGCAGACCGCAGTGGTGACGAAGTCTGCCCGGACCCCGCTGGTGATGTACGTCTTGGCGCCGTTCACGACGTAGTGGTCGCCGTCGCGTACGGCGCAGGTGCGGATGCCCGCCACGTCCGAGCCGCCGTCCGGCTCGGTGATCGCCAACGCGCCGATCATCGTCCCGGCGAGCGCCGGCCGGACGTACTTCTCGATCAGCGCCTCGTCCTGAGCCTGAACCATGTGCGGCAGCGCGATCCCGTGCGTGAACAGCGCGGCGATCAGCCCCGACGACCCGCCCGAGCGGATGATCTCCTCGGTGACCACCATCGAGTCGAGCAGGTCGCCGCCGCTGCCGCCGACCGACTCCGGGAAGCCGATGCCGAGCAGGCCGACCTTCGCGGCGGTCTCGTGCAGCGACCGGGGCAGTTCGCCGGCCCGCTCCCAGTCGGACAGGTGCGGCAGCACCTCCCGGACCACGAACGAGCGGGTCAGCTCGCGTAGCTGCCGGCGTTCCGGCGTGTCCACGATGGTCATGCCGGAACCTCCGTCGGAAGATCGACCACCCGGGAGCGCAGCAGCTCGCCGAGCGCCTTGGCCTGGGGATCGAACCGGGTGGACGCGGCCACGCCCTGCCCGAGCAGCCCGCGGATCACGAAGTTGACGGCGCGCAGGTTCGGCAGCTCGTACCGCTCGACGGTGAGCGACGCCGTCTCCGGCAGCAGCTCGGCCAGCCGTTCCACGGTCAGCCAGTCGCGCAGCCACGGCCAGGTCGCGTCGGTGCGGGCCCAGACGCCCAGGTTGGCGTCGCCGCCCTTGTCGCCGGAGCGCGCCCCGACCAGCTCACCCAGTGGCCCCCGCCGGGTGGCGTGCAAGGAAGGGCCCCCTGTTAACGCCTCGTGTTGTACAAGGGTCCCTTCCAAACCGCTCGTCACCGTCGGCGGCGGGATCGGCACCCGCTCGCCGGAGGGCAGCACCGCCACGTGCTCGACCGCGTCCTGCGCGATCGCGTCGGCGGTGAACACCCCGTACGGCGTCGCGTCACCGGGCAGCGTGGTGAGCGTGCAACCCGGATAGGAGGCCAGCGCCAGCTCCACCGCCGCCGCCGAGAACGCCCGCCCGGCCCGCGACTTGTCGCCGTCGCGCAGATGTACGTGCAGCAGCGCGCTCGCCGCCTCGGTGTCGCCGGTGTCCGGGTGGTCGGTACGGGCCAGCGTGAACTCCAGCCCCTCCGTGCCGACCGACTCCTCGATCTGGGCGCGGACCAGTGCCGCCTTGGCCGGGATGTCCAGCCCGCACAGCACGAACGTCATCGAGTTGCGGAAGCCGCCCAGGTTGTTGACGCCCACCTTCAGCGTGTCCGGCGGCGGCGTGCCGCGCACCCCGGACACCCGGACCCGGTCCGGGCCCTCCTGCTCCAGCCGTACCGTGTCGAGCCGGGTCACCACGTCCGGCCCGAGGTAGTCCGGGCCGCCCACCTCGTACAGCAGCTGGGCGGTGACCGTCTCGACCGTCACCGCGCCGCCGGTGCCCGCGTGCTTGGTGAGCACCGACGAGCCGTCCGCGTGCAGCTCGGCGATCGGGAAACCGGGCCGGTGCCCGCCGTCCGGCAGTTCGGTGAAGAAGCTGAAGTTGCCGCCGGTGACCTGCGCGCCGCACTCGATCAGGTGCCCGGCCACCGTGGCCCCGGCCAGCGCGTCGAGGTCGTCGCGGGTCCACCCGAAGCGGGCGATCGCCGGGCCGACCGCCAGCGAGGCGTCGGTGACCCGACCGGTGACCACCACGTCCGCGCCCGCGTCCAGGCAGGCCGCGATCCCGAACGCGCCCAGGTACGCGTTGGCGGTCAGCGCGTCCGGCCGCTGGATCGCGTCGCCCTCGACGTACCCGACCCGCACCTGGAGGCCGAGCCGGTCGCCGAGCGACCGGATCGCGTCGGCCAGCCCCGCCGGGTTGAGGCCACCCGCGTTTGTGACCAGCGTGACGCCGCGCTCCAGCGCGGTGCCGAGCACGCCCTCCGCCTGGCGCAGGAACGTCTTCGCGTAGCCCAGCGACGGGTCGCGCATCCGGTCCCGGCCGAGGATGAGCATGGTCAGCTCGGCCAGGTAGTCACCGGTCAGCACGTCCAGCTCGCCGCCGTCGAGCATCTCCCGCCAGGCGGCGAAACGGTCGCCGTAGAAGCCCGACGCGTTCCCGATCCGCAGCACGCTCATGAGGGAACTCCGCTCGCCGGTTCCCGCTTGTCACCGGGCGGGCCGGCGAACGCCTGGGCCACGTCCAGCCACTCGTCGGCCACCGGCCCGGTGGCGGTCAGGGCCAGGTCGGCGCGGTGCCGGCGCTGCGTGACGAGCAGGCAGAAGTCGAGCGCCGGGCCGGTCACCCGGTCGGCCGCGTCGGCCGGCCCGAACTCCCAGACGTCACCGCCCGCGGGCGCGGTCAGCTCCACCCGCACCGGCGCCGTGGGCACCGCACGGCCGTGGGCGGCGAAGCCGTGCCCGAGGGTACGGAAGCCGAGGTGCGCGATGTGGCGCAGGCGCTGCGTCGGGGTACGGCTGACGCCCAGCGCGTCTGCCACGTCCTCGCCGTGCGCCCACGTCTCCATCAGCCGGGCCGTCACCATCGAGGTGGGCGACATGCTGGTGCCGTACCAGGGGATCTTCTGCCCGGCCGGGACGGCGGTGAGCGCGCCGGCGAGCGCCGACCGGCCGGAACGCCAGCGGGCCAGCAGCGCAGGCGGGGGCGCGAGGAAGGACTCCGCGCCGTCCTCGACCAGGCGCGACGGGTCCGGCGCGGCCATCACCGAGGCGAAGAACGCGGACTCGTCGGTGGCCGCCAGGTAGGCGACGTGGTCGGTCCAGGCCAGGTGTGCGATCTGGTGTGCGACGGTCCAGCCCGGGGCCGGTGTCGGCCGCTCCCATCCGTCCGGTGGCAGGTCCGCGACGAGCGCGTCGAGTTGTTCGGACTCGGCGGCCAGATCCGCGAGCAGGGCTGTCAGGTCGACCATTGTGCCTCCGGGCGGGGGTGGGTCAGGGGATCAGTGCCGCTCGCTCTCGGGGGTGAGCAGCGCGGCGAGCTGGCGTTTCCAGGTGTGCAGCAGGGCGGCGCGGCGGGGCGAGTCGTCGCTGAGCAGGTTGGCCACGCCGAGGCCGCGGAGCAGGTCGAGCGTGGCCTGCACCGACTCGCGTACGCCCGGCTTGCGCTCGTCCACGCCGAGCAGCTCGACGGTGAGCCGGTGCATCTCGCGGCCGATCCGCGCCTCCAGCGGCACCAGCGCGGCGCGCAGCTCGGCGTCGGTACGCGCGGCCACCCACAGCTCCAGCGCGGCCGCGAACAGCGGGCCGGTGAAGGAGGCGGCGAGCAGGTCGACCACGCCGTCGAGCCGCTGCGGGCCGACCGGCAGGGCCGCCGCCTCGGCGCGCAGCTCGGCCGCCCGGCGCTCGGTCAGGTGCGCGACGGCGGCGGTGACCAGCGCGGCCTTGGTGGGGTAGTGGTGCAGCTGGGCGCCCCGGGAGACCCCGGCGCGGGCCGCCACCACTGTCGTGGTGGTGCCGGACCAGCCGTGCTCCACCAGGCAGTCGACTGTCGCCTCCAGCAGCCGGGCCTGGGTGGCGCGGCTGCGCTCCTGCTGCGGAACTCGGCTCGGTGCGGTGGACACGCCATCAGCCTGCCGCCCCCAAAACAAACAGTCAAGCCTGACTTTTTTGAAAGGAGGGGGCCCTTGTTAACGCCTGCGGTAGCGGAGGGGCCCCTTGTTAACGCCTCAGCGACCGTCGCGCGGAGCGAAGACGGTGAGCGCGTCGGCGTCGGAGTGGCGGGAGCGGACGTACTCGTCGGCCCAGGCCGCCGCGTCCGGAAAGGCGGACTCGGTGGCGATCCGGGCGCAGGCGGCGTCCACGTCCAAGCGCGTACGGCGCAGTTGCACGCCCGGACCGAGCAGCGCCCACCAGGCGCCCGCGCCCCCGTACGGCATGCCGACGCTGCCCGGGTTCACCACCAGGCGACGGTCGACCAGCCGGGTGAACGGCATGTGCGTGTGCCCGCAGACCACGGTGCCGACCTCGGGCGGCAGGCCGGCGAAGACCTCGGCCCAGCGGTCCAGCCGCGAGTCGACGAGCACGACCTCCTCGTCGTCGCGCGGGGTGGCGTGGCAGAACAGCACGTCGCCCAGACCGGTGACCGGCAGCGTGACGGACGGCGGCAGCGCGGCCAGCCGGGCCACCTGGTCGTCGCGGAGCTGCCCCGCGGCCCAGTTCGACACCTCGATCGGGGACGCCGCCCCGGCACGCGCCTGCACCAGCTCCCGGTCGGCGTTCCCGCCGACCCAGCAGGCCCGGTCACCGAGCGCGGCCAACCGGTCCAGCACCTCGACCGGCTGCGGACCGGCCGCCAGGTCGCCGGTGAGGACGATCAGGTCGGCGGCGGCCACGTCCGGCTCGGCCAGCACCGCTTCCAGCGCGGGCAGCACACCGTGGATGTCGGACAGGACGGCGACGTGATCGGGCATCGTCCCAGCGTGGCGGCACCGGCCCGGAGGACCAAGCGATTCTGCGACGGGCAGAGACGGCTTGCTCAGAGGCGACCGGCCCGGCCTGCGCAGAACGGCATCGGCCCGGCTCCGCGCGGTGGCGGGCCGGGCCGGGAAGCCGGTACGGAGGTCAGACCCGCGCGCGGCGGGCCAGGCGCTCCGGGTCGAGGATGATGATGCTCTTGCCGTCCAGTCGCAGCCAGCCGCGCGAGGCGAAGTCGGCGAGCGCCTTGTTGACGGTCTCGCGGGAGGCGCCGACGAGCTGGGCGATCTCCTCCTGGGTGAGGTCGTGCGTCACGCGCAGCACGCCGCCGTCGCGGGTGCCGAAGCGGCCGGCCATCTGGAGCAGGTTCTTGGCGACCCGGCCCGGCACGTCCGTGAAGATCAGGTCGGCGAGCGAGTCGTTGGTCCGGCGCAGCCGGCGGGCCAGCACCCGCAGCAACTGCTCGGCGATCTCGGGCCGGTTGTTCAGCCACGGCCGCAGGGCCTGCTTGCGCAGGCGTACGAGCCGGGTGTCGGTGACCGCGGTGGCGGTCGCCGTACGCGGACCGGGGTCGAAGAGCGACAGCTCACCGACCATGTCCGACGGGCCCATCACGGCGATCAGGTTCTGCCGGCCGTCCGCCGCGCGGCGACCCACCTTGATCTTGCCGGACAGGAGGATGTAGAGACTGTCGCCGGGTTCGCCCTCGTTGAAGACGATTTCGCCCTTGCGGACCTCGATCGTCTCCATCTCCTTGGCGAGCGCCTCGGCAGCCTCCGGGTCGACACCCTGGAAGATCCCGCTGCGGGCCAGTACCTCGTCCATCGCGCACCTCCGCCTGCGCGTGCCGTCCGTCGGCCGGGTCCGCCGTCCGCTGATCCCTCGCGCGCCGCCAGTCTAGGCGCACATGAGTAGGAATCAGAGGTGCACCCCTGGAATCTTGATCGTTGGGCGTAACCCGCCCGACCCGGTGAGCAGCTAAGATCCCGCTTCCGGTCCGGGCCGGCGCCACCCGTTCCCTCCTGTGATCGTAGGGTGACCGGCGTGCTGTGTGAGCCGTTCCTGACCACCCGGTCCGAAGCCGGGTGGGACATCCCCCTGCTGGTCTGGCGGGCCGAGACGCCGCTGCTGGCGGTCGGCTCCGCTCCGCTGGGCGGCGGGATCGGCGTCCGCGGGTGGGTGCTGAACGCGACGGTGCCGATGTCGTACGACCGGGACGACCCCGCCGCGCACCTGGCCGAACTGGCGCACGGCCTCGGCCTGGGCGGACCCGGCGTCGGGCTGCTGACCGGCGTGGACGTGACCGAGGTGGTCAGCCACGCCGACGGCGGCGTCCGGGTCTGGGCGACCGTCGGCCTGGGCACGCCGGTCTGGGCCGCCGCGCCCGAGCCGGCGCGGCCCGCCGTGCCCGAGCCCGCGCAGCGCGTCGGCACGGTCAACATCGTCGCGTACGTGCCGCAGCGGCTCGGCGACGCGGCACTCGTCAACGCGGTGGCCACCGCCACCGAGGCGAAGGCGCAGGCGATCTGGGAACTCGGACTGCCCGCCACCGGCACCCCCACCGACGCGGTGACTGTGCTCTGCCCGGCCGACGGCGATCCGGCCCCGTACGGCGGGCCCCGGTCGGCCTGGGGCGCGCCACTGGCCCGGGCCGTGCACGCCGCCGTCCGCTCGGGCGGCGCCGGGACCGTGGTGCCCTGGTCCGACCGGCGGGCGGGCTGACGTGCGCCCCTCACATGCGACACGCCGGGTTTTCCGACCGATCGGCCCTCGTCGCGGCGTTCCGGGGACGGTAGCGTCGCCGACGATGTACGCTCCCGCCCGTTCTGTGCCCCGTGCCCGCCGCGCCGCCGTCGCCGCGCCGCGCCCAGCCCTCCCCGGACCTCGTCGAGGAGCGGTCCGGACCCGTCTGGCCGCGCTCGCCGCGCTCGCCGCCGTCCTGTTCGCCGCCGGCTGCGCCGGTGACGCCGGCGGATCGGGCGGCGACGCGAGGTGGCAGGCCGGTCAGGGCGGCGGGTCGACCGGCGCGGCCGGACCCGCCACCGGTGACCAGCCCGCGGCGCCGAACGCCCCCGACGAGCCGTCGATCTCGCTCACCGCGACCGGCGACGTGATCATGGGCAACGCCCCGGACCGGCTGCCGCCCAACGGTGGCAAGGGCTTCTTCGACGACGTGAAGTCGGCGCTCAAGGGTGACCTGGTGATGGGCAACCTGGAGGAGCCGCTCACCGACGACACCGGCGCCGGCAAGTGCGGCCCGCAGCCGAAGAACTGCTACCAGTTCCGGGCGCCGCCCGGCTACGCCGCGCACCTGCGCTCGGCCGGGTTCCAGCTGCTCAACCAGGCCAACAACCACGGCTACGACTACGGCCGGCAGGGCTACGAGAACACCCAGTCGGCGCTGGAGGCGCACGGGCTCAAGCACACCGGCGCGCCCGGTGAGATCACCGTGGTGGACGTCAAGGGCGTCAAGGTCGCCGTGGTGGGCTTCTCGTCGTACCCCTGGTCCAACAGCCTGGTCGACCTGAACGCCGCCAAGCAGGTGATCGAGATGGCCAAGGAGGCGGCCCAGATCGTCGTGGTGCAGGTGCACATGGGCGCCGAGGGGTCGGACAAGACCCGGGTGAAGCCGGGCACCGAGATGTTCTTCGGCGAGAACCGTGGCGACCCGATCCGCTTCTCCCGCACCGTCATCGACGCCGGGGCCGACCTGGTCATCGGCCACGGTCCGCACGTGCTGCGCGGGATGGAGTTCTACAAGGGGCGGCTGATCGCGTACAGCCTGGGCAACTTCGCCGGTGGCGGGAAGTCGCTGAACAGCTCCGGGCGGCTCGGCTGGGGCGGCGTGCTCAAGGTGTCGCTCACCGCCGAGGGGAAGTTCGTCGGCGGCACGTTCACCTCCACCGTGATGAACGGAGTGGGACGCCCGTCGGTCGACCGGCAGAACCGTGGCCTCGGGCTGGTCCGCGAGCTGAACGGGGCCGACTTCCCGGACACCGGCGCGAAGCTCGACGCGACCGGGAGGATCACCGCGCCCGCGGGTGGCTGAGCGCACGACCACCGCGCCGAGCCGCCGGAGCGTCGGCCCCGCGACGTAGGCTGGCCGACGTGACCACGCGCTCCCCCGAGACCGACCTCGGCCGTACGCGCCGCGCCCGGCGCATCGGCCGCGTGCTGACCGAGACGCACCCCGACGCGCACTGTGAACTCGACCACTCCAACGCGCTGGAGCTGGCAGTCGCGACGATCCTGTCCGCCCAGTGCACCGACAAGAAGGTCAACGAGGTCACGCCGAAGCTGTTCGCCCGCTACCGCACCGCGGCCGACTACGCCGGGGCGGACCGCGCGGAGCTGGAGGAGCTGATCCGGCCCACCGGGTTCTACCGCAACAAGACCAGCTCCCTGATCAACCTCGGGCGCGCGCTCTGCGAGCGGTACGACGGCGAGGTGCCCGGCCGGCTGGACGACCTGGTGACCCTGCCCGGGATCGGCCGCAAGACCGCCAACGTCATCCTCGGCAACGCCTTCGGTGTCCCCGGCATCACCGTCGACACCCACTTCCAGCGGCTCGTGCAGCGGTGGGCGCTCACCACCGAGACCGACCCGGTGAAGATCGAGCACGCGATCGGCGCGCTCTACCCGAAGCGCGACTGGACGATGCTGTCGCACCGGGTGATCTTCCACGGCCGCCGGGTCTGCCACGCCCGCAAGCCCGCCTGCGGCGCGTGCACGCTGGCGAAGCTGTGTCCCGCGTACGGCACCGGGCCGACCGAGCCGGCCGCCGCGGCCAAGCTGCTCAAGGGCCCCCGGGCCCGTGACCTGGCGGTGGCCGTCGGCCTCGACCCCGACCTGGTGCCGCAGCAGGCCGCCGCGGCGGACGTGCCGTGATGCGCCGTCTCGCGTACCTTCTCGTCCCGCTGCTGCTCGCGGTGGCGGGCTGCACCGCCACGGCCGACGAGCCGGAACGTCCGGCGCCGGCGACCCGGGCCGAGCGCCCCTCGCCGTTCGCCGACTGTGCTCCGCTGACCGTCGTGCCCGCCGCTGCGGCTCCGACGCCCGCCGGTAAGGCCGGGGACCAGCTCCCCGACCTGACGCTCAACTGCTTCACCGGCGGCGCGCCGGTGAACCTGCGCGACGTCAAGGGCCCGGCGGTGATCAACGTGTGGGCGTCCTGGTGCCCGCCGTGCCGCAAGGAGCTGCCCGCGTTCCAGCGGCTCAGCGAGCGGGCCGACGGCCGGTTCCAGGTCATCGGCGTGAACAGCCGGGACAGCCGCGGCGGCGCGCAGTCCATCGGCGAGGACTACGGCGTCGGCTTCCCGATGCTGCTCGACCAGGGCGACGCGTTCCAGCGCGCGCTGGAACGCAACGCGTTCCCGCTCACGGTGCTCGTCGACGCCGACGGGCGGATCCGGCACACCGACGCCACCGGCGCGCTCGACGACGCCCGCCTCGCCGCGCTGCTCCAGCGCCACCTCGGGGTGAAGGTATGACCCGACGGCCGCCGGGGTGGTTCGACCCGCTGCTGGGCCGGCTCGGCACCGCGCGCGCGGAAGACTTCACCCGCATCGTCACGCCGGAGCGCGGCGGCCGGGAGAGCGCCGTGCTGGTGCTGCTCGGTGAGGAGCCCGGCGCCGGGCCGGACGTGCTGGTCCTCCAGCGCGCCGCGACGCTGCGCAACCACGCCGGTCAGCCGGCGTTTCCCGGCGGCGCCGCCGACCCGGAGGACGCCGACGCCCGCGCCACCGCGCTGCGCGAGGCGAACGAGGAGGTCGGGCTCGACCCCGGCAGCGTCACCGTGCTGGCCGAGCTTCCCCGGCTCTGGATCCCGGTCAGCGACTTCGTGGTCACGCCGGTGCTCGCCTGGTGGCACGACCCGCACCCGGTGCACCCGCGCGAGCCGGCCGAGGTCGCGCACGTGGCCCGGCTGCCGGTCACCGAGCTGGTCGACCCGGAGAACCGGATGCGGGTCCGTCATCCGAGCGGCTGGACCGGCCCGGCGTTCTCGGTGCGCGGCATGCTGGTCTGGGGCTTCACCGCCGGCGTGATCGACCGGTTGCTGGAGATGGGCGGCTGGTCCCGGCCCTGGCCGCGCTCACGGATGGTGGAGCTGCCGCCGGTCGACGCCACACCCGCGCCGTCGGCGGGCACCGAACCGGCCGACGAGACACCCGTGCGTTGATCACCGGTACGCATCCTCGGGTCACGTTCCGCGAGCGCTGAGCCGAGCACGGGCCCGGTGCCCGTACCCTTGGGGCGTGTCCGCCGTGGATCTCGTCCTTCTCCTGCTCATGCTCGTGTTCGCGATCAGCGGATACCGTCAGGGTTTCGTCATCGGGGCCCTGTCGTTCTCCGGCTTCTTCCTGGGCGCGCTGCTCGGCCTCCAGGTCGGGCCGCTGATCGCCCAGCAGTTCACGGCGAGCGGCACCCGCGTGCTGGTCTCCCTGGTGGCGATCTTCGGGCTCGCGGTGCTCGGGCAGGCGCTGGCCGGCTGGCTCGGCTCCAACCTGCGGGCGGCCATCACCGGGCCGGCCGGGCGGAAGGTCGACGACGTCGGTGGCGCGTTCATCTCGGTCATCGCGGTCATGCTGGTGGCCTGGCTGGTCGCCGTGCCGCTCGGCTCCTCCTCGGTGCCGTGGCTGGCCTCCTCGGTCCGTAACAGCGCGCTGCTCACAGTCGTCGACCAGGTGCTGCCGGACAAGGCGCAGGACCTGTCCACCGCGCTGCGTGACACCGTCGACACCAACGGCTTCCCGGACGTGTTCGGCGATCTCGCGCCGACCCGGGCCCGGCAGGTCGCCCCGCCCGACCCGGCGCTGGCCAACTCGCAGGTGGTGCAGAACAGCAGGCGGTCGGTGGTGAAGGTGCTGGGCTCCGCGCCGAGCTGCTCGCGCCGCATCGAGGGCTCCGGCTTCGTGTACGCCGACGACCGGGTGATGACGAACGCGCACGTGGTCGCCGGCACCCGCTCGGTTGCGGTGGAGCTGCGCGGCGAGCGGTACGACGGCGAGGTCGTCGTCTACGACCCGGACCGGGACCTCGCCGTGCTCTACGTTCCCGGGCTGCCCGGCCCGTCGCTGCGCTTCGCCGCCGGTCAGGCCGCCACCGGCGCGGACGCGATCGTGCTCGGCTTCCCGCTCGACGGCCCGTACGACGCCCGCCCGGCCCGGATCCGGGACGTCGACCGGATCACCGGTCCGGACATCTACTCGGCCGGGGACGTCACCCGGGAGATCTACACGATCCGGGCGCTGGTCCGCAGCGGCAACTCCGGTGGCCCGCTGGTCTCCTCGAACGGGCTGGTGCTCGGCGTGATCTTCGCAGCGGCGGCGGACGACCCGAACACCGGTTTCGCGGTGACAGCGGCCGAGGCGCGGCCGGTGGCGCTGGCGGGCGCGGAGCGTACCCGGGGAGTGGCCACCGGCGAGTGCACCTGAGCCGGCCGGCGGCGCTCAGCCGCCCGCCGGCGCTCCCGCCGGTGTCGCCTCGTCGCCGGAGCGGGACAGCGGCAGCCGGGCGCGACCCCAGGTGAGCGTGCGGTCGAGCACCGCCCGCGCCATGATTGCCACGCAGGCGCCGCCGTTGAGGAACGAGGCGACCACGTCGCTGGGGTGGTGCATGCCCCGGTACATCCGGGTGAGCGCCACGCCGACCGGCACCAGCACCAGCAGCGTCCACCAGCCGATCTTGGCCGGGGTGCTGCGTGCCCGCAGCGCCAGCAGCACCGCGAGACCCACGTAGAGCGCGGTGGCCGCCGACGTGTGCCCGGACGGGAAGCTCGAAGTCGGCGGGGAGGCGTCCATGTGCTCGACGGCCGGACGGTTCCGGTCGATCACCATCGTGGTGAACAGGAAGATCAGTGCCTGCGCGGTCACCGCCGCGCAGAGGAACAGCGGCTCCCGCCAGCGGTGCAGCACCAGCCGCAGCACCAGCGCCGCCAGCACCGTGACCACGACGATCATCTGGGTGCTGGCGAGCGTGCTGAACACCAGCGAGACGTCGTTCCAGCCCGGCGTGCGATCGCCGGCCAGCTCCCGGTTGACCGTGTCCTCCACGGTGAACGGCCAGGTACGCGCCAGCACCCGGGTCACCAGCAGGCCCAGACCCACCATCAGCGCGAAGAGCAGGGCCAGCGGCAGCAGGACACGCCGGGTGACTCGGATCACGACATCGGACATGGGCTCGCCTGTACCCCGTGGCGGCTCCGGCTACGCCCGGCCGCCCTCCGGCCGCTGATCGGCCAGCTCCGGCTCGACGCCCTCGCGGAGCGGACGGGCGGACGGTCGCCCGGATCCGCTGCGCCAGGTGGCGAACGCGGCCGAGGTCGCGGCCACCACCGCCGCCCCGAGCACCCAGCCACCCACCACGTCGCTGGTCCAGTGCACGCCCAGCGCGATCCGGCTGAGCCCGGTCACCACAGTCACCAGCAGCGCGGCGGCCCACAGCATGATCCGGCCGGCGCGGCTGTCCCGGGCGAACGGCAGGAACACCAGCAACAGCACCCCGGCCGCCAGCGCCGCGTTGAGCGCGTGACCGGACGGGAACGAGTAACCGGCCGCCCGGGCCACCGGTTCGAGCAGGTCCGGCCGGTCCCGCCCGACCAGGAGCTTGAGCAGCGCGCCGAGCAGCCCACCGGCGATCATGGTGACGACCACCCAGGCCGCGAGTCGGGACGCGCCGCGCCGGAACAGCCACACCGCCACCGCTGCCGCGGCCACCCGCAGCGGGCCGGGCCCGAAGACATGCGTCCAGACCGTCATCACCGCGACCCAGGCGGGATGGTCCTGCGCGTACCCGTGGAACGCGTCGGTGATCGAAGCGTCCAGCCGGAGCAGCGGCGACCAGGCGCCGAGCACCAGCAGCGCGAGCAGGGCGAACGGGATCAGCACCAGGAACGCGGCGGCGGTGGCCAGGGAGAGCCGCAGACCCAGTGAGTGGTCCCGGTCGAGGCGGCGGCTCCGCCACGACCGGCGGCGCGTGACAGTCGCCCCGGTGGTGTCCATGGGGGCTTCCCTACCCAGGAACGGGCGCGGTCAGACCACCGCGTCGGTCAGCGGCGGATCTGCCGGAACCGGCGCACCATCAGCGCGCTGCCGGTGATCAACGCCACGAACAGCGCCAGGCCGCTCCAGAGCCGCTCCGGGGCGCCCACGACGGTCTGCCCCGCCGGCAGCGCCGACCAGCCCTCCGGCCTGCGCCCCAGCGGGTCGCCACCGCGGCCCGCCGCCGCGGCCCGGGTGTCGCGCCCGTCCTCCGGGGCCGGCCCGAAGCCCACCACGCCGGGAGAGTCGTTGTCGTCCAGCGGGTTGTGACCCACCGACGGCACGTCGGCGGTCAGCGCCGCCACCGGGTCCACCAGGCCGTAGCCGAACCGGTCGTCGCGTCCGGTCGGGCCGAGGTCCCGGGCCGTGCTGATCAGCCGGTTGACCACGTCCCCGGCGGACATCTTCGGATACCGCGAGCGGACCAGCGCGGCGGTCGCGGCCACCAGCGGCGCGGCGAAGCTCGTCCCCTGCACCCGCCAGTAGCCCCCCTCCGGCCGCGCGCCGTAGAGCGCGGTGGCGGGTGCGCTGAGGACCGTCTCGTGGCCGGTGATCGAGCCGGACCAGAGGTTCTCGCCGGAGCGTTCCAGCCCGGCGACGGCCAGCACGCCGGGCTCCCGGGCCGGATACCAGACCTTGGTGGTCGTCGAGGTGGCCAGGTTGCCGGTGCAGGCGACCACCACCACGTCCCGGGCGAAGGCGTAGTCGAGCGCTGCGGCCAGGGCCGCGCTGTCGCTGCTGCCGCCCAGCGACAGGTTGACCACTCCGGCGCCGTTGTCCACGGCCCAGCGCACCGCCTTGGCGATGATGAGCGCGTCGTCGTAGCGGTTATCGGCGTCGAGCACCCGGACCGGGAGGATCTTGGCGTCCGGCGCCAGCCCCACCACGCCCCGGTCGTCGTCGGCCCGCCCGGCGATCAGCCCGGCCACGGTGGTGCCGTGCCCCACCGGATCAGGCCCGTCCGAGCCGTCCGGAGTCACCAGGTCGAGGCCGGGCAGGACCTGGCCGGCCAGGTCGGGATGCGATCCGTCCACACCGGAATCGATCACCGCGACCACCACGCCGCGCCCGGTCGAGGTGCGCCAGGCGGTCTTCGCCCGCAGCTTCTCCAACTGCCACTGCTCGTCGCGGACGTGGTCGCCGCGGAGCACCCGGTCGGGAGCCGCCAACTGCCGCTGAGAGGCGGCGACCGGGACGGACGGCGCGGCCTGTGCCGGCGGCGTCAGCGGACCGGCGACGACGACCAGCGCCGACGCGACGGCCAGCAACGCGCGCCGGGCGACGCGCTGGGGCGGCCCACCGGGCAGGCCCTGCCGATCCCTGGTCACATTCCCCAGCCGTTCCGTCGCGTCAGACACATGCCGCTCGGAGATTACCGGTTGTCCCGGCCGTCACGGGCCAACTCGGCACTTCGGATCACCCGGGCGGAAGATGCGCCAACTGCACCAGGCGCACCCCCTCACGACGGGTGACCAGACGGGCCCGGCCCGGCGGCAGCGGCCCGGCCTTCACCTGACCGACGAGCGCGCCCTCCTCCGGGCCGCCCGACATCACCAGCCCGGCCGTGGACAACTCCCGCAGTCGCTGCACGATCGGCTCGTACGCGGTCCGTCCCGCCCCGCCGGTCCGCCGCGCCAGCACCAGATGCAGCCCGACGTCCCGGGCGTGCGGCAGGTGCTCCTCCAGCGCGCGCAGCGGGTTCGTCGGGCCGCCGGCCACCAGGTCGTAGTCGTCCACCAGCACGAACAGCTCCGGCCCCTGCCACCAGGACCGGCTGCGCAGTTGAGCCGGGGTCACCTCCGGTCCGGGCTGCCGCCCCGCGAGGTAGCCGGCGGCCGACTCGATCAGCTCGGCGGTGTGCGGCGCCGCCGTGCCGTACCCGATCAGGTGTGGAGTGTCGATCACGCCCATCAGGCTGCGCCGGTAGTCCACGAGCATCACCCGGGCCTGCTCCGGAGTGAACCGGTTGACGATCGACGTGGCGAGCGCGCGCAGGAACGACGACTTGCCGCACTCGGCGTCGCCGAAGACCATGAAGTTCGGCTCGGTGGCGAAGTCCAGCACCACCGGGGCGAGGTCCGCCTCCGCCACGCCGATCGGGAACGCCAGCCCGGTTGTCGCGCTCTGGTCCAGCTCGGCGTAGGGCAGCACCGGCGGCAGCAGGCGCACGCGGGGCGCGGGCGGACCGGTCCACGCCCCGGCGACCGCCTTCACCAGGTCGGCGGTCTCGCCGCCGAGCGCGTCGACCCGGGGCACGGCGGTGAGGAAGTGCAACCCGCCGGCGGTGATGCCCCGCCCCGGCCGCTCCTCCGGCACCGTCGCCGCCAGCGCCCGCTTGACCACCACCGAGTCGGCCGGGTCGCCCAGGCGCAGCTCCAGCCGGGAGCCGAACAGGTCGCGGATCGCCGGGCGGAAGTCCGACCAGCGCAGCGCGGTCGCCACCACGTGCACCCCGTACGCCAGGCCGCGGGTGGCCAGTTCGGTGACCAGCGGTTCCAGGTCCTCGTACTCGCCGCGCAGGGTGTTCCAGCCGTCCACCACCAGGAACACGTCGCCGAAGGCGTCGGTCGCGCCCGCCGCCCGGCGCTGTCGCCACGCGGCCATCGACTCCACGCCCGCCTCGGCGAAGCGCCGCTCCCGCTCCGCGAGCAGGCCGGCGACCTCGCCGACGGTACGGCGCACCGCGGTGCCGTCGGAGCGCCCGGTGACACCGCCCACGTGTGGCAGGTCGCGCAACGTGCCCAGCGTGCCGCTGCCGAAGTCGAGGCAGTAGACCTGCACCTCGGCCGGGGTGTGGGTGAGCGCCAGCGCGCAGACCAGGGTGCGCAGCAGGCTGGACCGGCCGCTGCGGGTGGTGCCGACCACCGCGACGTGCCCGGCCGCGCCGTCCAGCGCCAGCCAGAGCAGGTCACGCCGCTGCTCGAACGGCTTGTCCACCACCGCCACCGGCACCTGCAGCGCCCCGTGCAGCTCCGGGTTGGCGACGGTGAGCCCGCGTACCGGGTCGGCGCCGACCGGGCCGAGCAGCTCGTCCAGGGCGGGCGAGGCGTCCAGCGGCGGCAGCCACACCTGGTGCGCCGGCGGGCCCTGCCCGGACAGCCGGTCCACCAGCAGGTCCAGCAGCGTCTCGCCGCTGTCGTCCTCGGCGGGGAGGGCGGCGGGCGTGGCCGGCTCGGGCACCGGCACCAGATGGGTGGAGAAGGCGAGCACCCGCGACTCACCAGCGTCGGGCGCGCCCGCCGGCCCGCCGCGCCGGTGGACCGCGCCGGAGACGTACGCGGCCTTGAACCGCACCAGCGGGTCGGTGCCGGAACGCAGGTAGCCGTGCCCCGGGCTGCGCGGCAGTTCGTGCGCGTCCGGCACGCCCAGCACCGTCCGCGACTCCAGCGCCGAGAACGTCCGCAACCCGATCCGGTACGACAGGTGCGTGTCCAGCCCGCGCAACCGCCCCTCCTCCAGCCGCTGGCTGGCCAGCAGCAGGTGCACCCCGAGCGACCGGCCCAGGCGGCCGATCTGCACGAACAGGTCGATGAAGTCGGGCTTGGCGGACAGCAGCTCGGAGAACTCGTCGCAGATCAGCAGCAGTGACGGCAGCGGCGCCAGCGGCGAGCCGGCCGCCCGGGCGCGCTCGTAGTCGCGCACGCTCGCGAAGTTGCCCGCCCGGCGCAGCAGTTCCTGCCGGCGCATCAGCTCACCGTTTATCGCGTCCACCATCCGGTCCACCAGTGGCAGCGCGTCAGCCAGGTTGGTGATCACGGCGGCGGTGTGCGGCAGCCGCTCGAACGGCGCGAACGTGGCGCCGCCCTTGAAGTCGACGAGGACGAAGTTGAGCTGCTCCGAGCTGTGCGTGGCGGCCAGCCCGAGCACGAGCGTGCGCAGCAGCTCCGACTTGCCGGAGCCGGTCGCGCCGATCAGCAGGCCGTGCGGGCCCATGCCGTCCTGCGCCGACTCCTTCAGGTCGAGGTCGATCGCGCCGCCGTCCGCGCCAACCCCGATCGGCACCCGCAGCCGGTCCCGCGCGGCCCGGGGCGCCCAGCCCTGCTCTGCGGTGAAGCCGTCCGGGTCACCGAGCCCGAGCAGCTCGGGCAGGCCGGGTTCGGCGCCGGGCGGCGCGTCCGGCCCGCGTACCGTGCCGGCGAGCCGCAGCGGCGCGAGCCGCCGGGCCACCGCCTCGGCGTCGGCGGTCGCCAGCGCGTCGGCGGCGCCCACCTCGGCGTGCCCCTCGGCGGAGTGCGAGTGCAGCCGGCCGTCGACCAGGTCGAGCAGGAGCGCGTACCGGTCGAGCAGCCGGGGCGGCGGGGTGTCCAGGTCGAGCACGGTGACCGCGTCGATGCCGCCGTCGCCGGCCAGGTCGGTGGCCCCGGTCAGGTCGCCGCCGTCGAGCACCACCACGACGTGCGGCCCGTCCGTGGCCACGCCGTGCGGACTGAACCGCGACCGGGCGCCGAGCACGTCGTGCAGCAGCCGTTCCAGGTCGGCGGCGGAACTGGTGACCAGCCGCACCGGGCCGAGCGCGTCGGTACGGCTCGGGTGGTGGGCGTGCGGCAGCCACTTGACCCACTCCCAGGCGGCCCGGCGTTCCGGCCCGGAGCAGACCGCGATCAGCAGCTCGTCGGGCGCGTGGAAGACGGCGAGCTGGGTGAGCACCGCCCGGGCCAGCGCCTGCGCGGCGGGCGATCCGGCGCCGCGTACCGGGCCGGCCGGCCCGCGCACGAAGACCCGGGCGAAACTGCGCAGCGACAGCGCCACTGGCAGGTCCGGCACCACCGAGTACGCGTCCAGGAAGCGCCGCAGCGCCCCGGCCGTCATCGGCTCCAGCTCCTCCAGCGGGCGGGTGACCGGCGGGACCAGCGGGGTGGCCAGCGTCTGCGGCCCGACACCGACCCGGACCACGGCGAAGTCCCCGTCGCCGGGCCGCCGTTCCCAGACCCGGTGGCTGTCGACGGTGGACCAGAGTCGCCCCGGATCGGGATGGCGGTAGGACAGGCCGGCCCGCTGCGCGCCGGCGGTCTCCCGCACCCGGCGGCGCAGCGTGGCCAGGTGCCGCAGGTACTCCCGGCGGGCGGCCATCAGCTCGGACTTCTTCGGCCCGGCGCTGCCCCAGGTGGTCACGAGCATCGCCAGCGAGGAGAGGCCGAACATGCCGCCCACCACGTACGAGTAGGCACCGCCGCCCCGGCCGAACATCATCGCCATGGCCACCGTCCCGCCGAGCATCGGCAGCACCATCAGCGCCTGCTGCCAGCGCCCGCCGGTCGCCACCGGGATCTCCGGCGGGGCCTCGACCGGCAGCTCGCCGACCGGGATCTCCGGCGCCGGGCGGCGTGGCGGCCGCTTGATGACGACAGTGGACACTCACCCTCCCCGGAAGTGGCTCTGGGTAACCCGAGCCTGGCTCATCGTAGGTAAAGTCCTCTCGTCCGTCAGCCCACTGTTCCCGCTCGATATGGAGGTGCCTCGATGACAAGCGGGCTCGCCCGGGTCACCATCAGCGCGCCCCGGCGGCGGGTCGACGTGGCCCTACCGGAGCAGGTCCCCCTGGCCGAGCTGCTGCCCGAGGTGCTCCGGCACGCAGGTGTCGGGCTGGCCGACGACGGCGAACGGCACGGTGGGTGGGTGCTGCGCCGCACCGACGGCGGGGTGCTCGCCACCGCGCAGGCGCTCCTGCCGCAGGGCGTCCGCGACGGCGAGGTGCTGCACCTGGTGCCGGCCCGTGCCGAGTGGCCCGAGCTGGAGTACGACGACGTGGTCGAGGCGATAGTCGACGGGGCCCGGCGCCGGGGCGCCGCCTGGTCGGTCCGCGCCACAAGGGCCGCCGCGCTCGGCGGCGCCGCCGTACCCCTGGCCGTCGGGCTGGTCGCCGTGGTCGCGGCCGGTCCCGGTGAGCGCGGCTGGCCGGTGGCCGCCGCGATCGCCCTGATCCTGGTGCTCACCGCCACCGCGGCCTCCCGGGCGTACGGCGACGGCGCCGTCGGTGCCACGCTCGGCGGGTACGCGCTGCCCTGGGCGGCGACGGCCGGTGCGCTCGCCGTCGCCTCCGGCGATCCGGTCGGCCCGATTCCCGGCCTGCGCTGGGTGGGCGCTCCGGAACTGCTCGTCGGCTCGGTGGCGCTGCTGCTGGTGGCGGTGCTCGGGCTGCTCGGCGTGGCCAGCCGGTCCCGGGTCTTCGTGGCCGGGGTGACGGCGGGCGTGACCGGCGTGGCGTCCGCGTTCGGCGGGCTGCTGCTCGACCCGGCCGGCGCCGCGGCCGTCCTGCTCGCCGTGCTGGTGTTCGCGCTCGGCGGGCTGCCGTTGCTGGCCATCCGGGTCGGCAAGCTGCCGCTGCCGCCGCTCACCCTGCCCAGCCCGGCCGGCACCCGGGACCTGCCGGACCGGGGCCGGGTGCACGCGGCGGTGGCCCGCGCCGAGGAGGTGCTGACCGGGATGCTGCTCGGCCACGCGCTGCTCGCGGTCGGCGCGGTCGCGGTGCTCGTCGCCACCGGCCGGACCGCCGGGCTGCTGCTCGCCGCCGTCGCCTGCGGGGTGCTGCTGCTGCGCTCCCGGCTGTTCGTGGCGGTCCGCCACCGGGTGCCCGCCGTCGTCGCCGGGCTGGCCGGGTACGCCCTGCTTGGCGCGGTGCTGGCCGAACACGCCGGTCCGGCCGGCCGGTTCGCGCTGGCCGTGGGCGGGCTGGCGCTGGCCCTGGTCGCGGTCACCGCGGGCGCCACGTACGCCCGGCGACCTGTCTCCCCGTACCTCGGCCGGCTGGCCGACCTGACCGACACCGCGCTGGTGGTCGCGGTCGTGCCGGTGGCCTGCGCGGTGCTGGGCCTCTACGACCGGGCCCGCGACCTGCTCGCCTGAACACGCGGAGGCCCGGGTCGCGAAGCGCGACCCGGGCCTCCGGCGAAAGCGTGAGCGTCAGTGCAGCGTCTCGCCGCGCTCCTCGGCCTCCTTGGCCCGCCGGTACGAGGCGGCGATCTCCGCCTCGGCCTCGACCCGGCCGACCCAGGTCGCGCCCTCGACCGACTTGCCCGGCTCCAGGTCCTTGTAGACCTCGAAGAAGTGCTGGATCTCCAGCCGGTCGAACTCGCCCAGGTGGTGGATGTCGCGCAGGTGCTCCTGGCGCGGGTCCTCGTAGGGCACGCAGAGGACCTTGTCGTCGCCGCCCTTCTCGTCCGTCATCCGGAACATGCCGATGGTGCGGCAGCGGATCAGGCAGCCGGGGAAGGTCGGCTCGGGCACCAGCACCAGCGCGTCCAGCGGGTCGCCGTCCTCGCCGAGGGTGCCCTCGATGAAGCCGTAGTCGGCCGGGTACTGCGTGGAGGTGAAGAGGGTACGGTCCAGCCGGATGCGGCCGGTCGCGTGGTCTACCTCGTACTTGTTGCGGTGACCCTTGGGGATCTCAACCGTGACGTCGAAATCCATCTTCCACGCTCCCTCGTTTGCCCACGCTGGCTAACGGAACCAGCGGTTCGCCCCCGGCGCGGGGGAACGCCCCCCGTCGGCCTCGGCCGCCGCATAGTGTTCGGACCGAAGTAGTGTCGCCCAAGGCGATTTCGAGCGGGGAGGAGGGGGCCGTGGGGAGGGAAGATTCACACTACCGCCCCGAGAGGGTTGACGGGTCCGCTTCCGGGGGTTCCGGTTCCGGTGGCGCCACCGGCCGGGTGTCCGTACCGGGTGCGAACGTCCCCCACCGTCCGGCTCCGGGGCCGATCCCGGTGAGCCCGCCGGTCCCGCCGGCCGGCGCCGCGCCGCCCCCGCCCTCCCCGCCTCCGGCCGCGCCGCGTCGCCGCTCCCGGCTGGTCGCGGCGCTCGCGTGCGTACTCGTGCTGGCCCTGGCGGTCGCCGGGCTGGCCGTGTTCCGGCCCGGTCCGGTCGCGGGCTGGCTGGGCGACGACAGTTCTTCGGGTACGGCGGTCGCCGCGCCGCCCGAGCCCACCCCGCCGGCCGTGCTGGCCGGGCCGGACGGCAACGCCCCGCTGCCCACCGAGGCCGGAATCCGCGCCGCCCTGGACCCGCTGGTGCGCGCCGCCGCGCTCGGCGACCGGGTGCACCTGTCGGTGGCCGACGTGAGCACCGGCCAGGCGCTCTACGGCAGCGGCCAGGACACCCCGACGGTGCCCGCCTCGGTGACCAAGCTGGCGACCGGCGTGGCGGTGCTCGCGGCGCGCGGCCCGGCCTACCGGATCCCGACGAGGGCGGTGGCCGGCCCGAACCCGGGCGAGGTGGTCCTGGTCGGCGGCGGTGACCCCACGCTCGCCGTGGACAAGGACGGCTTCTACCCGGGCGCGGCCCGGCTGGACGACCTCGCCGCCCAGGTGCGCAACGCGCTCGGCGGCACCGCGCCGACCAAGGTGATCGTCGACTCGTCGCTGTTCACCGGCCCGGTCTTCGAACCCGGCTGGGACTCCGACATCCCCACCGGCGGGTTCGGCGCGGCGATCACCGCGCTGATGACCGACGGCGCCCGGAAGAACCCGGCGGAGGCGCGCCGCACCGCCGAGCAGACCAACCACGCCGCCGAACGGGTGCCCCAGCCGGACCTGACCGCCGGCCGGCAGTTCGCCAAGCTGCTCGGGCTCACCGGCGGCGCGGCCCAGGTGACCCGGGGCACCGCGCCGACCGCGTCCGGCGCCACCGGTACGGCGCCCGGCGCCGAACTGGGCACCGTCGAGTCCCTGCCGATGATCCGGCTGGTCGACATCATGATCAGCGACAGCGACAACGTGATCGCCGAGGCGATGGCCCGCCAGGTGGCGCTCGCCAAGGGCAAGCCCGGCTCGTTCGCCGGCGGCGCCGCGGCCACCGGCCAGGTGCTCGGCGAACTGGGCCTGCCGGCGGGCGAGATCAGCCTGGCCGACGGCAGCGGGCTGTCCCGCACCAACCGGATCAGCCCCTCGCTGCTCACCGACCTGATCACGCTCGCCGGCAACGGCAGCCACCCCGAACTCGCCGCCATCTTCGGCGGCCTGCCGGTCGGCGGCTGGTCCGGCACGCTCGACGAGCGCTACCGGGCGGCGGCGACGAGCGCCGGCGCGGGCGTGGTGCGTGCCAAGACCGGCACGCTCAGCGGGGTCAACGCCATCGCCGGCACGGTCACCACCGCCGACGGCCGGCTGCTCACGTTCGCCGTGCTCACCGACCGGACGCAGGGCTCGCTGGACGAGACCCGGGCGGCCCTGGACCGGATCACCTCCGCGCTGGCCGGGTGCGGCTGCCGCTGACCGTCGGGCGTCGATCGGCGGGCGCGAGCCCGGGTGGGGGTGTTCCGGCGCGGGTACGGTGGGTTCATGGCGCAGTTCGTGGACTGGGATCTGGCCGCCGCGACAGCGGGGGCGCTGAGCAAGTCGGGCCCCCGGGTGTCGTACGCCGAGGCCACCGACGTGGTCGGCGACCTGCGCCGGCTGACCGAGGAGGCGGCCGGGCACGTCGCCGACTACACCGGCCTGCGTCCGCAGGTCGCCCACCCGCCGGTACGCGTGGTCGACCGCCGGGACTGGGCCGCGGCGAACATCGCCGGGCTGCGTGAGGTGGTGTCCCCGCTCGTGGAGCGCCTCTCCGGCGACAAGCGGCCGGGCGCGCTCACCGAGGCGATCGGCTCCCGCGTGACGGGCGTGCAGGCCGGCACCGTGCTGGCGTACCTCAGCGGCCGTGTGCTCGGCCAGTACGAGGTGTTCGCCGGTGACCCCGGCCAGCTGCTGCTGGTGGCCCCGAACATCCTCGAGGTGGAGCGGAAGCTCGGCGCGAACTCGCGCGACTTCCGGCTCTGGGTGTGCCTGCACGAGGTCACCCACCGCACCCAGTTCACCGCCGTGCCGTGGATGCGCGCGTACTTCCTCGGCGAGGTGCAGGCGTTCGTGGACGCCTCCCAGGGCGGCGAGCACCTGCTGGAACGGCTCCGCCGCGGCGTGGCCACGCTCTCCGACGCGGTCAAGGACCCGGAGAGCCGGGCCAGCGTGCTGGACATCGTGCAGACCCCGGCCCAGCGCGCCGTGCTGGACCGGCTGACCGCGCTGATGACGCTGCTGGAGGGGCACGCCGAGTTCGTGATGGACGGCGTCGGTCCGCAGGTCATCCCCAGCGTCGAGTCGATCCGGGCGGCGTTCAACCGCCGCCGCGAGTCCGGCAACCCGCTGGAGAAGGCGATCCGGCGGCTGCTCGGCATCGAGGTCAAGATGCGCCAGTACGCCGAGGGTCGCAAGTTCGTGCACGGCGTGGTCGACCGGGTGGGGATGCCGGGCTTCAACAAGATCTTCTCGTCGCCGCTGACGCTGCCGCGCCTGGACGAGCTGGGCGACCCGGACGCCTGGGTGAACCGCGTACACGGGCCCGCCGGTGCCACCCCGCCCCTCGGCTGACCCGCCCGGCCCGGGTGGTTCGCCCAGTTCGGTCGGTGCGCTGAGTTCGGCTGGCTCGGTCGTGCCGGGCGGTCCCGCCGGCTCGGCGGATCCGGCTGGCTCGGTGGATCGCCCCGGCCGGGCTGATTCCGGCGCGCGATCGCGCCGCTCTCCGTCGCCCGCTCCCGCCGTCGCCGCCGTGCGGCTCGCCGTACGCCGGACGCTGACCGGCCTGCCCGGCGCCGGACCGGTGCTGGTGGCCTGCTCCGGCGGCGCCGACTCGCTCGCGCTCGCCGCCGCCACCGCGTTCGTGGCTCCCCGCCTCGGCCGCCCGGCGGGCCTGGTGACAGTCGACCACGGCCTGCAGCCCGGCTCCGCCGAGCGGGCCGAGGCGGTCGCCGCCTGGGCACGCTCGGCCGGGCTCGACCCGGTCGAGGTGCTTCCGGTACGGGTGGACGGCCGGCCCGGCGGCCCCGAGGCGGCCGCCCGCGAGGCCCGGTACGAGGCGCTGGTCGCGGCGGCCCACCGGCACCACGCGGCCGGGGTGCTGCTCGGGCACACCCGGGACGACCAGGCCGAGACGGTCCTGCTCGCGCTGGCCCGGGGCGCCGGGCCACGAGGGCTGTCCGGGATGCCGGAAAGTCGTGATCTCGACGGGGTATCCCTGCTGCGCCCACTGCTCGACATCCCACGTGCCGACACCCGGGACGCCTGCGCCGCGCTCGGGCTCGACCCGTGGGCGGACCCGCACAACGCCGACCCCGCGTACGCCCGGGCCCGGGTCCGGTCCGACGCGCTGCCGGCACTCGTCGACGCGCTCGGGCCGGGGGTGGTGGCGAACCTGGCCCGTACCGCCCGCCTGCTCGCAGCGGACAACGCCGCGCTCGACGCGCTCGCGGACGCCGCGCTGGCCGACGTCCGGGCCGACGGCCGTGCGCTCTCCGTCGACGGGCTGGCCGGGTTGCCGGCCGCAGTGCGTACCCGGGTGCTGCACACCTGGGCCCGCGAGCTGGGCGCCGCGCCGGCCGCGCTGTCCCACAGTCACGTGGCAGCGCTGGACGCCCTGGTCACTGATTGGCGCGGCCAGGGCCCGGTGCACCTGCCCGGCGGCCACCAGGTACGCCGCCAGGCCGGTCACCTCCTGCCCTGACCGGTGATCCAGCCGGGTTCGCGCCGCCACTCCGGCGGCCTGGCGCCCCGCGGCGTCTCGCCCCTCCGGCCTCGCCTCGCCTGGCGGTGATCAAGGACTTTGTGTCCACTTCACGCCTCCGGCAGCCCGCAAACTCCTTGATCACGGGTGCGACGCGGGAAGCGGGCCCACCCGGGGGCGGTGATCATGAGGTTGACGGGGAGGAAACGGACGAAATCCACGGTCAACTTCATGATCGCCGGGGTGGGCCGGGCCGGGCCGAGGTGGGCCGGGGTGGGCCGGGGTGGGCCGGGTGGAGCGGGGAGCGTCAGGCGGTGGTGCGTTCGCGGAAGGTGGTGCGGTAGGCGAGCGGGGTGGTGCCGACGCGGCGGGTGAAGTGGTGCCGTAGCGCCGCCGCGTCGCCGAAGCCGGCCTGCTCGGCGACGCCTTCCACGCTCAGCGTGGTGTCCTCCAGCAGGTGCCGGGCCAGCAGCACCCGCTGGTTGGTCAGCCAGTCGTGCGGGGTGGTGCCGGTCTCGGCGCGGAACCGGCGGGCGAACGTGCGCGGGGCCATGCCGGCGCGCGCGGCCAGCTCGTCCACTGTCACCGGGTGGCGGAGGTGCCCCATCAGCCACTCCAGCACCGGTTCCAGGGTGGGCGCCTCGGGGGCCTTCGGGATGGGCGCCTCGACGTACTGGGACTGGCCGCCGTCGCGGTGCGGTGGGACGACCATCCGGCGGGCCAGCCGGGTGGCCACGGCGGAGCCGTGCTCCTGGCGTACCAGGTGCAGGCAGGCGTCGATGCCGGCGGCGGTGCCGGCGCTGGTGAGCAGCCGGCCGTCCTGCACGTAGAGCGAGTCGCACTGCACCTGGGCGGCCGGGAAGCGTCGCTGGAGCTCGTCGGTGTAGCGCCAGTGGGTGGTGCAGGCGCGCTCGTCGAGCACGCCGGCTTCGCCGAGGACGAACGCGCCGGCGCAGACGCTGAGCAGCCAGGCTCCGCGGTCGGCGGCGCGGCGCAGCGCGGCGAGCACCGGTTCGGGCACCGGGGCGCCGTCGGCGTGCGCGGGCACCGCCACCAGGTCGGCGTCCTCGACCACTGTGAGGTCGGCGGTGGGGGCGAGCAGGAATCCGGAGCGGCTGCGGACCGGGCCGCCGTCGGCGGTGCAGACATCGAACCGGTAGCTGGGGAAGCCGTCGGCGGTGCGGTCGGTGCCGAAGACCTCGGCGAGCACGCCGAGCTCGAACGCGGCGACCTGGTCCATGACGATGACGGCGACCGAGCGGAGCATGTGACGAGGGTAACCCGACCGGTGGCAGTAAATCGATGCCCAATGACATTCCTGCCACTGTCCGTATCGGTCGGTGGCTCGCAGAATCAATGGTGTCCGGTGCGCACCGGCGGCGAAAACCGTCTCAACCATGCGAAAGCGAGCGCCGCCATGACCGTTCTGTTGTTCCTGCTCTTCCTGCTTCTCCTCATCGGGGCCAGCGCCTTCGGGCTCACCGCCGACACCCGCGACTCGGCCGACTGGAAGCCGAGCGACGACGGGCAGCGCTGGCGCTCCCGTACCTGCTGAGGTGATTTGTTCAGATCGCGCCGAAAATCCCCGGCGGGACCGCGCCAAAAGGAGCGGCCCCGCCGACGGCCGCCGTGGGGCGTACGGCAGGCTAGGAGCATGGCTGACGGCTCCTGGTACGACGCCGACATCGACCACGTGATCATCTCGGAGGCCCAGATCCGCGACAAGACCGCGGAGCTGGCCAAGCAGGTCTCGGCGGACTACGCGCACGTCGAGGACGGCCTCCTGCTCGTCTGCGTGCTCAAGGGCGCGGTCATGTTCATGGCCGACTTCGCCCGCGCGCTGGGCCGCCAGGGCCCGCCCGCCGAGCTGGAGTTCATGGCCGTCTCCTCCTACGGCCAGGGCACCACCTCGTCCGGCGTGGTCCGCATCCTCAAGGACCTGGACCGGGACATCGCCGGCCGGCACGTGGTGGTGGTCGAGGACATCGTCGACTCCGGTTTGACCCTGTCCTGGCTGCTGCGCTACCTGGAGTCGCGCTCCGCGGCCAGCGTCGAGGTGGTCGCGCTGTTCCGCAAGCCGGACGCGGTCAAGGTGCAGGTTCCGGTCAAGTACGTCGGATTCGACATCCCCACCGAGTTCGTCGTGGGCTACGGCCTCGACTTCGGCGAGCGCTACCGCGAGGTGCCCTACGTCGGGGTGCTCAAGCCCGAGGTGTACGCCCGGGCGTGAGTTCCGCCGAGCCCTTCGTCAGCGGACATTCAGCGGGCTCTCAGCCTTCCGGTCTACGGTAGGGGCCGGTGACGTGGAGGCACCCTCCACGCCCGACCCCTCGAACCGCTGACCGTGCGGTATGGGTGGGCCGGGTGCGGAGCTCCCCGCCACGCCGGCCCAAACCCGGGTTCGCCCTGCGCGTAAGTGACGGGCTCGCAAGCTCGCTCGTCGCGCGTACGGTGTACCGTCGAATGACCGTGGTGCGGCAGTTTGCGTGCCCCGGGGGTCGGGCCGGCCCGCACGGCGGCCGCGGCCGCCGCTCAAGGCGGCGACACCATTCAGACGGTCAGGACGTCGATCAGGAGGATGCGGGCGCCTCGGCACCCGACAACAGCATGGAACGTACGCGTTTCTTCCGCCGACCGGTGGTCTGGATCATCCTGGTCATCCTCGGCGCCGTTGTGCTCAGTCAACTGTTCACCGCTGGTCCCAGCTACCACCGGGTGGACACGTCCGTCGCGCTCGACCAGCTCAACAAGGGCGGCATCGAGAAGGTCGTCTTCCAGGACAAGGAGCAGACGCTCCAGCTCGACCTGAAGGACAAGGCCAAGTTCGGCGACGACACCACCACCGACAAGATCGAGGCGCAGTTCCCGTACGAGGTCGGCGGCCAGGTCTGGAACCAGGTCCGCGAGGCCGAGGCGGCGGACCGGATCACCGGCCCGGTCGACACCAAGGTGTCGTCGGACAGCATCTGGGTCAGCCTGCTGGTCAACCTGCTTCCCATCGCGCTTCTCGTGCTCCTGCTGCTGTTCTTCATGTCGCAGATGCAGGGTGGCGGCTCGCGGGTGCTCAACTTCGGCAAGTCCAAGGCGAAGATGATCACCAAGGACACGCCGAAGACCACCTTCGCGGACGTGGCCGGGGCCGAGGAGGCCGTCGAGGAACTGCACGAGATCAAGGACTTCCTGCAGAACCCGGCGAAGTACCAGGCCCTCGGCGCCAAGATCCCGAAGGGCGTGCTGCTGTTCGGCCCGCCCGGAACCGGCAAGACGCTGCTGGCCCGCGCGGTCGCCGGCGAGGCCGGGGTGCCCTTCTACTCCATCTCCGGCTCCGACTTCGTCGAGATGTTCGTCGGCGTCGGCGCCAGCCGTGTCCGCGACCTGTTCGAGCAGGCCAAGTCGAACGCCCCGGCGATCGTCTTCGTCGACGAGATCGACGCGGTCGGCCGCCACCGTGGCGCCGGCATGGGCGGCGGCCACGACGAGCGGGAGCAGACGCTCAACCAGCTTCTGGTCGAGATGGACGGCTTCGACACCAAGGGCGGCGTGATCCTGATCGCCGCCACCAACCGGCCGGACATCCTCGACCCGGCGCTGCTGCGCCCGGGCCGGTTCGACAGGCAGATCCCGGTCGACGCCCCCGACATGGAGGGCCGCAAGGCCATCCTGCGGGTGCACGCTAAGGGCAAGCCGTTCACGCCCGACGTCGACCTCGACGCGGTCGCCCGGCGTACCCCGGGCTTCAGCGGCGCCGACCTGGCCAACGTGATCAACGAGGCCGCGCTGCTCACCGCCCGTAAGGAGCAGCGGGCGATCACCAACGACTCCCTGGAGGAGTCGATCGACCGGGTGATCGCCGGCCCGCAGCGCCGGACCCGGGTGATGAGCGACCAGGAGAAGAAGATCACCGCGTACCACGAGGGTGGGCACGCGCTGGTCGCCTGGGCGCTGCCGCACGCCGCGCCGGTGCACAAGGTGACCATCCTGTCCCGGGGTCGCTCGCTGGGTCACACGCTCGTCCTCCCGACGGAGGACAAGTACACCCAGACCCGGGCCGAGATGATCGACACCCTGGCGTACGCGCTCGGTGGCCGGGCTGCGGAGGAGCTGGTCTTCCACGAGCCGACCACCGGCGCCGGCAACGACATCGAGAAGGCCACCCAGCTGGCCCGCGCGATGATCACGCAGTACGGCATGAGCTCCAAGCTCGGTGCGATCAAGTACGGCACCAGCGGCGACGAGCCGTTCCTCGGCCGCAACATGGGCCACGAGCGGGACTACTCCGACGCGGTGGCCGCCGAGATCGACGGCGAGATGCGCGCGCTGATCGAGCTGGCCCACGACGAGGCCTGGGAGATCCTGGTGGAATACCGGGACGTCCTGGACAACATGGTCCTGGAGCTGATGGAGAAGGAGACCCTCTCCACCGCCGACATGGCCCGCATCTGCGCCCGGGTGGTCAAGCGCCCGCCGATGGCCCCGTACCACGGCTTCGGCAAGCGTCAGCCCTCCACCGAGCCGCCGGTGCTCACCCCGGCCGAGAAGGAGGCGCTGGCGACGCAGGCCCGCGCCGACGCGGCCGCCTCGATCGGTGGTTCCAGCTCGATCGGTGGTTCCAGCAACAACTCGGACGGTACGCACTGAACAGCGATCCGACGACGGCCGGCTCCCCGCACAGGGAGTCGGCCGTCTCCGCGACCGAGCCCGACGGCGACGACGCGCTCGACTACGTGGCCGCGCGCCTGATCAGCGGCAAGCTGACAGGCGGCCCGGTGGAGGACAGCGTCGACCTCGCCCGGATCGAGAAGGCGGTACGCGAGATCCTCATCGCGGTCGGCGAGGACCCGGACCGCGACGGCCTCCAGCAGACCCCGGCCCGGGTCGCCCGCGCGTACGCCGAGCTCTTCGCCGGCCTGCGGGTCGACCCGGCGCAGGTGCTGCGCACCACGTTCGAGGCCAACCACGAGGAACTGGTGCTCGTCCGGGACATCGACGTGATGAGCCTCTGCGAGCACCACCTGCTGCCGTTCCGGGGCAGCGCGCACATCGGCTACATCCCCGGCCCGGACGGCCGCATCACCGGCCTGTCCAAGCTGGCCCGGCTGGTCGAGGTGTTCGCCCGGCGGCCGCAGGTGCAGGAGCGGCTCACCTCGCAGATCGCCGACCTGCTGATGTCCAGCCTCGCCCCGCGCGGCGTGATCGTGGTGCTGGAGTGCGAGCACATGTGCATGGCGATGCGCGGCATCCAGAAGTCCGGCGCGAAGACGATCACGTCCGCAGTGCGCGGCGGCCTGCAGAACGACGCGAAGTCGCGGGCCGAGGCGATGGCACTGATCATGGCCCGCTGACCCTCGACCGACACCGACGGCCGCGTACTCCCGCCCGGGAGACGCGGCCGTCGTCAGCTCGGCAGCATGGCCAGCAGCAGGCCGGCGGCGGTGAGCACGGCCGGGATCAGGCAGACCAGGGCCCCGAACCGGGGCGTGCGGTCCACCCGGTCGGTCGGACGCGGGCGGAAGAGCCGCCCCACAGCGAGCCAGCCCAGCATGAACGCGACGGCCGGCAGCGGCAGCCCCACCAGCAGCGCCAGCACCGTCACCGCCCCCGGCCCGGCCACCGCGTACAGCACGAGCTGGAGCAGCGGCACCACGAGCGCCAGCGGCCCGTACACCAGCAGGTTGCGCGGCCGGGACGGCCACCGCGCCAGCCGGGGCAGGCCCCGCGCGGCTAGCGTGTCGTCCGCCGCGTCCGCCCAGTCCCCGGCGGCGCGCAACGCCGCCAGCACCGCCGACGGCCCACCCGCCATCGACCGGGCCGCCTCGGTCACCTCCGGCGGCGTCGGTACCAGCGACAACGCCGGTACGCCCAGCTCACGCAGCCGGGACTGCTGCGGCGCCAGCCGTTCGCGTACCGCTGTCAGCTCCTCTCGGGCCGCCGCCACCGACCGCGCCTGCTCCCCGGCGGCGGTGGCCGCCGCCCGGCGTACGCCGTCGAGCGCCCGTGCGGCCGCGACGTACTCCGTCCAGGCCGACTCGGCGGGTTCCGCCACTGTTGTCGGTCCGCCGTTGCGGGGCCCGGGCACGGTCGTGCCGGTCTCGCTCATGCCGAACCCTCCCCGGCGCCGAACGGCACGAAAACGGTGCCCTGCTCGTCCGGGCCGTCCCAGAGCATCGCGCGGCCCGGCCGGGGCCGCCACCAGACCGGACGGTCGAAGAGCTGCTCCAGCCGCCCGCCCGGCACGTCGGTGACCGCCACGGCGGTGAGCTTGTCCAACTCGCCCTCCGGGCCGAGCAGCCCGGCCAGCGGCGCCGGCGTCCGCCACCAGCCGAGCAGGTGCCGCCCGGCCGGCGGGCCCTCCAGCAGCAGCGACCGCAGCAACTCCGGCGGCAACTCGGTGGCGTCCGGCACGTCCACCCCGAACACCACCAGGTAGCCGGGCTCGTCCGACGCCATCGCGGTCCGCAGCCCGGCCGCGTCGACGGTCTCCACCCGATGCCGCCCGGCCAGTTCGGCGGCCAGCACCCCGGCCGGCTCGGCCGACCCGTTCGCCAGCGGCGCCAGCACGAACCGGGCCGCGCCCGGATGCGCCGCCGCCGCGCTGCGGACCGCCGTCACCAGCAGCCGCTCGGCCTCCTCGTCCCGGCCCAGGACGGCCAGGTTGCGCCCGGCGCCCGGCCCGAGCGGCACCGTCACTGTGGAGCGCCGCACGTCCACCGCCCGGCCCAGCAGGGCGGCGGGAGCGTGGGCCCGGCCGGCCAGCGCGGCCCGGTGCCGCGGGTCGTTGGCGAGCAGCGGGCGGGCGTACCCGGCGAACACCACCGGCGGCGTCGCCGACTCGCCCCGCGTCTCCCAGAGGCGTCGCCGCAGGCCGGCCAGGACCTCCGGATCCTCGTACGGGTCCGGGAAGCGGATCATCCGCTCATGCCCGCGGGTCGCGCCGCGCGGACCGCCCAGACCGCCCGCCGTGTTCACCACCGCGCTGCCCACCGGCAGCCCGGCCGCCGAGTCGTTCGCCGGCTCCAGCACCGCCGAGCCGCCGGGCAGTGCCACCCGCACCGGGAACTGGCCGAGCAGCGGATCCCGCGGGCCACCGATGCCCAGGTCACCCTCGCCCGCGAGGACCAGGTGGATGCCGTACGACCGGCCGGCGCGGGCCAGCGCGTCCAGCCGGGCCAGCAGGTCGGCGGCGAGCCGGTCCCGCTCGCGCAGCACCAGCGGGAAGTTGTCGATCACGCAGACGATCCGGGGCAACGGCTGGTGCTGCCGCAGCTCGGCGTAGCGCTGCCCGCCGGCCCGCCGGGACGCCTCCTCGCGGCGGCGCAACTCCGCCTCCAGCTCGCCGAACAGGTCGGCCACGTACTCCCGGTCGGCCGCCATCCCGGCGGCGCGCACCTGCGGCACCCAGGAACGGTCCCGCTCGGTCTGCAGGAACTCCACGAAGGACTCGCCGTCGGCCAGGTCGGCCAGGTAGAGCGCCAGCTCGTCCGGGCCGTACCGGGCGGCGAGCCCGAACAGCGCGTCGGTCAGGAACGCCGACCGGCCGGCCTGGCCCCGGCCACTGACCAGCCAGTGCGGGGTCAGCTCGGTGAAGCCGAGGCTGACCGGGCGCCCGGCGGCGTCACCCACGGTGGTGCTCAGCCCGTCCGCCGAGCCGTCGGTCCAGAAACCGTCCGCCGGGAGCAGGTCACCCAGCGAGAGGCGGGAGCCGTCC
Source organism: Micromonospora sp. CMU55-4 (assembly GCF_011602315.1). NCBI lineage: Bacteria > Bacillati > Actinomycetota > Actinomycetes > Micromonosporales > Micromonosporaceae > Micromonospora > Micromonospora sp. CMU55-4. The sequence continues at coordinate 96,780 of NZ_JAAOLH010000018.1, forward strand.
TCGATCTGCCGGACCAGCCGCGCGCACACAGCGGCGACCAGCTCGGCGGGCGGGTCGTCGTCCAGGAACACCGGCGAGTTCAGCCCGCCCGGCGGCTCCGCGCCGGGACTGCTGAACCCGGCGCCGGGCGGGTCGCCGACGAGCGCGTACGCGGTGCGGACCGTGATCGCCGTGGCGCGCGGCAGCGGACCGCCGTCCGGCCAGCCGGCGACCACCAGATGCAGCCCGGCCCGCGGCCCGCCCTCGGCCAGGCCGGCGAGCCGGTCCAGGTCGGCAGTGGTAGTACCCTCCGGCAGCGCGGCCACCACGAGCAGCAGCGTCCGGTCGTGCGCCCGCTGCCGGGCCGTGCCGGCGGCCACCCACTGCTCCGCCTCGGCCAGCACCGCGCGCATCCCCGCGAGGTCGGTGGCGGGCGGGGGCAGCAGGCCGGCGTCGGCGAGCGGCGCGTACCCGGCGAAGGTGTCACCGGAACCGCCGTCGACCGCGCGGGCCAGCAGCGCCCCCGCTGGCGTCGCCGCGAACACGCGCAGCAGCAGCGCGCGGAGCAGCCCCGCCACCCGAGGGTCCGAGGCGTCGGCGTCGAGGCTCACGTGACCGCTGCCGAACAGGGGCGCGAGCGCGGGGAACCGGGCGTCGTCGAGCGGCGCGGCGGTGCCCATCCGGACCAGTGGCGGCGGGCCGTCACCGGGTGGCGTCGCCGCGGTCAGCGTCTCCAGCGGACCGCCGGCCCAGCCCGGCGCGGCCAGTTCAGCAGCCGCCCGCAGGCGCTCGGCCAGCTCGTACTGCCGGTGATGGTCGGCCGGCGCGGGCCGGATCTCGTCGAGGATGCCCGCCGCCGCCGTTGCGGCGGCCTCGGCCCGGCGGTGCAGCGCGGCGGCCCGGCCGGCGCGCGCCTTCGGAGTCGCCACCGCGTCCACCTCTCTTCCCGAGGCCGACATGTCCTCCCCGAGGTGTGACGGTAACCCAGCCGGGGGCCGTCCACCGGGATGTCGGTCGGCGCGGTGAGCTGGTCGGCGGTGAGCAGCCTCACCCCGCCGCCGGGCGGCCTCCGCCCGGCGGTTCGCCACGATCCGCCGGTTCCAGGCATTGGGTACGCGACGCGCAGCCGATAGCCTCAGGAGGTGGAATCAGTGCAGCCCCCCGCCGGTTCCCAGGTGTCCCGAGTACCGGCGCAGCGGACCCCGCCGGAGCAGTTGGCGCCTCCCGCGCCCGCTCCCGCGCCGGTACGCCCCAAGCGGTCGCTGCGGACGGTCGTCGGCGTCGTCGCGGGGGTGCTGGCGCTGCTGTGCACGGGTGGAGCGGTGGCCGGATTCGTGCTGTACGACCGCGCGACAGCGCCGGACCGAAGCGCCCCCGACGTCGTGGTCGACAACTATTTGCGAGCTTTCCTCGTGGACCGCAACGACACGAGAGCTGAGGAATTCGACTGCGCGGGGAGGGCGGACGCTGACGCATTGCGTGCGTTTCGCGAAGACCTCGTCGCCCGTGAGCAGCGCTTCAACACGACGATCTCGGTGAGCTGGGGCCCGCTGGCCGTCCAGCAGTCCGGGGAGTCCGCAGTGGTCGAGGTCGAACTCATCATCTCTGCCTCCGTCGATGGCATCTCACAGAGAGATCGACAGAGATGGCGGTTCGAGACGAGACGCGAGGACGGTTGGGGCGTCTGCTCGACGCAGCGCGCCGGTTGACTTCCGGCTATTCCAGCCATAGCAGGTGCACCGGCACCTCCAACGTGGTCGGTGCCTGACCGCGCCAGGCCCACCGGTACCACTCCAGTTCCGGCGTGACCCGCACGCAGATGTCGCCGTCCGCCCCGGAGTAGGTCTCGGTGACGGCGCGCAGGTCACGCCGTTCCACGCCGTTGTCCACGTGCACCACGCGCCGGCCGGTCACCGCGTCGGCCTCGAACACCGGGGTGGGCGGCCGGCGGTTCGGGGCGTCCAGCGAGACCAGCCGGATTCCCGAGGGGGCTGGTGCGGTCGGCGGGGGTCGCTCGCCGATCGTCTCCACCCAGACCCGTTCCACGGGCACCAGCGGGGCGAACACCTCCACCTGCTCGGATTCGGCCCGGTACCACTCGTGCTCGGGGATGACCGGCACGTAGGTGCGGCTGCCCTGCACCACGCGCTCGTCAGCCCGCAGGTCCCCGCGCCAGCCGAGGCCGGGAAGGCCGACGAGTACCCGCCGGCCGCGCAGCTCGGTTCCGCTCGTGGCGGGCACCGTCTCGACCGGCCGGGGCGGCAGCGGTGCCCAGTCCGGCCGGTCGGCGAACGGGTCGGGCAGGGGGTTGCTCATCCGCCCGGCCTCACCCGGTCTCGCCGAGGGGCGCGCCCCGCTTGCGCATGAAGGGCACCGGGTTGTCCGCGCCGTTGCTGGACCGGTCGCCGTTCCTGTGCACCTCGAAGTGCAGGTGCGGGCCGGACGAGTTGCCGCTGCTGCCGGAGAGCCCGATGACCTCGCCCGCCGCGACCGACTGACCCGGCACCACCCGGGGACGCTCGACCAGGTGGCAGTAGCGGGTGATGAACCCGCCGGCGTGCAGGATGTCCACGAACCATCCGCAGCCGCCCTTGTTCGGCCAGCCGTCCCGGTCGCAGTCCTTCCGCCCGGCGCTGTCGGGATCGCAACGGGCCACCAGCACCCGGCCCGCCGAGGCGGCGTGGATCGGCGTGCCCTTCGAGGCAGCCAGGTCCACGCCGTGGTGGCTGGGACGGGCGGTGGTCCGGAAGCCGGAGACCACGCCGCCGGGCAGCGGCGCGGTCCAGCCGGAGGCGGCGATCCGGTCTCCGGCCGCCGCGTCGCACACGGCCTTGCCGGCGATCTCCACGGTCCGGGCGGCGCCGCCGGCGAGCGCGTCGACGATGCGTCCGGCCAGTTCCTCGTGCTTGGCGTAGGCGTCGGGGTAGGCGCTCACCTGGACGCGCTGGGCCACGACGGTGAGCGGGCGCTGCTGCCAGTTCGGCACCTTCTCCATCTTCTGGTAGAACTTGCGGGCCGCGTACGAGGGCGTCATCCGCTGCTCGACGCTGCCCCATCCGGGCCGCTGCTGGAACAGGCCGAGCGAGTCGTGGTCGGCGCCGACCCCTTCGTGCGGCAGCGCCAGCGATGCCGGCACCGTGCTGTTGGCGAGGTTGCGCAGCGCTGATTCCTGCATCGCGGTGGCCAGCGCGATCACCCAGCCGCGCGCGGGGAGCTTCATGTCCTGGCCGACCTTGATGATGACCGCGGCGTTGCGCAGCTGACGCTCGCCGTACTCGGCGAAGCGCGGCATGTCCCCGGTAAGGTTCACCTGGTAGGCCGGGTCGCAGCTCAGGGCGGCGAGCTTCGGGTCGTCCCCGTCGCCGCCCAGTTCGGTGAGGAAGAAGGCTCCGGCACCGCCAACGCAGCAGAGCAGGGCGAGTGCCGCCGTGACAGCGGTGGCGAGCACGCCGACCCGCAACTTCCGGCGGACCTGTCCGGCGACGGCCGGGCCGGCGGTCACGACCGCTCCCAGTCGACGGCGTCCACCAGCCAGGGGCCGTCCGGCGCGACGAGTTCGAGCCGGAGCGTGCCGTTGTCCAGCGGAACGAGCGCCTCCACGAACGACTCGGTCCGGGGCCGGAGAGTAGGTGCGCCTGTCGTCTTCCGCGCCGGCACTGTCTCCGGGTCGGCGTCTGTCATCTTCTCCGCCAGCGCGGGGGTGGCGAGCGGTCGGAGCCGGGCCTGCCAGGCGTCGCCGGTGCTGCCCGGGCCGCTCAGCCACGCGGTGGTGAACCGCCCGGCGACCTGCTCCGGCGTGGCCTCGCCCGGCCGGGTCTTCGGGGCGACAGCGGTCGGCGGGCTGGCCAGCACGCCGTCGTCACCGGCCTCCGGGTCCGCGGTGCTGATCGGCTGGCTGGGCCGGCTGGTCAGGCCGAGCCCCGAATCGCCGGGCCCGCCGACCAGGCGGGCCGCGCCGATCACACCGAAGACCAGCACGGCGATCACCAGGGCGATGCCGAGCCTCGACCGGAGGACCCGGGTGAAGAGGAACTCCAGCGCGCGCCGCACCGGACTCACCGGGCCTCGGAGCGGATGCGCGGCGCCGGCCGGGCCGGGGCGGTGCCGCGGCCCGCCGAGTCCGGCCGGTAGACGGCGTAGGACGGTGCCTCCTCCGGCACGTCCGGCTCGGTCCAGGTCGACGGCGCGCGCCGGGGGCGGGGCGTGCTACCGGGACTCTCGCCCGGCCGCCCGCTCGCGGGCGCCCCCTCCGGCCGTTCCCGTCCGTCCGGTCGCTCCCGTTCGGCCGGTGTGGCGCTGTGCGCCGGATCCTCGTGGCGGGCCTCCGGCCGGAGGCTGCGCTGATCGGCGGTGACGGTACGGCGTCTGCCGATGGTCGGCTCGTTGGTGCCGCCGGGCTCGGCCACGTCCAGCCGGGCGGCGATCCGCATGTCCCGGAAGAACCGGCGGTGCCAGGAGCCGGCCGAGCTGACCGCCTCGCTGCTGTCCTTGCCGCCGAGCTGGGTGATGCGGCGGTACGGCCGCAGGAGCAGCCAGCCGACCACGCCGCAGAGCCAGACCAGGACCACCTGGAGCCAGCCGGGCAGCGTGGCGGTGTTCATGATCAGGTCGACGGCGAAGAGGTAGATGGCCGCGCCGGTGCCGAAGATGGCGATGTTGAAGACGGCGGCGACCACCGCGTTCGCCAGCCGCCGGAGGCCGGCGCTGGCCGGGCGCATCAAGCCGACCGTGCCGAGGATCGGCGCGGCGATCACCGCCCAGCGGAAGATCAGGAAGCCGAGCAGCACCAGCAGAGACGCGGTGAGGTCGAACATGGCGAACAGCACCGAGGCCAGCACCGCGATGAACCCGGCACCGATCCGGTCCATGTCCTTGGTGCCCTTGAGGTACTCGTACGCCTCCGGGTCCTCGGTCTTGATCTGCTCGGCGACACGGGCCCACTGCTGCTGCTTGGCCTTGATCGTGCCCTCACGGGTTGCCGGATTCTGGCGGAGCTTCTCCGACTCCTCCCAGGTCAGGGACTTCGCGTCGTAGAGCGCTTCGCCGTACTTCTTGGCGGTCTCGCTGTCCGCCGAGCCGAGCACGCCGCGCAGCCAGTTCCGGTAGAGCATCGTCTCGGTGGCCGTGTCGCTGGCGCGCACCGCGGGTGGCCGCTTGTCGACGCAGGCGCTCGGGTTCGGCAGCGCGCACTTGTCCGGCGGAACGGTTTTGGAGGAGGGGCCGACCGCGTCGTGTACCACGCCCAACGTGCTGATCAGCGTGCTGTCGGCCATGTTCGCGGACTTGACCGGCCAGGCGGCCAGCGCGGTCACCGCCACCATCACCAGCAGTGCCCAGCCCGCAGTGGTCATCGCGTTGCTCATGTCCGACTGGCGGGACCGCCAGAGCAGGTAGAGGCCGACCACGCAGACCGTGATGATGCCGAAGACGCTGAACACCTTCTGGTAGACGGCCTTCGTGGCCTGCTCCACCAGCGGGTCGGCCCAGCTCCACATGGTGCGCGGATCCCAGGCGCGCTCCCGCAGCGCGTTCGAGGCACCGATCACCGCGTTGGCGAACATGAACTCGCCGTTGGCGACCATCGTGGTGAAGCGGTAGTCGGGATGCAGCACCGAGGAGGCACAGCCGCCGTCCACGTCGTACGTGTTGTAGCTGTACCCGGCGTACCCGTAGTGGCTGTAGAGGCCACTCGGCCCGAGTTCCTTCGCCGAGTCGGGCCGGGACGCGAACCAGCCGGCCAGGCCCGAGTCCGGCGCGGCGGGCACCGGCGCGTTGCGGCACTCGACCTGGTCCTCGCTGACCGCCTTGAGGCGGCCGACGCAGGCGCGGAAGTCGGCCTGCCACTCCTTGGTGCTGCACAACTCGGCCCGCGCCTGGGTGACCGGCGCGGCGGCGTACGCGGGTGTGGCCGCACCGATCACCGGCCAGGAGATCGTGGCCCCGGCGAGTACGCCGAGCGCGAGGAGGAGCGCCGCGATCCGTGCCCTCGCCATGTCACGCCTCCAGGTCAGCCAGGACGGTCGGCAGTATCCCGGCGGCCTGGGCGACCGCGGCGGGGGTGGTGTCCAGGTGCTCCAGCAGCCCGTCGACGTACGACACGTCGACCCGGACCTTCTGCACGCGCCCGTCGACGTCGCGCATGACGAACTCGCGGAAGCCGAGCCGGTTGGCCGATCCGCTGTCCGCCTGGGAGAGCGAGGCGAGTGTGGCCTCGTAACCGTCGTCGACGGGCACCCGCAGCAGGCGCAGCGCCTCGGAGGCGATCTCGCTGTCCTCGGCGATCCGGCCGACGAAGACGGTGGAGACGAGGTTCTGCACGTCGAGGCCGAGGATGTCCTTCGGGTTCTGCGAGGCGACGAGCGCGGCGAGGTTCCACTTGCGGGAGTCGCGGGCGAGCCGGACCAGGAACGACCGGCCGGAGCGCCAGCCCTCCATGAAGTGGGCCTCGTCGAGGCCGACCAGTTTCCGGGAGGACATCGAGCCGCCGTAGCAGCGGCGTACGGCCAGCCGGTGCGCGGTGTGCAGCATCGGCAGCGCGAGCGCCTCCTCGGCCGACCAGTACTCGCGCTCGATCTTGAGGTCGGGGAGCCGCAGGCCGGCCATGGTGATGACGGTGAGCGCGGCGTCGGCGCCGAGCAGCCCTTCCGGTGGCCGGCCGAAGAAGAGCATGGCCAGCGGCATCTCGGCGGTGTCGAGCAGCAGGTGGGCCAGCTCGCGCCCGGCGTCGTCGTCGAGCCCTTGCAGGCAGGTCACCACGTCGTCGAGCGTGGAGGTCTCCTCCGCGGGAACCTGGCGTACGGCGTGCCGGAACAGCGTGGCGGTGGACGCCTCCCGGGCCACCTGCGGCGGCACCAGCATCATGCAGATGTCCTGCACGAGCATCCGGCGCTCGGCGCGGGCGTTCGACACGGCGATCTCGAACTCGCGGTCACCGGCCGCCCCGGCGCCGAACTCGGTGCGCAGCGGCGTCGGGATCAGCGCGTACGGCGCCAGCGTGCCCTGCTCCGAGCCGGTCAGGTTGAGCACCCGGGAGTACGGGGCGAGCTCGGGCATGGCGCAGAGCCGGGCCAGCGGGCCGGACGGGTCGAGCAGCGTCACCTGCGCGCCACGGCGCGCTGCCAGGTAGCCGAGCGCGCCGAGCAGCGTCGACTTGCCACCACCGGGTTCGGCGACGAAGACGGCGAGGCCGGAGCGTTCGCGTACCTCCATCGGGAAGTGCAGGTCGAGGAAGACCGGACGGCGGCAGGTGCCGGCGGTACGCCCGATCAGGTCGCCGCGCCGGTCGCCGACTGTGGACGCTGCCTGCGGCAGCGCGGCGGCGAGCAGGTTGACCGGCATCCGCCGGACGTAGCCGGTGTTGGCGATCGGCTCGCCGGGGATGAACTCGCGGGCCAGCCAGTCCTGGTTCTTCGGGTGCTGGAGCGAGATCCGCAGCTCACGGGAGTAGAGCTGGATGAGCCGCCGGGCCCGCTCCAGGCACTCCTCCCGGGTACGGCCGCCGACCGCGATGCGGTGCCAGCCGTGTGCCCGGGCCGAGTCGACGGGCAGGCCGGTGGTCATCTCGTCGCCGATCACCAGCGCGCGCTTGGCCAGGCGTTCCAGCTCGGGCGGCGCGTCGATGCCGTGCTCGGCGTAGTCGAGCTGCTGGGAGCGGATCATCCGCAGCCGGTGTTCGAGGTTCCGGAACGAGTCGTTGGGGCCGAGGATGTCGACCCGGGTGGACAGCTCCATCGGCCAGGGCAGCCGCTCGTGGAAGTGCAGCCAGGGCTCGTGCCGCTCGGGGATCTCCAGCGGCTCCATCCGGCCGACCGCGAGCACCGCGACGTGGCGTTCCTCGCCGGTCATCCGGTTGACCAGCTTCACCGTCGAGCCGTACGGGGTGCGGTAGCGCTCCACCTGCTCGGTGAGGGCCAGCAGGTCGCCGCGTTCCCACCGGCCGTTGGTGATCGGGGACAGGACGCCGGGCGGCGCCATGCACAGCGCCACCGACCGGTAGAGCAGCCATTCCAGTTCGGGCGCGGTGACCCGCCGCCCGCGCATGCCGAACGCGCCGAGGACCTCGTCGAACTGCTCGACGGTACGGCTCAGCCGGCGCCGCTCGCCGTCGGCGGTGCCCCGGCCGAACGTGCGGAGCAGACGTTCGGTGAGCGAGTCGCCGAGCGACCGGCGGGCGAACGTGACGCCGAGGTAGGTCTGGCCCTCGGCGTGGTTGACCGCCATCAGGTGCCGCTGGGCGGCGACCAGGTGGTCGGCCCAGCCGGTGGTGCCCGGTACGTCGGGCAGCGGGGCGGCGGTGTGCGCGTCGATGGTGCGGGCCCACTCGTCGGCCGGGAAGGGCCGGGTGGTGCGGCGCAGGTGCAGCCGGAACCCGGCGAGTCCGGCGTACTGCTCGGAGATCGCCGAGAGCAGTGCCTCGCGTTCGGCGTCGGGCCGGAACGCCCACCGCACCTCGGGCAGCCAGTACCAGGCGGTGACGGTGTTGGGGGTGAAGGTGAGGTGGCCGGCGATCTCGGTGATGGCCAGCTCGACCGACGGGTCCCGGTCACCGAACTTGATCTTCGGGGCGCGGACCCGGACCGGCTTGGTCGGCCGGTTGCGGCGTTCCGGCGTGCGCTGCCGGGGCGGCGCGACCTCGCGGTGCGCCGGACGGCCGACCTCCCGCGACGGCGCGGCGCCGGTCGCGAGCGGTTCCGCCGACGCGAGATCCGGTTCCCGGTACTCGGCGGGCGCGGGTCCGGGCGCGGCGATCTGCGGGGGCGGTGGGAGTGTCGGCTCCGGCTCGGCCGGGGGCCGGAGCGCGGGCAGCCGGTCACCGGCCTGCTGCGGCACCCGGCTCCGGGACGGCGGGGGCGAGGCGAGCGCGGCCGGCGGGTCGGGCAGGGCCGGCTCGGCCGGCAGCGGTGCGGCGCGTGCGGGCTCGGGCCGGGGGCGTCCGACCGCGCGTACCCCAGGGGTCTGCTCGCGGGCCGGGGGTTCCGGCTCGGCCCGCGGCGCGGGCTCGACCGGCGCGGCGTGCTGGTGCGGGATCGGCAGGGGCTCACGGCCGACGCCGCGGCGGGGCGGCGCCACCACCGGCTCGACCGGCGGGGGCGGGGTGGGGGCGGGTCGCCGGACCCGGGGCTGCGCGCCGCCGAAGAGGTCGAGGAAGGGCGAGTCGATGTCGCCGTCGGGGCGTACCGGCTCGCGGGGCGTGATCGGTCGCGGCGGTTGGAAGACACCGACCCGGCTGTGTCCCGGGCTGGTGACGAGCGCGCCGTCCAGGACGACCTCGTCCAGATCCTCGTCCGGTGGGTAGTCGAACGATCGCTGACGGTTACCATTCGGCCCGGCCGGACGCCCGGCCGGGGAACCCGGCGTGGAAGAGCGACTCATGCGACCGCCTCACCCGCGTCGTTCGTCTGCACGGTTGTCGTACGCCCGGTCATGCCAGTTCCTCCCGGATCCTGATCCGGCTCGCGACGAGCCGCGGATCCCGCTGCTCGGTGGCCGGTTCCCGGGTGCGTCGCCAGTCGGTCAGCGCGGTCCGGATCACCATGCGCGCGGGCCGGTCCGGGTCGACGTACCGGAAGATGAACGAGGTCGTCACGATCGCCAGCGAGATCTCCCAGGCGGGGAAGAGCTCGACCTGGAGCGTGAACAGCCAGTGGATGAACATGTAGAGGGGTACGAGCAGCATGAACAGGCCGTACTGGGCGTACGGCAGGTGAACGGGAAGGGTGTACCCGGGCGGCCCCAGGTAGACGAGGCGTGCCCGGTAGATGTCGTCGTCGGTGCGCAGCCGCATCGTCGCCCAGCGTCCTACTCGAAGATCAGGTTGATCAGGTAGTCGCCGACGAAGAAGAGTGTGGCGGCGCCGGCGATGAAGGCCAGGCCGATGATGGCGATGGCCGAGCTGGTCAGCACCTTGGAGATCTCACCCCGGCTGGCCCGGCCGATGAAGATCACCCCGAGGACGGCGAGCAGGATCGGTGCGATCTTACTGGCGAAGAAGGTGACGACGTTGTCGGTGTCGATGCCCTTCGGAGCCGGCTCGGCGAGTGGAGTCGACGCCAGGGTGTGGAGCGCGTGGTCGACGGCGCTCGACGCCGCTGCCATGAGCTCGATGGCGATCACTGGAAACCTCCCCAAGGTCGCGGCCGGCGGTGCCGCGTTGGTGCAAGTAGGCAAGCCTGGCGGGATGGTGCTCGGCGGACACGGAAGTGGTCAACGCTGTGTCCGTGACCCACCACGCTGGGTGGTGAGTTTTGGGCGGATTCTTCCCGCTTCGGCCCTCCCTCCAGGCTTCGCCATCTCGATGCTGGGCAATTCCAAAGCGTACGGCCCGGCCACCTTTGCGACAAGCCGCGAAGAGTCGACCGTGAATCGCCCGGAAGACCGATCGTACACCTGTTCCAATCCGCATGTCAGGGCTGCTGCGTCGGCGGCTCGCCCGGTCGCCGGAAGCCCCGCCCACGAGCGGTACTGTCGGCTCCGTGACCGATCTGGTACGGGCGGAGACCCCGGTGGTGATGGGCGTCCTCAACGTCACGCCCGACTCCTTCTCCGACGGCGGCAGATACGCCGATCTGGACGCGGCAGTCGCACACGGGGTGCGACTTCGCGCCGACGGCGCCGACCTGATCGACGTGGGCGGCGAGTCCACCCGGCCCGGCGCCGAGCGGGTCGACGCGGAGACGGAGACCGCCCGGGTGCTGCCGGTGGTCCGTGAGCTGAGCGCCGCCGGCATCGTCGTCAGCATCGACACCAGCCGGGCCCGGGTCGCCGAGGCGGTCCTCGCCGCCGGCGCGTACCTGGTGAACGACGTCTCCGGCGGCCTCGCCGACCCGGACATGGCCCGGGTGGTCCGCGACGCCGGCTGTCCGTGGGTGCTCATGCACTGGCGGGGACACTCGCGGGAGATGCGCGAGCTGGCCACGTACACCGACGTGGTGACCGAGGTCCGGGACGAGCTGAGCCGGCGGGTCGACGCCGCGCTCGCCGCCGGGGTGGCCGCCGACCGGATCGTCGTCGACCCGGGTCTGGGCTTCGCGAAGACCGCCGCGCACAACTGGGCGCTCAGCGCCCGCCTGCCCGAGCTGGTCGACCTGGGCTTTCCGGTGCTCTTCGGGGCCAGCCGCAAGTCCTACCTGGGCCGGTTGCTCGCCGACGCGGCGGGCGAGCCGCGGCCCACCGCCGGGCGGGAGGCCGCGACCGTCGCGACGAGCGTGCTCGCCGTCGCGGCCGGCGCCTGGGGGGTACGCGTGCACGACGTCCGCGGCACCGCCGACGCGCTCGCCGTCTGGCAGGCCACCGGCAGCCCCCGTCTCGCCACCGCGACCGGCAGGCGGCCCGCGACCGCGTCGCCGAGGGCGGCGGAAGCGGCCACCGGCGCGAGTGGAGGCGACAGGTGACCGACCGGATCGAGCTGACCGGCCTGCGCGCGCACGGCCGGCACGGCGTCTACGACTTCGAGCGCGCCCAGGGGCAGGAGTTCGTGGTCGACGCGGTGCTCGAACTGGACCTGGGCCCGGCCGCCCGCTCCGACGAGGTGACCGACACCGTGCACTACGGGGAACTCGCCGAACGGCTGGTCGCGGTGATCACCGGCGAACCGGTGAACCTCATCGAGACACTCGCCGACCGGCTGCTCGCGGTCTGCCTGGCCGAGCCGCTGGTCGCCGCGGCGACGGTGACCGTGCACAAGCCGGAGGCACCGATCCCGCACGCCTTCCGGGACGTCGCCGTCACGATGAGGCGTACCCGGTGACCCGGGCCGTGCTGTCGATCGGCAGCAACCTGGGCGACCGCCTCGGCCACCTGCGCGGCGCGGTGGCCGCGCTCGGCGACCGGGTCCTGCTGGTCTCCGGTGTCTACGAGACTCCACCGTGGGGGGACGCGGACCAGCCCGCGTACCTGAACGCGGTGGTGATGGTCGCGGACCCGGCGGCGACGCCGGAGGACTGGCTGGCCCGCGCCCGGGCCGCGGAGGCGGCGGCCGGGCGGGCCCGCGACCCGGAGCGGCGGTACGGGCCGCGCACGCTCGACGTGGACGTGATCGCGGTCTGGGACGACGCCGGCCAGCCGGTGCTCCGCGACGACCCCGAGCTGACGGTGCCGCATCCCCGGGCCCACCTGCGCGCGTTCGTGCTGCGCCCGTGGATCGACGTCGAGCCGCACGGCCGGCTGCCCGGGCACGGCTGGCTGACCGATCTGCTCAACGCCGAGCCGCTGGCCGGTGACGCCCTGGAACTGAGCCCACGACCCGATCTGACGCTAGAGTCGGACACATGACCCGCAGGAGCGTGGCCCGGCAGTGGCGAGCTGAGGAGGCGCGGTGAGCACCGACCGCTCCCCGCAGGGGCCCGACCGCTTCCGGATGGGGCCGACCCGGGCCTCCACGCTCGTGGTGGCCGGCCTGGCCGCCGCCGCGGTGGCCTGGCTGCTGATCAGCGGCTTCTACTACGACTTCGCGCCCGACCTGCCCTGGCTGCCGGTGATCACGCTGGCCGGCCTGGCCGTGCTGGAGGGCTACGCGGCGGTGAACACCCGCAGCCGGATCGAGCGGCGGCCCGGCCGCGAGCCGGTGAACCCACTGCTGGTCGCCCGGTTCGTGGTGCTGGCCAAGGCGTCCGCGCTGGCCGGTGCCATCTTCGCCGGCTTCTACGCCGGCCTGACCGGCTGGCTCTTCGTGGAACGGACCAATGCCGCCCAGGGCGATCGGCCCGCCGCGCTCGGCGGTCTGATCGCGTCGCTCGCGCTCGTCGCCGCCGCGCTCTGGCTGGAACGCTCCTGCCGGGTGCCGGAGCAGGAGGACGACGAGGACCGCGAGCCGGGCGACCGCGAGACGCCGCGCGGGCGTCTCTGATCCGGGGTTCCCCACACCCCGGCCCGGCGGTACCGTCCCTGGCGACCGGAGAGCGACGGCCGCCACGGTCCGCCCGCCCGTGGGCCGGACGCGGCCACCTGGGAGGCGCGGGTCTATGGCGTACGACGACGCGGGTCGGACAGCGCCGCCGGAGACATCGTCCGGCGTGCCCGCCGCCGTACTGGAGCACGTCTTCGACGACCCGGCGCACGGCGAGCCCGGCCGGGACCGCATCGCGGTGCACGTGCTCTGGGAGTTCGTGCTGCTCGCCGCGCTGGTCGCGGTGACCTGGCTGCTCTGGCGGGAGAACGCGGACGCGCTGCGCGGCGGCTCCCTGAAGACGCTGCTCGTCGACGTGGCCGCGCTCGGCCTGCTCACCCTGGCCGCCGGCCTGAGCCTGCGGGCCGGCGCGGTGAACCTGGCGGTCGGCCCGGTCGCGCTGGCCGCCGCGCTGCACTTCGCCGAGCAGGGCGACCGCGGCATGCGGGAGGCGCTGCTGCCGGCGCTCGCGGTGGCGGCGGCGGCCGGGCTGGCGCTCGCGCTGGCCGTGGTGGTGCTGCACGTGCCCGGCTGGGCGGCGAGCCTGGCCGGGGCGGCCGGCGTGATCGTCTATCTGGAGCGCCGGAGCGTGCCGGTCGCGGTGCAGAGTGACTACGACCCGCGCCGCAACGCGCTGTACCTCTTCGTGGGCTTCGCCGCGGTGGCCGTCCTCGGTGGCCTGTTCGCCGCGATGATGCCGGTGCGCCGGCTGATCGGCCGGTTCCGGCCGGTCGCCGACCCGGCCCGGCGGCGCGGCGCGGTGGCCGCCACGGTGACCGCGCTGGCGCTGGTCGCGTCCACCGTGCTGGCGGCGCTCGGCGGCGTGCTGATCGCCGCGAACGGGGACGGCGCCGTCGCGCCCGGCACCGGCCTGGACTGGACCGTGCTGGCGGTCGGAACGGTGATGCTCGGCGGCACCAGCGCGTACGGCCGTCGCGGCGGCATCTTCGGCACCCTGCTCGCGGTATGCCTGGTGGTGGTGTTCCTGGCCTGGACCGTGCCGCAGGGCTGGTCGGTCGGCCGGTGGGCGCTGGGCGGCGCCACGCTCGGCGCGGGGCTGCTCGTCACCCGGCTGGTGGAGACGTTCGGCCGGCCCCGCCCGGCGCCGCCGGCGACTGTGGGACCGGTTCCGGTCCGCCCGCTGCGGGACGGCGCGACGAGCGGCGGTTGGGGGATGACCCCGGCGCCCGAGCCGGCCGACACCTGGCCGTCGGTGCTGCCGGTACGCCAGAACGACACCCCGGTGGAGGCCTGGGAGGCCCCGCGCTGGGAGAGCGAGCCCCGGCGCTGGGACGCCGACGAACGCTGACCCGACCGCGGCCGTGCGTCCGGCGCGCCGGAGCTGATCTCGCCGGTTAGGCTCGGCGGCATGAGCGAGACTCCTGCCCCCGGCGGCCGCACCTTCGACGAGCTCGACAAGCTCTCCACCGAGGAGTTGCGCGAGCAGGCGTTCAACCTGGCCCGCGAGCGTCGCGACGTGGGCTTCTTCTGGTCGGTCCTGCGGCACCTGCCCAACGCCGACGAGGCCGCCGCGCTGGACGGCGCGCCGAACTCGATCGGCCCGACCATCGACGAGGCGAACGCGCTCTGGCGCGAGCTGACCGGGCACGGCTACGAGGAGTCCGCGCCGTTGCTGCGCGCCGCCTTCATCGACTACCTGATGAAGCACTGACGTCGATGACGACCCGCCGGCCGGCGACGGCCGGACGGTTGCGCAGGTTTGCCCGGCGCGACCGGCCGGGAACTGACCGTCGCATGGCTCTGAGCAACCGCCCCCGCGCCGTCTCCCGGTACGGCACGGCCGCCGGCACCGGCACCCTCGCCGCGTTCCTGCTGGTCGCCGTCGGCGGCAGTCCGATGTACGTGGACTGGGCGCAGCGCGCCACCGACCCGACCGGGGCGGGCGGCTGGTTCCTGCGGCTGCTGGCCTGGCCGTCCTGGCGGTGGCACGCCGACGAGGGCGTGTTCGCCACCAACCTGCGCGCGATCCTGCTGATCGTGCTGGCCGCTGCGCTGCTCTACCTGCTGCCCGGCCCGCAGGTCGACCGGGTGGCGTCCTCAGGCAGCCAGTTCCTCTCCGGCTGGGGCGCGTACGTGCTCGCCGCCGGGCTCAGCGCCCTGCTCGCCACGCTCCTCGGCCCGCACGGCTCGCTGTTCGCCGCGTTCCAGTCCGCCAGCACCGGCGTCACGTACGGCTTCTTCGCCGGCTGGATCGTCGGGCTGGCCAGCCTGGGCGGCCGGGCCTGAGCTCAGTCCACAGCGCCCAGCGCCAGCACCCGGGTACGGGCGAGCAGGCCCACCGCCCGGCCCTCCTCGGTCACCACGGCGTGCTCCGCGCCGGAGGTGAGCAGCGCGCCGAGCGCGTCGTACGCCGAGTCGCCGAGCGCCACAGTGGGCAGGCCGGCGCCCCCGTCGGCCGGGAGCGGGTCGAGGACCGCGCGGGTCACCGGGGTCACCGCGAGGCGCCGGATGCCCCGGTCGGCGCCGACGAACTCGCGGACGAAGTCCGAGGCGGGTGACCCGAGCAGCGCGGCGGGCGTGTCGTACTGCTCCAGCCGGCCGCCCTCGGAGAGCACCGCGATCCGGTCGCCGAGCCGGACCGCCTCGTCGAGATCGTGCGTGACCAGCACGATCGTCTTGCGTACCTCGGCCTGCAGGCGCAGGAACTCCTCCTGCAGGCGGGTCCGGACGATCGGGTCCACCGCGGAGAACGGCTCGTCCATCAGCAGCACCACCGGGTCGGCGGCGAGCGCCCGGGCCACCCCGACCCGCTGCCGCTGCCCGCCGGACAGCTCGTGCGGGTACCGCCGGCCGAACTGGGCCGGGTCGAGGCCGACCAGTTCCAGCAACTCGCCGACGCGGGCGCGGGTGCGCTGCTTCGGCCAGCCCAGCAGTCCCGGCACTGTCGCCACGTTCGCCGCGACGGTCTGGTGCGGGAAGAGGCCGACGTTCTGGATGACGTACCCGATGCGGCGGCGCAGCGCCACCGGGTCGACCCGGGTGACGTCGTCGTCGCCGAGCAGGATCCGCCCGCCGGTCGGCTCGATCAGCCGGTTGATCATCCGTAGCACCGTCGACTTGCCGCAGCCGGACGGGCCGATCAGGACCACCAGCTCACCGGCGCCGACCTGCAGGCTCAGCTCGCGTACCGCCTCGGTGCCGTCCGGGTAGCGCTTGCGGATGCGTTCCAGCGTGATCGACGCCGCGCCGTGTCCGGCAGCGTCCCCCGGGGTACCGTCCACCTGTGTCCCTCCACCTGAGCTACCGGGCCGACCCGGGTAATCCGTGGTTCTCCTGGCAGTACGTGCGGGACAACTCTGACACGATCCTGGCCGCGCTGCGTGAGCACACCTGGCTGACCGCCCGGGCCGTGGTGATCGCCGCGCTGGTGGCGCTGCCGCTCGCGGTGCTCGCGTACTGGTTCCGGTCGTTGTCGGCCTCCATCCTTGCGCTGACCGGGGTGCTCTACACCGTCCCGTCGCTGGCGCTGTTCGCCTTCCTCGCGCCCTACCTGGGCATCGGCGCGATCACCGTGCTCACCGTGGTGGCGCTGTACGCGCTGCTGGTCATCGTGCGCAACGCGCTGGCCGGGCTGAACCAGGTGCCGCCGGAGGTGCGGGAGGCCGCCGAGGGCATGGGGTACGGCCGGTGGGGGCGGCTGTTCCGGATCGAGCTGCCGCTGGCGCTGCCCGGCATCCTCACCGGCGTACGGCTGGCGACGGTGTCGACTGTCGCGCTGGTCACGGTGGGTGTGGTGGTCGGCCGGGGCGGGCTCGGCCAGCTCATCTTCGCCGGCTTCCAGAACAACTTCTACAAGGCACAGATCATGACCGGCACGGTGCTGTGCGTGCTGCTGGCGCTGGTGCTGGACCTGGTGCTGGCCGGCGTGGGCCGCCTGCTCACCCCGTGGCTGCGCGGGAGGTCCGCCCGGTGAACCCCGTCGAGCAGGCGGTCGTCTGGCTGAACGACCCGCTGAACTGGACCAATCCCGGCGGCGTGCTGGACCGCCTCGGCGAGCACCTGAGCATGTCCGCCCTGGCGGTGCTGCTCGGATGCCTGGTGGCCTGGCCGATCGGCCTGTGGCTCGGGCACAGCGGCCGGGGCGGCGGGCTGGTGCTGCTGGTCTCCAACGTCACGCTGGCGATCCCGACCCTGGCCCTGCTGACCATCCTCCCGCTGACCTTCCTCGGCTTCGGCCGGCCGGCGGTGGTGGTGGCGCTCGCGGTCTTCGCGGTGCCGCCGCTGCTGGCGAACGCGTACACCGGGGTGCGGCAGGCCGACCCGGAGGCGCGGGACGCGGCACATGGGATGGGGCTGTCCGGCGGGCAGGTGCTGCGCCGGGTGGAGCTGCCGCTTGCCGTGCCCTACCTGGCGGCCGGTTTCCGTACCGCGGCCGTGCAGGTGGTGGCCACCGCCGCGCTGGCCTCGTTCGTCAACGGCGGCGGGCTGGGCCAGATCATCCGGGCCGGCTTCGGGCTCGACATCGCCGCCGGCGGCGGCCAGATCATCGCCGGCGGGGTGCTGGTCGCCGGGCTGGCGCTGCTCGTCGAGGGGCTGCTCGCGATCGTGGAGCGGCTCGTCACGCCGCGTCCGCTGCGCCCGGTCCGCCGCCGGGCGAACCGCCGCGCGACGGCTGCGACGGCCGGAAGTTGAGCCGCCGGTGACGATCGGGTGACGAAAACCGCTCCGAGTTTGTCGGTCGGGTCCGGAGGATATTGGCTGGAGTCGCGGGTGGCCGTCCGGTTCGCCCGTCGGACACGCGGCCGGCCCGACGGGTCGCGCCGGGACACGGAAGGCGGGCACTCATGCGTGCGCGTACACGACTGGTCGCGGGGGCGTTCGGCGCACTCACCGCGGCCGCTCTCCTCACCGGCTGCGGCGACGCCGGCTCGTCCGGCACCGACGCGCCCGAGCAGGGCGCCTCGGGGGCCGGCTGTGCCCCGGTGGCGGGCGACCAGCTCGTCGTCCTGACCGACGACAAGAAGCTCCAGAACACCGACAACGTCATTCCCGCGATCAACGCGAAGGCGGCCACGCCGCAGCTCGTCGCCGCGCTGGACAAGGTCTCCGCGAAGCTCGACACCCCGAAGCTGATCCAGCTCAACCGGGCAGTCGACGTCGACCGCAAGACGCCCCAGGCGGCGGCGAAGGAGTTCGCGTCCGCCAACGGCGTGACCGACGGGATCGAGAAGGGCCCGGGCGGCCAGATCACCGTCGGCGCCGGCAACTTCAGCGAGAGCCAGACCATCGCCGAGCTCTACAAGATCGCGCTGGAGGCGGCGGGCTACCAGGTCAAGGTGCAGACGATCGGCAACCGGGAGCTGTACGGCCCGGCTCTGGAGAAGGGGCAGATCCAGGTCGTCCCGGAGTACGCCGCCACCATGGCGGAGTTCCTCAACACCAAGGCCAACGGCAAGGACGCCCAGCCCGTCTCCTCACCGGAGCTGGACAAGACGGTCGCCGCGCTGAAGACCGAGGGCGACAAGGCCGGCCTGGTGTTCGGCCAGCCGTCCCAGGCGCAGGACCAGAACGCGTTCGCGGTGACCAAGGCGTTCGCCGACAAGTACGGCGTGTCCACGCTCTCCGAGCTGGCCGCGAAGTGCTCCGGGCAGGCCACCGTGCTCGCCGGTCCGCCGGAGTGCCCGCAGCGGCCGAAGTGCCAGGCCGGTCTGGTCGAGGTCTACGACTTCAAGGCGGGCTCGTTCAGTTCGCTGGACGCGGGCGGCCCGCAGACCAAGAACGCGCTGAAGACCGGCGCCGCGAGCGTCGGCCTGGTCTTCTCCTCCGACGCCGCGCTGGCCACGAGCTGACGCGCCGCGGCCGGCCGGCGCCACGCGCGCCGACCGGCCGCGCACCCCGGGCGGTTGCCTGCTCAGCAGGCCCGCACATCGAGTCACGCCGACCCGTTCCCCTCAGGTGGAACTCTCGGTACTGTGCTCAGCCATGCCCGCCTCGGTCGCTCCTGCCGACAAGCGCAACCCCACCCCGCTGACAGTCCTGTTCTGGGCCGGTGTGGGGCTGGCGCCGCTGGCCGCGCTCATCCTGCTGATCGCCGACGGCAACGGCTCGCTCCGGTTCGGCGCGGTCCTGGCGATCCTCGCCGTCGTGCTGATCGGCCTGTCCATCGCGCTGCGGCCGGAGGGCGGTTCGGGCGGCGCGGCGTCCGAGGAGTTGCGCGAGGAGCTGGAGCAGCTCCGGCGGGAGCTGCGGGCCGAGATAGTGGCCGCCGCTCAACGCGGCAACCAGGCGCTGGACCAGGCACGCCGGGCGGAGGAGGCGGCCGGGGCGGTGCGGCATCGGCTCGATGCGGCCGCCGCGGGACTGGCCTCCGCGCCCGCCCAGGATCGCCCGAGCGGCGCGGCCCGGGTGCCGGCCGCCGGGGCGTACGAGGCGGATCGGGGCCACCCGGCCGGTCGCGACGAGGACGAACCGGCTCGTCCGGCGTACTCCGGTGGCCGCTACGGCGGCGAGCCCGACGGCGAACCGCCGCGGGCGGGTCGCCACGACGCCGAGCCGGCGCGGGCGGCGGTACGCCCGCCGGACCGGCCCGGGAGCGGCGTGTACGGGTCGGCGCGCGTGTCCGAACCGGCCGCCCGGCCGGAGTCCCGCCCGGTGGGCGTGGTCCACCACACCGAGACCGTGCACGTCACCACCCGGCACACCATCGTCGGCGGTGGCGCCGAGCCGACCGGCTCCCGGTACGGCGGATTCCCCGGCGGTTGGTCGGACGAGGACCGCTCCCGGGGCGGCGACCCGGCCGATCACCGGGGCGCGGGGCAGCGTGAGCGGGGCCGCGAGGACCGGGCCGACGCGGGATGGACCGGCACGGACGACAGCGGCTGGGGTGCTCCGGCGGGTGGCGAGCGCTCCGGGTACGGCCGCCGGGTCGGGAGTGCGCGGGACGACGGCTTCGGGCCGGGTGACGGGCACTCGCCTGCCGACGCCGGACGCGCGGGCGCCGAGCATCCGTGGGCGGGCGTCGGCGGGGAGCAGGGCTGGTCCGTGGGTGGCCGTTGGTCGGACGATCAGGGCCGGGCTGCGGCCCAGGAGCAGCGACAGTGGTCGGGCGACGACCGGGCCGGCTGGGCGCCGGGCGGCGCGGCCGACGTTCCGGCCTGGCCACCGGCCGCGCGGCACAGCGAACCCGCCGCGCGGCACAGCGAACCCGCCGCGCGGCACAGCGAACCGGCCGTCCGGCACAGCGAACCGGGCGCGTCCGGGGCCCTGGACGCGCGGGAAGGCCGGGACCGGGCGGACGGCGATCACTGGTCCGAGCTGCGTGCGGGTAACCGCTGGGCGGCGGTCCGCGACGACGACGCGGGCCGGGAGATCCGCCTCGGGGAGCGACGGGCCGCGATGCACGCCGACAGCGCCGGCACGGAGTACCGGATCGAGGACCGATGGGCGTCGGTGCGCGGCGGCAGGGCGGACGCGGGTGGGCCGGGTGACGGCCACCCGGCGTTGCCGGCCGGCGGGGTGCCGGTGCCGGACGAGTGGCGGCCGCCGACCCAGCGCAGCGGCCAGCCGGAGTGGCGCCAGCCGCCCCCGGAGTGGCGTCAGCCCGAATCGGCGCGCCGCGAGCCCGAGCCCGAGCCGCAGTGGCGTCAGCCGGAACCGCAGTGGCGTCCGCCGGAGCCGGAGAGGCGTCCGGCCGATTCGCAGCGCCGCGAGTTCGAGCCGGACTGGCGTCAACCCGAACCGGAGTGGCGCCAGGGCGAGTCGCAGTGGCGTCCGGCCGAGCCGGAGTGGCGTCAGCCGGAACCGCAGTGGCGTCAGCCGGAACCGGAATGGCGAGGCTCGGAGCGCGGCGCCCACGGCCAGCAGCGGGACACCGCCGACCGCTGGCGCTGAGCGCCCACGATCACTTGTCGATGTCGCCGACCACGAAGAACATCGAGCCGAGAATGGCGATCAGGTCGGGCACCAGGCAGCCGGGCAGCAGCGACGACAGCGCCTGCACGTTCGCGTACGAGGCGGTGCGCAGCTTCATCCGCCACGGCGTCTTCTCGCCCCGGGACACCAGGTAGTAGCCGTTGATGCCGAGCGGGTTCTCGGTCCAGGCGTACGTGTGCCCCTCCGGCGCCTTCAGCACCTTCGGCAGCCGCGTGTTCACCGGCCCGCTGATCCGGTCCACCCGGTCCAGGCACTGCTCGGCGAGGTCGAGCGAGACGTACACCTGGTCGAGCAGCACCTCGAAGCGGGCGTGACAGTCCCCGGCGGTCTTCGTCACCACGGGCACGTCGAGCTGGTCGTAGGCCAGGTACGGCTCGTCGCGACGCAGGTCGAGGTCGAGCCCGGAGGCGCGGGCGACCGGCCCGGACGCGCCGAACGCGGCGGCGTCGGCGGCGGAGAGCACGCCGACCCCGACGGTACGGGCCAGGAAGATGTCGTTGCGCCGGATCAGGTTGTCCAGGTCGGGCATCCGGCGGCGTACCTCGGCGATGGCGGCGCGGGCGCGTCCGGTCCAGCCGGACGGCACCTCCTCCTTCAGGCCGCCGACCCGGTTGAACATGTAGTGGATCCGGCCGCCGGAGACCTCCTCCATCACGGCCTGGATGGTCTCCCGTTCCCGGAACGCGTAGAACATCGGCGTGATCGCGCCGATCTCCAGCGGGTACGAGCCGAGGAACATCAGGTGGTTGAGCACCCGGTTCAGCTCGGCCAGCGCCATCCGCAGCCAGGTGGCGCGTTCCGGCACCTCCATGCCCATCAGCCGCTCGACCGCGAGCACCACGCCCAGCTCGTTGGAGAACGCCGACAGCCAGTCGTGCCGGTTCGCCAGCACGATGATCTGCCGGTAGTCGCGTACCTCGAAGAGCTTCTCCGCTCCCCGGTGCATGTAGCCGACGATCGGTTCGGCGGCGACCACCCGCTCGCCGTCGAGCACCAGCTTCAGCCGCAGCACGCCGTGCGTCGAGGGGTGCTGCGGCCCGATGTTGAGCACCATGTCGGTGCCGAGCTGCTCACCGCCCGCGCCGGTGCCGACTGTGAGCTCGCGGAGGTCGGCGGCGTCCGTGGTCATGCCCGTCATCGTGCCACGACCGCGTCGAGCGCGACGCCGACCGGCTGCCGCAGCCACAGGTGCCCGCCGAGCCCGGCCGGGTCGGTCAGCTCGGCCGCCGCCGACGCCGCGGCGAGCGCCCGCAGGTAGCCGGCCGGGTCGCGGGAGGCCAGGCTCAGCGGCGGTCGCCCGCCGTCGGCCCCGAGCGCCCGCAACGCCTCCCGCTGAGAGACCACTGAGTACGCGCACCGCGCGACCCGCTCACCGGCGGAGGCGACCGAGTCCATGGCGACGTGCGCCGTCACGTCGCACGACCCGTCCGGAACCGGCGGCACCTGCCGCCCACCCCGATACCCGGTCAACGTCCCGTCCAGGGGACGCGAGTCCCGCAGATGCCCGTAGTCCACCGCAAGCGCCAGCCCCCGCGCCACCTTCCCGACGGCCCCCGCCCAGGCCAGATCCCGCCCCACCCCGATCTCCGCCCGCCCACCGCTGCTGCCGCCCCCACCAACGGCGTTGATCAAGGAGTTTGTGTCCTGATCCGAGCTCTCCACGTCCGCAAACTCCTTGGTCAACGGGGCGTTGCGCGGGAGGGCCGGGGGCCACCAGTGGGTCAGCCAGGTGGTTTCGGTGGGGGACGGGGGCGGGCCCAGCGTCTCCTCGCCGGTTCTCGGGTTCACCAGGAGGAGGCGCCAGCCTGCCTGGGTGTGGACCGCCACGTCCACCGGGACGTTGTCCAGCCATTCGGTGGCCAGGAGCAGGCCGGTGATGCCGTCGGGGATGTCGGTTCGCCAGTCGATCTCCGGAGGCAGGTCCGGCGGGCGGGTGGCTCGTTCCACTGCCACCGGGTGGATCCGGGCGGACAGCTCGGGTGCGGCCCGGGCCAGCAGGGCCCGGAGCAGTTCGCCCCGGCCCGCGCCCACGTCCACCACGTCCAGCCGGTCCGGGTGGCCCAGCGCCGCGTCCACCGCTTCGAGTTGCCGCAGCAGGCAGGCGGCGAAGACGGGTGAGGCGTGCACGCTCGTGCGGAAGTGCGCGGCTGGGCCGGCGCCGGAGACGAAGAACCCGTCCGGCCCGTACAACGCCTGCTCCATCGCGTCGCGCCAGCGCAGCGGGGTGGTCACCCGCCGACCCTACGGGACGTACCCGAAAGTGCGGTTTGCCCGCCACCGCAGCGGCCTCTTCGGGCGGCCGGTGAAGGTTTTCACACCTTCTTGTTTCCGGTCTGTCACCCGGGCGCATACTTGCCATCGACCGGTACCCCCTTCGAGGACTGGATCGCCGCCATGAGCGCACCGCTGCGCCACCGGGCCACCGCTGCCCCGCTCGTCTTCCCGCGTACCCTCGCCGTCGGCGTGCTCGGCGCCGGCCGGGTCGGCGCCACGCTGGGCGCGGCTCTCGCCGCCGCCGGCCACCGCGTGGTCGCCGCGTCCGGCGCCTCGGGCGCGACAGGGGCCCGGCTGGCGCTGCTGCTGCCCGAGACCCCGCACCGCTCCGCGTCCGAGGTGGCGCGTGCCGCCACCCACCTGCTGATCGTCGCCGTCCCCGACGACGCGCTCGCGGGCGTGATCGCCGACCTGGCCGCGAGCGGCGCGCTGCGCCCCGGCCAGGTGGTGGCGCACACGTCCGGCGCGCACGGGCTGGCCGTGCTGGCCCCGGCCGCCGAGGCCGGCGCCCGGCCGCTCGCGCTGCACCCGGCGATGACCTTCACCGGTACGCCGGACGACCTGTCCCGCCTGCCCGGCATCTCGTACGGCGTGACCGCCCCGGCCGAGCTGCGCGCGTTCGCGGCCCGGCTGGTGGCCGACCTGGGCGGTGTGCCGGAGTGGGTCGGCGAGACCGACCGGCCGCTCTACCACGCGGCGCTCGCGCACGGCGCGAACCACCTGGTGACGCTGGTCAACGAGGCGTCGGACCGGCTGCGTGACGCCGGCGTGGAGCGGCCGGAGAAAGTGCTCGCCCCGCTGCTGCGGGCCGCGTTGGAGAACGCGCTGCGGTTGGGCGACGACGCGCTGACCGGCCCGGTGTCGCGGGGCGACGCGGGCACCGTACGCCGGCATCTGGACCGGCTGGCGCGGACCGCGCCGGAATCCGTACCCGCGTATCTGGCGTTGGCACGACGGACGGCGGACCGCGCCGTCGCGGTCGGCCGCCTGCGCCCGGCGGACGCGGCCGCCCTCCGGGACGTGCTGGACGGAATCGAGGTGGCGGCCTGATGGCCGAGGTGCTGCACACGCGCAAGGAGCTGGCGGCCGCCCGCGAGGCGATGACCGGCACGGTCGGCGTGGTGATGACCATGGGCGCGCTGCACGCCGGGCACGAGATGCTGCTGCGGGCCGCCCGCGAGCGGGCCGACCACGTCATCGTGACGATCTTCGTGAACCCGCTGCAGTTCGGCCCGAACGAGGACTTCGACCGCTACCCGCGCACGCTCGACACGGACCTGGAGATCTGCCGCCGGGTGGGGGTGGACGCGGTGTTCGCGCCGCCGGTGGCCGAGATGTACCCGGAGGGGCAGCCGACGGTACGGCTGAACCCGGGGCCGCTCGGCGAGGACCTGGAGGGTCTGAGCCGTCCCGGCTTCTTCCACGGCGTGCTCACGGTGGTCATGAAGCTGCTCCAGCTCACGCAGCCCGACCTGGCCTTCTTCGGCGAGAAGGACTACCAGCAGCTCACCCTGGTGCGCCGGATGGTCCGCGACCTCGACGTGCCGACCGAGATCGTCGGCGTGCCGACCGTACGCGAACCGGACGGCCTGGCCCTGTCCAGCCGCAACCGTTACCTGTCGGCGGCGGAGCGGGAGGCGGCGCTGAGCCTGTCCGTAGCGCTGCGGGCCGGGGCGGCGGCGGCCGAGCGGGGCGAGGACGCGGGCGCGGTGCTCGCGGCCGCCCACCGGGCCTTCGACAACCCGGCCGCCCGCCTCGACTACCTGGTGCTCACCGACACCGAGCTGGAACCCGGCCCGGTCGACGGGCCGGCCCGGCTGCTGATCGCGGCCTGGGTCGGCGCCACCCGCCTGATCGACAACACGGCGATCCACCTCGCGCCGCGTCCCTGACCCCACCACGAATGCGGAAAGGCACCCCGATGTTCCGGACCATGCTCAAGTCGAAGATCCATCGCGCCACCGTGACCCAGGCCGACCTGCACTACGTCGGCTCGGTGACTGTGGACGAGGATCTGCTCGACGCGGCGGACCTGCTCCCCGGCGAGCAGGTGGCGATCGTGGACATCACGAACGGCGCGCGGCTGGAGACGTACGTGATCCCGGGGCGGCGGGGCAGCGGCGTGATCGGCATCAACGGCGCCGCCGCGCACCTGGTGCACCCCGGTGACCTGGTCATCCTCATCTCGTACGGGCAGATGGACGACGCCGAGGCCCGCACGTACCGCCCGAAGGTGGTCCACGTCGACGCCGACAACAAGGTCGTGGACCTGACCGCCGACCCGGCCACGGCCGCCCCCGGCACCGCAGGCGCCCCCGTCCCCAACCCCCTGGCCGCCTCTCCCCGTTGATCTTGCGATCGCGGTCCCTCCGCCACCCCTTTCAGGCGGTTTGTCGAGGCGGTTAGTGCAAGATCGACGGGGCGGAAGAGCGGGGAACGCGGTCTGTCACCGGAAGGTCATTTTCGGCTACCCTGGGCGGACCGTCGGGGATCGACGGTCGTCGGCTGGGGGAGGCCGCGATGCGCCGTGCGATGAGCTTCCTGGTCGCCGCGATGGTCGCGAGCGCCGCTCTGACCGGCTGCGCCGGCACCGGCGGCCTGGACGGCGACCTCGCCGACGACTGGCCTGCGATGGCCGCACCCGGGCCGTTCACCCCGGCCGCAGAGGTCTGCCAGGTCGCCGACTTCATCCCGAGCGTCGGCCTGTCCGCGTACGCGCCGGTCGGCTGCGAACTGCCGCACCGGGTGGAGACCGTGCACGTCGGGGCGTTCACCGCCGACCGGCCCGCCCCGCCGGCGCTCGCCTCACCGGAGATGCGTACCGCGTTCGCCGACTGCGACAAACGGGCCAGCGGGTACGTGGGTGACGACTGGCGCGCCGGACGCCTCCGGCTGGCGGTGGCGGTGCCGACCGCCCTCGGCTGGACGGCCGGCTCCCGCTGGTACCGGTGCGACCTGACCGAGCTGACCACGGTCGAGGCGGCGGCCACCGTGGTCACCCGTACCGGCAGCCTGCGCGACGCGCTCAAGCCGCCCTCCCCGCTGCGGCTGGGCTGCCAGCGCACCACCCGGGAGGCGGGCCGGGTGCAGCGGCTCACCCCGGTCGACTGCGCTGTCGCGCACGACGCGGAGTTCGTCGGCGTGTGGGCGGCGCCGGACCGCCCGTACCCGAAGAAGCCGGAGGACTGGGTTCCCCTCTACGACGGCTGCTTCGCCGTGATCGCCCGCTACGCCGGGGTGCCCGCCGACGCGTTCCTGCGCTACCGCAGCGACGTGGTGGTCCGCCCGCCCGCCGCCGGTCGCTGGGCGGTCGGCGACCGGGGCGTGCGCTGCTACCTATGGCTCAGCGACCGTACGGTGACCACCTCGCTCAAGGGCGCCGGACCGGCTGCCCTGCCGCGCCGGACGAGGTAGCCGAGGGCACTCGTCACGCCCCCCGCGCCCGAGCCGAGTTCGCTTCGGGTTGACTGTGCTCATGGACCTACCCACCGTCGACCTGCCGACGCTGCCCCGGCTGCTCGCCGCGCCCGCCCCCGGGTGGGTGGAGACGACAGACGTGATCGTGGTCGGCTCCGGCGTGGCCGGGCTGACCGCCGCGCTGCACCTGCGCGAGGCGGGTCTGCACGTCACTGTGGTCACCAAGGTCGACATGGACGAGGGTTCGACGCGCTGGGCGCAGGGCGGCATCGCCGCCGTACTGGACCCGGCGGACACGCCGGACGCGCACGCGTACGACACCGAGGTGGCCGGCGTCGGCCTCTGCGACCCGGCGGCGGTCCGCGCGCTCGTGGCCGAGGGCCCGACCCGGCTGCGCGAGCTGATGCGGATCGGGGCGGAGTTCGACCGCAACGCGGACGGGTCGCTGATGCTGACCCGGGAGGGCGGCCACCGCGCCGACCGGATCGTGCACGCCGGCGGTGACGCCACCGGCGCGGAGGTGCAGCGGGCGCTGCACGACGCGGTACGCCGCGACCCGTGGATCCGGCTGGTCGAGCACGCGCTGGTGCTGGACCTGCTGCGCGCCCCCGGCGACGGGCCGGGCGGGCTCGGTCCGGCCTGCGGGATCACGCTGCACGTGCTCGGCGAGGGCAGCGAGGACGGCGTCGGCGCGATCCTCGGCCGCGCGGTCGTGCTGGCCACCGGCGGGATGGGGCAGATCTTCGCCGCCACCACCAACCCGGCGGTGTCCACCGGCGACGGGGTGGCACTGGCGCTGCGCGCCGGCGCGGCCGTCACCGACGTGGAGTTCGTGCAGTTCCACCCGACCGCGCTGATCGTGCCGCCCGGCGGGCCGGGCGCGGGGCTGGCCCAGCAGCCGCTGGTCTCCGAGGCGCTGCGCGGCGAGGGCGCGCACCTGGTCGACGGCGACGGCAAGCGGTTCATGGTGGGCCAGCACGAACTGGCCGAGCTGGCGCCCCGGGACGTGGTCGCCAAGGGCATCCACCGGGTGCTGCTCGCGTCCGGCGCGGACCACGTGTTCCTGGACGCCCTGCACCTCGGCGGTGACTTCCTGGCCCGGCGGTTCCCCACCATCGTCGCGTCGTGCCTGGCCATCGGCGTGGACCCGGCGACCGACCTGATCCCGGTCGCGCCGGCCGCCCACTACGCCTCCGGCGGCGTCCGGACCGACCTGCGCGGCCGTACCTCAATCCCCGGCCTGTACGCCTGCGGCGAGGTCGCCTGCACCGGCGTGCACGGCGCGAACCGGCTGGCCAGCAACTCGCTGCTGGAAGGGCTGGTCTTCTCCCGCCGGATCGCCGAGGACATCGCCGCCGGGCTGCCCGAGCAGGCCCGCCCGGCGGAGACCGGCGCCTGGATCGGCGGCCCGGGCGCGCTGGTGCCGGCGTCCGGCACGGCGGAACTGCAACGGGCGATGACGCGGGGCGCGGGCGTGCTCCGGTCGGCGCGGACGCTGGAGGCCACCGCCGCCGCGCTCACCGGGCTGGGCGCGGGGCGGGGCGTGCCGCGTACCGCCGACTGGGAGGCGACGAACCTGCTCACCGTGGCGTCGACGCTGGTCGCGGCCGCGTACGCCCGGCAGGAGACGCGGGGCTGTCACTGGCGGGAGGACTTCCCGACGGCCGACGAGCGGTGGCTGGGCCACCTGGTGGCCGAGGTGGATACGGACGGCCGGGTGGCCGAGCGCTGGGAGGAGAAGCACTGATGAGGGAGTCGACGGAGCAGGCGCTGCGCGACGGTGGCCTGGACCCGGAGCGGGTCCGGCGGATCATCCTGGACACGCTGCACGAGGACCTCGGGCCCGACTTCCTCGACGTGACGAGCGTGGCCACCATCCCGGACGAGCAGCAGGACACGGCCGATCTGGTGGCGCGCGCCGACGGCGTGGTGGCCGGGCTGCCGGTGGCCGCCGCCGTGTTCGAGCTGGTCGCCGACGTGACCGGCGCCGGGCGTACGGTCGAGGTGTCGGTGGTGGCCCACGACGGGCAGCGGGTGGCGCGCGGCGACGTGCTGGCCACTGTGACCGGCCCGACCCGGCTGCTGCTGACCGCCGAGCGGACGGCGCTGAACCTGCTGTCCCGCATGTCCGGCGTGGCGACGCACACCCGGGCCTGGGCCGACGAGCTGGCCGGTACGAAGGCGACGGTGCTGGACACCCGCAAGACCACGCCGGGCCTGCGGGCGCTGGAGAAGTACGCGGTCCGGGCCGGCGGCGGCACCAACAAGCGGATGGGCCTGTACGACGTCGCCATGATCAAGGACAACCACAAGGTCGCCGCGGGCGGGATCAGCGCCGCGTTCCGCCGGGTCCGGGAGGCGTTCCCCGACGTCCCGGTGCAGGTCGAGGTGGACACGCCGGCCGAGGCGGTGGAGGCGGTCGAGGCGGGCGCGAAGTTCCTGCTGCTGGACAACATGACCCCGGCACAGCTGCGCGAGGTGGTGGCGTCGGTGGGCGACCGGGCGGAGCTGGAGGCCACCGGCGGGCTGACGCTGCCGATGGCCGCCGAGTACGGCGCGACGGGCGTCGACTTCCTCTCCGTCGGCGCGCTCACCCACTCCTCGCCGATCCTGGACATCGCCCTCGACCTGCGCGACGTCTAGGCTGCCGCTGTGCTGCTCTGCATCGACATCGGAAACACGAACACCGTGCTGGCGACCTTCGACGGCGACAAGCTGGTGCACTCGTGGCGCATCAAGACCGACGCCCGCTCCACCGCGGACGAACTGGGGCTGATGTTCCGCGGGCTGCTCGCCGGTGACGCTGTGGAGATCACCGGGGTGGCCGCCTGCTCGACAGTGCCGGCCGCGCTGCGCTCGTTGCGCACCATGCTCGACAGGTACTACGCCGACCTGCCCAGCGTGATCGTCGAGCCCGGCGTCCGCACCGGCGTCCAGCTCGCCATCGACAACCCGAAGGAGGTGGGCGCGGACCGCGTGGTGAACACGCTTGCCGCGTACACGCTCTACGGCGGGCCGTCGATCGTGGTGGACTTCGGCACCACCACCAACTTCGACGTGATCAGCAGCCGGGGGGAGTTCCTCGGCGGGGCGTTCGCGCCGGGCATCGAGATCTCCTTCGACGCGCTGGCCGCCCGCGCCGCGCAGTTGCGCAAGGTGGAGGCGACCCGCCCGCGCTCGGTGATCGGCAAGAACACGGTCGAGTGTCTCCAGGCCGGGCTCTACTTCGGCTTCGCCGGTCAGGTGGACCGCATCGTCGAGCGGATGTCCGAGGAGCTGGGCGGGGTCAAGGCGGTCATCGCCACCGGCGGCCTGGCGTCGCTGGTGCTCGGCGAGTGCCACACCATCACCCACCACGAGCCGATGATCACGCTGATCGGCCTGCGGATGGTCTACGACCGCAACACCTGAGGTGCAAGGAAGGGCCCCCTGTTAACGCCTCCGGTAGAGGAGGGGCCCCTTTTTAACGCCGCCGGGCCCGGAGCACCATCGTGCGGTAGGGCAGCTCGACCGTCTCCCGGCCGGCCAGGTCGGGGTGGGTGGCGAACAGCTCCGCCAGCTCCGCGTCCACCCGTCGCCGCTCGTCCGCGTCGGCGGTCAGCCAGAACGAGCGGGTGTGCAGCATGCTCACCACCTCGTCCGGCGTGAGCGTGGTCGCGTGGGCGAACTCGCCGATCTCGACAGCGGTGAAGGCGGCGCCGAAGTCCGCGTACCGCTGCGTCACGTCGCCCGCGTTGTCCCCGAGGTGCGCGATCCGGGTCAGCTCCGCCACCCACCCGACCCGCTCGTCCCGGATGTTCCAGACCGGCGCGAACGTGCCGCTCGGGCGCAGGACGCGCGCGGCCTCGGCGTGCGCCCGCTCCCTGTCGAACCAGTGGTAGGCCTGCCCGACCAGCACCGCGTCCACCGACCCGTCCGGCAGCGGCACGGCCTCGGCGCTGCCCGCGAGCGCCGTCGTGCCCGGCGTGGCGGCGGCCAGTTGCGCCCGCATCCCCGGATCCGGTTCCACGGGTACGACCTGAGCCACCGTCCCGTCCGCGGTGAGCGCCAGCAGTCCCCGGGTGAGGATGCCGGTGCCCGCGCCGAGGTCGACCACCCGGGCGTCGTGCAGCCCGTCCAGTGCCCAGCGCAACGCGGCCCGGGGATAACGGGGACGGAACCGGTCGTACTCGGCCGCGGCGGCGCCGAACGAGAGCGCCGCAGTGGGGTCGGTCATGACGGGCAGGTTATCCCGTAACGGCCGCCAGGCCGCTTGAGTACGCTCATGTGCTGACCCCGCCGATGTTCCCAAGGCCTGAGGAAGCGTGCCGTGACCGAGCAGAACGCCCTGCCAGCAGACCCCGCCGACGACCTTCCCGAGCAGATGAAGGTCCGCCGGGAGAAGCGGGACCGGATGCTCGCCGAGGGCACCGAGCCGTACCCGGTGGGTTTCCCGCGCACCACGACGCTCGCGCAGCTGCGCGAGCGCTACGCCGACCTGCCCACCGACACCGCCACCGGCGACCGCGCCTCGGTCACCGGCCGGGTGATCTTCATTCGCAACACCGGCAAGCTCTGCTTCGCGACGCTTCGCGACGGTGACGGCACCGAACTCCAGGCGATGCTCTCGCTGGACCGGGTCGGGCCGGAGCGGCTGGCGGACTGGAAGCGCCTGGTCGACCTCGGCGACCACGTCGGCGTGACCGGCGAGGTGATCACCAGCCGGCGCGGCGAGCTGTCCGTGCTGGCCGAGGAATGGGTGGTCACCGCCAAGGCGCTGCGCCCGCTGCCGGTGGCGCACAAGCCGCTGAGCGAGGAGTCCCGGGTCCGCCAGCGCTACGTGGACCTGGTGGTCCGCCCGCAGGCCCGGCAGATGGTCCGCACCCGGGCCACCGCCGTCCGCAGCCTGCGGGACACGCTGCACGGGCAGGACTTCATCGAGGTCGAGACCCCGATGCTGCAACTGCTGCACGGTGGCGCGGCGGCCCGCCCATTCGTGACCCACAGCAATGCGCTCGACACGGATCTGTATCTGCGAATCGCGCCGGAACTGTTTCTCAAGCGCGCGGTGGTCGGTGGCGTCGACCGCGTCTTCGAGATCAACCGTAACTTCCGTAATGAGGGCATCGACTCTTCGCACTCGCCGGAGTTCGCGATGCTGGAGGCGTACCAGGCGTACGGCGACTACGACACGATGGCCGAGCTGACCCGAAATCTCGTACAGCAGGCCGCGATCGCGGTCGCCGGATCGACCGTGGTGACCCACGCCGACGGGCGTGAGTTCGATCTGGGCGGCGAGTGGCGCTCGGTGACACTGTTCGGTGTCCTTTCCGAAGCACTCGGTGAGGAGGTCACCGTCCGCACCGAAAGGGCACGGCTGGTCGAGTACGCGGACAAGGTCGGTCTCTCCGTCGACCCGAAGTGGGGACCGGGCAAGCTGGCTGAGGAGTTGTTCGAGGAACTCGTGGTGCCGTCGCTTCAGGCGCCCACGTTCGTCCGCGACTACCCGGAGGAGACCAGCCCGCTGACCCGGGCCCACCGCAGTGAGCCGGGCCTGGCCGAGAAGTGGGACCTGTACGTGCTGGGATTCGAGCTGGGTACCGCGTACTCGGAGCTGGTCGACCCGGTCGTGCAGCGGGATCGGCTGGTCGCCCAGGCGCAGCTCGCGGCGCGCGGCGACGACGAGGCGATGCGGCTGGACGAGGATTTTCTCCGAGCGATGGAGTATGGAATGCCGCCGTCCGGTGGCATGGGAATGGGAATCGACCGCCTGCTGATGGCGCTGACCGGGCTGGGAATTCGGGAAACGATCCTGTTCCCGTTGGTCCGGCCGGAGTAGGCGCTCCCGCAAAGCTTCTCCGGCTCGTTACCCCGTCCTATTGACGGAACAAGCGCCGGACGGGTTATTGTGCTCTTGCGAGTATTGCAGGAGCAGCACCCTGCTCGAAAGGAATGTGGGACGTGGCCAAGCAGATCATTCACAAGCTGGTCGATGACCTGGACGGCGGGGACGCTGACGAAACCGTCAAGTTCGCGCTCGACGGCGTGCAGTACGAGATCGACCTCTCCGCATCCAACGCGGAGAAATTGCGTGACGTATTCGCGCCGTACATCGCGAACGGAACGAAGGTCGGTCGCGGGGGTGTGGTCGTGGGTGGCCGGGCCGCTCGGGGCCGGGGCGGCGCGACCGCCGACCGCGAGCAGAACCGGGCCATCCGCGAGTGGGCCAAGAAGGCCGGCAAGGACATCTCCGACCGGGGCCGGATCCCGCAGGAGATCGTGGACGAGTACCACGCGAAGGCGGGGCACTGACCCCACCTTCGTCACGGGCGACGCGACGCCGGGCCGGAGTGCGACTCCGGCCCGGCGTCGCCGTTTCCGCCCCCGTTGTCACGCTCGCGGCCGGCGTCCCGCCGAGTGGCGGATGTCCGATCCGCCTGGCGGCGAGGCGGGGTGGGGTGGGAAGAAATCTCCCCCCGGGGAAGTTGTCCACAGGCGGTGGAGATTCCGTCCACAGGTTGTGGACAAGCGCGGCGGGTGTGTGACGCCGCCCAGGTCTGCTCGGCCGGCCCTCTGCCGCCGGTCGAATTTCGCTCTGCGCGTACAGGCAGGGGTCCCGGAACACCTCCTGAGCGTGGACGGTTGTCTGAAACGACGTCGGAACGAGCATTCGCGGGGCCACACGACCTCAGCGGAGACGGTCCGCGGCGATAGAGTAAGGAGGCACGGACGCCCGTCCCGGACGTCCGCGCACCGGCCCCGCCGAGATCTGACCATCAAGGCGCACGGCAC